>MKGP02000083.1 GCA_001913845.2 Limnothrix sp. CACIAM 69d | reverse complement strand
GGAGCGACTGAAGCCACAGGCACGGCGAAACTGTGATGGGGGCAGCGAGGCGAGGCTTTCGTAGAGCATCTCCCGATCATGGTGACGACGACTTTCTACACTACTGCTTTATTCGTGCAAGAGGTCTATTTCAGCTTCAAGCAACTTCATTGGATGACAAGCCCTAGACCCAGCCGGGGATGATCCGGGGCGATCGGGTGCGGCGATCGCCCCAAGAGCCAACCTAAACCAGCGTCTAAAATAGAGCGTTTAGAATAGATCAATTCATTGCTCTCGGGAGATGCCGATCGTGAACTGGCGCGGAACGACGACAACTTGGCGCGATCGCCTGTTTGGTGCTTTGGTCTATGCCCTGCCGCTGGTGGATGTGGTGGGCTTTGGTGGCTCCATCTTCCGGGAACTGCCGTTTTTGACGGTGTTGTATGTGCCGCTGCTGCCCCTGATCCAGCTTTACCAAATTCCCTTCATGAGCTTCATCATCTTTTTGGTGCTGTTCCTGTTGGTGGTTCGCAACAGCAACATCAGCTATTTCATTCGCTTCAACACCATGCAATCGATTTTGATTTCGATTTTGGTGTCCCTTTGTGGGCTGGTGATTCAGTATGTTTTCCAGCCGATCGGGGGCTTTGTGGTACAAACCCTAGCCAGCACCGTGTTCTTGGGGGTTGTGGTGGCGGCCATTTACTCGATCGTCCAATCAGCCTTGGGGCGCTTGGCAGAAATTCCCAGCCTCTCGGAAGCGGTGCATATGCAGGTGCGCTAATCGCTGTCCATCGCATCGGGGCGATCGGGAGAATTGGGGCGATCGGGCAGCCCCTCGGTGGGGTATGATATACAGCCCGTGAATCCTTGTCGATCGGCAACAGCGGGGCCCTCAGCATTGCCCCCCAGTCAGCCCGATCGACCATTCTATTGTCCGCAAGGAACTACCCATCCATGTCTGCAAATCGCCTCTACGAAACGATGTACATCCTGCGCCCCGACCTCAACGAAGAGGCCGTGGATGCCAACATCAACAAATATCGGACGATGCTGACGGAGCAAGGAGCCACCGGCCTTGAAATCCAACACCGTGGCAAGCGCCGGTTGTCCTATGAAATCAACCGTTGCCGCGAAGGCGTGTACATCCAAATGAACTACGAGCACGCCACCGGCAGCCACATCGCCCCCATGGAAAAGGCCATGCGCCTCAGCGAAGACGTAATCCGCTACCTGACGATTAAGCTCGATCCCCGCAAGGTGAAGGCCGCCGCTGAAGCGGAATCGGCTGCTTAAATCCCCAGCTCGATCGAGCGGGACTTGAATCCCATTCAAGCCAAGACAACTTAAGGGCCAGGGCGTGGGAGCTACCGCGCCCTTTTTTGCGCCCATGGTTTTGCCCAAACCCGGATCCCAGCCAGCCAACTTTTTGGGAAATCGTTACTCTAGGGCCAGGGAAAACGATCGACCGCATCCGTTCCGCAGCGTCGGGCTGGCTCCGTGAAGATGCATCCCTGATTTTGCAACAGTGCTGGCCTGAAGATTTGCCCAGTTGACTTGACCCAAATTCAGCTCAACTAGACTGAAAGCTGAGCCGATCTAGCTCAGTTCATTCAATTCAGTTCATTCAATTCAAAACCCAAAATTAACAAACGGCGGATGTAACCTATGGGTGGGGTGATGGGGAAATCACAAGATCAAAATCAGTTCAGAACCCAAAGCCATTCGCTGCGATCGGGCAACGGCAACGCCCCCGGCTGGTTGGCTTGGGTGGCGGCCCTGCTGCTGTGGCTCCCGGCAACCACGGCCTGGGCCGCGCCCGGGCCGGTCATGGGTTCTGTTTTTGGCAATTTGTTTGCGGGCAATCGCCCCGAAAACTTGGGCGTAGTGGCGGGTCAACTTCGCCCCTGTCCCAACAGTCCCAATTGCGTCAGCAGCCAAACCCCAATCACGGATTTGCAACATACGATCGCCCCGCTTCCGGTGATGGGCGACGCTGATCACGTTTTTGCGGCCCTGACCGAATTGGTGAAAGCAACGGAACGCACCACCGTGATTACTGAATCGCCCGATTATCTCTATGCAGAATTCGCCACACCGTTACTGGGGTTTGTGGATGATGTGGAATTTTTGCTAGATGGAGAAACCAATCAAATTCAGGTGCGATCGGCTTCGCGATTGGGAGAATCAGATTTGGGACTCAATCGCCAGCGCATCGAAACCCTGCGGGCCCAACTGACCCAAAAGCTGGCTTTGGAACAGGCAGCATTGATCCCCACGCCCTCAAATTCAACTCCTGAGAACTCAACTCCTGAGAGTTAATTTCCTCATCATTCAGCCCCTGAATGAGTTTTCTGAGAGGATATCTGCCAAGCCCAAACTGCCACCTTTCAGATCTCACCGATCAACGTCGATTCACCGATCAACGTCTCACCGATCAACTAAAGACAAGGGGCTTAAGCCCCTTGCCCCCGAGACTACGAGTGCTTTGCCAGGATCCCAAGTTACTCCTCAGACATCCTCTAAACCCATGGGCTAATTTGGGCTAATTGATGCCCGAGATCAGTCCCCTGATTCCTGAAAACAGAACCATTGCAGAGGATTGCAACAGACCGAACCTATGGGTGCATCGGCCACAAAGCAAGACACGATCGCCGCGATCGCCACGGCGATTGTGCCGCAACAGGGCAGCGTTGGCATTGTGCGGATGTCGGGGCCCGAGGCCTGGGCGATCGCCCGGCGAATTTTTCGGGCCCCCGGCTCCCAACCCTGGGAAAGCCACCGAATCTTGTATGGCTATTTGCACAATCCCCAAACGGGCGAAACCGTTGACGAAGCGCTGCTGTTGTTGATGGCGGCTCCGCGCACCTACACCCGCGAAGACGTGGTGGAACTCCACTGCCACGGGGGAATGATGGTGGTGCAACAAACGCTACAGCTCTGTTTGCAGCAGGGGGCGCGTCTGGGGCAACCGGGGGAATTTACCCTGCGGGCGTTTTTGAATGGGCGGATTGACCTGACCCAAGCGGAAAGCGTCGCGGACTTGGTGGGGGCCCAGTCGCCCCAGGCGGCCCAGGCGGCCTTGGCGGGGGTGCAAGGGAAGCTGGCCCGACCGATTCGCGATTTGCGATCGAGCTGCATGGATTGGTTGGCGGAAATTGAGGCCCGCATTGACTTTGAGGATGATTTGCCGCCGCTGGATTTGCCAGCAGTTACGACGGCCTTGCAAACCATCGCCAGCCAGATCGATCGCTGGTTGGCCACGGCCGATCGGGGCGAACTGTTGCGAAGTGGGTTGAAGGTGGCGATCGTTGGGCGGCCGAATGCGGGCAAGTCCAGCCTGTTGAATGCCTGGAGCCGGAGCGATCGGGCGATCGTCACGGAGTTACCGGGAACCACGCGGGACGTGGTGGAATCGCGGCTGGTGGTGGGCGGCATCCCGATCCAAGTGCTGGATACGGCGGGGATTCGGGAAACCGATGACCTGGTGGAAAAAATTGGGGTGGAGCGATCGCGGGCGGCGGCCCGATCGGCAGACCTGCTGCTGTTGGTGATCGAAGCGCCCCGGGGCTGGACGGGGGGCGATCGAGCCATCTATGAACAAATCCGCGCCGCCGACCCCGATCGGCCCTTGCCGCCAACCATTTTGGTGGTGAACAAAATCGATCTGGTGGCTCCGGAAACGATCTCGTCCCTGCTGCCCCAGGATTTTGCCCAGGTGGTTTACACGGCGGCGGCGGAAGGGCGCGGCATTGACGATTTGGAGCAGGCGATTTTGCAAATTGCCCGATCGGGCCGGGTGCAGGCGGCGGATTTGGATGTGGCGATTAATCAGCGGCAGGCGGCGGCCCTGCTGCGAGCGCAACAGGCGATCGGGCGGGTGTGCGAAACCATGGCCCAGGAATTGCCCCTAGACTTTTGGACGATCGACCTGCGGGATGCGATTCAAGCCCTGGGGGAAATCACTGGTGAAGAGGTGACGGAATCCGTGCTCGATCGGATTTTCAGCCGCTTTTGCATCGGTAAATAGTGTTGATTAACTAATCCAAACCTTGATACAGAGCGCTGATTGGAAACTCCAGGTCTAGACTGGTGAGCATTACCCGATCGCCCGTTTGATAAACCGTTAATGCCCAAGAACCATCGACCTGGCGACGATAACAACTGACCAGGGGTTGATCCTGTGAAACTAACAGATATTCCATTAACGAATCCAGTTTTTGATAGTCCTCAAACTTTTGGGTGCGATCGAACAATTGGGTACTGGGCGAAAGCACTTCTCCAATCAGTTTGGGATAGCGTTTGACCTGTCGATCCATACGATCGCGTGGGTCACAGGTTACAAAAATATCGGGATAGTAATAGAACTGATCTTGGTAGGCAACTTTGACATTTCCCGAATGAAACCGACAGTCTGAATTGCCCAAGTGCAAATTAATGAGCGTTAACAAATTGAGGGCAATTCGATCATGGTTATCCGTGCCGCCCGCCATCGCATAAACCAGCCCCTGCCGATATTCGTGGCGGTGGGGGCTGGCTTGTTCTAGTTCCAAATAATCCGCAGGGCTGATGTAATTAGGAACGGCAATCATAGCAGCGCGGCACGGTTTGGCTATATCAATTTTAACCAGTCCAACGGGCCGTGCCGGAACCGATCGACCCTAGCAACTGCCCACTTGCAACCCGTCGGGCAACTCCAGCGTGTCGCCCAGGGTCGTGCCGTTGTGGTAGGCAGCCAGCAAGACTTCACTGGTTTTGCCCCAGGCGATCGCCCCGGTGGCATCCAGCCCGATCGCCCCCAAATCGCGACCCCGATCGGCCGCCTCTGCCATCGACTTTTCAAAGGCCGTCACCAAGCCCAAGCCGTCATCCACCCGGATCACAATCTTGGCCGCCAAGCATTCATCTAAAATGTCTTCGCCAATGCCGGTGCAGCTCACACCCGCGCGGGCCGTGGCATAGTTGCCCGCTGGAGTGGCAGAGTCGCTGACCCGGCCAATGCGCTCAAAGCCTTTGCCCCCGGTGGAAGTGCCAGCGGCCACACGCCCCTGTTGGTCGAGCGCCACTACCCCGATCGTGCCGCGGCCCGCCGAGTCCGATCGAGCACCGGCCTCAACCTCGGCGATCGTGGAAGCCATCGATCGCTTGCTGAAGTTGTCCTTGCGCTCCTCGATCCACTCATTCAGCCGTAAATCCGTTAGCGGGTTATAAATCGGCAGGGCTAACTCCCGCGCCAACTCCGCCGACCCCACATCCGACAACACCCGATCGCTCTGGGTTTGCAGAAAGGCCGCCAGCTCGATCGGGTTTTGGATCCGCGACACATTAATCGTGCCACTGAACCGTTGGGCACTGCCATCCATCAGCGATGCGCTCATGCGAATTTGCCCATCGGACTGCAACACCGACCCCGTACCCGCATTGAAACGCGGTTCATCTTCCAACAACCGACAGCCCAGCACCACTGCCTCCTGGGCGCTGGCCCCGGCCAGCAGGCGCTGATAGACCTGCTCCACAATGCCGGACAGCAGCGCGCGCACAGCAGCCACGCCCCCTTTGCCCTGGAGCGAGCTGCCCGCACCGCCGTGGATGATTAATTTGGGTTGGGTGTTGGGTTGGGTAGATGCTTGACTCATGGCGGGTGATCGAACGGGCGATCGCAAAAAGACCGCCTCAGATTGTCCGGCTTTGGGGGGAGGCTTGTCCAGGGTTAGGAAGAGGGCGAAAGCCTTGGAGAATGCCTGAAGCGGGTCGATCGGGATTTGCTAACCCTTGACCCGATACCAACCAAATATCGACCCGATCCCGATCGCGATGGGGCCAGGGGGTGAGAAGGGGACAATTCAAGTATCAATTTTGACGAGCCAGCCGCCACCTTGGCCCGCAACGCCTCTTCGTTTTGATGCGGGGATCTTGCTCGTTATCCAGCCAAGCAGGCTACAAATGTTCCAGAATCAGCGATTCTGAGGATTCAAGGCTAAGGTAGGGGGTGATCGCGGCGACTCTCACTCAATTACTGATCTCAAGCATCATCAATTCATAGCAATCCAGCGATCTGAGTAGATCTAAGGAGGTTCAAGGAGATCCGAGAAGATTTCAGGAGATCCGAGCAGCTTCAAGGAGATCTAAGCGGATCAACGAGGCAATGATTTAGCACTTGACCAGCCCGGCCATCCCCAATGACCATCCGCCCACTGTTGCCTGCGTTCCATGTTGGCTCAACCCTTGCTTAAAACCCTTACGAAATGGATTCGCCTCCTGAATCGGTTATGGGCCGGGTCAGTGTTGTTGTCTTGGCGCGATGGAACCGTGATCGCCCTGTTGGTGGCGGTGGTGGTGGTGACGGTGCGGGGGTTGGGCTGGATGCAGGGGACAGAGTGGGCCGCGTTTGACTTGTTGGTGCGGTGGCGGCCGGCCCGTTTGGAGCAACGGGTGGCGTTAGTGGTGGTGACGGAAACGGACTTGCGACTGTTTCGGCAATGGCCCCTTTCCGATGAAAAGTTGGCGGACTTGCTGGAAACGCTGGAAGAATATGAACCCCGAATGATTGGGCTGGACTTGGTTCGGGATTTTCCCATGCCCCCGGGCAACGATCGCCTGGAAAAATTGCTGCGCCAGTCCGATCGCCTGGTGGGGATCCGCAAGGTCAGTGGCGAGGGCATCGCGCCGCCACCGGCCCTCGTCCACAAACCAGGGGCGATCGCCGCGTCGGATTTGCTGCTGGATCCCGATCGTAAGGTTCGGCGGGCCATTTTGTCTTTGGCGGATCAACAGGATCAAGCGGTGTTTGGTTTGGGAACTCAGGTGGCGCTGAACTATCTGGAGCGGCAGCCCAACCCGATCACATTGGAAGCCCTCGATGAAGAAGCAGGCCTCTATCAACTGGGTCGCGCCACCATCACCCCCTTTCAGGGCAACGACGGAGCCTATGTGGGGGCGATCGATGATGGTTATCAACTGCTGTTGGACTATCGCGGCCTGGCCTGTCCCACCGACAGCCAGCTCAATTGTGGGTTCCAGGTTTATTCCGCCAATGACGTTTTGAATCGACGAGTGCCCCTGGATGCCCTCTACGATCGACTGGTGTTAGTGGGGGTCACGGCGGAAAGCTTGGGCGATCGGTTCTATACCCCCTACAGCGACACAGACCAGGGCCCACAGCTCACCTCCGGCGTGGAAATCCATGCCACGATCGCCAGTCAACTGCTGTCGGCGGCGATCGACGGCTGGCCCCTCCTGCAGGTTTGGAGCGACTCCTGGGAAATGGGCTGGATTGTCCTGTGGACTGTGGGGGGCACCCTGCTAGGCTGGACCCTGCGCCAACCGTTGCTGCTGTTTGCCATGACGGCCTTGGGCATCGTGGCCATTCTGGCGGCCGCTTGGCAAGCGTTGCAATGGATGGTTTGGATTCCGCTCGTGCCGCCGGTTTTGGGGCTGGTGGGCGGTTCCTTTGGGGCCTCGTTGGGGTTGGCGGCCAAGGAACGACGCGATCGACAAACCATCACCGAGCTGTTTGAGCGCTACGTTACCCCGCAGGTGGCCCAGGTGATTTGGCAAAGTCGCCACCAAATTGTGCGGCGCGGGGAATTCATTGGGCAAATTTTGCCAGCCACGGTCATGTTCGCGGATTTGGTGGGGTTCACGTCGATCGCGGAATCCAACCCACCGGAAATTATCTTTCCCTGGCTGAATGAGTACATGCAGTCCATGACCCAAAGCGTGCTCGATCGCAACGGCATCGTGAACAAGTTCATTGGTGACGCAATCATGGCCCTGTTTGGTGTGCCGGTTCCCCAGTCGCGCGATCACCAAGTGGGTGACGATGCGATCGCCGCCGTCACCTGTGCCGTGGAGATGGGTCAACGGCTCCAGCGCTTAAATCAACAGTGGCGCGATCGGGGCCGCCCCACCGCCGCCATCCGGATTGGCATCGCTTCGGGCCCCGTCATGAGTGGTTGCATTGGCAATGTCCGTCGATTGGAATACACCGTTATTGGGGACACTGTGAACATAGCCGCCCGATTGGAAAGTTATGACAAATCCTTTGATGGGGGTCTTTGTCGCATTTTCATTGAAGAAGAAACCTATCGCCATGTGCGCGACCGCTTTCCCACCCGCTTCATTGGCCCAGTTACCCTTAAGGGGCGAGAACGGGCCACAAATATCTATCAAGTGCTGTTACCTTTGCAGCCAGATGATCTCAACAAAACCCCTTAGAATGCTCGCTGCAACCCCTGCTTTCCCACATTCTGGGAGAGCAAGGTTGAACCGGCCCCATCAGCCCATCAACGAACCAAGGCTCGCGTCACGCGGACAGCAGGTTTTGAACCTGGTCTGGGTGAAAGGGATTCGGGATCGGACAGGCTTGAGCCATATGGTTCCAGCTCTTGCCGCTCAAGCTATTCCATTGCTCACTGGAATTTTTGAGAAAGTACCGGCATTGTTTCGCCATTTCTGAAGTATTTTAGAACCACTTTTCAAGTTGTTTTGTCGGGCTGCTGGTGGGGCATTTTTCTAGTCTTTTTCTTTGGTCATTTTTTAAAGGCATTTTGCTACTTTTTTCAAAATTCCTTTTCCAATCCACTTCAAAACCCACTTCCTAACCGCATCCCGTGGCAATGGCCCAATCCCGATCGCCCACCCGGCCACTGATTGATTAGCTTGCCCGAGCACCGATCGCAGGGGCCGCGGAGTCGAGTAGGTTCGATCGACCGTCGGCCCAGCGGCCACCAGCCCCTTGATCCAGACCTCAGGCAAGATATGAAAGGGTGCAATTCTCATTCATCACCTAAAATGTGACCTTGTTCAACACCAGGCATGAAGGGGCAAATATCTTTGAATGAATACCCTTGAGCAAAGATATTTCTCCAAAGATCTTTGTTATTCCATCACTTTGATCACAGCATTGCATCCGGTTTGCCTCGGTGATGAATGGCCAAGATTTTTTCTGTTGATTGCCGATGGGTTGCCTATTGACTGCCTCCTGATTGCCCGTCAATCGCCCATTGCCTGTGTGCTAGTTGCCTGTGTGTTAATTGCCTGTTCATGACCTGTTGACGACCTGTCAATCACCTGTTGATCCCCCGTTGATGCCTATCAATTCCCTGTTGACTGCCTGTCAATCGCCCTGGGGTCGAATGGCGATCTCCGCTGATTGCCATCGATCGCCCAGTTGATCGCTCACCTGCCAACTGTCTGTCGGGAGGTCACCACCCACCCCGAAGCCCCAACAATCACGCGGCGGCCCAGTCGCTTTGTGCTTATTTGGTTTTGTCTATGAAGATGCCTTGGCTACCCACGATCGTTGCGAGCGGAACTGTTGTTGCGATTTTGGCCGGCACTTGGCTGTTTGATCAGGCCGATCGCGATCGCCGTTTATACGATCGGCGATCGCGCATTTCGGCGGAGCTAACGGCCCTGGAAACCCAAATTCAAAGCAACCTGAAGGTGCGGGCCATGCTGGGCTACAGCCTCGCCACCTACATTGCCACCGAAGGGCGGCTCAACACCGCCGCATTCAACGCCTTTGCCGGTTCAATCATTGCCGATGACCCGGCCATCCAAGCGGTGCAGGTGGTGCAGGGGCCGCGGGTTGTATACCGCTATCCCCCGTTGCTCCCCACCGAAATTAGCCCCCGCGTTCCCACTTCAGCCGCTTGTCCGCCCCAGCCGATCGCAGCGGGTCGATCGCGGGCCCCCTCTTGGACATTAGCCACGGATTTACCCTGGGATTTAAATCCCGTTTGTCTCCCCCGTCTCCAGTTCGATCGCCCTCGGCCTCTGCTTCTGATCAACACCACCATGCCCATTCGCCAGTTGGCCCCCTCGAGTCAACCCCCCATCCAGGTGCAAGTGGCGATCAAGGTCAACCAAGTGGTGGAAGATTTGCGCGCCAATCGCCAATCATCAGTGCATCTGGCCGTGTGGGTGCGGGGCCAAGCGCTGGAGCGACAGTTTGGGGAATTGATTTTGGCTCGCCAGCAACCGGTGCGATCGTTCCTGCAAGTGGGCAACAGCCATTGGGAATTGGCGGCCCTGCCCCGAGATGGTTGGGTGCTGTATTCGCGTCGATCGCTCTGGACTTGGTTAACCGGCTGTGGCTTGGCGATCATTGGCGGTATACAGATTTATCGCTGGATGCAATTGCCCGCCCGCTTGGCCGATCGGGCACAATCCAACGAAGACCGCTGGCAACTGGTGCTCCAGGGCAACAATGACGGCATTTGGGATTGGAACCCCAAGTCCGATGAAGTGGTCTACTCCAGCCGCTGGAAATCCATGTTGGGCTATCAAGCCGATCAAATTGGCAACCGCCGATCGGAATGGATTTCTAGAGTGCATCCCGATGATTTGGGTCGGGTTTTGCGGGGCTTTGACGATTATGTCAACCGCAAAATTGATGAATATTCCATGGAATATCGGCTGCGATGTCGCGATGGTCAATACAAATGGATTTCGGCCCGGGGGCAAGCCCAGTGGGATCGCCGGGGCCAAGTGCAAAGGATGGTGGGATCCATTACCGACATCGACAAACGCAAGCGCTCAGAAGCAGCCCTCCGAGAAAGCGAAGAACGGTTTCGGGCCATTGTGGAACAGGCCGCGATCGGGATTTGCCAAATTGATCCCAATGGCCGCTATTTACATGTCAATCAACGGTTCTGTAACCTCCTGGGCTACACAGAAGCAGAACTGTTGCAGCAAACCTTCCAGGATTTGACCTATCCCGGTGACTTGGCCGAAAACCTCAAACAATCCCAGCGGCTGTGGCGGGGCGACATTTCCTCCTTTTCCCTGGAAAAACGCTACCTGCGCAAGGACGGTCAGCTCCAGTGGGTGAATGTGACCGTTTCCCTGGTGCAATCCGCCAGCGACGCACAACCCTACACCCTGGCCTTGGTTGAAGACATCAGCGCCCGCAAACAGGCGGAAGAACAGTTAACCTACAACGCGTTCTACGATGCCTTGACGGGGCTGCCCAATCGAAACTTATTTGTCGATCGGCTGAAAGTTTGCCTCAGCCAATCCCAACGCCACGCCAATCGGATGTTTGGGGTGTTGTATGTGGATCTCGATCGGTTCAAAGTGGTCAACGACAGCCTGGGACATCATGCGGGCGATGAACTATTGGTGCAAATTGGCCGCCGTCTGCAAAGTTGTCTGCGGTGCAACGACACCGTGGCCCGGCTGGGGGGCGATGAGTTCGCCGTGATTTTGGACGATGTGGGCACGAGTGAGGAGGCCCTTTGGGTGGCCGATCGGGTGCAGGAACACCTGAAACAGCCTTTTCATATTCATGGCCATGACTTCTACACCAGCGCCAGCATTGGCGTGGCCCTCAGCCAGGATCCCGCCACCCAACAGCCCTACGCCAACTGGCAAAACCTCATGCGCGACGCGGATATTGCCATGTATCGCGCCAAGGGCAACGGTAAGGCCTGTTCCCAAGTCTTTGAGCCAATGTTGCACCACAGCACCCTCACGCAGTTGCAAATTGAAAGCGATTTGCGCCAAGCCCTCAGCAACAACGGCTTAGAGGTTTATTTCCAACCGATCGTCCGCATTCAAGATCTGCGGTTGGTGGGCTTTGAGGCCCTGGTGCGCTGGAACCACCCCCAACAGGGTTGGATCTCGCCGTCCGTGATGGTGGCGGCAGCAGAGGAAACGGATTTGATTGTGCATTTGGGGGAATGGGTGTTGGCGGCGGCCTGCGCCCAACTGCAACAGTGGCGATCGCGCTGGCATCGGGATCATGGCCATCTCCCCCTCTCCATTAGCGTCAACATTGCGGGACGACAGTTTGCCCAAGCAAATTTGGTGCAGCAGATTGAGCGAACCCTGATGGAAACGGGCTTACCGCCGGCCTGTTTGCGCATTGAGGTGACCGAAAGTGTGATTGCAGAGCGGGTCGATTCGGTGGTGGATAAGCTGGCACGGCTCAAGGCGTTGGGGGTGCAATCCTGTATTGATGATTTCGGCACAGGCTATTCTTCCCTCAGCCGCTTGCAGCAGTTCCCAATCAATGCCCTCAAGGTCGATCGCTCCTTCGTGAAGGATTTGCCCTACTCGGACGACAGCGCCGCCATTGTGCGGACGATCGTGAACTTAGCCCGCAGTTTGAACATTCACACGGTGGCCGAGGGCATTGAAACCCCGGAGCAGTTGCAATGTCTAGAACAGTTGGGCTGTGACTATGGCCAGGGCTTTTTGTTTGCCAAACCCATGCAGGCGGCCGCGGCGGAGGAATTATTAAGGGGCGATCGGGTGCTGTCGGTCATTCGGCCCCAGTTAGGCCTGAATTAGCGAGATCAGCCCCAGTTAGGGCCCCTTTAGCGGCGGCAATCAGCGATCGAAAAAAGGGATGGTTCAAATCCACCGGCTCGGCGGTTTCCCGGTTGGGGCCGAGCAGTCCGGTGGATTCGCCATCAACCAGAGCCAGCACTTTGCCCTCGGGGTTGCGGATGCGGAGTTCCGGCTGGCCGTCCCGATCGCCCCAAGCGCAGTTGTAGGGGCGATCGCGGAAGGTAAAGCTAGCCCGTTTGGGGGCGCTGGGGGCAAGGGGCTGGCGGCTATTGGGGGCAAGGGGCTTAAGCCCCTTGTCTACAAGGCTGGCTGGATCGTAGGTGGCGGGGCGATCGGCGGCGACGGGCGATCGCACCGGGGCGCTCACTCCAGCGGCGGGCCGGATCGCCACCACGTCCAATTCCAAATTCACCGCGCCGTTCCAGTGGTTTTCCTTGAGCTGATAGGCCAGATCCACCACGGGCGGTAACGGGAACGCATCGCCCCAGCGCCAGGCGATCGCCTCGATTTGGGCCGTCCCATCGGACACCGTGATCCGCAAGTGCTTGCGATCTTGGCCCAACTGCCGCTGGCCCAGAACCTGCAATCCCGGCGACCAAAACACCGGGTCGGGGTTGCCGATGCCGCAGGGGTGCAGCATATCGATTTGTTCGTACAGTTCCCCATCCAGCTCGCTCAGGCTGGCCCGCACATCAGGCTGCACCAGTGGGCAAATATGCTCCGGTTGCAGGCAGGTTTGGGCAAATTCCCGCAACCGCGCCTCAAAGGCCGGCAGATTGGCCGCCGGGAGTGAAAAACCGCCCGCCGCCCGGTGGCCGCCATGCTTGGTCAGCAGGTCTTTGCAAAATTCCAGGGCTTCAAACACGTTGAATTCCGGGATGCTGCGGGCGGAACCGCGCACCTGCTCGGGGTTGTCCTCTTCATAAGTGCCGATGAACACGGGCGCGCCGTAGCGTTCCACCAGCCGGGAAGCGACAATCCCGATCGTCCCATGGTGCCAATCCGGTTGCACCACCAACATCACCCGCGCCACCTTCAGATCCAGATCGCTGGTCTGCACCCAGGCATGGGCTTCCTGCTCAATTTGGTTGCAAATCTGTTGGCGCTTGTGGTTAATTTCCTCGCACTGCATGGCCCGCTCCAGGGCCTCGCCGCTGTCATCGGTGGTCAGCAAGTCGATCACCACATCCGGCTGATGGATGCGGCCGACGGCGTTGATCCGCGGCCCGAGCCGAAAGCCGATCGCCTCTGGTTTCAGGGGGCCTTTGCTGGTGCTGGCGGTGGCGTTGCCGTCCGGTTGCCCATCGCTAGCCACGCTGATCCCCGCCACCTGTTGCAGGGCGCGAATCCCGGGAACCGTGGAAAAGGGCAGCAAACTGAGGCCCCGCTTCACCCAGCGCCGATTCACCCCGGTCAGGGGCGCAAGATCCGCGATCGTCCCCAGGGTGAACAGTTGCAACAGGGATTTCCACGGGGCCGATCGCCCCATCCGCTGGGCCAGGGCCACAGCCAACACATAGGCCACGCCCACCCCGGCTAATCCGGCGTAGGGCGAGGCCGGGTCGATCAATTTTGGGTTCAGGATCGCGTTGGCGGGGGGAATTTTGGGCGGCACGTCGTGGTGATCGGTGAGGATCACGGTTAAGCCCAACTCCCGGGCCCGGGAGATCGGCTCGTAGGCGGCGATCCCATTATCCACCGTCAGGATCAGGCTGATCCCGTTTTGGTGAAACTCCTCCACGATCCGCTGATTAATCCCATAGCCATCGGTCATCCGGCTGGGAATCGAGGCGGTCACGTCGGCTCCCAAATGGCGAAAGGCGCGGATCAACAAAGCGGTGCTGGTCATGCCGTCCGCGTCGTAGTCGCCGCAAATCCCGAGCCGATCGCCCCGGTCGATCGCCTCTGCCAACAGATCCAGCGCCGGGGCCAGGTCGGGAAACTCCTCGATCGGGCTGGGTAGCTCCGCCAAATCCGGATCGAGAAACAGCTCGGCCAGCTCCGGCGTATCGATACCCCGGTTGATCAGCACCTGCGCCAACAACGGCGACAGGCCCGTAGCCGCCGCAATCTCAGCGGCGCGATCGGCATCTTCCGGGGCGATCGCCCAGCGCGTGGCTCTCATGATGGCGCTCCCTAGGCCATCACCATGCCGCCATCGACGTTAATTGTTTGGCCCGTAATGTAGGCCGCCGCCGGGTCGGCCGCCAAGAAGGCTACCGTGCCTGCGATTTCCTCGGGCTTGCCGTAGCGACCCAGCGGAATCGCCTTCAGGATGCCTTCGCTGTCCAGGCCTTCGGTCATGTCCGTGGCAATGAACCCCGGGGCGATCGCGTTCACCGTAATCCCCCGCGCCGCTAGTTCCTTGGCCACCGTCTTCGTGAAGCCAATCACGCCCGCCTTCGCCGCACTGTAGTTGGCTTGGCCAGGGTTGCCCATTTGCCCTGCCACGGAAGCGATGTTGATGATCCGGCCGGACTTTTGCTTCAGCATCACCTTGCTGACGGCCTTTGTGCCCAAAAACACGCCCGTCAGGTTCAGGTCAATCACTGCCTGCCAGTCTTCCAGCTTCATCCGCAGCAACAGCGTGTCGCGGGTGATCCCGGCGTTGTTCACCCACACATCGATGCGGCCCCACTTGTCCAGGGTGGCTTGCAACAGCGCATCCACCTCGTCGGGTTTGGACATATCAGCTTTCACGGCGATCGCCTCGCCCCCGTTCCCGGCAATTTCCGCCACCAAGCTTTCGGCAGCCCCGCTGGAGGCCGCGTAGTTCACCACCACCTTGGCCCCTTCGGCGGCCAGGGCGAGGGCAGCGGCTCGGCCAATCCCCCGAGAAGCCCCGGTTACGACAGCCACTTGGTTTTGCAGGCGGGTTCCAGTCACGGTTACAAACTCCCAAAAACAAATTTCAGACAACTATCAAAATCCCATCAACCGCCCCGATCGCCCCTGGCCGATTGTGGGGCAAGGGGCTGAAGCCCCTTGTCTGCGGCGATCCGTAGCTGTGGTTAAGCCGATCGCGCCGCGTAGTGGGCCTGCACATCGGCGATCGAGAACAGCGCCTCAAAGGCCAAACCATGTTGCGCGTAGAGTTCCGCGCCGCCCTGGAGCCGATCGACGATCGCCACCACCCGATCGACCTGGTAGCCCGCTTCCCGCAGGCGATCGACCGCCTTCAGGGCCGATCCCCCCGTCGTCACCACATCCTCGAGCACCACCACCGACGAACCCGGCTCCAAGGCCGGCCCCTCAATGTAGGCCATCGTGCCGTGGCCCTTGGCTTCCTTGCGGATAATCAGGGCAGAAATCGGGCGGTTTTCCAGCGCCGACACCACACTCACCGCCGACACCAACGGGTCAGCCCCCAGGGTCAACCCGGCCACCGCCGCCGCCGCCGTCGGCACTTGCCCCAACAGCAACCGCCCCAGGGCCAACGCCCCCTCAGGATGCAGCGTCACCGGCTTGCAGTTGATGTAGTAGGTGCTTTTTTGGCCCGAAGACAGGGTGAAATCCCCTTCCCGATAGGCGCGATCGCACAGCAAATCCAACAGGCGATCGCGCAGTTCAGCCTCACCGGCAGTGGCGGCCCAGTTCCCAGCGGTAACGGTCATGGCGACAGATGGAGCGACAGGACGAAGCAAATGAATGGCAACAAAAATTGCGACTCCCTATCCTACCGCGCTGGGTACGCACCCTCAGATCTGGCGACGGACTCAACCCTCTAATCCGGCATCACCAGCCCCTTGCTGGCCAGCCATTCCGCGTTATAAAGCCGCGACTGATAGCGCGACCCACCATCGCACAGCACCGTGACGATCGTGTGGCCCGGCCCCAGTTTTTCCGCCAGCTTCACCGCCGCCCCCACATTGATCCCCACAGAGCCGCCCATAAACAGCCCTTCTTTTTTCATCAATTGAGATAGCACCGCCAGCGCCTCCGGGTCGGTCACCCGAATCGCATCATCGATCGGCACGCCCTCCATATTCGCCGTCACCCGCGAGTTCCCGATCCCCTCGGTGATCGAGTTACCCTCCATCGTCAGTTCCCCGGTTTTCGCGTAGCTGTAGAGCGCACTGCCCATCGGATCCGCCAGCACCATTTGCGCTTGGGGATTTTTTTCCTTGAGGAACATCGCCACCCCGGCATAGGTGCCGCCCGTGCCCGTCGCTGCCACCCAAGCGTCCACCGTGCCGTCCGTTTGTGCCCAGATTTCCGGCCCTGTCGTTTCGTAATGGGATTGGCGATTGGCCAAATTGTCAAACTGATTGGCCCAAATAGCGTTCGGGATTTCCGCCGCCAACCGGCCTGACAGCTTCACGTAGTTATTCGGATCGCGGTAGGGCACGGCAGGCACGGTCTTCACCTCCGCCCCCAGCGTCCGCAGCAGGTCGATTTTTTCCTGAGATTGGGTGTCAGGAATCACGATCAGGCACTTGTAGCCCTTGGCGTTGCAAATGTGGGCTAGGCCAATGCCCGTGTTGCCGGCTGTGCCTTCCACCACCGTGCCGCCGGGTTTCAGCAACCCGCGCCGTTCCGCATCTTCAATAATGTAAAGGGCCGCCCGATCTTTAACCGACCCACCAGGGTTTAAAAATTCCGCTTTACCCAGGATTTCGCAGCCGGTTGCGTCACTAAAGCTGTTGAGCCGGATCAGCGGAGTATTACCAACTGTCCCGACGAATCCATTTTTGATATCCATTGCTCGGGGTCTAACGGCGATTTGGTGACTCAATTTACGGTGAGTTTGACTCGTTTATTCACAGTACCGGAAGTTGGGAATTGTACCTAGAGCCAAATCCTAGGCGATCGCCCCTTGATTGACCCACCCAAGTTATCCATGCTAGCGTCAAACGGCAGTCTGTCCAAACAACCTGTGATCCATGACACAGGTTTGAATCCACCGAGCCAACTCAAAAGAAATTCATCAAAATCTATCAGTTGCCCAAAGTCTTTAGGCTGATTCCACCTGAGTTTTCAAGCATTGTCTTCATACCTGGAATGACATGCCTAGAACTATTGGTTTTGATGACTGCAAAATCAATGGCAAAATGAAGAATTTTTAAAAAATTCGTCAATACAATTCATCAGTCATGGCTAACTAACCTCAAGATAGGCGTTTCTTAGCTCAAGGGTAATTAGACCGAGTTTGGATTTCTTTGAGTAAACACTTGATTGGATTAAGTCGGTTTATGTCATTGATCAACGACATGGACAAATTGCAACTTTCACTATCTCGTAGTCAACGCTTAATCGATCGGCTCTGGTCTTTAAGTGCATTGAAGCAGGGCGATCGAGCGGGGGAACCAGCCTAAACTTTGGGGCGAATCTTGTGCTGCAAGAAGGCCACTTCCAAGCCTAGCCCGTCAGCTAACCTCGTCAGCCAATGGAAGGAGAATCGAACATGCCAGAGCAAATCGGAAACCTAGACGCTTGGATTGCCGGAATTGTCTTCATCACCGTCATCGTGGTGATCATGACGGAATGGATTCACCTCACGGTTGCAGCCTTTTTGGGAGCGCTGGTGTTGGTGTTTGCCCACGTGATGAGCTTGAAAGAGGCGATCGGGTATATCAGCCAGAGCCATGGAACCCTCGCCCTATTCTTAGGGGTGATGATTTTGGTGCGAGCCTTTGAACCCACCAAAGTTTTTGATTACTTAGCCACCCAAATGGTGATTTTAGCCCAAGGTAAAGGCAAAAATTTACTGTTAGGAATTGTGGGCATCACAACGCCCATTTGTGCTGTTTTGCCAAACGCCACCACAGTCATGTTGCTGGCTCCTTTAATTCCCCCATTGGCAGAAGAAGTGGGCGTAGATTTCGTTCCCCTTCTGATTCTGATGGTTTTTGTGGCTAACAGTGCTGGCCTTTTAACCATTGTGGGTGACCCAGCCACCTACATTGTTGGGGACGCGGTGAATTTAACCTTCACCGAATACCTAACTCGCCTCAGCCTAGGGGGAGCTGTGGCGATCGGGGTGATTATTTTGCTGCTGCCTGTTTTATTCCGAACCACTTGGAAGAAAGAGCTGAAAAATCTGGACGACCTGCCCCACCCCAAAATTAATCACCCGCGCACATTAGCCTTTGGTGGTTTGATTGTGCTGCTCGTGTTGGTCTTCTTTGTGATTGGGGAGTCGTTGCCCATTCCTGTTTCTCCTGCCGCCGTTGCCCTCCTCGGTGCTGCCCTAGCCTTGCTTCTAGCCCATCACAGCAAAATTGACACCGTTAATAACATTTTGCGAGATGTGGATTGGAGCACATTGCTATTTTTCATGTCCATTTTCGTGCTGATCGGCGGTTTGCAAAAAACTGGCGTGGTCAGTCTTTTGTCAGGAGTCTTGGCAGCCATCCTTGGAACCAATATTTTCTTGGGTTCGATCGTCCTAATTTTCTTCGTGGGCTTAGTGTCCAGCGTTGTTCCCAATATTCCTTTAGTCGTCGCCATGGTTCCCCTGCTCAAGGAATATGTGGTGAATGTGGGAATGGCTGGGCCAGAGATCTTAGCTCAGGACTATTCTGGGAGCTTTCCGCCACAAGTTTTGCCGTTGTTCTACGCCATGATGTATGGGGCAACTTTGGGTGGTAACGGAACCCTTGTTGGTGCTTCTTCTAACATTGTGGCGGCCGGAATTGCTGAGTTGCATGGCAAAAGTATCTCCTTCCACCGCTTTTTGAAGTATGGAATTCCGGTGATGCTGGCCCAACTCGTTGCTGCTTCTTTGTATATGATGATTCGGTTTTTGCTGCCGGGTCAGTCCTAAGTTTTTTGTCTACCAACTTCAAAGTCATGAGTAGAATACGGGCTGGCAATTGCCAGCCCATTTTTTATGCCAGTTTCCAAGTATGAATAGTCTGAAATCTTAGGGTGTATCATCCAATGAATTCGAGCATTTTCTTGATCAGAAAACAATAAGCCAATATCACTGGGAACTTCGTCATTCAAACGAAAATCGTCTCGCAAAATTGAACCGAACACGGCTAATTCAGCAATCTGCCACCGAATGCAGAACGCTTTGAGCTGTTCGGGCGTGATACAGCCTTTACCTCGCTTACTAGGTACAGTTGCCGCACTTGGTAAACCAGTTACATTCTTTAGGTGTCCCTCTTCATAATGTGCCTAGAATTTTAGGTAAAGGCTGTAGTTAGGCGATCGTAGATTTTCTGGATTGAGATTGCATCAGTTGCCATCCTCCTGCTCCACTGATGATCATGATTGCGAAGGCTGCCCACTATTTTAGCCGCGCTGATTGTCAGAGATGTGAGTACTATGACGTTTCAGTCCAGACGATGGGTTGCGTGATAGGCAATCGATCGAGAGGGGTTTAGGATTGCTGGAACTCTAATAAATTGCCGTCGGGATCGGGGGCGAAGATGGCGGCACGGCCGGAGGCGCTGGCTTGCCAGGAAATACCCGCTTCGGTGAGCTGAGTTTTCAGGGTTTCCAGGTCATCCACCGCGATCGCCAGGTGGGCATTGCGACCCCACCGATCGTCCTGAATGCTGTTCACCACCTGGGGCGCAACAATCAGGTGAATTTGCCAATCGCCGATCGCATACCAAAGACCGGGAAACTTCAGGGGGCGATCGATGAGTTCCAGCCCCAATAGGCCCCCATAAAATTCAGCGGCGCGATCGAGATCGGTCACATTCAACGCCACATGCAGCCCCCGGATTACCGCCACGATCGCCTACCTCCGAATGTCGTAGCCAAACAAATTAGCATCCACTTCCATCAGATTAATATCCGCCAAGCCGTATTCCGCCCAGCGCCGATCGACCGTGGCGGCCACCTCCGGATCGGATTCCAAAACCTTGCCCCATTCCCGATTGATTTCGGGGTAAATCTTATCAGTAGCATCGATGCCCATCCGACTGCCAAGACCGGCTTTTTCGGTGGCAAAATCCAAGGAATCTAGGGGATTTTCCGGCAGGATAAACACATCCCGATCGGGGTCAACCTTCGAGCAAACGGCCCACATCACCTGACGCGGATCGCGAATATTAATCGACTTGTCCACCACGATCACAAATTTGGTGTAGGTGAACTGGGGCAGGGCGCTCCAAAAAGCCAAGGCGGCCCGGCGGGCTTGACCCGGATAGGCCTTGTCGATCGAGATGATCGCCGCCTTATAACTCAGCCCTTCCATCGGTAGGAAAAAGTCCGTAATTTCCGGCACTTGCGTCCGCAAAATCGGCGTATAAATCCGGTTGAGGGCGATCGCCATCATCGCCTCTTCCTTGGGTGGCCGGCCGCTGAAGGTGGTCAGGTAAATCGGATCTTTGCGGTGGGTGACGGCATGAACCCGCAACAGGGGGCCAGGAGCCGCCGGGCCGTAGTAGCCCATGTGGTCGCCGAAGGGGCCGTCGATCGCCGTCTCGCTCGGGTCGATCGTCCCTTCCAAAATCATTTCGCAGTTGGCCGGCACTTCCAAATCCAGGGTTTTGCACTTGGTCAGATGCACGCCGGAACCACCATAAAGACCCGCAAACAGCCACTCGGACAAGTCCACGGGGATCGGCGTGGCCGCCGCCATCAGCAACAACGGATCAGCACCCAGGGCGATCGCTACTTCCAGTTTTTGGCCCCGTTCCGCCGCCTTCCGCAGGTGACGTGCCCCGCCCCGCACCGACAGCCACTGCACCGTCATCGTGTTGTTCGATTGCCGTTGCAGCCGGTAAACCCCCACATTCGGGATCTTGGTTTCGCAATCCTTGGTAATCACCAGCCCGAGCGTCACCACATAGCCCGCATCGTCGGGATAGGGGCGAATCATCGGAATTTCGTTGAGATTCACCTCCTCACCCCGTTTCACCACTTGATGGCAAGCGGGGAACAGGTCGATATCGGGCTTGGCTCGCAACACATCAAACAGCACTTTGCCAAACTCGATCGCCTGGGAAATTTTTTTGGGCGGTTTCGGCTGCTGCAACATAGACAGCTTGCGGCCCAAGGTTTCCAGCTCCTCAGGCGACTCCATGTTCATGGCCCAGCAGGTGCGCTCCACCGTGCCCAGCAGGTTCACGGCCACGGGGCTGCTGCTGCCCTTGACGTTTTCAAACAGCAGGGCCGGCCCGCCCGCCGCCAGCATCCGATTGGCAATTTCGGCGATTTCCAGGTTGGGATCAACGGGAACCGTAATCCGGCGCAGTTGACCGCGCTCATCCAAAAGCTTCAAGAAGCCGCGTAGATCTCGGGGCATGGGGCGATCGCGTGAATTGTCGAAGGGGTAATGTAACGAACCGTAACGATCCCCATTATCCCGAAATTCGGCACTGTCCTGCCGCGCTGACCTGCCGCGCCGGGGCGATCGCCCGTGAAGGCACGATGCGAATCGGTACTGATTGACCTGGGCCCCGTCGTTATGGGCTGGGCTGAAGCCGCAATGGTGAATTTTCCACCCCAATCGTCGTAGCAAGGGGCTTAAGCCCCTTGTCTCTCGCGATCAATCCAAGGTGGAGTAAGGGTTTTAGGGAATTTGACGACAATCCCTAGGGCCGGATCACGATCGGGGTGCCCACATCGGCCCAGTTGAACAGCCAGCGGGCATGATCCGGGGCCACGTTGGTGCAACCGTGGCTGACCGGCGTGCCAAAGCGCTGATGCCAGTAAGCCCCGTGAATCGCATAGCCCCGGTGGTAATACATCACATGGGGCACATTGGGCACGTCGTAATCTTCACCACGCATTCGATCGATCGGGAGCTTGCGCTGAATTCGGAAAATTCCTGGCCAAGTGGGTGTGCCCGGCTTGCCCGTGGACACAATCACCGCATAAACGGGCTTATTTCCTTCCCAGGCGATCAAGCGCTGATTGCTGAGGTGAATTTCAATCCAGCGCTCGTCCGAAGCTCGCAACTCACACATGCGGGCCCGGTAGCGATCGCCCTCGTTCAGGCAGGGAGCCGCGCGATCGGGCGGGCGCGTAGGTGTGCGGGTTGGCGTTGGCGTAGGTGTGCGGGTTGGCGTTGGCGTAGGTGTGCGGGTTGGCGTTGGCGTAGGTGTGCGGGTTGGCGTTGGCGTAGGTGTGCGGGTTGGCGTTGGGGTCGGCGTTGGAGGGCGCGTTGGCGTTGGGGTCGGAGTCGGGGGACGGGTGGGAATTGGGCTGGGAGTCAGGATGGGAGTGGGAGTCGGCGGGCGCGTTGGCGTTGGCGTGGGTGTCACAGGGCGGCTGGGACTGGGACTGGGAACCGGGTCGATCGACTGGAGATAAGCCAACGCAACGCCGGGCCAACCCAACCACAGGGCGATCGCCCCGCCCCAAAGTCCCCGCCACCGACGCGCAGCAGCAGGGCCCGATCGCCCGGCAGGGGGCAACTGGGCAGCCAAACGAGGAGAACGATTAGGAAACATGGCGACGGGGCCCGAATAAGTCTTCAGCGATCGCTGGCCATCCTCCCTGGTCACGGAGGCCGGCTGGCCAGGGGGTAAGCACAGGGGAAACTTGCCCGAACTGGCCAACTCAACGCAGACCCTGAACCCAGGTTCTAAAATTTTGAACTCAGTCCGGGAACCCATGGGCGATCGGTTATTGAAAAGCGGCAGTGGACGGCCAAGGCATTGGAATGCAGAGAATCAAAAGCCTGGCTGTCTTCAGCCTAGCCAACATTTCCATCTCACTAGCGATTTTGCGGGACAGATTTCCAAAACGGCTGATCGCCCGATCGCCTCGTATGCAACACCCCCGCCCCACTCGCCCGATCATCCGCCCAAGCCCGCAGTCCAGGGCCGCCCCCGCCAACGATTTCGTTCGCTATCCTGGCTATAGTGGAAAACGCGCATCGTCTTCCCTTCTAATTGCATTCCCCTGGGAATCCTTTTCAGTCGTCAATTTCAGTAATCACTCCTTGAGCATGTGACCGAAGAACTCAAATCCCAAGGGCGATTTTTGGCATCGCTGATTGGCCTCCTGTGGCTGCTGGAAATTGTTGATCAGTTCGTTTTTCGGGGCTATCTCGATGTGTTGGGCATTGTTCCCCGCAATGTGATCGGCCTGCGGGGAATTGTCTTTGCCCCCTTGCTCCATGGGGACTTGGCCCATTTGATGGCCAACACCGTGCCCCTGGGGGTGCTGGGTTGGTTGGTGTTGGTGCGCGGACGCGAAACCTTTTGGAAAGTGACCGGCGCGATCGCCCTAATTAGCGGTCTGGGAACCTGGCTGATTGGCCCCAGCAACTCCATCCACATCGGTGCAAGTGGTTTGGTGTTTGGCTATCTCAGCTATGTGCTGTTTCGGGGTTGGTTTGAACGCAGTGCCAGCGGCATTTTGCTTTCGATTTTTATTTTCAGCCTCTATGGCAGTTTGATCTTTGGGGTGCTACCGTTGCGCTCGGGCGTGTCCTGGCAAATGCATCTTTTTGGGTTCATTGGCGGGGCGATCGCGGCGCGGTATGTTAACCGCCCCCGCCCCTAGCGGCCCTTCACCGGACAACGCTCGGATGCTCTTGGATTAAGATTTACGGTTCGATCGAATCGCTCCAGCCATCCTAGCCATCCCCCACGGTTGCGGATATGAGTCAGGTTTCCCAGTTGCCAAAGGTTTCAGTCATTGTGCCCACCTACGGGCGCGAGCAGGTGCTTTGCACCTCGATCGAGGATGTTCTAGCCCAGAACTATCCTGATTTTGAAGTGATCGTCGTTGACCAAACCCCGCAGCACCTGCCCGAAACCGAAGCAAAACTGGCCCAATGGGCCGACGGGGGCAAAATTCAATGGCATCGCCTGCGCTGGGCCAGCTTGCCAGGGGCCCGAAACTTTGCGGCCCGGCGATCGAGCGGTGAAGTTCTGATTTTTATTGATGATGATGTGCGCCTGGAGCCGGGTTTTATTGCGGCCCATGTGGCCAACTATGGCGATCCCAAGATTGGAGCGGTGGCCGGGCGTGTGTTCGATCGCATGAAATTAGAGCAAGAATGCACCAAACATGTGGGCGAATTTGATTACCAAGTGCCGGAAGCCTCTGACCCCGCGATCGCCTGGTATCACATTGACCTGGTGCGGGCCACCCAGCCCCAACCGGTGATCACGGCCCGAGGCTGCAACATGTCCTTTCGGCGCAACCTGTTTGTGCAGCACGGCCTGCGATTTGATGAACGCTATCGGGGCAGCGCTGTCCGTGAAGAATCTGACTTTTGCCTTAGCCTGCGCAAAACTGGCTTCAAAATTTGGTATGACCCCGCCGCCCATTTGGTGCATTTAGGCGAAGAAACCGGCGGTTGCCATGACATCAGCACCCGCTCGATCGGCTATCAAACCACCTTCTATCACAACCATTTTTGGCTCGGATTCAAACACCTCAACCTTGGGCAACAGATTCGCTTTTTTGCCAAACTGTTTGACTGCCATGTTTTGGGCCATCCTCCCTGCTACAAGAGCGGTTCACCCCTAAAAGTATTGGTACGTTTTGGCTGCTATTGCATGGGTTTTGCCAAGGCTTTAATCACGGCTTTGGTTGGCCTTTGGGATGATGGTCAAGTGTATTCTCGGCAGGATCAACAGCGCGATCGCCCGGCTCTGAATTCCTAACTTTCTTGGTCTGGTTTTCCCGTCGGCTGAGCTGAACTTTGGAAAGCCCGACTCGATCGCCATGAATCTTGTTGTTGGGTTTCGTGCCTCAACCCAACCTACAGGATGATTGTCGATCGTCCCATTTTGAGAAGAGGATGAAGGCTTTTTTACTGATTTGCGAAAGAGGTCTAGTCAAAACTAAGGGACGGTAACCACATCACCAAATCCGGGAACAGAATAATCATCAGTAACACCAGCAGTTGCAGACAAATAAAAGGAATTACCCCCCGATATAGCTCCTCCGTTTTGACAATGGCAGGAGCAACACCCCGTAGATAAAACAGGGCAAATCCAAAGGGTGGCGTGAGAAAGGAAGTTTGCAAATTCGCCCCTAAAATCACCCCATACCAAATCATATTGAACCCAAGGGCTTTGGCAACAGGGGCAAAAATCGGAACCACAATAAAGGCGATTTCAAAGAAGTCAATAAAGAACCCCAACAAGAAAACCACCAACATATTGAGCGCCAGGAAGCCAACCCCCTCACCCGGCAAGTTCGACAAAATTTCAAACATGAACCGATCGCCGTGGAGACCCCGAAACACCAGGCTGAAGGCCGTTGAACCAATCAAAATGAATAGGGCCATGCTGGAAATGCGCAGGGTAGCCTCGCAGGAGTCCCGCAGGGCAACCCAACTGAATTGGCGATTCAACAGGGCCAGGGCGATCGCCCCCAAGGAACCCACCGCGCCCGCCTCCGTGGGGGTGGCAATGCCAAAGAAAATGCTCCCCAACACCAACAAAATCAGCACCAAGGGGGGCAGCATGGACTGCACCACCCGTTGCCGTAATTCTCGGCGCGGTATTTGGCAAACCTCCGGCGGCAGGGCCGGCGCGGCCTCCGGCTTCAAAAAGGCCACCAGCAACACATGCAAGGCAAAGGCCCCCGCCATCATCAAACCGGGAATCACTGCCCCGAGGAACAAATTGCCCACCGAAACACCCAATTGGTCGCCCAGCACCACCAGCACCACACTGGGCGGAATGATTTGTCCCAAGGTTCCGGAGGCAGCAATCACCCCCGTGGCCAGCTCGCGATTGTAGCCATAGCGGAGCATGATGGGCAGGGAAATGAGGCCCATGGCCACAACCGTTGCCGCCACGACTCCCGTTGTGGCCGCCAGCATTGCCCCCACCACCACCACCGCCAGAGCCAAGCCACCCCGCAAGCGGCCAAACAAAATGCCGACGGTTTCTAAAAGTTGCTCAGCAATTCCTGACTTTTCCAGGACGGATCCTAGGAAAATAAAATATGGAATGGCCAGCAACGTGTAATTTTTCATAATGTCGAAAATACGGCTGGGCAAGGCAGCTAAAAAGCTTGGCTCAAACGCATCGACATTGATTCCAATCAGGGCAAAAACAATGGCAACCCCACCCAAGGAAAAGGCGACGGGATAGCCGAGGGACAAAAAGAGCAGCGCCCCCAAAAACATGAGGGGCCCCAGCCAGTCAAATCCAATGGTTGCCATTAGCGATCGCCCTCCGAGGGGTTTTCCGATGCTTGGCTGGGGGCGATCGAGTGGGCGATCGACTGCGGTAAGGGATCTGTACCCAGCCCGGCAATTATTGCCAAGTTTTTAATAATTTCTGAAATTCCTTGAATGATCAAAACTACGAAACTAATTAAAATCAATCCTTTGATGGGATAGCGCGGCAAGCCACCGGGATCGGGCGAGAGTTCCTGAACAATCCAAGCATTAGCTGTCCATTGCCAAGAAGCCACCAAAATCAAAATCGAAAAGGGCATCAGAAACAGAACGGTTCCGGCTAAGTTAGCGATCGCCTGGGTGCGGGGCGACCAATTTCTATAGAACACATCTACCCGCACATGGCCATTTCGCTGCATGGTGTAGGCAGCACCGAGCAGGAACACACCACTAAAGAGATACCACTGCAACTCAATGCTGGTGTTGGAGGTGAGATTTCGCCCGATCGCCCGGCCCAAATAGCGACCGATTACATTCCAAGACCCGATCGCCAGCATGGCCACCACCAACCAGCCCATGGCTTGGCCCAAGCGAAAATTCCAGCGATCAATCTGTCGAGCCAGTCGCAACCAGGGAGGGAGTTGCTGTTGAAGCCACCGTTGCCAATTTTGCATAGGTTTAAACGGGGAAATTGAAAGGATTTGAAGGATTTAAAGGCAAGATTGAATCGTTCAAGGTTTAACCGCTTCCGAAAAAACCCATTCATTGGTGTTGTTCCAGTGAATGACCGATTGTTGAAAGGTTTTCCAGGGTTCATAAATGCCCTTGAAATTGGCATCTCGCTGGGCCAAATCCGCAAACAGCGCCTCTGTTTCTATCTTGGCTTTTTTCAGAATCTCTGTGGAATAGGGTCGTAGTTGTGTGCCACTGGCAATGAGGGTTTTCAGGCTCTCTGCGTTGAGGGCTTCATACTTTGATAACATGGCATAGTTAGCTTCTTGGGCTGCCAGTTGAATGATCTGTTGATAGGCCTTCGGCAACCGATTCCAGGCTTCTAAGTTGACAAAGAAATCGAGTGTGCTGCCGGGTTCCCACCAACCGGGATAGTAATAAAAACGGGCGGCGCGGTTCAGACCCAATTTCGCGTCGTCATAGGGGCCAACCCACTCGGCCGCATCGATCGTGCCCCGATCGAGGGCCAAGAACACTTCGCTACCGGGCAGCACCTGCACATTCACCCCCAGCCGCGACATCACCTCACCCCCGAGGCCGGGAATTCGCATTTTTAAACCCTGCAAATCGCTGAGGGTTTGAACTTCGCGTTTAAACCAGCCCCCCATTTGGGTTCCCGTGTTACCAGCGGGAAAGTTAATAATATTGAAGCTGCGATAAATGGCTTGCAGTGCTGTTAAGCCGCCTCCAGCATAAAGCCAAGCATTTTGTTGTTGGGCCGTGAGGCCAAAGGGCACCGAAGTGCCAAAGGCGAGTCCTCGATGTTTGCCCAAATAGTAATAGCTGGAACTGTGGCCACATTCGGCAGCGCCTAATTGCACTGCATCCATCACTTCCAGTGCGCCAACGATTTCGCCAGCGGTGTGGGGCGTGATGATGAATCGCCCCTCGCTGAGTTCTTTAACCCGATCGCAGATGCTGACTAAGCCCCCAAAAATAGTGTCGAGGGCTTTGGGCCAACTGGCGATCGCCCGCCATTCGATTCTGGGTAGGTCGGCAGCAACGGGCGGGCCGCCGCTGGGTTTGGAGGCACAGGCCGCAGCGGTGGCCGTCACGGAACCCAGCCCGATCGACTGCATTAAATGGCGACGTTTCATGGGTTAAAACACTCTTACGAAAGATGCTTGAACAGCCCAAAAGGGATTGAGATTTTCAAAAGGATTTGAAAAGTTTGCAAAATTCAAGAAACCTCTGAAAAGCCCTGAAGAAATTTCAAAAATTCGCTAAAAGTCGGTAGGTTGGGTTGAGCTTTGTGAAACCCAACTTGACCACCATTAACCTTGCTGTTGTTGGGTTTCGTGTCTCAACCCAACCTACAAGACTCCAAGACTAAAAAGATTCCGAAAATTTGCTAAAAGCCAACCAAGTTCACTCCCCCAATAATTGCTAGTTACTCATTGGTTACCTGAATCGGTGGGCGAAGGCAAAGGTAAGCCAAAGGCCCGAGTAACGGCAAAAACGTTAGCCACTTCCACAGGGTTTGTTGATGCCAGCCGCGTCGGGCCAAATCATCGCCCACCAAGGCAGGAAACAGCAAGGAAAGCATCAGAAAATCAAGGCTCATCACATGGATGAATCGGCTGGTTTGCCACTGTTGCCCAAAATCTGACCAGTCGCCTTGGGACAGACCCCAACCCAACAGCCCGATCGCCCCAAGGCCAAGACCGAGGGCTAGCCAACGGGAATCCCAGAACCGAATCAGGCGCGATCGCTCGCCCGTGAACTGTGGGTTCGATCGCCGCAGGGCCAAATAAGGCAACAGGGCAAAGGCCCCCAATGCCATCGACCCGATCGCGAAGGGCCAAGCACGCACTGGCTGCCCACGCCCATCGGCAAACAGCAAGCAGCAGTAAACCAGTGGCCAAATGCCCATCAGGTTAAAAAGAGCCACAATCAGTGGATTTTCGCCGGATACTTGTCCCGTCGAAAGGCGAATGATCAAATCCAAGGTGTCCGGGCGATCGGGCGGAGCCAACAGGAAAGCATAGAGCGCAAAGCCGGCCCACAGGAGCCAAAACCAAGGCTGGGCTGGTTTTCCGGCTCGATCGGCCGGCAACTGGTCAAGATCGGGGGAGTTACTGGGCGCAGTCATCGCAGTTTTTTGCAGGGTTTTTGCAGGCAACTTTGACTATTAGACCAAGATTTTGCCCAAGATTTAGACAAAGATTTAGACAAAAACGAGGGGCTTATTTTCCAACTGTTGAAAGGCGATCGCATCAAATTGATAAAGACTGGCCGGGCGACCCGCACCGCGCGACACCTTCACGCCCGTGTCCAACAAAATTCCCAGCTTCAGCAAGCGGCTGCGGAAGTTGGAATAGTCCGAAAAGTTTTCGCCTAAAACAATGGTGTAAAGCTGATAGAGATCGCTGAGGGTGAAGGATTCCGGCAACACATCAAAGGCGATCGGGCTGTATTCCAATTTGTTGCGCAAGCGTTGATAGCCGTATTGCACAATTCGATCGTGATCAAACGCCAGCTCCGGCAGGCGATCGAATGGATACCAAGCAATCCCGATCGCCCCATCGGTGGCAAAGTCCGCGATCGCCTCCACCTCCGCATAGCGCACCAGGGCAAAGTAGCTGACGGACAAGTATCGCACCCCGAAACTGTCGGCGGCTTCCCGGGGATCGCGGCCGGGCCCACCAAAGGTATAAAGCTGCTCTAGGTACAGATGCCGAACACGAATTTTTTCCGCCAAGACGCGATAGGCCGCCGCTTCCAGGGCCTCGCCTTGGCGCACCAGGGTTCCGGGCAAGCTCCAACAACCGGCAAAGGGTTCGTGTTGCCGCATCACCAACAACACCAACAGTCGGCGCTTGTCGCTGTCCACGGAAAAAATGACGTTATCAACCCCTACTTTGAAATCGGCCAGGGAATCGCCAGTCAGGGGAGCAGACGATTGTTGGGCACTCTGTTTAGCACTCTGTTTAGCGCTCTGTTTGGTGCTCTGTTGGGCACTAAGCTTGGCGCTGAGTTTTCCGTTCAGGCGATGGGAACCTAGCCGACGTTCTGCCATAGGTAAAGCTGCTCACCCCGAATATAGGCTTCAATTTCGGGGGGGATACTGTTGCGATCGCCCGCTTCCCGATAGGCGGTGGAAGAACTGGCGGGGCTGCTGAGGTCAGCCACCTGCACCCTGGCTCCCAGGTCGGCTAAATGTTCGATCGCGGCCGTTTCTAAGGGATAGCCCGGCCGGGGAATCACCAGCAACTGGGCAAATTGCAGAATGTCCGCCGAGCGATACCAACGGGGCAGTTGGGCCACCAAATCTGACCCAATCACTAGGCTGAACTGGGCATTGGGCCAGCGTTCCCGGGCCCGTTCCAGCACCACCACCGTGCGCGGGTGGCTCAGGTCTGGACAAACCTGCACATGGGCGGGCCGCGGTTCGATCGACTCGATCAACACCCGCAGCATGGCCGTGCGACAGTCGAGAGGAGCACGATGACTTTTGAAGGGATTGTCCGCAGCCCAAACCGCAACCCGATCGAACCGTTGGGCCAACCAAGCAACGATCGCCTGATGGCCATAGGTTGGGGGATCTGCACTGGTTCCAAACAACGCGATCGACATCATGGGATTCTGGCCGCCAAAGCAACGGCAGGAATACAGGTTTGTGGACAATGACGGGTTGATGGAGCGGAATTGGCAACCACTGGGGTGCTGGCCTTGGGACTGTTTGGGAAGGAGCGTGGGAAGCCGCTTAGGAAGCCGCTTGGATCGACTGATGCACCCGAGTCGTGAGCGATTGTAGCGCAGGCGACAGTTCCGGCCGCACTGGGGTTGGGTCATGGATCGATCGCACCGCCTCCGGGAGGCCTTGAACCTGCGATCGGGTGCGTTGGGCAATGGTCAGCAGGGATTCTGGATCCGTCAACCGTTGTCCCGCACGCATCACGGGCCGCAACAATCCCGATTCTGACAGGGGCACTTCATCGGCCAACACCAACCGATCGCCCAACCAACGGCCCGCCTCGTCCCGATCGCGCAGCACCTGTTTGCGGCCCGGATAGGTTGCCTTGCCGCTGGAGCCTTTGGCCACCGGTTGCCCCGCCAATTCCACCAATTTATAAACCCCATTCACCGGCTGGCCCGTCACCAACTTGGTGCCCACGCCATAGCCGTCAATCTCAGCACCGGCCACCCGTAGGCGATCGATTTCTGCCTCATCCAAATCACCGCTGACCAAAATTTGCGTTCCCGGCAATCGATCGCGCGCTAGCTGTGACAGATTCACCAAGTCTCCCGAATCCAACCGAATGGCCGGCACGGGGGCCCCACCGGCCCGCACCCGCTCCGCCAACTGGTCGATCGCCCGCACCGGGTCAAAGGTATCCACCAGCAGCGCCCCATGGGGGAACAGGCCCTGAAAAGCCTCAAACGCCGCCAGCTCCGACCCCATGGAAGCGCCCAGAGCCATCACGAGGGCATGGGCCATCGTGCCCGCCGGTTGTCGCCCCAACTGCAACGCCGCCTCCACATTAGAAGTGGCATCCAAGCCGGCCGCCAAGGCCGCCCGCGCCGCCCACAGGGCCGCCTGGGGACTGAAGGCCCGCCGCGTGCCAAACTCCAAAATTTGCACCCGATCGCCCGCCACATCCCGCAACCGGGCCGATCGCGTGGCCACCAGGGTTTGATAGTTCAGCACATTCAGCAAATAGGTTTCCACCCACTGGGCTTGCCAGAGGGGAGCCTCAATTCGCAGCAGCGGTTCATGGGCAAACACCACGGTTCCTTCGGGCACGGCCCACAGGTCTCCCGTAAACCGAGCCGTTGCCAACAAGTCCCAAAACCGATCGGGCGCATGGTCAAACAGCCCCGTGGCCCGCAGTTGGGCCTGTTGGGACGCGCTGACCTGAAACTGCTCCAGGTATTGCAGGGCCTGTTCCAGTCCCATGGCCACCAAGTAGCCAAACCCATCGGGCAACCGGCGCGTAAACAGCTCAAAACTGGCGGTCTGTTGCTCCACCGCCCGATCGCAATAGCAAGCGATCATCGTCAACTGATACAGATCCGTCAGCAGGGCGCTGTTGCCCACTTGAGCGTCTAGGGTTGCGGGCCCCAAGTTGGGCGTGGTGAGGGTCAACATAACTGGGGAAGCGATCGATCGGGCGATCGCCAGGAGGGATCTTGAGGCAGTCACACCGCTCTGGCCGTTGACGGGTGGCCGGTCAATTTATTTATAGTAATTTTTACCAAAAATAGCAACCCACCTGCTCCCGATCGCCCCTGCAACTGGCACAGGTCGTCAGGGTCTGTCGTCATTTTTTGGGATGCGACAAAAACGGTTGATTTTCCATGCCCCAAGCGCTGTAACAAGGGGCTTAAGCCCCTTGTCCCTCTTGGTCTGTCAACGGTGGAATCAGGGTTGCAGGCGATTTGGCGACAAGCCCTAAGCCCCTTGTCCCTCTCGGTCTGTCAACGGTGGAATCAGGGTTGCAGGCGATTTGGCGACAAGCCCTAAGATTCGCTCCCGTAGACTGTTTCATCTTCCTTGCGCCAGGCCGGATCCACCAAACAGATGAAGGTCAGCGGCTCGGGCCCCAAGCTGCGCACGAATTGTTTAGCGTGGGGCGGAATATAAACTGCATCCCCCGGCTCAATGATTTGCACCTCGCCATCGATGTGCATTTCTCCCCGCCCCGCCATGATGTAGTAGACCTCTGAGGTGGTCAGGGAGTGGGGCAGCGAGGTTTCGCCCACGGGCAAAATGGCATGGGCCAAGCTATAGCGCAGGTCGATCGACTGCTTATCGGGGTGCAGCAGCTCTCGCAAAATCGAATTGTCGCCCGCCACAAATTCTTCGCAATCGCCCAACTTTCGTACCAGCATGGTTGAGACCCCGTGCAATATTTGCGGGCCATTCAAGCAAAGTTTGCCGCCATTCGTGGCGATTGAGTGGCCATTGACCCGATCGAGCGGCTGGGTCTTTTCTGTGAAAGTCACCAAAACCCGTGAACAGTCCTCCACAACCCCTCGGTCGATCGCCCATTAATCTTGCTACAACAGGAATGAGATCAGGCGAAACCCAATCAAAAGACCTCTTGCGCGAATCAGCTAACAGCCCTCATCCCCCAACCCCTGATCCCAAGGGGGACGAAGGGGAGCCAGAACCATTGCGTTACAGCGATCTCGTGGCTGGTGATCAAGTCCCTCTCTCGACTTGGGAGAGGGATTTAGGGTGAGGGTCTTGATTGATGCAAGCGGTCTAAAGAACCGATTACCGGAATCACTAATCACATTATGTTGCTCACCACAACCTCCAGCCTCGAAGGCAAGCGCATCATCTCCTATTACGGCGTGGTCAGTGGAGAAGCGATCTTGGGGGCGAACATTTTCAAGGACTTTTTCGCTGGCATCCGAGACGTGATTGGCGGGCGATCGGGTTCCTACGAAAAAGAACTGCGCAAGGCCAAAGACATCGCCATGAATGAAATGAAAGCCGCCGCCACGGAATTGGGGGCAAACGGCATCATTGGCATTGATATTGATTATGAAACCATTAGCCTGTCCAACGGCGGTGGCATGTTGATGGTGGCGGTGAGTGGCACGGCGGTACGGTTTGAATAGCTGGCACGGACTGCCCTAGTTTGCACCCACGCCCGCCGGTTTTCCTGGGTCGATCGCGCTGGTTACGGGGAGATCGACCCACGGGGCTTCCGTTTCCACATACACTTCACAGGAGTTATTTTCGGTTTCATCCAGCCGAATTTTCACCAACTGTACTCCCAATTCCCGCACTGGCTCCAGCAGTTGATCGCGAATATAAACGGCAATATTTTCCGCCGTGGGCACAATGTCTTGAAAGTAGGCAATGTCCTGATTCAAAAAAGTGTGATCAAGCGGCTCCACCACTTGCATTTCAATGAGATCGTGGAGCCGGTTGAGTTCAACAACCATGCCCGTTCTAGGGTCAATTTGACCGCACACCGTCACCCACAATTGGTAGTTGTGACCATGGCCGCTGGGGCGGGAACATTTGCCATAAATTTCGCTATTTTGAGCCAAGGTCAGGGTTGGCAAAGCCAAACGATGGGCGGCGCTGAAGTGGGTATGAACCGTTAGATGAGCTTCCATAGCTTGCCCTCGATATTCCACAACTAAACCGGGATCGGGCGACAGTTGCACTTGCCGCAGTTGCAAGCCCTGCCGCTGCCAACATTGGCCCAAACGCTGCCACAGCACCTGGGCCAGCCACTCGCTGGTGGGCAGGGTGTTGGCAAATTCTGGCCAAATTTGGTTGAGATTGGCTCCGTGTAAGGGTTCGAGCACTTCCCGTTGCAGGGCGCGTTTGACGGTGGTGGACAGGTTGGCCACCATGCCGAAGGGATCGATCGGCCCTTGGACTTGCACCCAAAGCGTGAAGGTGCTGCCGGGCGATCGAGCGGCGATCCCGAACCGTCGATGATTTTCCGCCTCCGTCAGTTCCGGCAACCAGTAACGGTAGCTTGCGGAAAACTGGACACGACGGCTGATGGTGCAAAGATCGCTCATGCAATGCGGCTCGATCGGGACGATGATTCGCTCAGAATTCTGGATTCATTCGAGAAGGCTGGGAATCGCGGAGGCTGGCGACAAGGGTTAGTCGGCGGAATTGGGGCGATCGCGGAGGCGCAAGGGCGGCAGGGGCGATCGCGATCGATCTGAATAGACCGGGGTTAGCTGGGGGGCTGCGGGCAAAACGGGCAAGCGACTGGCGGAGGAACTGCGGTAGGTGATGCGGGGCGATCGGGCCGCGTCAATCACACGCGCGGAATATTTCAGCCAATAGAGAGCGGCGGCCGTGCCCAAAAAGATTAGCCCCAAAGCGGCCAAGCCTGCGTCACTATCTGCACCCCCGATCGTCACCTGCACCAGACCCATGGTTAGCACGAAGGCGGCGATCGGCTCTCGTCGATATCGTTGCTGCAACAGCCGCGGCCAACGCTTACCCATCGGTTTAGTCCTCAGCGGTTTTGATCCCAAGGGTGATCCCCAAACGATGGCTGATTCCTAGCCACGTCACCCCTAACTCTGATTGTATAAACCTTTCTGCTGCTAGAAATTTTTTCTGCTGCTGTCAATATCTTCAGCGTCAATGCCTTCAACATTGTCAGCTTTTGAAGCGGCCCATCCGCGGCCCACAAAAGAGACGCAGCCACACCCACTCGCCTCTTGGGCTGAGCGATCGGGCGGGGGCTGCACCCTGAATTTCACAAAGCATTTCGCAAAGAATTAGGCTTGGCAAATCCCGCTCAACAAGCTCAACCCGTTGCAGCGGGTTGCCAAGCAACGGACAACAGCAGGCCCCTACAGCAGGCCCAACCAAGCCAACAGCCCTTGACCCGTCACCGCCTCGATCGCCAAAGCCAGCAGGAAACCCACCATGGCGGCGCGGCCATTCAGGCGCTCGGCATAGTCATTGAAGCCAAATTTGGGTTCTTCGAGGTTGGGGGTGGTGGTCGGTTGTGGTTGAGTCATGGTTTGTTCCTGAATTGTTACGTTTTGAGTTTTACATTTCGTAACAGTTTATCGCACCTCGGCCAGCAGTGGGCCCTTGCCGAGGGTTAATCAACCGTAAACAATTGGCCGCTACAGCACCATCATCACTCGATTGCGGCCCCGGTTTTTGGCTTGGTAAAGGGCCCGATCGGCCCGGTTTAAGGCCGCCTCGATCGAGGTGTCGGTGGGCTGGCAACTAGTGCCGCCAATGCTGACCGTTAGGGTTAAGCCCGGGGCGCTGGGCAAACTGGTGATGGTCGGATCGGCGATCGCCTTGCGAATCCGTTCCGCCACGATCGCAGCGGCGGCCGCATCGGTCTCCGGCAACAGCATCACAAATTCCTCACCCCCATAGCGCCCCAGACAATCCTGAGTTCGCAAAATGCTGCTGGCGGCTTGGGTGGCCGTGGCCAGGGCCAAATCGCCCACAGCATGGCCATAGGTATCGTTCACGGCCTTGAAGTGATCCAAATCCAACATCAACACCGAAAGGGGATGTTGGTAGCGACAACTGCGCTGAAATTCCTTTTTGGCCAGGGTCATCCAATGCCGACGATTGGCCAAACCGGTCAGGGGGTCGGTGGTGGCCAAGCGGCCCAATTCGGTGTAGGCGCTTTGCAGTTGGGCGTGGGTTCGTTGCAGGGCATTCAGGGCCTGACTGAGGCGATCGCGTGCTTGCTTGAGTTCCAAATGCACCCGCACCCGAGCCAAGAGTTCCGCCGAGCGAAAGGGTTTGGTGATGTAGTCCACAGCGCCAAGCTGAAAGGCTTCTAGCATGTGGGTCTCTTCGTTGCTGGCCGTGACAAACAACACGGGAATATCCCGCAGGGTCGGATCGTCTTTCAGGCGATCGCACAGTTGCAAACCGCTCATTCCCGGCATCATCAAATCTAGCAAAATCAGATCCGGTTGGGCCGATCGCACCCTCATCAATGCTTCGGCTCCCGTCATGGCAAATGTGGTTTCATAGCCCGCCTGATCTAGCATTTCGATCGACAGGCGCACATTTTGGCTGACATCATCAACCACCAAAATTAGAAACGATCCGGGATCAAACGGCCGGGATGGCGATTCTGCCTTGCCCGTCGCCAATCGTCGAATGGGTTCTGAGTTGGCTGCAATCGCCTGGGAATTGGTCATGAACCTAACGCTAGAGAGAAGATTGATCGAAAAAAGATTGATTTCGAGCCTGATCGCCATTCCCCATTGGGTCACCAGCGCAACGATCGGGCAGTGATTTTGAACAGGGCATTGGTCGCGGCTTCGGGGCGATCATGTTGAGCAACGTTTGCCAAACTACTCAACACCAGGAACTCAGGACTCACCCATCAAGGCCATCTCAACAGCCGTCCCAACAGCCCTGAAAAAGGCCATGAAAAAAGCAATGCCACCTTTTGAGGCGCATTCTTCAAGGGCAAAAAAGGCAAAGAAAAGCCACTGATGAAGTGGTTACAATGAATCGTCAGAAGCTTATACTTATTCTATCTTTATCTCGCTATCTTGATCTTAATCCCTAGCCCAAGGAAAGTGGGCCGCGTCCCTAACTCGGAAAACTGCAAATTACATTTTGATTGTGATTGTGATCACTCAAAATTCTACTATTTTTAAAGTCTGGCTCAAGCAACGATCCAATTTGACCCCATCTTGAGGAATCGCTGAAGGGATCATCCCCTCAGCTCCCAAGAAGCAATTGCCATCAGGCACAGTTGCCTACTGAAGTTGCAGTCGGCCGCGAGTTTGTAGATCCTCGATCGTGCGATTGCCAGTGCAAAACATGGCGGTTTCCAGTTCCGCAATCAACACATCACACAGAAAATCCAAAGCACCGTCAGACTCATTAGCCGCATGTAAAAAGGGCATGGCCAACCCCGCCAAATTTGCCCCGAGGGCGATCGCCTTAGCCGCATCTAAGCCATTGCGCAGACCGCCGGACGCAATGAGCGGAATCGTAGGAGCCACCTGCCGAATTGCAGTGATACATTCAGCCGTGGGAATGCCCCAATCACCAAAGGTTTCGCCCAAGCGGCGCTGTTTAGGATCCAAAGCCCGCACGCTCTCCACCTTGGCCCAAGACGTGCCCCCCGCTCCGGCCACGTCGATCGCCTGGACACCGGCCGCCATCAACTTCTCAGCCATGGTGCGCGAAATGCCGTTGCCCACCTCCTTGGCAATCACAGGCACGGGCAGTTGGGCACAAAGGTCTGCGATTCGATCGAGCAACCCGGCAAAGTTGCGATCGCCCTTGGTTTGCACCGCCTCCTGCAAGGGGTTCAGATGCAAAATCAACGCATCTGCTTCCAACCAATCCACCAAAGACTGGCACTCAGCCAAACCATAGCGATAGTTAAGCTGCACCGCCCCCAGGTTGGCAAACAGCGGAATGTCTGGAGCGACCGATCGCACCGCAAAGGTTCGGCGCACCTCCGGCCGCTCCACTGCCACCCGCTGTGAGCCAACCCCCATGGCCAAGCCCCAGCGCTGGGCCGCCGCCGCCAACCGCAGATTGATTTGTTCTGCCTGGTCTGTGCCGCCGGTCATGGAGGAAATGAGCAACGGGGCCCGCAGCGATTTGCCCAAAAATTGAGTGCGGAGATCAATGGTCGATCGATCCAGTTCCGGCAAACAGCAATGCTCAAATCGGTAGCGATCCAAGCCGCTGCCCACCTGCCGGAACTGCACATCATCTTGCAAGCAGGCTCGCAGGTGGTCGGCTTTGCGATTTTGGGTCGCCTGGGCGGCCTCGGGCGCGGTGCTGGGGGCGGGTTGGGGCAAAAACTCGGTGGATTGCATGGCGCTGGGAACAAGAACCATCCCTTAGTGTCGCGTGACCCGATCGCCCTGCATGAGTCCCCGCCAACTTTTGCAACATTGAGGCTGGCCAATGGCTGTGGCAAAGCCCATGGCAAAAAACCTTGAAACCACTTCAGACAAGGGGCTGAAGCCCCTTGCCCAAGACGGTCGATCGGTCGATCGGTCAATCCTCGATCAGCCGATCCATTGATCAATCACTTGATCAATCACTGGAGAACCGAGAACAGCCAAGGGTTCGATCGAGCGAATGCCCAATCAGCAACTTACTCTTCTTCTTCTTCCTCCTCTTCATCATATTCTTCCTCCTCTTCATCATATTCTTCTTCTTCCTCCTCTTCTTCTTCGTATTCCTCTTCTTCTTCCTCGTAATCTTCTTCTTCCTCTTCCGAATCTCCGTAATCTTCTTCGTCGTATTCTTCTTCCTCGTCGCCTTCTTCGCCGTCGTAGTTTACTGAGATGCTGATTCCTTCGTCCTCTTCCTCTGAGTAGTCATAATCACTTTCATCGTCCTCAGAGTTATAGTCACTGGCAAATTCTTCGTCATCTTCGCTGTAAATGCCAGCCGAAAAATCCAGATCCGAGACTTGCTGAATTGCCCAACAATCGAAACACAAATCCGTGTTGGTCATGTAGTCATAGGGAATGTAGCAATAGCCTTGATCGCCCCAATCCGATCCCCAAGAATTGCGCACAATAAAGGCTTCATTGCGATCGGAATAGCCCACACAGAGCATGGCATGGGCCCCGTGGGTTTCGCGAACTTGTTCATTGCGGCTGGGCAACGGAACGCGGCCACCTTTTCCCGCTTGATTAAACGAATCGTAGAGAATCAAGCCAAAGGCAAAGGGATAACCCTCCGCTAAACAGCCTTTCATGGCTGCTAAATCAATAGGGATTTCATGCGCTTCATCTACCAAAAAATTCTGCGCTTCCTCGTAAGCTGCGGGGGAAGGTTCCGTGTCAAATTCTTCAGGAACATAGGGCCAGGTTTCTTCGGTGCAAGCGCCCACTTCTTCAAGCACTTGGATGCTGCCGCTGATGGAGCTGCCACCGTCGCCCACGGTTCCTTCCGCACGCCGCGTGTTGTAGTAGATAAACAAGCGGCTGATGTCGCCCGCTTCTCCGTGGGCCCGCTGCGCTAAATATTCATAGGCTCCGGCGATCGCGTTGGCGGTGCAACTGCCCACGGTGGATTGATCTTCAACGGGGGTCATGTATTGACGCAAATCAACGCGGCTGGGCAACTGATCGGCACCAAGTTTTGACTGAAACAGGCTAAATCTCGGCGGCTTGCTTGTGGATTTGACACAAGCGCCAACCCGAATTTTTTTGCCGCTGCGGCGGTTAACCAAATAGCCAATTTTTGCCATGGTTCAAAGAGCCTAAAAAATAGACGATCAGGAGTTGAGAAGGGTAGGTGTTGAAGGGGGCTGGACAGTTGCCCGGGTCACCCCGTAGCCAGGGCTTGGCCGATCGCCCCCCATGCGGGGGCTGCCGTTTCTGGTTATAGCCTGTTTTTGAATGAGCACCCAAAAGAAGTGCTAAAAATGTCAAAATGAGCCTGAAAAGTAACTCATTCAGCAAGATTAATCCAGCCCATTGATCAGCAATGGGTTCACAGAGGCAGGGCAGAGGTTAACCGTGATCCCCGAACAGCTCATCCTCAAAAATTTCCTCAGTTATCGAGAAGCAACCCTACACTTTGGGGGGCTGCAAACGGCTTGTATTTGTGGAGCCAATGGGGCAGGGAAGTCATCACTCCTAGAAGCCATGGCTTGGTCAATTTGGGGTAAAAGCCGCGCTTCCACCGAAGATGATGTGATTTTCGCGGGCGAAACGGAAGCGACCGTTAACTTTACCTTTCGGTTTGGTCATGAGGTTTATCGGGTGATCCGAACACGCCGATTGGGCCAAACCACTGCTTTGGAATTTCAGATGGCGATCGATGAGGGCGATCCCGATCAATGGGTCTTTCGCAGCTTAACGGAACGGGGGGCAAGGGCAACCCAAGCAGCTATTTTGCAGCGCTTGCGGCTGGACTATGACACCTTTGTTAATTCCGCCTATTTGCGTCAGGGGCGAGCCGATGAATTCATGCTGAAAACACCGGCCGATCGCAAGGACATTTTGGCGGATTTGTTGAAGCTGGGGCAATACGATGATTTGGCAGAACAGGCGAGGGAACGCTCAAAGCTGCTGAAGGGTGAAGCCAAGCAACTGGAAGAGTCAATTCAATCGCAGGAGCAAAAGCTAGCCGATCGAACTAGCTTGACCCAAGAGTTGGCCACCGTTGAGCAACAGCTCAAGGCATTACGGGGCGATCGACAAAAAGCAGAAGCCCGACTGGAGCAGTTGCGATCAATGGCAGCGCAACGCCAAACCCAGCAACACCAATTGCAATGGATTCAGCAGCAGCAACAAACCGTTTGCCAAGAGCTGGGACGGTTAGCCCAAGAAGGCCAACGGCTGGCCCAGCGACAAGCAGAAATCGATCGCACCCTGGCTGCCCAAACGGAAATTGAAGCGGGAATTCAGCAGCTTCAGCAATGGCAACGGGAAGATGAAATTTTGGGTCAAAAATCCCAGCAATATCATCAATGGACAACGGAGCGAAACCAGCGACAACAAGCGCTCGATCGGGAAGTGAGCCGATTGGAAAATGAGCAGCGCACGTTGCATAGTCGCTTGCAAGATTTGGCGCAACAGGAACAGGAATTACAGAGCATTCTGAATCAGCGATCGGAGGTGGAATCGGCGGCAACTCAGTGGCAAACTGCACGCCACCATTTAAACCAATTGGAGCAAATGCAAACCCAGGCGGCTCCCTTAGTGCAACGGCGGCAACAGCTTCTTCAAGAGGGAGATCGGGTGCGATCGCGCTTGGTGGCTCGTTTGGAAGAGTTACAGAATTTGCAACAACGAGCGATGGCTTCTGTGGCGCGTCGTCCTCAACTGATTCAACAGTGGGAACAGATTGATCAGCGAATTCAAGCCCTTGAAAATCGCAAAGTTTATCAAGATCGGGTTCAAGAGAAAGGCACTGAACGAAAGGGGTTTATTGATCGCTTAACAGGAATGCGGGTGGATTTAGAAAATCAGCTTGCGAAACTGACTGAAAAAATGACCCTGCTGGCAGAGCAACCGGCGATTCAGAAGAGTCAAAATCAGGAAATTCACGAAATATCAGAGGACTATGGCGCTTGTCCCCTGTGCGATCAACCCCTAGATCAACATCACCTGGAGCGAGTGCAAGCCAAGCAAAAACTCGAAGAAACGGAACTGCGCGATCGCCTGTGGGTGCTTCAAGAGCAGTTGGCGTTGACAGAACGCGAAATTCAGATCTTGCGCCAGGAATATCGAAACCTCAAACAGGAATTGCAGCCCCTGAATAGTTTGATTGAAGAACGGGGCAAGCTGCAAGAACAACTGCAAACCCTGGAGCAAGAGCAAATTTCCTTGGCGGCTCAGGAAGCCACAATCGCCCAACTCACGGCAACTTTGGATTGGTTTGATCGGGGTGGAGCAGTTCCCGAACCGTTACCAGAGTTGGGGCGATCGCTCCCAGATTTGCGGCATGAGCTAGCCGAGTTAGACGATCGCCTAACAGCCTTGAATTTTGACGATCGAAACCTGGCCTTGGCGCGGGCTGAGGTCGATCGCTGGCGGTGGGTGGAACTGAAGCAACATGAGTTGAACCAAGCCCAACGAAAGCTAGAACAATTGCAACAGCGGCGACCGGCGTTATTGGCAGAGCGCGATCAACTTCAAAAAACCCTGGCCAGTCATTTAGACGCGGCTGAACCCACCTCATTAACTGCTCAATTAGCACTGATTAAAAAACAACTAACAACGCTGAATTATCAACCCGATTACCATGAACAGGTGCGGGCAAAATTGCGATCGGCTCAGGGGTGGTTAGCCCGAGCAGAAACCCTGCGTCAATGCCAACAGGAAGCGCCCCAACTGCTCGATCGGCAACGTCAGCTCGCCCAAGCCCAACAGAGCCAAACCGAAACCCAAAATCAACTCGCAAAACAGTGGGCAGAGGTGCAATCACAACTGACCAACCAACCGGATCCCAGCCAGGATTTACAACAGCTCGATGCACAACTCAATGATCTGCAACGGGCGATCGAATCAACGGTGGCCAAGCAAGCCCAACTTTCCCAACAGCAGGAATTTTTGCAACAACTAGCGGAGCAGATCGGGCGCGATCGACAACAGCTTCAACAAAAACATCATCAACAGCGCGTTTATGACGAATTGACCAAGGCCTTTGGCAAAAATGGAATTCAAGCCTTGGCGATCGAAACCCTCTTGCCTCAACTGGAAGCGGAGGCCAATCGAATTTTGTCCCAATTAAGTGCCAATCAACTGCACATTAATTTTGTGACTCAGCGCCTCAAAAAAACCGCAACTAAGCGACAGAAAGCAACTGACTTAGCCAGCGCCACCATCGAAACCCTAGAGATTCAAATTGCCGATGCCCAAGGCACTCGTCCCTATGAAACCTATTCCGGGGGCGAATCTTTTCGGATTAATTTTGCAATTCGGCTTGCCCTGTCACGACTGTTAGCCCAGCGATCGGGAACGGCGTTGCAACTCCTGATCATTGATGAAGGATTTGGCACCCAGGATGACGCGGGGCGCGATCGACTGGTGGCAGCCATTAATGCGATCGCCCCAGATTTTGGTTGCATCCTCACGGTCACCCACATTCCCCAACTCAAGGAGGCATTCACCGCCCGCATTGAAGTGCAAAAGACCGCTGAGGGTTCCAAATTAGCCGTTTTTCTCTAATGTTTCTTCTCTAGGTTTTTCTCTAAGTCTTTTGACCTAGGGCCCACATTCAGCGCGGACACACCTCCCACCCAGCTCAAATCGGGTTTCCGTCGCGGAGTCTTTGGGCAATCCAATTCCCGTCATTGAACCTCATTGAACCTCTGTGAAAGTTTCGTGAACAAGTGCCGGATCCCTTTTGAGGTTCGGAACTTTCCCCTTAGAATGGGGAGACGACTTTGCCGTTGCTACCCGACTTTGCAACCTAGGTTGGCATCTGATGCTGAAGCTCAACGAGATGCTCCAAATGCTCCCGAGCCGATCGCCCCATCGATCGCTCAGTGCCGCGCTGGCCACCACCCTCGCCGCCAGCGCGATCGCCCTGCCCAGCCAGGCCAGCAGCCTTTGCGTGGGCAATCGCCAACAGTCCCTCTGTCTGGAGTCCGGTGCTCAGTACGTGAGTGTGGCCGGTGCTTGGGATGAGTCGCTATTGGCAACGGGCATTGATCCTGGTCATGCGGCCGAGGTCGATCGCCTCTATCAATCCGTCCTGGGCCGTCCGGCGGATCTGGCCGGTTTGCGTACCTACGCTCGGGCGCTCGAACAGGGTTGGTCAGTGCGCAAAGTGCGCTGGGCCATTGCCAACAGCGCCGAAGCACAAGTGGCGATCCACCGCATTTATCAAGAAGTGCTCGATCGCGCAGCCGACGACGAAGGCTTGGATACCTATCGCGATCGCCTGGAACGGGGCTGGGAACTGAGCCGCGTTCGCACCGACATCGGCTCCAGCTACGAAGCCCAATCCCGCCGCCGCAGCCTCACCAGCTAGGCCGGGTGGTTACCCCGAGGCTGGCTCTGGATAGCTTGAATCAGCACCCAATCTGTAATCTGCCAGCTCGAGTGCTCTCAGCTCCAGTACTCAACAAAGACAAGGGGCTTAAGCCCCTTGCTCCCACGATATCCAAACCCTGCAACCAATCATCCCCCCAAGAATCTTACAAAACTGATTTCAAAAGCCCACGCTTGCTCTCGATGGCAGCGTGGGCTTGCTGTGATCTCGCAGCTTTAAAAACTGCTGGGATCCCACGTAAAGCATGAGAAGTTTAAAATTCACTGAACAGGGCTGACCAGGACTGGCCGATCGAACCGTTGCACTCAAAATCCTCAAGTTTCTCGTGAATTAACCCTATGTCTCCGTTGAACGATTCCGCCTTCACCCGTCGTCGGTTGCTGCAATATGGGGCGATCGCCCTAGGTTCCGGCTTGGTCACCGCCTGCGGCAACAGCACCAGCAGCGAACCTAGCCCAACCGGTGAAAAGGGCCTCGATCGGGTCACCCTCGCCACAGACTGGGTTGCCCAGGCGGAGCATGGCGGCTTTTACCAAGCCCTAGCCACCGGTATTTACAAGGAATATGGCCTGGATGTAAAAATTCGGATGGGCGGCCCCCAGGCGGCCACGGGCACACAACTGCTGTTTGGGAAAGTGGTGGACTTTGCCATGAGCAACAGCACGATCGCCCTAAATGCCGTCGCAGAAGGCGTTCCCAAAATCACAGTCGCCGCCTATTTCCAAAAGGATCCCCGCTGCATTGTGGCCCATCCCGGCGTGAAAGATTTGTCGGAATTGAAGGGAAAGCCCCTGTTTGTCACGCCCCAAGCGGTTTCAGATTTTTGGGGACTGTTGGCTAAAAAATATGGATTTACGGACAGTCAGCGCCGGGTTTATAACTTTAACCCCGCCCCCTTTTTGGCTGATAAAACTTCCGCCCAGCAGGGATTTGTCACCTCAGAACCCTACACTATCGAGAAAGAAGGCGGCTTCAAGCCCAGCGTTTTCCTGCTGGCTGATGTGGGCTATAAACCCTACGCCACCACCATCGATACCACATCCCAAATGATTGCCGAAAAACCCGATGTGGTGAAACGGTTTGTGCAGGCTTCTGCCAAAGGTTGGTATAGCTATTTAGCCGATCCAGCGCCCGGCAATGCGTTGATTAAAAAAGACTATCCGGAGATGACGGACGATCGCTTGACCTATGGTCTCGGGAAGCTAAAGGAATATGGCATCGTGCTTTCGGGCGATGCAATTACTAACGGCATTGGTTACATGACCGAAGCCCGCTGGAAGGAATTTTTTGAAAACATGGTTGAGTATGGGGTTTATCCCAAGACACTTGATTATCGCAAGGCTTTTACCCTCGATTTTGTGCAAGATTTGCCCACCTCGGCCTAATGCTGGCTAATGCTGCTGAGCATCTGTCCAAGCGCCTAATTCCATCGTCGCGCGATCGAAGACAAGGTGCTTGATCCCCTTGCCTGGGGATTGGAGCCAAGGTGCTTAGGGCCTGTCATCAAATCGCCTGAAACGCTGATTCCACAGTTGACAGATCGCGGGGGACAAGGGGCTTGAGCATCTTGTTACAACGACTGGGGCATGGAAGATCAATCGTTTCAGCATCACCTCGAAAAATGACAACACTCTCTAAGCCCCTTGCCTGAGGCAGATCGGTTGAAAAAATGGCCTTCCAGTGCCCATTGAGCTTGACTGAACGGATGCTAGATCCTGGTTACCGTTCCGAAGCTGGAATCGGAATTTTCCAGTAGATTAGTGATTAGCGCACACTTGCGGGACAACTCCCTTTCGAGTCATTTAAGGGTTAATTCAAGGGTTACTCAACAGCTATGGTGATCGCCACGCAACCGACCAATTCGGCTCATTGGGATCTTGAGACCCAAATTCGGGAAACCCTCGATCGCCAACGACAGTTTTTTGCCACCGGCCGCACCCGTGACTTGGATTTTCGGCGCACCCAATTAACCAAGCTACGCCAAGCGATTCAGGCCAAACAGGCGGAGATCGTGGCGGCAGTACAACAGGATTTGGGCCGACCGGAATATGAGGCCTATTTTGAGTTGGCTTCGATTACAGAAATTGACGGGGCCCTGAAAAATTTAGCCCAATGGGCCAAGCCCCAAAAGGCCAAGTTGTCGATCGATCAATGGCCCGGTTCCGCTTGGATTGAACCGCAACCCCTGGGGGTGGCGCTGATTATTGGCCCCTGGAACTATCCCTTTTCGTTGGCGATTTCACCGTTGGTGGGGGCGATCGCGGCGGGCAATTGCGCGATCATTAAGCCCTCGGAAGTGGCTCCGGCCACGGCGGCAGTGGTGGCAACCCTGATTCGGGAAACCTTTGACCCGGCTTTTGTGGCGGTGTTTGAAGGGGATGCTGCCACCAGCCAAGCCCTGTTGGCCAACAAGTTTGACCATATCTTCTTCACGGGGGGGACGGCCATTGGGCGCATTGTGATGGTAGCGGCGGCCAAGCACCTCACGCCGGTCACCCTGGAGTTGGGGGGCAAGAGTCCTTGCTTTGTGACGGCGGATGCCAATCTGGCGATCGCAGCGAAGCGGATCGCTTGGGGCAAGTTCCTGAATGCGGGCCAAACCTGCATCGCACCGGATTATCTACTGGTCGATCGGGCGGTGATGCCGGAGTTGCTGGCCCAATTGCGCGGGGCGGTCACGGCATTTTATGGAACCGATCCGGCCCAGAGTGGAGATTTCGGGCGAATTATTAACGATCGCCAGTTCGATCGCCTGGCTGCGTTGCTGGAGTCTGGGAAACCGTTCTTGGGCGGCCAACACAACCGGGCCGATCGCTACATTGCCCCCACGATTCTCACCGATGTGGATTGGGGCAGCCCCGTGATGGCCGATGAAATCTTTGGGCCCATTTTGCCAGTGTTGCCCTATGACCAACTGGATCAGGCGATCACCCAAGTGAACAGTCGCCCCAAACCCCTGGCGCTCTATGTGTTCTCGGAAAATACCCAAACCCAACGCTACTTGCTCGATCGCACCAGTTCCGGCGGCGCTTGCATCAATGAAACGGTGATGCATGTGGGCTGTCCATCGCTGCCCTTTGGCGGAGTGGGCGACAGCGGCATCGGTAGCTATCACGGCAAGGCCAGCTTCGACACCTTCTCGCACCATCGCAGTGTTTTGAAGAAGGCCACTTGGCTCGATTTAGATTGGCGCTACGCCCCCTATGCCCAAAAGGTCGGCACGATTAAAAAACTGCTGGGCATGGGCTAGCCAACTTCACTCCACGGATTCATGACTCCTAGCTCCACTTTTTGCCAAGCGCGTTGCCGATCGAGCGAAACGTTTTGGTAGGGAAGTTAGGTCAGTTGAAATACTATCCAAGCTGTAACCAGGCTGGTTTGTTGCACCTTCATGAGTTGGTATTGATCATCAATTTCTCCACTAATTCTGTTGTAGGAAAATCAGTACCAACTTTTATTTTAAAAATTAGCTTCTAGGCGCATACATCATGACTAAGACACCCAAAATAATCATCCATCCTCCAAAATAGTCAAATTTATCGGGTACTACTCGATCAACAAACCAACCCCAGAAAATTGATAGAACAACAAAAACCCCACCATAGGCAGCATAAGCGCGTCCAAAATTGGTTGGCTGCAACGTCGGCACAGCACCATAGAAGCCAAGCAGGATGACCCCAATTACCGCAAACCAAGCTGTTTTTCCTTCCCGAAGGGTCAGCCATACTAAATATCCACCACCAATTTCAAATAGCCCAGAGATCACGAAGAGAATTAAAGATTGAATCATAGCGCAAAGAATGCCGATACTCACTTGATTTTAGTTTTCAGAAACATAGCAGTAGACTGTTATCAAGTCATTGATCAATCGTTGTTCAAGAAATATAATTTGAATTTGAGTTTTCGCTGCAATGGTGACCCAAGACTCAGATTTGATTAACCAGCCGATTACATTTTGCAAAGCGATCGCCCGTTGATTGCGCCCACGATCCCGCTAGGATGGCAACAATAGGGATCAGGCTTGAACCACGGAGCCACAGCAATGACGATCGCCACAGCAACCCCCCCAACGGCCAAACCCCGCGACGTGCAAGTGATGCCGATCGGCCCTGGCACCACCGTGTTGCGATCGCGCACCTGGGAACGCCTGAAATTTGAAATTGAATATTCCCTTAAAAAAGGCACGACCGCCAATGCCTATCTGATTCAAGGCGATCAGGTGGCCCTGATTGACCCGCCGGGGCAAACGTTCACCGATGTGTTTTTGAACAAATTGGCGCAGCGGTTGGGCGATCGGGCGATCAACTACGTAATTTTGGGCCACCTGAACGCCAACCGGGCTGCCACCATTGAAAAACTCCTGGAAGCCAGCCAGCCCCCACGCTTCATTTGCTCCAATCCGGCGGCCATCACCCTGCGATCGCTCTTTCCCGACCGGGACTTGGCAATCGAGGTGGTGCGTGGCGAAGAAACCCTTGACCTGGGCCAAGGTCACCTGCTGAAATTCATCCCGATTCCGACTCCCCGTTGGCCCGATGGCATGGTTACCTACGACCCCGCCAGCCAGATTGCCTTCACTGACAAGCTTTACGGGGCCCATGTTTGTGGCGATCAGATTTTTGATGAGGGCTGGCAGATCTATGAAGATGATCGACGGTTTTATTACGACTGCCTGCACGCTTCCCAGTCCAAACAGGTCAGCACCGCCCTGGACAAGCTAGACGACCTGCCCGCCGCCACCTACGCGCCGGGCCACGGGCCGATCGTGCGCTATGGCTTTGCGGAACTGCGCCACGCCTATCGCCACTGGACGCAACAGCAGACAGAAAAGGAACTTTCCGTGGCCCTGATTTTCGCCTCGGCCTATGGCAACACGGCCGCCGTGGCCCAAAGCATTGCCCGAGGTATCACCAAGGCTGGCGTGGCGGTGGAATCCATCAACTGCGAATATTTGGATCCAGAGGAAATTAAAGGGGCGATCGAGAAATGCGCCGGTTTCATCATCGGCTCCCCCACCTTGGGTGGCCATGCTCCCACCCAAATTCAAACGGCCCTGGGCATTGTTCTAAACAGCGCTGACAAGAGCAAACCCGCCGGGGTGTTTGGTTCCTTTGGTTGGAGCGGCGAGGCGATCGACCTGCTGGAAAGCAAGCTCCAGGACGGGGGCTACCAATTTGCCATGCCCACGATCCGGGTCAAATTTGCCCCCACCCAAGCGGTCTTGCAACAGTGCGAAGAGGCAGGCACGGACTTTGCCCAGGCCCTGCAACGGGCCAACAAACGTCGCGCTCCCAAACCGGCCGCCGGGACGGCCGATCGCACGGCCCAGGCCGTGGGGCGCGTGGTGGGTTCCCTGTGCGTGGTCACCGCCAGCCAAGATGACGTAAACACGGCAATGCTCGCCTCTTGGGTTTCCCAAGCCACCTTCAAGCCACCGGGGGTGACGATCGCCGTGGCCAAGGAACGGGCGATCGAGTCCCTGATGCATGAGGGTTCGCAGTTTGTCCTGAACGTGTTGGCGGAAGGCAAACAACTGCGGCGGCATTTCATGAAAAACTTCGCGCCGGGAGCCGATCGATTCGAGGGCTTACAAATGGAAACCGCCAGCAACGGCTGCCCCGTGTTGACCGATGCCCTGGCTTTTCTAGAATGCACCGTGCGCAGTCGCATGGAATGTGGCGATCACTGGGTGGTGTATGCCACTGCCAACAGCGGCAAAGTGCTCGACACCACAGGGGTCACAGCGGTTCATCACCGGCGATCGGGCAGCCAATACTAAAACACAGCACTGCAACACAGCACTGCCCCTTGCCCCTATTTCCCGCCCGACCATGGCCCGCTACGTCCTGTTTTATAAGCCCTTTCAGGTGATGAGCCAATTCAGCCCCTCCGAGGGCAAGGCCACCCTGAAGGACTTTATTGATGTGCCTGAGATCTACCCGATCGGGCGGCTGGATTGGGACAGCGAAGGGTTAATGCTGCTGTCGGACGATGGGCCGCTGCAACACCGGTTAAGCGATCCCCGCTGGGGCCATCCCCGCACCTACTGGGCCCAGGTGGAACAGATTCCCCCGGATCAGGCGATCGCCCAACTGCAACGGGGCGTGACCATTCAAGACTACCGAACCCGCCCCGCTCAGGTGCGTCTGTTGCCCGAGGAGCCAACCCTGCCGCCTCGCAATCCGCCGATTCGGTTTCGGAAATCCGTGCCCACCGCTTGGTTGGAGTTAACCCTCACCGAAGGCCGCAATCGCCAGGTGCGACGGATGACGGCGGCCGTGGGCCATCCCACCCTGCGCCTGGTGCGGGTGGCGATCGGGTCGCTCACCTTGGCGGGTTTGGAGCCGGGCCAGTGGCGCTTCCTGAGCGCAACGGAACTAGCCAGTCTGCGGGCGATCGCCCAATCCTCCCAGCCGGCCTCAACGGCTAGGGGCGAACAGGCGGTTCGATCGCCCCGAAGTCGTCCGGCCAAACGTCGGGGGCGATCGTAAGCCACCTTGTAAAAACCACTTCCAAGGGTTAATCAACGGCGACTTCCTTAAAATGGCCATGGAATCCCCATTGTTCGTTAGGCCGGGCCATGCGCTATCGCATCCATCACGCAATCCATTACACCTATAGCCAACCCGTCGAACTTGGCCCCCATACCCTGCGATTGCGGCCCCGCTGCGATGGATCCCAGGTCTTGCACGATTTTCAGCTTCAGGTGTCGCCGCAACCCCTGGGTTTAGCCGATATTTTTGACCTAGAAGGCAACACAGTCATTCAAAGTTGGTTTAACCGAGATCTGGTGGAGTCCTTGCAGGTGGAGGCCACCAGCATTGTGGAAACCTTGCGATCGAACCCGTTTCACTTTCTGCTGGAACCTTGGGCCCTGTCGCTCCCCTTCGACTATCCCGCTTCAACGCTGGCCCAGGTGCGGCCTTATCTGAGCGATCAACGATTGGGGAGCGAGCGGCTCGATCCCGCCATTTGGGAGTTGGCCCAAGGGTTGCTTTACAAAAACCATGGCAACACCCTGGACTTTTTGGGCGACTTGAACCAAACGGTCTATAACCACTGCTTCTATCAGCCGCGAGAAACTGGCGACCCGATGCCGCCAGGCATGACTTGGCGGCGCAAAACCGGCTCCTGTCGTGATTTGTCGGTTTTGTTTATGGAAGTTTGCCGGGTGATGGGCTTGGCGGCGCGGTTTGTCAGTGGCTATGAGGCAGGTGACCCCAAATTGCCCGAAAAGTACCTGCACGCCTGGGTTGAAGTCTTTTTGCCGGGGGCCGGATGGCGAGGCTATGACCCCACCCAAGGGCTGGTCACGGCCGATCGACATATTCCCCTGGCTGCCAGCGCGTTCCCCCAAAACACGGCCCCCATGCCGGGCACGTTTCGCGGGCGATCGGCCTCGGCCCACATGACCTTTGAATTAGAAATTGAGCCGCTTGACTCGATCTGACTCAATTTGACTCGATTGAACCAGTTCCGGTGCAGCGGAATTCGATCGAACCGAATTTGACTGAATTGGGCTAGGTTTAACTGAATTGAACTAGATTTGACGCGATCGCCCCAGTTTCAAACCGCTCAACTTCATCACCTCAGCCTCATCATTTCAACCTAATGATTAGGAATGATTAGGAAGACCAGCCCAAAATCTGACAAATGGAATCTCCCAACACCAAGGGATCAAATGGCTTGGTAACCACTGCGGCCGCCTTCAAATGGGCATAGCGTTGACGATCGGCCGCTTGCACCTTGGCGGTCAACAAAATGACAGGAATATGACTGGTGGAGGGATTTTTTTGTAATGCTTCCAAGGTCGCCGTGCCATCCATTTGTGGCATCATCACATCCAACAAAATTGCGTCGGGTTGTTGGGACGCAGCCATGGCAATTCCTTCAGCACCGGAAGCCGCCAACAACACCTGCCAGCCATTACAAACCTCCAGACCAATGCGCGCAATTTCTCGCATGTCTGGTTCATCATCAATAACAAGCACTTGTTTAGTCATAGGAGATGGAGAGGAAAATATGAATTGAGGAAAATATGAATTGTGGGACTTTTTCGTATGCACCCGGGAGCCATGGCCAGTCCAGGAATTCAATCAAGCGCCATCGGATTCAATCCAGCAGTTTCAATCAAGTCGTTCCACTGACTGGGGGAGTCCCAGCAATGCCACCGGGTCAATCTTCCAAATTCCCTAGCCAAATCAACCCACCAGGTCGGACAATCAGTTCAACTAATCAATTCAATGAATCAGTTGAATAAATTAGTTGAATTCAGATGAATTTAGTTCAACCGAGTTTAACTAAGTTGAACTCATTGATTTCACTAATATTTACTGATTGGCTTGGTGGCTCGGCCATTGAACAATTCCGATCGACTGGCTCGGGTGAGCTGATGTCGCAAACTATCCGCCAATTCCTCAGCACTCGGAAGCTCTAGGATACAGGCAGTTGCTCCGGCCTGGTAGAGTTGATCGAGGGTTTGGGGCGAGGCTTCGGAGGCAAAAATAATCACCGGGATGCGCCGCCCGCCAAACCCCTCGCTGCGGAGGGCCCTCGTCCATAAAGCGCCTCCCCAGGGACTGCTATCGGCCGCCAGCAAAATGAGATCCGGCCGGCTGGCGGCCATGCTGGCGCTGACTCGTTGGGGTTGGGAAACGGCAGCCAGTGTCCATTGTTGTTGCTGGCAGCAGCGTCTTACCAGGTTGTTGGCGTTGCTAGACAGGCCAATGGCCAGAATTCGCAGATTGCCCCCAATGCGTTGTTCAGTTTGGTACTGACTAAGGGCTTGGATTAGGGGCGTGATCGGGCGATCGACTGCCCAATCGGTGTCCCAGCCTTCATTCGCAAATTGCAGCAGATCGTTGGGGTCGGACTGCTCCATCAGGGCGATCGCAATCAGGGATGGTTGGCGCTGGCGCAAGCTGGGTAACACCGCCAGAAAATCGGCCCGCTCCGGATCGCTCCAATCCATAATTACCACACTGGGCAAGGCGGTGGCAGGTTGCGTGAGCCAAGTGGTGGGAGAACTGGGCAGCGCCAGGTCAATCAGGGCCCCCTCTTGGGCAATGGCGGCGGCCAGGGCCTGAGACCAGCGGCTGTTGTTGCCCAAATAAACCAGCCGTAAGCGATTGTGTTCGATTTGCTGGCGGCTTTGGATTTCGCGGCGCAGGTCACCCACCAGGGAAATCAGGGTTTGGTGGGCCAGTTGCAGGATGCTGTGGCGATTGGTGGCCGTTGAACTCGTGGCGGTCGAATTGGCGGCGAAACCGAAGCCGTTGGGGTCAAGAGGGCTGTGGGGATCCTGGGCGTAGGGTTGCAGTTGTTGTAGCTGTTCTTCAATGGCGCGGGCCAGTTGGGAACCGCGCACCAAGCCAAACGGCCCCAAGGAGCCGATCAGTTTATGGGCATCTTCCAGGGCCCGCAGGCGATCGGCTTCGCAGAGGCGATCGGCCCCAATGCCCGCTGTTACTCGCTCCAGGGATTCCAGCCGCTCATAAATCATCCCTTCAAAGCGTTCCCAGGCCCGATCGAGCGCCGAGCGCAACCGCAAGGACACGTCCCCATCCTGGGGTTCCGGCACCTGAGCACTCCCGGGCCGCAGCCGGTAGCCCATGCCATAAACCGTTTCAATCAGATCCCGCGCTCCCACCAGGGCCAACTTGCGCCGCACACCTTTGATGTGGGCTTTGACGGTTTCTTCACCGGGAAAATCGCCCACAGACCACAGGTGTTCGAGGATGGCGTTGCGGGAAAACAGCCGCCGGGGATGGCGCAAAAACAATTCCAGGAGGCTGTATTCCTTGGGGCTGAGGTTGATGGGGCGATTGCTATAGGTCACTTGACCGGCGCTTGGATCCAAACGCAGGGGGCCCCATTCCAACACGGGTGCATCAGTCGATCGCTGGCGGCGCAACAGGGCCCGCACCCGCGCCATCAGTTCTTGGACGGTGCAAGGCTTGACCACATAATCATCGGCTCCGGCATCCAGGCCCTTTACCTTGTCTTCGGTTTCGCCCTTGGCGGTCAACAGCAAGATGGGGCCCGTATACTTCTCTCGCCGCAGATGGCGACACAGACTCAGGCCATCCAGTCGGGGCAGGGTCACATCCAGAATGATCAGGTCATAGGTAAACGATCGGGTATAGTCCAGCCCCTCTTGCCCATCCTCAGCCACATCCACTACATAGAACTGCTCCGCCAGGGCTGCGCCGAGCGTGTGGGAAATGGCTGGGTCATCTTCAACTAACAGGAATCTCACGCAACTTCGCAGAAACGGTATCAATCTTCCACAGAATCACGGGCAAATCCAAACGGGGGCGCTCAGGGATGAGATTTAACAGTTTTTAACAGATTCAACTAACGGATTGCAGCCGAGCGGGGTCGGAGCTTGGGATGCGCCCCTGATTTTTCGATCGCTGAACCCCATGGAGTCCGATCCAGATGCTTCAACCTGCTTCAGTTTGCATTAATTTGCATTAGTTGCCATGGTTGCTTGCAATCGCAGGCGCAGGGCCGCTTCGGCCTGTTCCCGATCGTCAAAATGCACTTTTTCGGTGCCTAGGATTTGGTAGTCTTCGTGGCCTTTACCCGCAATTAGGACGCAATCGCCGGGTTGGGCTTCCAGAATGGCCCGTTGGATCGCCTTGGCGCGATCGCCCTCCACAGTGTAGTTCGCAGCGGCGGGGATTCCGGCTACCACATCGTTCAAAATTCGCTGGGGATTTTCGGTGCGGGGGTTGTCGGAAGTGACGATCGCCCAGTCGGACTCCTGGGCCGCAATGCCACCCATGATGGGCCGTTTGGTGCGATCGCGATCGCCCCCACAACCAAACACACAAATCAAGCGCCCTTGCACAAACGGACGGGCCGCCCGCAGGGCATTGTCCAAGCTGTCGGGCGTGTGGGCATAGTCCACGATCGCGCTAATGTCCTGGGGCAAGGGCGTATCGGTCACTTGGACTAGCTGCATTCGACCTGGCACACCGGGGAACTGGGCCAGGGCCTGCACCATTGCCGAGAGATCCAAACCCAAGTGCAACCCGGCAGCAGCAGCGGCCAGCCAGTTTTGCAGGTTGAATTGACCCACCAGGGGCGATCGAAACGCGATCGCGCCGGCCGGTGTGTGCAGCGTGCCGCTGACCCCATCGAGGCCATAGCTCAAACCACTCAAATAAAAATCGGCTGCGGAATCGTCAATGCTATAGCACCAGCAACGATCGGTATCGAGCTGAGCTGCAAGGGCCGCCCCATAGGGATCATCAACGTTGACGATCGCCCGGCCCCGTAAGTAATTGGGCTGGAACAGTAGGGCCTTCGCCGCAAAATAATCTTCCATTGTGTTGTGGAAGTCCAGGTGATCCTGCGTCAGGTTGGTGAAAACCGCCACCTGAAATTCACAACCTTGCACCCGTCGTTGGGCCAGGGCATGGGAGCTAACTTCCATCACGGCATAGTCCGCCCCGGCCGATCGAGCATTGGCCAACTGCTCCTGCAACTCCACCGCAAAGGGCGTGGTATGGACGGCCGTTTGCTCAAAGCCCGGCCAACGCACCACCAACGTGCCCAGCAGCGCCGTAGGGCGATCGGCTGTTTTCAACAAAAATTCAATCAATTGCGTGGTGGTGGTTTTGCCGTTAGTGCCCGTTACCCCCACCAATTGCAACTGCTGGGTTGGGTGGCCATGGAACGCCGCCGCCAAATCTGAGCAAGCCCCCACCACATCCATCGCCCCAATCAGGCAAGGCCCGGCCGGCTGGGTTGGCTGGGCAGCGGCAATGGCCAACGACACCACCGCCGCGATCGCCCCCGACTCGATCGCGTTGGGCCAAAACTCACCGCCATCAACCCGAGTTCCCGGCAGACCAATGAACAGGTCGCCCGATTGGCAAGCCTGGGAATTGGTCGTCAGCCCTTTCACTGGGCGATCGAGTGCCGGATGGTCGGGAATCACGAGTTCTGTGGAGACGCTGGCCAGCAGTTCGCGCAAAGTCATGGGTTCCATGGGCGGTTGCCTCTCCTAGGATGGCTCAATTGTGGCAAAGGCTTTCCGGAGGTGTTGTTCGAGCTGAACCACCGAACAGCGGGGCGACGGCCGCGGAATCGGCAATTCAGATTCCCCATCCGCCAGCCAACGCAACACCGGAATTTCGGATTGAAACGCGGCAAACCAGCGATCGTTGGTGGTGATGTCCCGCAGCTCGATCGTGAGGCGCAAATCGCTCGACAGGTTCACCATTTCCAACTTTTCCTGCAATCCCTCACAGAGATGGCAACCGGGCTTGCTATACAAAATCAAATGATGGGGCAGATGATGAGACAAGGGACGGGCGTTGAATGACGTGTTGAATGACGGCTGATGGCCCATGAGATCTCATGAATGGCGAGTCGATCGCTCACTGAGCACTCATCCTGAAGGCCACCGATGCCGGAATCATACCCCCAGCAACCAAATCGGGGAACCACTTTGGGCGCATCTTGGCAAATTCGGGCGCAACAGAAACCGTTCACCCGCCGGATTCATACTGGGATGAATCGGGAATGAAGATTGGGCTATGGGGCTGATCCAAGTTTGGCTTTTTCGCCATCCTCTTCAAGATCCTCTCAGGCCAAAGCAGACTTGAACGCGCTGGGGGATGAATTCACGCTGAAGCCAGCCCCCTGATCTTGCCCATTGGCCTTGCGACTGGGCAGGGACGGATCTGGGTGTGGTGGATGTGGTGGATGTGGGCGGGTGGAATTGTGGCTCGGCAAGTGCCGCTCCAACGTCGCCAGAATTCGCCCGCTATCCGAAACCTTCGAGAGAAACTCGGAAGCCCGCGCCAACTTGGCCCGCACCCGATCGATCGTGCCATCATGCCCGGTCAAAATCACGATCGGGGTATGCTCCAGGGCCTTCACTCGGCGAATTTGCGCACAAATTTCATAGCCATTCACCACCGGCATCACCACATCCAGCAGGATCAAATCCGGCTTTAGCTCAATCAACTGCGTCAGCGCCTGCACCGAATCCCGCATTCCACAGAACCGATAGCCCGCCTGGGTCACAATTCGTTCTAGCCGTTGCAGCACCACCATGCTGTCATCAATGCAAACCACCAAAGGCGGTTCGGCTTTGGTGGCCGGGGTGGCGGAACCCGTGGATGAGAGCATGGGGGGAAACTCCAAATCCGGCAACACCTGAAAGGTCAGCAACTGCTGCCGGAAAAAGTAACCCAGCATCCGAGCCGTCATGGCAGGGGACTGGTTTAACTTCAGGGCCAAATCCCAAAAGGTGCGCCGGCCATTAAACAGCGGTTGCAGGCTCAGGGCAGTGTGCTGACGGCTATCATCCAGCTCAATGCCGGCATCCAACGACAGCCCCCGATCGATCCAAGCTTGGGCCGGCCGGTCACTCGGCAACAATTGGCTCAAGTCCCGCGCATCCTTCAGTAACTGTTGCAGGCGATCGCCCGGCAAATGCAGTCCCGAGCCAACCGCCGCACAGTCTAGCAATCGGTTCGATCGTGCCTCCCAAGTCAACCGAGTTGTTGCATCGATCGCAATTTGCGTCAGCGCCTCCAGGGTCAGCGCCGCCAGCACATGCTCCGCCTTGCCGCTATCTAGCTGGCCTGCCATCACCGCCCGACTCAACAGCGCATATTCCCAAGGATCGTAAGAAGTCGGAGGCTGCCCCGCCGTTAATTCCACCGGCTCAATCTGTTGCCCCAGCAGAGCGCGCCGCCAGCGCCGCACCCGATGATCACTGCCCGTGGTGCAAACCAACTTGCCCTGATGAAAATCCAGCCGCCAATGGATTTGGCCCTGCCGAACCATCAACGTTCCAGACACCTGATTGTGGTTCACCTGGGCGATGGCCCGCGCGAGGGATAGCAGACCGACAACTTGGTTTGACATAGCGTGCCTCGCAACTGCGCCTGTGTTCATAGGAGTGACTTGCATCCGGGGGAAGGCAGCCGAAGATCTTAAGTGACCTCGGTAAGGTGCATCCCTCTTGGTCTATCGATCGCCAGAGCAATCCCGGAATTTCTCAGAGTTTTTCAGAGCTTATTCACAGCCAATGAATTTACTCTTATGATTAATCTTGAAACTAACTCAGTAGTCGATTTACATTCCAGTTCTTTAAGATTTGGTAAATGGTTACCTGGTTTTCAGGCATTTTCAGGCATCCATCGATCAATTCTTCTTCCTCATTTAGAGTTGATTAGAAGCATTGGCAATTTTGCAGAAACACTCCCAAGTTACGCACAGAATTTTAAGAAAAAATTGTGAAAAACTCGGAAAGAATGATCGATCGTTCAACTAATTGGTTGCCAGCATGTGACAATTAACACCCATCAGCTACGGAGCTTGTTACTCAGCCAAGGCTATGCCAAGAGCGATCATTTCAACTCTCGATCATTAAGTGTTAATACTGAATTCAAACCAAGCTTGACGCTTGTTCGATAGCGTTTTCGGTTTGAATTCTGGATTAATCTCTAGGCTGAGCAGTGACTAGGTTGGTGTTCAGACTTGATGCAAGACGCTGAAGGGGCTGGGGAATAGCCCAGTAGTGAAAATTTGAAAGGGAAACAGCACTCAACTCGCAAGTTCAAAGACCGCTGGGTTAGGCAATGGTTTTGCCTTCGTGATTGCAACAGGGCTGAACACCAATTCCGTAAACGGTAGCTATATTAGGAGCTAAGTAACGATCGTGGATGTGATCTAGTGCACAGTTCTAACAATTAGGTTTGTAATAGCTGCTGGGGCTGTGTTTATACTTCCAAACCGACAATCGCGAATGATAGGCTCATAATTCGTAAATTTAATCCGTAAATTCGTAACTGGTGAACTGGCCAGCAACGGCTAAAGAACGCTCCCATAGACAATTAGCCGCTGCTGGTTATTTGGTTTTTGGACAAATCTGGCTACATGCGTTGATCGTTAAATTGACTACTGAGTGACGTGATTCGTCGCATCGCGATTCCCTAGGAGTCTAGATCTTGGATGAAGCTGACCACCGCCGCCGGATCCAAAGGGCGCGAGATTAAAAATCCTTGAGCCATTTGACACCCCAAGCCTTGGAGTGTGTGCAGGTGATGTGCCGACTCAATCCCCTCGGCCACAATTTGAATCCCCAGGTGATCGGCTAAGAGCGCGATCATCCGCACGATTTCCCACTGCTCCCGCAGGATGAATGAGCGATCGATCTTTAGCGCATCGATCGGGAACTCATGGAGTCGGGCCAAGGAGGAATAGCCCGTGCCGAAGTCATCCACATAGATCGCAATGCCCAGTTGCCGGAATCCTTGCAAAATTGCCAGCACATCCATGCCCAAGTCCAAAGCAACGGATTCCGTTAGCTCCAGGTGCAAACAGTGGGGGGGTAATTCCGTTTCGCGCAAGATGGCTTCGCACTGCCCCAGCAGGTTCGGTTCCAATAATTGGCAGGGGGAGAGGTTCACGCTAACCCACAAATTTGGGTCAATCATCCCCGTTAGTTGCCAGTGACGAAGCTGGGTGCAGGCTTCCCGAATGACCCACAGGCCCAATTCAGCAATGAAGCCGCTACTTTCAGCGATCGCGATGAAACTATTGGGCTGCATCAATCCTCGGGAGGGATGTTCCCAGCGCACCAACGCTTCCAAACCCACGGTGCGTCCGCTGCCCAAGCAAATCACGGGTTGGTAAACCAGCATAAATTCTCCCCGCTCAGCCGCCCCCTGCAATTCACTGGCCAGCCTCAATCGTTCGATCGCGGCGGTTGTAAGGACGTTGGGTTGTTGGGTTTCGCCCTCGATCGCAACGGCCAAACTCAGCAACCGATGCGTGTTAGACATGGCAATTCGCAACAGCCGCCGCGCGTTGGGATCGGTCACCAAGTCTTGATCCCTGGTGAGCAGTCGCAGGGCCCCGTGAATTGAGGCCAAAGAAGCACGCAATTCGTACCCCAGAGAAACGCTGGTGTTGATGTTGGTGTTGATGTTGGTATTGCTGTTCGTGTTGGCAGTATTTTTCAGATGATCTTTGGCATTGAGGTGATTGCTTACCGGTAAACTTTGGGGCAAATTTGGGGGCAGATTTGCAGACAAATTAGCGGGTAGGTTAGCGGGCGTGTGAGCGGGCGAAGAGGCTGTTGCAAGAGCGGGGGAAGGGGAATCGAATGGGTTTGGTTCGGGTAAGTCGATCGCCCTGGGCGATAACTCTGAGTCAGAAATGAGAAACATTATCCAAACTCGCTCTAATAGGTATCGTGGATCCACCGCTGTTCAATGCCAGACTAGGCAGAAAAGGTGAAAAAGTCGAGAATTGCGCGGAATTTCATAGGTATATGAGGCATTTTTGAGCTTAGCTGAATGCCTGAAGTTCTCTTCACCTTTATCAAGCAATTTTGATCAATGTTCGGTTTAGAATATGAAATTATTTTGAATATTTTTGCGATTTCTCAAACTTTGTTTTGATATTTATTGTTAAAATTTTCTCAAAAAAATATGATTTTCAATCTTTTTTGAAAAAGCTCACAAAAGCAGACGCACTCAAAATCAATCAATAATAAATTGATAGCACTGCATCAAGTTTTGATCCTTGGCAAGTTTGCTGACAAGAATGAGCCAGGAGCTGATACAAATCAAAAATCGTGATCTAATATTGCAAATTTAAAAGGATGCTTTGAATAAAAATTCAAGTTAAGTTCTTTTAATAATGATCAATTTCCATGACAAATAGTTTTCGAGATGGTTTCCAAGGCTGTTGAGCAAATTTTGCAACCCAAGCACGAGCAACATACAGACAAGATCCTGACGGATCGGGATTCGCAAAACATCCGATTAGATCCCTGATGAAATTTACTATAAGTGATTTATTTAAAGAATTTTCTAAAATAGAACCATTTTGGCATGGGCTGATGGTCACTGAATTAGCGATCTGAGCGGATGATGGCGCACTTCAGGGCAATTGGGCGGATCCTGAGCGGCCGGAGGGTTCAAATGCTGTAATGGAGGGGAAGACTGGACAATTTCTACAAGTCGCCCGTTGCCTGGGGAAGTTGAGGGTGATCTACCCACAGCAGGTCGCGACAAGGGCCCCGCGCGAAGTATTTCCCTGATGACTAACACGGGGTTTCGCGTAATGATGGTATAAACGATGGCGGTTGCACTGTCGTAATTGCGGGTGTAGTTGAAGGCTTGATGGTCATGTCGCGATCCCGTTGCAATTCAAACATTGCCATGGAGCAATTTGTTATTTGGAGTTACCTCTATTCTCCAGACCAAAGTGCTTGATTTAACTGCTTCATTCATCAGATTTTCGTTAAATTCTCTGTTAATACCGAATCAATTCTTTGTGGCTGGGTGACAGGAGACGCTCAAATTCGTCTCTGATCAGGTGCATCTCATCTCGCTCTGCAAATAAAATTGAATCTGAAAGAAAGGTGAAACCAGGGTTCAGCGATTGCGAATCGGGTGGCTCTCATCACGAATCGGATTGCGGGTCAGGCAATAAACGATGGGGACAATTCAGGGGAACGCATAAGATGAACTAGGGAGCCTGTCGATCGCAGTTAAAATTCAAAAGTTTTTCGGGTAGCGATGTTGTCTGCTGCTTCTGTGCAACTTATGTGGCTCTGCAAGTGCTGTACCAGGCCCAAACAGTCGGGCGTATGACGTTTTCTGATTCTGCATCTCAGGGCAATCCCTTGCTCAACCAATCGACCTCGCTGTTTTCGCCACGGGTGTTGCTGGTTGAAGACAGCCCGATCGACGTTCGCCTTGTGCAACTCATGCTGCGGAAGGCGGAGTTTTTGCTGTCGGGGGTTGATCTGGTGGCGGTGGGCACCCTGGCAGAGGCGCTGGTTTGCATTCGACAGCAGCGTTTTGATGTGACGTTGCTGGATTTGTCGTTGCCGGATTCAGTGGGGCTGGGGACGTTGCGCCAACTTCAGGCCGCCCAACCCACAATTCCCGTGGTGGTGTTGACGGCAACGGGTGATGAGCAGGCGGGGGTTGATGCCCTGCGGTTGGGGGCCCAAGACTATTTAATTAAGGGGGAAATTTCGCCCACGCTGCTGGTGCGATCGATGCGCTATGCGATCGAACGGAAACAGGCGGAGTTGCGGCTGGCGGATTCCCAATCGTTTTTGATGGATGTGTTGAACCTATCGCCGGACGCGATCGCGGTGTTGCAGGTGATGCGGGATGACCGGGATCGGGTGGTGAATTTCCAGTGGCGGTTGGTGAATCCGGCGGCGGAGCGGGCAACGGGCTGCTCGGCGGCGGTGCTGGCCCAGCGTAGTTTGCTGGCCCATGGCACGGATCCAGGAGCACGGGCGGCCGTGCCGTTTAGTGCGGAGCCAGTGGTGATGGGCGAGTCGGAAGTGGAGCAGGCGGCAAGGGCCAGCCAAGAGTTATTCACTTGGTTGCTGCCGGTGGTGACGGAGGAGGCTAACCAATCGCGCGAGGTGTTCGATCGGCGATTGAACAGTTGGTTTCGGGTGGATGCCTGCAAGTTGGGTGATGGTGTGCGGCTGATGTGTCGCAACATTACCCAATACAAGGCGATCGAACGGATGAAGGATGAATTTGTCTCGATCGTGAGTCATGAGTTACGCACCCCCTTCAGTTCTTTGCAGGGTGCAATTAAGCTTTTGGCCACGGGGCGTTGTGATTTGCAATCCATGCAAGGACAACAATTAATTGCGGTGGCCCTGCGCAGTGCAGAACGGCTGGGGCAAGCGATTGATGTGGTGTTGCGATTGGCCGATTTAGCCTCTACCGAAAGCCTGGCCAAACAGCGCTGTTGGGTTCAAGATTTAGCCAATCGAGCTTACGATCGCGTGGTGAATCGATTACAAGCTCAAAATTTATCCATTACTTATTCAATTCCCGACGATCTAACCGTTTGGGCGGATCCCGATGCCATTTTAGATTTGTTCGATCGCATTTTAGATAATGCCATCAAGTTTTCATCGCCTGGCTCGGTCTTAGGATTTGCGGTCACCGTTTCGCCGCAGGATGTGATTTTTCATATCACTGACCACGGCTGCGGCATTCCCCCCACAGACCTAGAGCAAATCTTTGAACCCTTCTATCAAGTGGACTCCTCCGACTCCCGATCGCGCGGCGGACTGGGTGTTAGCCTAACCCTTTGTCGTCGGATTGTGGAGCAGCATGGCGGACAAATTTGGGTTACCAGTGAACTAGGAAAGGGCAGCACTTTCCATATTTCTTTACCTCAAAATTGGAACGAGCTTCCGGAATTCCAAAATCCAGAAGCTAATCATCTTGCACCGGATTCTCTTGATTGTAATAGTCTGGATCGAAGTAACAACATGGAAGGAATTATCCAAACCACCTACACTATTTCTCAAGAACCAAGGTTGTCGTCTTCTTAAGGAAAATTCAGAAATTTGACTAGTTATTGATTATGATTTCTAATTAAATTTTGATTAATCTCTAGTTGACTTTTGGTTAATTTGATTAGCATTTGTCATTTTTTTGATTTACTTTTTTGCATCAACTCAATCAAGAAGTTTGATCGATTTTTTTACTGTCACTCAAGAAGTTTTGCACCAACCCTAGAGCCATCTCCAAGAGCCTTGGGTGATCAGCATCCAACCAATGAATGTTAGGGTCTGCCCGAAACCAAGTTCGCTGCCGTTTTGCAAATTGACGAGTGTGAACAGCAGTTAACTGTTCTGCTTCTGACCAAGTTATTTCATTATTCATTGCTTGCAACACTTCGCGATAGCCCAAGGTTTGAAATAGGGGCAAATCTTGACCATAAAGTTTCACTAACTGATGAACCTCTTCAACAAACCCTTGATCAAACATCGAGCGAGTGCGTTGTTGAATTCGCTGCCATAACCGATCATTTTCATCTGGAGCCGATTTTTCTTTTCCGTGCTTCCTAGCCAGCTTGTGAGAAGAATTTTGAGAATAAATTTGAGAACGATCGAGTTGCTCGATCGCCCTCTTTGAATCGTTTGAATCGGTAGTTGATCGCGAATCAATAATCAGTCCATTCAAACTCTTAGCACCAAAGCAGTCCAGACCAATTTGCAAAATGGGATAAGCGGGGGGAGCTTCCCCTTGCAAGCTAGAAATCGGCTGACCTGTGGCGTAAAAAACTTCCAGTGCTCGGATGGTTCGCACATCATCACGCTCATGAATTTGCTGGGCAGAAACAGGATCAACGGTCAACAAAAGTTGGCGGCGATCGAAGCGGGTCAGTTGCTCCAGTTGTGATCGCAAGGTTAGCTGGGGCGGCACTTGAGGAATGCGCAGCCCTCGAACCACAGACTTAATATAAAGTCCAGTTCCTCCAACCAAGAGAGGAATTATTTGACATTGATGATAATGATTAATCAGATAATTTGCTTGGGTCTGAAACTCAGCAACCGTGAAGACCTCAACCGGATCGCAAATGTCAATTAGCTTGTGGGCAATCACCGCGCGATCGCTCAACGATGGCTTGGCAGTTCCAATATCAAAATTGCGATAAATTTGGCGAGAATCTGCTCCCAAAATAACAGAATTTAAAAAGCGCCCTAGCTCGATCGCTAAGGCAGACTTGCCCGAAGCTGTTGGTCCCACAATCACAATCAACTTAGGTGTAAAATTCACACCTTCTGAAGCTGAATCTAATGGGCGATCAAAGTGGCGCTCATCCGCTGCCATGGTGGATTCCAACATTTGTGTCGCTAATTCAGATGTTTAATCAATAGAGTCTCAAGATTATAGGTAATTTTGGGTCAAAGCCTTTCAGCAAATTGATTGAGCGCAATCCATGACTCAATTCAAGAGATTGCTCGATCAAACCGATCCAGTTCAGCAGCAATCAATTACAAATCTCTTGGTCTTGCACTAATTACCACCTGGAGAAACCAAAATCGGTGAATTGCCATTGGTAATGATTACCTTTGTGTTTTTGGATTCCGCTAGACTTTGCATCGCTTCAATTTGCTTCAATTGAATGACCTGGTTGGTCAAGCCCTGAGCGACCGTTCGATTGTAATTGGCGATCGCCTGGGCCTCAATTTGTTTGCGTTGAGCCTCTTGACGAGTTTTTGACAGCACAAATTCCATTTGCTTACTTTCTTGTTCGATTTTCAATTTTTGTTGAATTGCTGCTTGGACAGTTTCCGGCAATTTTACTTCCCGTAACAAAGCCGCTTCCACCACAAACCCCAAAGGCTCCAGTTGTTGTGCCAATTGTCGGCGCATCTCTTCAGCAATCATTGTCCGCTTGGTCGAATAAATCGACTCGGCTGGATGTAATGCAGTAATGGAGCGAACAATTGCCCGGAATCGAGACACGACAATTTCTGATTCACTTGTGCCAATAGTTCGATAAACCTGAGATACTTTTCGCGGATCAATGCGATATTGCAAGCTAACATTCAAATCAAAAATCAAACCTTCTTGGGATGTTGCTTCAATACTTTCTTGAATATTTTTTAAGCGTGTCGAAAACATTACTACTCGCGAAAAAGGTGTGTTGAAATGTAACCCAGGCAACAAGGGACTCTCTTCCACATTGCCCAAGGAATCGCGCACACCAACACTTCCCGTCGGCACATTCGCAACGAAACGACTAATGACATAGAGCGCCACAAAAACTGCCACAAAGCCACCGCCGCCTCGGACGGCCCATCGAATAGGCAATGGTACGGGTAAATCATCACTTTTCAAGGCTGCAAAGGCTGCACCCCCACCAATCAATAGCATTAGAAAAAACGTAAGCATAGCCCCACCTAAAACACTAGTAATGTCATTGAATATTGAAGTTCACGTCTGATCAAAAGCCTAAACGATTAGCTTTTAACCTGTAATCAAACCGTCCCATAGACGACATTATAGACAGCGATTTATAAGTTGTGGAGATGGGCAATTTATTTTACGAGAAAGTAAAAATATGCAAAATTTATTTAAGATTTGATTTTGAAGTCAGTTTAAATCACAGTGTAAACACCCAATTAGTAGCCACCGAAAACCCTAAGATTATTCAAAATCTATTTCAGATCGATAGAGTTCATTCAAAGTCAACCGTAGAAACAAAAGCCCAAAAATTTGGTCTTTCATTCATCAATAAAATCAGAAAACTATCGATATTTGATTCTTAGAGATTGTCTTAATTGTCAATTTGGATTTTGAATATTTTTAAACCATTTTAAAAAACAAAGTCTAAAGATTGCAAACGCCAAGCTGGTTGTCCCTTTCCCTTTACTGAATAAGTTAGCCAGATGCCCTTCAGGAATTCGCGAAAGTAAAAACGCCGTTCGGCTTCGGATAGATCTTGCCAAAATTCTGGAATTGAAACCGATCGGGAAATCATCGATAAGCTGGCAGGGGGCAATTGCGAGAGCCGATCTTGCAAAGTTCCCATTTCGACCCGAATTTGATAAGAACGAATTTGCAATGTATTTTCATCCAAAATTCCATTTTCCTTAAGCTGAATAAGCTGGGCTAGGCGCACTTCCTGAGCTTGAAGTTGTTGTTGAATTTGGGACTTTAATTGCTCAATATTGGGTAACTGCGCCTGACTCACTCGTTGTGGTAATTCTCGGCAAATGCGCTGAATTGTTTTCTTCAAAACCTGGTTATAGTCCGCTAAAGGGCATCGATCGGGAGCTGATTGACCTTTTCCGCAAGGATTAGGGCGCAGGTAAAGATAATTGGGGGTTTTGGATCCCCGCGATCGAGTGGAAGTTACGGCTAATTTTGCTTGGCATTGGGCACAGCTCACCAACCCCGCTAAGGAACGCGCAGCGCTGGCCGTTTTGGGAGCCAAGGTCTGATTACGTCGCAAGAGTCGATCGACCTGGGCCGCTTCTTCGCGAGACACCAGCGGGGGGTGTGTATTCAAAATCACATCACCGTTTTTATAGGCTAGATCACCTCGATAAGCAGGATTGGTTAGCCAATTACGACCCGTCGAAATTGAAATTTTCTTTTGATGTTTTTGGCTAATAAACCGCACCGCTCCTCGCAAGGAACCGTAGAGCAAAAAGTTTTCAAAAAAATCTTTTACGATACTGGCCGCCGCGCGATCAATTACATACCGATCTTTGCCCCGTCGATAGCCAAAGGGCGCACGCCCCGGCGGTGGCAAGGCCGCTAACCGATTACGAGCGTGGCCTTTTTGAATGGCCTGTCGGTGCTGGTCTTGGTTCAGTTCCTGAAGCCATTGCAACTGTTGAATCCAGTTAGAATCGGTTCCCTTTGGGAGGTCACCCTGCATCACCCGCAGTGCCACCTTGGCATGTTCTAACTGATTCAAAACATGGAGAATAGACTCGATCGAGTCGCCCAAGTCGCGAATTTGTCGAATGAGAAGCGTGTGAATTGCTCCCTGCTTCACCAACTGCATGAGCTGCCCCAACGCTTGCCGATCGCCCAAGTCCACATATAGGTTTTGTACATCGACTTCCCAATTGATCGGCTCTGTAACCGATTCCAAAATGGGGTCATGATAAATATAGGCAACCGTTTGAGTCATCGCGTCTGGTTTATCGCGCCTGGTTCATTGCGTTTGCGTTACCGTGTTTGCGTCACCACGTTTGAATCATTGAGCATTCATCAACAGTTTAATCAGTCACCTTTTCAGGCGCTTCATGATTAGGTTCAAGGTTCGGCGGAGAGGACAATGAACCCAAAGCATTTAAATCCGCATGGGACTCTGACTGAAGCGATCGCGCCTGATCTTGCATCTTTTTGAAAATATTGAAAAATCCATTAGCCCGCGAAGGAGTCAGACTAGCATTGAGCTTTGTTTGTTGAATGAAATCCGGCTTCAAAGCAATGATCACATCCGGTGCTAGACCATTCAATCCTTCTACTAAAAATGCCACCAAGCCTTTCACCAGTTGTGAATCAGAATCCCCTCGATACCAAACTTTGCCATCGGTAAGTGCCGAAGCCACATACACCTGCGAAGTGCAGCCATGAACCTTATTTTCAGGGCTACGATCCGCTTCATCTAGCTCAGGAAGCCGCTTCGAAAACCAGATGAGTTGCTCGTAACCTTGCTTGGGATTGGTAACTCGGGAAAATCGCTGAACTAATTTAGCCAAGGATTCCGGCAGGGCAGAGGTGGGAACAGTCATGGGCAGAAGCGTGAGTTGAATGAGCTTTTTTTGGAAGAACTATTTCTAGTTTACCATTTTGCCGAAATGACTTCAGCACGGGTTCTCGGATTGAATTTTTCACCTTTAGGGATCAGCGATTAAATATTGGCCACTGCTCGATCGAGTCGGTGGAATGCACCAAATGCATTCCCGCTGAGGCAAAGTCCTGGAAGGTTTGATCGGCCAATTCCGTGAAGTCAATCACCCCAGGAACCACCACGGGCGACATGCAATCTTCCAGCAAGTAGACTCGATCGACAAACTCTGGCTTTTGCGTTTGAATCTCCCGCAGGAAATCAGCCACTGTCCAAGCCACACAATGACTTTTTGCTTGCCCAGCAATAATCACCGCGTCAAATTCAAAAAGATGCTGAATCAGGGACTGATTCTTTTGGGCGATCGGTTGTTGATGTTCATCACTCAAAATTTCAGGACTGAGAATGGAATAATTTTCCGTTAAGGGATGGCTACCCTTCAGCTCAAATCGGGTTGGGACTTGTCGAGCAATGGCATGGGTAAAACAGGCAGCTTCAACGGCCGAAACTAGCGCATGGCCAATACCACCCAGCATGGAATGGTAGGGCCAAATGGTCAGAGGATATTTACCTAGATCTTCCAGGGTTTTGGTGTAGTGGGCGGCATAGGTGGCCAAGTTGCCATGCATCTTCCCGGCTTCTGAAGAGCGATCGGGCGATGCACCTTGGCCAAGGGAATCAGACAGAAGCTGGAAACTGGCTTGCAATTGGGGATTGGGTCGCCAACGGCCGGTTTTAACTGCTTCCCAGTCAATGTTGGTCAAGGGGGCGGGATGGTTTCCTGCGGCATCTACCCAAAAGATCGGATGAAAAATCTGAGCAACCCCATGGGTGTCCAACGTGGGGATTAGTTCCGTGAGTAAGCTCAAATTTCGGTAAATAAATTGACATAGGCGAATATTATCTTCGACTGCACCTTGCCCCGATCGCCCGCCCACGAACAACTCAAAATCAGGGATGCAGAACGTATTTTGCACATCAATCATTAATAGGGCAATCCGTTGCGAATCCTCCTGGGCCGGTGTAACTTGATGTGTCTTCGCCCATTGTTGAGCCTTGGTGGCCAGTTGGGCATAGGGCACACGCCAAACTTCGCCAACGCGATCGCCCTCAAACCAGTCAGGAATCGGTAATGATAAGGACATCAAGCAATTTTCTCCAATGTGAAAAGTCTGTATTCAAATGGTTCAAAAATGAATGTCGGATTATTCGGATAGTCTGGTTTTTCCTCAGAATGAATAAACGGAAGGGATTGGTTGCTTAGCCTCAGCAGCAGCGATCGCTCAAGGCTCTCTCGCAGACGAGCTTCTTATGTTGTTAAACAGCCCCCAGCATCATTCACTTGTGTCAACTTACCCAAGTCCAGCGGCCCCTACACTAGCAACCGCTGAGGCAGCCAATTGTCCTGGCGCAATGGAGGGGCAACCGGGACCAGTCATGACATCGGCCGTGAATTTCAAGCGTTTATCGGTCATTGCGATTCTGCTTTGGGCCGGGGCGGCGGCCTTGGTGGTCATGCGGCCTCGCAACGAGACCCTCAGCCGCCTTGCGGAGCAGTTGGCCAGCGGCCACTGGCAAACGGCCAACGTCTTGACTTGGCAAATTTTGGCTCCTAACGCTCAGGTGGACAGCCTGATGCAAACGGACTGTGATTTGCTGCTGGAGGTCGATCGCCTCTGGAGCGACTATAGCGACGGTCAGTTGGGATTGCGCACCCAATCTCGTCTGGCCACCATGGCCGCTCCCATGAGCCTAGCCCAGGAGTGGGCGGCCCAGGAGGCTCCCGCGCCCCTGCCGCCGCCCGGCAGCCTACCCAATGCGGCCAGCACCCACCAAGGCCCGGGATTAGCCGACCTGACAGCCCTGGCGATCGCCCGTTTTGAGCAATGTAAACGCTAGATCGATACCTTCTGCCAAAGCATGATTACGCTGGGCGGTTTTGGAGCAACTCCGTTACCCACTTTTGAACACAAACGGGTTGTGGCCAAGGGTTGCAGATGACTCGACCCCGATTGACTGATCTGTTACGGTTGGTGCGATCGTTTGGTCGATCAGTCTCTTAACCTATGGCCTTGCGATATCTAGCTTTGCAACTTCTATCTTTGCAATTTCCAGCGCTTAAGCCTCCAGCTTTGAGATCTTTGTCCTTCAGATCTCCGGCCTTCAGATCTCTAGTCTTGAAATCTCTAGCCTTCAGATCTCCAGTCTTTAGATTCCCTATATCAAAGCCTGCATTGAACCAGAAGAACCGTGACTTGAAGCCTGCTTTCAGGCATTGCGCGGATCTCCATTGGTGGTGGTTGCTGGGATCACTGGCGAGCTTGGGCTGTTTGGGCGGTGGGGCCGTGGCGGCGATCGCCCAAACTCCCCCGTTGCCCCGTCCCGATCGCCTGCCGGATCCGATCACCATTCCGGAGCCAGATCAACCCCCGCCCACCTTACAGCCGCCCCCGATCGAGCAGCCCGTCTCGCCTTCTGACCTGCCGCCGATTCCTGGTCAAATTGTCGTGAAGGCCTTTCGGGTCACGGGCAGTACGATTTTCACAGATAGTGAATTGGCGACCCTGCTTCAGCCCTACACCAATCGCCCCCTCACCTTTGCGGAGTTGCTGGAAGCGCGATCGGCAGTGACGCAGCAATATGTCAGCAAAGGTTACAAGACCTCTGGAGCCTTTTTGCCGCCCCAGGAAATTGATCCGGCCCAGGGCATTGTGGAAATTCGGGTGCTGGAAGGTCGGCTAGAGGCGATCGAGGTGCAGGGGTTACGGCGACTGCACCCCAGCTATGTGCAACGGCGCATTGAACGGGCCACCCAACCGCCGCTCCAGGTCGATCGCCTGCTGACTGCTCTGCAACTGTTGCAGGCCGATCCGCTCATTGAAACCGTTTCCGCAGAGCTTTCGGCGGGAACCGAACCGGGCACGAACCTGCTGCGGGTCACCCTCACGGAAGCCGACAGCCTCCATGGCGATCTATCGGTGGATAACGGGCGATCGCCCAGCGTGGGCACAGTCCGGCGACGCGCCACGATCACCCAAGCCAACCTGCTGGGGCTAGGCGATGGCATCAGCCTCAGCTACACCAACACCGACGGCAGCGACTCGATCGAAGCCAGTTACACCATCCCGATCGACAACCGCAACAGCACGATCGGGGCCCGCTTCCAATGGACCGGCAGCAGCATTGTTGAAGATCCCTTCGGCCCCCTCGACATCCAAGCCGACTCCTACCAATACGAACTGACCTATCGCCGCCCCCTGGTACAGCAGCCCAACTATGAAGTGGTCACGGGCTTGACCCTCTCGCACCTGGACAGCCAAACCAGCCTGCTCGGCATTGACTTTCCCCTTTCCCCGGGAGCCGATGACCAAGGACAAACCAGCGTCACTGCCCTGCGGTGGTTTCACGAGTGGACCAGCCGCAGCGAAAGCTACGTTTTGGCCTTGCGATCGCAACTGAGTTTGGGACTGGATGCCCTTGACTCCACCACCAATCGCGAGTCGCCCGATAGTCAATTCTTGGCCTGGCGCGGCCAAGCCCAGTGGGTGCGCCAATTTGCACCCGATACGCTGCTGTTGGTGCGGGGTGAGGCCCAATGGGCCGATCGCCCGCTCTTGCCCGTGGAGCAGTTTGGTCTAGGGGGATTGGAAAGCGTTCGGGGCTATCGCCAAGACTTGCTGCTGACCGATGGCGGGCTGTTTGGGTCGGCTGAATTGCGCCTGCCCCTGTTCCGCGCGCCCAAAATTAAAGGGGTGATGCAAATTGTGCCCTTTCTGGATGTGGGAACCGGCTGGAACCGGGGCGATCGACCCGATCCCGATCCCCAAACCCTCGTCGGTCTCGGGTTGGGCCTCCGATGGCAACAGGGCGATCGATTCACAGCGCGCCTAGACTACGCCATTCCCCTGGTGGAGGTGGACAACCCAGACCAAGACACCTGGCAGGAAAATGGCCTCTACTTTTCCGTGCAGTGGCGAGCTTTTTGATAGCGGAGTTCCGCCGCTGGCAAATTCCCTTGACCCAACGCCGATCGGCGCAATCGGGCACGAATTCCAAAAATTCATGGCTCCCATGGCCCCGTTGCCGGTTGGAACGATTGGGAGCGATCGTCCAAAATAACCACCCAAAACCACCGCCCAACCACCGCTCAACCAGTACTCAGCCTTCATCCAAAATTGGTGAACCGAAGCTGTCAAGGGCGGAAATCCTGTCCATAAATCTCGCCAAAAATCGGTTTATAGAAAAATTTGGGTCTAAAACCCCGCCCTTTCAGGGCATGCTAAATTACAGGTGGCCGCTGGGCTAGCGGTTTCAGTCTGTGGAGCAACCGCAAGACCCGAAGAGAACCCATCTCAGAGGGCTGGCACGATGAAGCAGAAACCCAAATCGCGAGGTTTGGGAATCCCCGTTCGCTTGCGGTGGGGAGGATGCCAACCCTATTTTTGATGGCGGTATTGCATCGGAATAGAGCGACCGATCCGGATCCATGAATAATTGTTTGTGATTGTTCGTGGTTGTTTGTGAATAATTGCTTTTTGAAATATTTCGATCGCTCCATGCAGAACTTTTTCAGTCCCTATTCCAGTTTCCATGAGTCGTTCTAGCGCCTCCGCCACTGTCATTTCGGTTGGGGCGATCGACCAGCGATCGCAAACGACCCATGTGCAACAGGTGCTGCGCCTTTCAACCCAAGGCAAACGGTTGCACAACATCACCAGCGCGATCGCGGAACTGGTGGCGCGATCGGGAGTGACCACCGGCCTCTGTACGCTGTTTGTGCAGCATACCTCCGCCAGCCTGGTGATCCAGGAAAACGCCGATTCTGACGTGTTACAAGACCTGGAAACCTTCCTCGCCGGCCTCGTCCCCGAATCGGCTCCCTACCAACACAGTGCCGAAGGGCCCGACGACATGCCGGCCCACATTCGCACCGCCTTGACCCACACTTCTGAACAAATTCCGATCGTGCATGGTCAACTGGGACTGGGGATTTGGCAGGGAATCTATCTCTGGGAACATCGACAGCACGGTCGCACGCGCGAAGTTGTGGTACATATCATGGGTGGTTAACTCGCCCGATTGCGAGGGATGGCGGTCAGCAACCGCCGCCAACTGCGAAGGAGGATGTCGTGAGTAAGGTGCTAATTGTCGATGACAGCGCAACGATGCGCGAGATGATTGCCGCACTCCTCCAAAAACACGGCATGACGACGGTTTTGGCGGGCGATGGGGTAGAGGCACAGGTGCAATTTGAGGCCAGTGCTCCGGATTTGGTGATCACAGACATTGTGATGCCCCGGATGAATGGCTATGAATTTTGTCGTTGGATGAAGTCGGATAACAACCGAAAGGATGTGCCCGTGGTGCTTTGCACCAGCAAGAGCGAAGAGTTTGATCGCTACTGGGGCATGAAACAAGGGGCCGATGCTTACATCGCCAAGCCCTTCCAGCCGGAAGAGCTGATTGACACGGTGCGGCAACTGTTGAAGTAGCACCTGAAGGAGCGTCTGGAATTTCAAAGTCGGGCCAATCCCCCCTGGCAATGCCGGCGATCGCGCGGAATTTCAGGGATATTGGGCGATCGAGTCTTGAACCCAACCCAGTTTTGGGCCCCTGTCCACCCGCCGCGCCGGATTAATCGCCCGCCGGATTAATTCAGGTTGCTAAGATGGCCTTGCGATCGTTGTCAGCAGCATTGGATAAACAGGACTGTGAGCAAACTGGGCAAACTGAGCTTGAAAAAACAGAGCATCCGAGCGCTCCAGGTTCTGGCTGTGCTTTGGGGTTGCATGGGGCTATCCATGCCGGCCCGGGCAGAAGTGTTGCTGCCCTATGCACCGCCGATTGATCCCCAGTGGTCTGAGCAGGCTTTGGATCTAGCCCAAGATGCGGCACGCTTGGTGCAGTTTGAGCAATACGATGAGGCCCTGGCCCGCATTCGAGTGGCGGCCTATCTCGCTCCCAAAAATCCGCAGGTTTTGCGATTGATGGGCGGTTTATATCTCCAATCTCAACAGGTCGATCGGGGCATTCAGGTGCTGGAATCGGCCCGAGCCTTGGCTCCGGAAGATCCATCGGTGTTGTTGGCGTTAGGGTCGGCCTACGGGCAACAGAAGCGCTGGGATGAGGCGCTAACCACGTTGCAGGCGGGCCTTAAGCTTCAGGACTCGCCCACGGGCCGGTTTGATTTGGGGAATGTCTACCTAACCATGGGCCGGTTTCAGCAGGCGATCGAGCAATTTCGGCAAGCGGTGGCCCTGGAAGCGCGGATGTGGCCAGCGGTGAACAATATCGGCTTGGCGCTGTATGAGTTGGGCGATCGGGAAAATGCCCTCAAGGAGTGGGAAGCGGCTTTGGCCGTGGATCCAACCGCCGCAGAACCCAAGCTGGCGATCGCTGCGGCTACCTATACCGCTGCCGGTTGCCAAAGCCAAGCCCGAGATCCCAACTGCCTGAAGGGGTTAGCCCTGGCCCAGGAAGCTTTGGACACCGATGAGCGCTATGCGGATTTGCAGTACCTGAAGGACAACCTCTGGGGCACTCAACTGTTGAAGGATGCCCAAGTGTTGCTCGATCGCCTCAAGCGCGATCGCTCAGCAGCTCGCTAAATGCCAGTTCGCTCAACTTTAACTCGCTCAATTGCAACTCAATCCAGCAGGGATGGACAATGCCGGTTCTCGCCTGCTGGATTGCCCTAGAGTTTAGGGCCTGTCGTCAAATCGCCTGAAACCTTGATTCCACCGTTGGCAAATCGTGGGGGACAAGGGGCTTGAGCATCTTGTTACGACGACTGGGACATGAAAAATCAATCGTTTCCGCCTGATCCTAGAAAATGACGACAGGCCCTAAAGCTTGAGGAATTTTTCTAGGGCGGCCACCATGGCGGGCGGCCAACGGCGCACCTTTGCCACCCACTCCAAATCCTTGTAGCGCCGATCGAGACCCACCACCGAGACCCACTGGCTCTCGGCCTCGCCCCGATCGCCCGCATCCCACAGGGCCGCCGTCAGGGCCGCCCGCGCATCGGCAAAGGTGGGATATTTCCGCACCAAATTCCGCAACAGGCGCAAGGCCTCCGCCCGATCGCCCACCTGGAACAGGGCGAGGGCATGGTTCACCCGGGCGATCGCAAAATCGGGGGCCAAGCGCTCCGCCTGGGCATAGTCTTCAACCGCGATCGCCCATTGGCCAAGGCCCGCCTCCGCATTGCCCCGGTTGTTGTAGGCGGCCGCATCATTGGGATCCAATTCCAACACATGGTCATAGTCCGCGATCGCCCCCGTCAGATCGCCCGCATTCTCCCGAGCCGCCCCCCGATTCAGGTAGGGATCTGGCGCATTGGGAGCACGGCTAATCGCTTCGTTATAGTCCGCGATCGCCTCCTGTAGCCGATTTTGGCTGGCGCGGGCATTGCCCCGGTTGCTCCAAATTTCCGCATTGTCGGGAAAAAGTTCTAAAATTTGTGTCCAATAACGCTCGGCCTGGGCAAATTGCCCACCATTGGTGGCCTCAAAAGCTTGGTCAAAGAGCGATCGCGCGGCCTGAACGCGGGCTTCGAGGGGCAACTCATCGGCCAAACTCGGCATTGGCACAATTGCCCAACTGGCACAAATCACCAATCCCATCAGCCCGATCGCCAAACTTCGCCCCATTCCCTGCAAGCACCGCCACTGAAAGCGTTCAGCCCTTCCTGACTCAAGCCCCCCCTGGACTTGGAGCCAACGGACGGTTACGAATTGAGATATCGGTTTGAATACTGTCCCGCAAGCGATCCGGGCAAACTGGAGATCGAGTTGTATTGACCCAGAACGACTCACCCGGTTGCCCATCGCGGTCGCCGCCGATCGCCCCTGTGGTTCCCTGCGGTGCTCCCTGGGCTGACCTTGACCCAAACCCCATTGACGACCGGTCACGATCGAGCCAGCCAGGGCCAACAACAACTGGAACAAGCGTAAAACTCGCATGGGTTGGAACTCTGGGGGACACCGATAAGCATCCTAGCGCGATCGTTCCCTGCCATTACAGCCGTTTCGCCGATGTCTGCCTAAGGCGCGCACCTTGTCCATCCTTGCCGATTTGCCGAGAGGTCAACCCATGAAAACGTCCCACAAAACCTGGACTGCCGCGATCACCTTCCTACTGGCAGGCAGCTTGGCCAGCGTGGCCTGGGCCCAAAACACCACCGATCCCCAGCAGTTCATCAGCGGCAGCGCCCGCAGTTGCCAAGGTTGCGATCTTCAGGAAGCCAACCTCAGCGGCATCAGTCGGGTTAATGCGCGGCTGCGTCAGGCCCAACTGCAACTGGCCAATCTTGCCGACAGCAACTTCGAGGGCAGCTACTTCACCTGCGCCAACTTGACCAGCGCTAACCTGCGCAACACCAAGCTGCGGTTTGCCAATTTTGTGGATGCCAACCTCAGCGGAACCGATCTGCGTGGCGCGGATCTGCGCAATGTGGACTTGGGCGGGGCGATCGTGGACGAAAACACCAACTTTGAAGGGGCCAACCTTGAAGGGGCAAAGCTTTGGGACTCTGCAACCCTCTATCGCTCCGGTGTCGATTTACGGCGAATTCCTCGCAACGTTGAAGGCGACCTGGAGCGGGTGCGCTGTCGGAATCGCTAGATCCCATCGCCTAAGCAACAGGAACCAACGCCATCTCCACTGCCCCTAGCCAACAGAATCCGATGGGAAGGCGGCCTGGCCCTCCCCAATTCCAGTAAAATCTTCTATTGCCCTTTGCTCTTCGCGCGCGGGGAACTCCACGTTTGGCCGCGGCCGAACGCCCCGCGCCTTATCTTGTGGGCGAGATTTTTTTCTGGAAACCGTTCCCCTTTTTGCCGGTGAAAGACGCGATCGCCCGCCTTCGTTCAGCCCTGGAAACCGCCCTGGTCAAAGCCTTTGGCCCGGAGTTGGTTGGCACGGATCCGATGCTGGTTCCGGCCAGCAATCCCAAGTTTGGGGATTACCAAGCCAACGTGGCCCTGCCCTTAGCAAAACAGTGGGGCAAGCCGCCGCGCGAGGTAGCCAGCGCGATTGTGGCGGACTTAGAGGTCGAGAATTTTTGCGACCCCCCTACCATTGCGGGGCCAGGCTTCATTAACCTGACTCTCAAGGCCGATTACCTGTTGGGGCAATTGCGATCGAGCCAAGGGAGCGATCGACTGGGTATTGACCCCGTAGCGCAACCGCAGCGCATTTTGGTGGACTTTTCCAGCCCCAACATTGCTAAGGAAATGCATGTGGGCCATTTGCGCTCCACGATCATTGGCGATGTGCTGGCCCGGGTTTTGGAGTTTTTGGGCCACAACGTGTTGCGGCTGAACCATGTGGGCGATTGGGGTACGCAGTTTGGGATGTTGATTACCCATCTGCGGGAAGTGGCTCCGGAAGCCCTCACCAATGCCAATGCGATCGACCTGGGAGACCTGGTGGCGTTCTATCAAAAAGCGAAAAAGCGGTTTGATGAGGACGAAAATTTCAAAGAGCGATCGCGCCAAGAGGTTGTGCGCTTGCAGGGCGGCGATCCTGACAGCCACCGTGCCTGGCAATTGCTCTGCGATCAATCCCGGCGAGAATTTCAAAAAATCTACGACCTGCTCGATATCCAGCTCACGGAACGGGGAGAATCGTTCTATAACCCCCTGCTGTCGGAGGTGGTGAGCGCCTTGGAAGCGGCAGGCCTGCTGGTGGAGGATGCGGGGGCCCGCTGCGTGTTCCTGGACGGTTTTGTGAATAAGGACGGGAACCCGCTACCCCTAATTGTTCAAAAGTCGGATGGGGGCTACAACTACGCCACCACGGATTTGGCCGCCATTCGTTATCGCACCACCCAAGACCGGGCCGATCGAATCATCTACGTCACCGATTCGGGGCAAGCAAACCACTTTGCCCAGGTGTTTCAGGTGGCCGAGCGGGCGGGCTGGGTTCCGGCGGGAGTGGAGCTGGTGCATGTGCCCTTTGGTTTGGTGCTGGGTGAGGATGGTAAAAAGCTGAAGACTCGATCGGGCGATACACCGAAGCTGAAGGATTTGTTGACCGAGGCGATCGAGCGATCACGGGCCGACCTAGAACAACGGTTGCAGTCGGAAGAGCGCAGTGAATCCCCCGAATTCATTGAGCAGGTGGCGCAAATTGTCGGCCTCAGCGCGGTGAAATACGCGGACTTGTCCCAAAACCGCACCAGTAGCTATGCCTTTAGCTACGACAAAATGTTGGCGCTTCAGGGCAATACAGCACCCTATATGCTCTATGCCTACGCCCGGATTCAAAGCATTAGTCGCAAGGGTGAAATTGATTTCCAGAACCTGGACAGCGCCGAACTCATCCTCAGTGATGAGAGTGAATGGGCATTGCTGAAACATATTTTGCGGCTGGATGAAGTTCTAGAGGCGATCGCGGTGGAGTTGATGCCCAATCGCCTCTGTGAATATCTTTTTGAATTGAGCAAAAAATTCAACAAATTCTATGATCGTTGCCCGGTTTTGAATGCCGCAGAACCCGATCGCACTTCCCGCTTAGTGCTCTGTGATGCCACGGCACGCACCCTGAAACTGGGATTGAATTTGTTGGGGATTGCAGTGCTCGATCGAATCTAACTCGATCGGGTCTAAGAAGATATTTAAAAGGCGATCATGGCTGTCTTTTGAACTGCATTAACCTGAATCTCATGAACCAATGAAGACAAGGGGCTTAAGCCCCTTGCCCCGTGGCGATTCGGTGAAGACAAGGGGCTTAAGCCCCTTGCCCCATGGCAATGCGGTGCTTTTCGGTGCTTAGCAATTATCCAAGGGACTCCCCAGAAATCCTCGGAGCTAATGAGATTGGTTGTCTCAGAAGTCAACCCAAAAGGTTAAACAACAGCTCATTTCAACGCCTCAAATGGCTCAATCCAGTCCGCGCGATCGGGTAATTGGGCCCGCACTTGCCCGCGCCAACGTTCACGACTGCCCAACAGTTCAATGGGCGTTGATAGGGCATCGAGCAGGGAGCCTTTTTTAAACAGCCAGCGCCCAAAAGCCAGGGGCAACTCTCGCAGGCCCCAGCGCGCCCAGCGGCGCAATTCCTGGCGAGCCGATCGACGACGCATCAGGGGCACGCCATGCAACTGGTGTAGGTAGCGATTGGAGCGACCATAACGCCGCCATTGACTGGCAAATTCTTGCCAGGTGGCCCGATGGCGGTGCTCCACAATGGCCCCCGGCGCAAAGGCGATTGCCCAATCCGTGGCCTGTTGCATCCGCCAACACAAATCCGCATCGCCTCCGGTGGTCAGATAAGGACGAAACAGCCCGATCGCCTGGAAAACTGCTCGCCGCACCGCCAGGTTCGCCGTTTGGCCATAGGGCAAGAAGGGATGGTCAATCGTGTGTTTTTGCGAGAGGGTTTCTTGGCGATCGGCATAGCGCTCTAGCAGGGTATGGCCCGGCAGGGACGTAATTTCGCCAGCCACCATCCCGATCGCGGAATCGGCAAAATCTCCAATCAGCGATCGTAGCCATTGCGGTTGAGGGCGACAGTCAGCGTCCGTAAACACCAGAATTTCCCCCCGCGCTACCCGAATTCCCCGGTTCCGCGCCGCATAGGATGACTGAATCGTTAATTCTTGGAGGGGGTGTAGTTGCCATCCCCGATCACTAGCCATGTGCTGGGCCCGCTGCAGCCAATCCCAGGAGCGATCGCCGCTGCGATTGTCCACCAGAATAAATTCCACTTGGCTGGGGGGATAGTCCTGAGCCAACAGGCAATCAACCAAGGGAGGCAAGTCCGCCTCACCGTTGTAGATCGGCACAATCACAGACACCATGGGCCAAGACTCCGGCTCCATGGCAACGGTCGATCGCCCTGTTGCGCTCACCGGTTCCCTCGAATCCAGATCAGAATCGTCCATGCTTGCTAGAACGCCAAGGAACATCCAAAAATCATGCTGCTTAACCAATTGGCTTGATGCTCTGACTCAATTCGCTGGTTCGTCAAGGCTACCGGCTCGATCGGTCAGGCGATCGCCACAGCCCCGGCAGCTTGCCCCCTTCAGGATACTGTTGAGTTTGCCATTCCACGGGATGATTGCCCCACAAAAAACGGGGCCAGGGGCCCCGCAATTTCAGGCGTTATTTCAGGTATCGTTTCAGGCGTTTCTGAGGGTTTGAGGCTTGGATAGCCAGGAATTGCGCTAGCAACCAGATCAGGAGCAACGGGGAAATGTTCAACGCCACCAGAGTCCCAGAGCACCAAGGGCAGCAGCCACCAGATAAAATGTGGAAACCACCTGCAATTCTGACCAGCCAGAAAGCTCAAAATGGTGATGCAGCGGGGCCATCTTGAAGAGCCGCTTGCCCTTGCCGTCCGGGCCTTTGGTGGCTTTGTAATAGCTCACCTGCAATACCACCGAGAGGGTTTCAGCCAAGAACACCCCACCAACAATGGCCAAGCTCCAAAGCGAGTGGGTCAACAGGGCCACGGCAGCCAACGCACCGCCGAGGGCCAAAGATCCCGTATCGCCCATGAACACGCGGGCTGGATTGCGGTTATAGGCCAAAAAACCCAGGCAGGCTCCAGACAGGCAGGCACAGAAGAGACCCAGCGCCGGAGAAGTGGGGTAAACAATCGCTCCCAAGCTCAAGAGGGCGATCGCCCCGGTGCCGCCCGCCAGCCCATCCAGGCCGTCGGTGAGGTTCGTAGCGTTGCTTTCCGCCACCAGGGTGAACCAGCCGATCGGGAAAAACAAAATTCCCAAGGGCAGCGCAAACCCCAAAGGCAAGGCCACCGTTGTCAGATCCCAGGATTTTGTTAGCCCCAACCAGAGGCAAAACAATCCACCAAACAGCACTTGTAGCGCTAGCTTTTGGCGCGGTGTAATGCCTTTATTCGATTTGCGGCGCAAGACCTGCCAATCATCAATCCAACCGATGAAACCATAGGCCAAGGTCAAGGCTCCCACCGCCAGTGCGTCGGCCCACTGGGAACCAGACCAACCGCAACCTATTCCTAGAAGTAGGGTCAGAATCACGGCCGTGGGCACAAAGAAGATACCGCCCATGGTGGGGGTTCCCGCTTTCACAAAGTGGGATTGGGGGCCATCTTCTCGAATCACCTGGCCGGTTTTGAGATGGCGCAACAGGGGCACTACCCAAGACCCGATCGCAGCGGTCACAGCGGCGGCTGTCACCAGCGGCAAGGTGAGCGATTCCAGGCCATAGGGCGATCGCCCAGACAGGCCGTCGATTGTCACTGCAGCAGCGCTCAGGCAACCCGTCAGCAGCAAAAATAGCTGCGTGCCGGTTAGCGCAAAGGATTTTTGAACTGGAAATTTAGCATCCACGACAAAACCAGTAACTCACTCGTCACACCACACACACCATCTGTCCAAGCATCGCTTCTATCTGTGCCGCGTTCCCGATTTAACTTTTTTCATCATTCCCTGACTCCCCGGAGGTAGACCCTGGGCATCGCGTGAATGAATGGGCGTTAACGGCGTTGCAGCATGGATGATAACGATGCGAGGAAACCGCGCTGAGGGGCTGAAACCATGACCCGTTTGATTAGATACGAGATGGGCAACCTTAGGCGCTCATTAAAGCACGAATCCTGATGATCGGCGATCCGCTCCTTGGAATTCCGAACCCGGATCGACTGACAAAATCCTCATCAAAAATCCATTAAGAATTGTTGTGGCACAGGATCGGCCAATTGCCAATGCTGAATTTTGATCCCGCACTGCTGATCCTGACTTCCTGACTGATCGAGAGATCCCATCGATTGATTGGCAAGAGTGATCGCGCCCTGGTTGCGATCAGGGCGATCGGGCAGGTGATTCTGCAAAAAAGCCGGGAGCGATCGCCCCATGGGTCAATCGCTCCCGGTCATTTCATTGAGATTGTGACTTACGTCCTCAAGGTTGGCTCAGCCTAAAATACCAACTGGGTTGAAGCCTGCTCCTTGTCCGGAATCGTGGTGTATTCGGCCAGAATTTGGCGGAACTCATCACCATCGATCGTTTCCTTTTCCACCAGCAGATCCACCAGGCGATCGATCGCCGTCCGGTTTTCGCGGACGATCCGCTTGGCTTCCAGGTAGCAGTGATCCACGATCGAGCGCACTTGGGCATCCACCCGAGCGGCAATCTCTTCGGAATAGTCCGATCGGGTCAGCCAATCGCGACCCAAAAAGACTTCCGAGGACTGGGTTTCCAGGGAAATCGGGCCAATGTCCGACATCCCAAAGCGGGTCACCATTTGCCGAGCCATGTTGGCCACCTGTTGCAGGTCGCCGCCGGCCCCGGTGGTCACTTCCGCATCACCGAAGATCACATCTTCCGCCGCGCGACCGCCCAAAGCACCGGAAATCCGAGCCATGATTTGCGATCGCGAAATCAGCATTTGATCTTCGCTGGGGGTGAACCAGGTCAGGCCGCGAGCTTGACCGCGCGGGATCAGGGTCACCTTCTGTACCGGATCGTGATGCTTCATCAGCGTCCCCACGATCGCGTGGCCAATCTCGTGGTAAGCAATCAGGCGCTTGCTCTTGCTATCGACCAAGGGCGTGCCTTCCATCCCAGCAATCACCCGATCGACCGCATCGTCAATTTCCTGCATCGTGATTGCGTCCTTGCGGCGGCGAGCCGTCAAGATCGCTGCTTCATTCAGCAGGTTCGACAGGTCAGCCCCCGTAAAGCCAGGAGTCCGACGGGCGATCACCTCTAGGGAAATTTCATCCGCCAGCTTTTTGTTGCGGGCATGAACGTTCAGGATTTCCACCCGGCCCTTCACATCCGGCGCATCCACCGTCACCTGACGATCGAACCGGCCCGGTCGCAGCAGGGCCGAATCCAACACATCCGGGCGGTTGGTCGCTGCGATCACGATGATCCCCGTGTTGCCCTCAAAGCCGTCCATTTCGGTCAGCATTTGGTTCAGGGTCTGTTCACGCTCATCGTTACCACCGCCGATGCCCGCGCCCCGTTGGCGACCCACCGCATCAATTTCATCAATGAAGATGATGCAGGGAGCGTTTTCCTTGGCTTTTTTGAACAGGTCGCGCACGCGGGAAGCGCCCACGCCCACAAACATTTCCACAAACTCCGAACCGGAGATGCTGAAGAACGGCACACCGGCTTCCCCGGCGATCGCCTTGGCCAGCAGGGTTTTACCGGTTCCCGGAGGGCCCACCAACAGCACGCCCTTCGGAATTCGTGCGCCAACCGCCGTAAAGCGTTCCGGCTTCTTCAGGAAGGTCACAACTTCTTGCAGTTCTTCCTTGGCCTCGTCCACGCCGGCCACATCGTCAAACATCACGCCGGTTTTGGCTTCCATTTGGAACCGGGCCCGCGACTTGCCAAATTGCATGGCTTGGCCAGGGCCACCGGGAACGTTGTTCGATCGCCGGAACAGGAAAAACAACCCCGACAGCAACAAAATCGGGAACACCAAGTTCCCCAGGAGACCCCACAGGGCCCCATCGTTGCGCATCGGGTGCGAATCCAGGTTCACCCCAGCTTCGCGCAGCTTGGCAATCAAGTCTGGCGCGGCCACGGGCAAATCAACCCGCAAACGCTGAAGACGACCATCCAGCTCGGGATCGACAGCCTCGACAATCGCCGTGCGGCCGCCCTCATACAGGTCAACTTCAACAATCCGGCCTGCATCCAAATATTCTAAAAAGCGGCCGTAGGTCATCCGGGTATTCGCCGCGTTTTTACCCATGTCTGCTGTGGGGCCCGAAACTGCGCCCTGCCATAGGAAAAACCCTACGATCAGGACGGGCAACGTCCACAGCAGCGCGACTCTCCAAGAGAATTTCATCTGATGAGTTGCCCCTCAATCAATGCCTGTTATGTGCCTGTTATGCAGCTCGGGCGATCCCGAGTCTTAACCAAATGTAACTTACTGTTAAGCAGCCAGCAACCGAACTCAGTTTGGTTCGGTTCCGGTGGTGGCCCTTGGCGATCGGGGAACTTGCTCCAAAACCACTGCCATGACTGGGTTTGATGCCTTGGGGAGCTAGTTACAATTACTTAGCGGGCGATCGCCTGCCTGCTGTTCTCTGAGATTGAGGGGGAAACCAGCAAGGTTAAATAGGAGCGAGGTAGCCATCGGCCGTAGGGTTAAGTTGGCAAACGTCAAATGAGCAGCGGAAAATTGTGAAAGAATGGCCACCCAAAAATGGTGATTAAAAAAATGGTGATGGAAAACGTTTGCTTCTAGATTGGATTTCTAGATCAAACCGTTTCTAGACCGGTGTGAGTGGCTACGGCAAAAAATCACACCGCACCTCCAAATCATCATTACGTCTTGAGGGAGGGATTAGGTCGCTGGCTTTCCGCGCATACTTTACCCTGTCTATAAGTCCCGTCAATCTGACCCCGACTGACCTCGAATCCTGGTATCACGCAGAGTTATGAGCATCGAAAAAATTGTTGAACAAGCGTTACGCGATGGCTATTTGACTCCGGCCATGGAAGCGGAAGTGGGGCGGATTTGCGATACAGCTTCCGAGTTATCGATCGAAGAGTATATGGCTCTCGATCGATTGATGGGTGCATTGCTGACTGGTGAAGTGGTTGTGCTGCCGCGCAAGCAATTTATCAACGTCATGGAAGAGTTGGTGCTCACGGAGGCCATTACCCGAGTCGCGGAAATTGAAACCACCAGCGATCGGGCTTTGGATGTGGGCGATATTGCTGCCTATGCCCTCAATCGCTTGCCGCCCCTCTATGCCACCACCGAGGAGGGAGCCAACTACCAACGCCAACGGGCCAAGGAACAGCTCCAAGACCTGATTGCCAGCCAGGTGAACGAAGCCATTGTTCACAGCCAATCCAAGCCGGAATTCTTCCCGGAGCGGCAACCCCTTGGCAAGCCCAGCGGCGATGTGCTCTCGCAAGTTAGCGCCCTGTTGCAATCTTCGGCCCCGGCCTTCGAGGCCGATGTGCCCGGTAGTACCAAACGCTAGGCCCCGGTTATTCAATTCGTTTTGCCCGTCGCTGCTGGTTCTCAGTCCAGCGACGGGTTGTCACTAGCCGCCAAAGCTTGCGCCAGAACGGGTGATTTTAGACCCGCGCGATCGCAAAATCCTTAAGCCAGGAACTCTGAAGACCACCCCCGCGTCTGGAAAGCATGGGATATCCATCAACCCAGATGCGCGTATGAGCTACTCCCCGCCCGTGCCCTGGTCCAAGATCGAGGCCGCCTTGCCCCAAACGCCTGTGCCGCCTCAGAAATTATCAAGCGCTGATTTGGTGCTGCGTTGCCAAGCAGGCTTGCAGCCCGATCGGGCTGCTTTTTCAGAACTGCTGCGGCGCTACCAGCCCCATGTGGATCGCGTGCTGTATCACCTTGCGCCGGACTGGTCCGATCGGGCAGACCTCGCGCAGGAGGTGTGGTTGCGGGTCTATCGCCACCTCCACCGCCTCAAGGAGCCAGAAAAGTTCCGGGGCTGGTTAAGCCGCATTGCCACCAATTTGTTCTATGACGAATTGCGCAAACGGAAGCGCGATCGGGCCCCCGTCTCCTTAGATGCCACGCGGCAACTGGACGATGGCGAACTGGATTGGGAAATTGCCTCCCCTGACCCCAGCCCCGAAGAGAACCTGTCCTCGCAAGAGTTCTATGAGAAGCTGCGAGAGGCGATCGCCGATTTGCCTGAAGCCTTCCGCACCACGATCATTCTGCGGGAAATTGAAGATTTGCCCTACGAGCAAATTGCGGAAATGACCGGGGTTTCATTGGGCACAGTGAAATCGCGAATTGCTCGGGCCCGGGCCCGCTTGCAAACGCAACTGCAAAATTACCTCAATCACTAGTGCTGAGCCATTGATCCCAATGGACTAAGCCAGTGGTTTGAATGGGGGCTTGAATTGGGATTTAAATTGGGGGTTTGAATTGCGGAGAAGTTTGCGGTTATATTCGCTACTCCGTATACTCAAAAATCGGTTTGAATCGGTAAAGTTCCGGTTGCTTGGATGTTCAAATCAGAACTTGCCAAATACCCAAGAAAAAACCGAGCGAAGTCATCAGGAAATCAGCGATCAAATGCTGATCATTGAAAGAGTTTCAGGGTAGAAATCTCGGTTCCTAAAGATTTAGACTAAAGCTGGAACCAATTAGCAGGTTCCCGGGTCGTGTTTGATTGAACGGTGTGTCGCGAGTGCTGTTGTGATTGGTTTGTTAAGGGCTGTGGTGCTGCTATGACTTCTGAAATGCGTCCCCATGGACAAGACCCTGATTGGTCCGAAGCGTTCTGGTCTCGGGTTGCGGCATCGGATTCTGATCGCAGCCTCAACCAAGACCTAGACGGCGATCGCCTAGAGCAGGATTACCTCGATCCAAACTCTGATCCTGCGATTACGGAATCTTGGGGTTCGGGTTCCCCCATTGGCCTTGAGCAGTTTGAGTTGCTCAGTGCTTATCTCGATGATGAAGTCACCCCTGAAGAGCGACAACAGGTTGAAACCTGGTTGGCTACGGATTCAGCGGTGCAACAGGTTTTTAGAACGATGGGTGGTTTGAGTCGATCGATCACTCAGATCCCGGTGCCCGCTGCGGCCCCGATCGAGCAAACGGTGCAAGGCGTGTTGGCCAAGCTCGATCGCCGGAAACAGCGCCTGCAATGGGTTGGTGGCTCCGCGATCGCGGCGGTGGTGACGGCGGCCTTGGCTTCCATCAGCACGGGCTGGCAGGAACCAAGCTGGCAAATGGCGAGCTATCGATCGACCCCTGAGCAGTCCCTGGCTTTGTCCAGCCAATCACCAACGCTGGCCCCCACGGAGCCGGCCGCTTCGCCCCCCGGTCAAACACCGCGATCGGTGGTCGATCGTGCCCTGATCATCGAATAGACGGCTCAAACGGAACAGCCTTCAGATCGGCATTGCGCCCCTGTGGTGTTTTGCCGATTCTTTTGATTAAGTTGCTTCCTCGCTTTGCTCAAGAGTCGATCGCGTTAGAGGATGTTTGAAAAGTATCTTTTGGCCTGTGCCAAACACCCATAGTTGTGGGGGCAAGATGCTCAAGCCCCTTGTCTACGTCGAGCACTGGAGCGGACAGAGTAGCAATTTTGGCTTTTCAGACATCCTCTCAGGGATCTGTGACCATAAGCCGCTGTCCTTTGGATTTTGAGGCCCCAGTTTTAAGATCCCTGGGAGCTTTTTGGGGTTTTAACACGTCGGAAGAACTATCAACGACATGCCGTTCATGCGGTGCTGCTCATGCAGTGCCGAACCCCGTTGCTCTCAGCCAATACCCCTCAGTCATGGCGCTTCGTAAGCCGTCCAATGTTCTGACCTGATCCCAAAGAGCTACGGTTTGCTGTTCGCTCCGCAGACTTGAATTGCCGAATATTCCCCGGTATACAGTCAAACTTAACGCCCAGTCATCCTCAAAGTATGGGGTTTTAGACCCAGGAGTTTTCGATGAAGTCAGCTATGAAATGGGCGATCGCTAGTTTGGTGGCCCTCAACCTGCCTTGGATGACCGCCGAAACCGCCAGAGCCGGCGCTATTAAATCCTTAGCCTCCTTTCAATGCCAACAGGTCAATGGCTATTACGCCACGGTGGCCGTTCAGCGCAACGGGCGCACAGCTCCGGTCATTGCCTGGACCAGTGAAGAATTTAGCGATGCGGGCTACACCCCCCAGCGCCGTTGCGGCGAAGTCACCAGCCGGTTAAACGGCGTGCTGCGAGAGAACGGTAATCGCCTCAGTAATATCTACTTAACCGTGGGCCGGGTGAATAGCCACACGGTGGTTTGTAGTGTGGGCAACATGCGATCGGGCTGCAATCGCAACAATGTGCTTTTTACCCTCAGCCAAACCAACCGCCGATCGAACGATCCCCGTGAAGTATTGGAGCGACTATTCAACACGCGCGTTCTCAGCAGCGGCAACCCAGTACAAGAGTCGGGCGGTCAACCCTACGTGAACTTGGAAAGTTTGGTGAATCAGCTTTTTTAGGTCGCTTTTTTAGGTCGCTTTTTTTAGGCTCCTTGCAGGATGGGCCGCCCTCAACATGGGGCACGGGGGGAAATGCCTCGGTAGAATCAAGACCCCAATTCACGACCCAATTAACGACCCAGCAAGCGCAACACCCCAACACCACTGAAGTACAAGCCAAGGACTGCACCACTCAAGAGGCCCTGGGTCAGGGGATCGGTGGAGGGAGTCAGCACCGCGCCCAGGATCACCGCGCCCAACAACACGTAGCGCCACCCCGCCAGCATTTGCCCAGAGGAAACCACTCCCAATAAACCCAGCATTACTTGCAAAACGGGTATTTGGAAGGTGAGGGCCGTGCTGAAGAGCAAAAGCAGCACAAATTTAAAGTATTTCTCGATCGACCAGGCCTGTTCGACCACATCGCCGCCATAGCTCACGAAGAAGTTGAGGGCCGCTGGCACAAGGGCTTGGTAACCAAACACTAGCCCCATGATGAACAGGACGCTGGATCCCACAACGGCGGGCAGCACTAACCGCCGCTCGCGCCGGGTGAGGCCGGGCAGAACGAACTGAATAATTTGGTAAAGGATATAGGGAGTTGCCAGCAGCAAACCCGAGTAGCCAGTGACCTCGATCGAGACAAAGAAAAATTCACCGGGTGTCAGTTGCAGGAACTTCACCCCATTGGCCGGCGCTTCCAACAGCCGCACGATCGGCCGGACAAAGACGAAGCAAACGCCCATCGCCAACGCCACCACCCCCAAGGCCGCAAAGAGGCGCGATCGCAACTCCTCTAGGTGCTCAAAAAGGGACATTTCCACTTCATCGGGCAGCTCATCATTGGGGTCGATCGGGTCGATCGGCTCGGGCGACGGCATGGCCGGCGGGGTGATGTGGGGCTGGTCGAGGTCAGAGGAAGCGGTCATAGGGGAAGGAAAAATGGGGCGATCGAGGCGGTGAGGCTGGGCAGCGCCGGACGGCCGGGAAAACCCGCTGGGGCTGGTCAGTTAAGATTGGTTAGCACAGATTCATTTCTTAACATTCTAAGGGGCCTCCGTAACGATGAAATGGTGGCAAAAGCTGAAGGGAAGTCCGCTGGCACGCTGGGGCGCGATCGTGCTCGGATTGCTTTACACCGTTGCCCTGTTTGCGGAGTTTGTGGCTCCCTATGACCCCTACAGCGTCCAAGCGCAGGGGGCCCTGCTGCCACCCACAGTGATTTATTGGCAGGATCAGGCTGGGCAGTTTTTAGGGCCCCATGTTTATCCCACAACGTTGGGGGCGACGGATTTGCAGACGGGCGATCGCCCTTTGCGGGTGGATCGATCGCAGCCTTCTCGACTGCGACTGCTAACGACAGGCCCTGAATACCGGCTTTGGGGATTGATCCCCGCTCGGCGGCATCTATTTGGCACCGATGGGCCCGGGCGCTGGAATGTGTTAGGAACCGATGAGCAAGGGCGTGATCAGTTCAGTCGCTTGGTCTATGGCAGCCGCATCAGCCTCAGCATTGGGCTGGTGGGCATTGCGATTTCTTTCCCGATCGGGTTGTTGGTTGGCGGCATTTCCGGCTACTTTGGCGGCTGGATTGACAGCACAATCATGCGGCTCACAGAAGTGCTGATGACCATTCCGGGCATTTACCTGCTGGTGGCTTTGGCCGCCGTCTTGCCTCCCGGCCTGAGCAGTGCCCAGCGGTTCTTCCTGATTGTGGCCATCACATCCTTCATCAGTTGGTCGGGGCTGGCACGGGTGATTCGCGGCCAGGTGTTGTCTATCAAGGAGCGGCCCTTTGTGCAGGCGGCCCGAGCCATGGGAGCAGGCACCCTCAGGATTGTGGTGTTGCATGTATTGCCCCAAACGGCCACCTACACAATCATTTCCGCAACTTTGGCCGTGCCGAGTTTTATTGTGGCGGAATCGGTGTTGAGCTTGGTGGGCCTGGGGATTCAGCAGCCGGATCCTTCCTGGGGCAATCTGCTGTCGTTGGGAACCAATGCTTCGATTTTGACATTGCAGCCTTGGTTGGTTTGGCCCCCGGCGATCGCGGTGGTGCTGACGGTGCTGTCCTTTAACCTGTTGGGCGATGGGCTACGGGATGCATTGGATCCGCGCAGCACGGAGCGATCGAGCCGCTTGAGTGAATAGCTGTTGCTTAACTCTTGGGGCAAAAAACCTAGACTCGCCGCAACACAAACACACTCCCTTCATTGCCCCGGCCAATTCGCAAATCATCATCCAGATAGGTCACATCTAACCAACCCTGTTGCTGGACAGGGTTGAGGGTGAAATTCAGCGCTCGAAACTGATCGCCCTGTTCAGCCCGATCGACCCAATCGGTAATTTGGCGATAGTTCGCTAGGCGCTGGGAACCCACCACAATGCGCTGAAACCGCACCGCCACCCGCACTGCCGACAGGGCCTCAAACCGGGCCGCCACCGCCACATAGCCCTCCAGCCAAGGGAAGTTGTTGTTGAGTTCCGCCAAGTTATAGATCGTTTGTCGATCGGGGCGAATGCATTGATAAATCGCGCCCAAATTGGCGATCGGGGGGCGATTAATACCCAATAATTCTCGACTGGTGGTGTAAAGCAATTGCCAATCGCCCGCGAGCTTGGCCGGCTGCTCGATCGGGTATGGGGTTGGGTTACGTTCCTCCAGCCGCGTGATCAGCGCCAAAATAGCCGCCTTGTCAGAGGTCGTGGTTTTTAAGCCCAAGTTTTGACCCACCAGGGCCGCAAGCAAATCTGATTTTCCCAGCATGATGAATTCAACAATCCAGTAGGACGCGGCGGAGCAATCGTGGCACACTTGACAGGGGAGGCCTCTTGTGGAAACACTAGGATCCGCTTTCAGCCCAACCGGCCCAATCCCCTCTCAACCATATCGCTAGCAACCTATCCCTAAACTATTGATGAACACTCCTGCTTTGCGTGAAGAACCGCGCCGTGCTCGTGCGGGCGTGATCCCGGCCCAAACCAACGCTTCGATTTTGGACTGGCTGGAATCATCAGGTCGGCTGCGCGATCGCGATGAACGGGACTTTGAGTACAACGAGCGCGACGAAGAAATCGCCGATATGCTCGTGGGCGAAGAAACGGGCTACGAGCTGGATGACGACGACGACATGGCCAGCGACGAACCCTAGACCCTGTTACCCTTCAACCAATTAGCGCGATCGACCTCGGAGGCTTCATTGCCCCCAGCGCCCCCTTGACCGCATAGGTTGATCATTTACGCAATGGGGCTAGCAGTGATAGGATTTGAAATCGCGCCAACCACGCGCCCAACCCCGAGGTAAGTCCATGCCTAAACTCAAAACTCGCAAAGCTGCCGCCAAGCGCTTTCGCAAGACCGGTAGCGGTAAATTTGCCCGCCGGAGCGCCCTGCGTAGCCACCTTCTAGAAAAGAAGAGCGCTGTTCGTAAGCGTCGTTTGGCCGGTGCAGCTCTGGTGCACGAGCGCGATGCGGACAACGTGCAACTCATGTTGCCTTATCTCTAAGGACGAAATCCTCGCAGCTTTTGCCCGGGGAACATGTCAATGCTAGTTGCCGCTATCTCGATCGGCGCTTCCCCGCTTTCCTCTGTTTTTTCTGTATTGCTTTAGTTTCAAGCAAAGTCAACCCCTATGGCACGTGTTAAGCGCGGCAATGTTGCTCGCAAACGCCGCAAAAAGATTCTGAAGCTCGCCAAGGGCTTCCGTGGTTCCCACTCGCGTCTGTTCCGCACTGCTAACCAGCAGGTGATGAAGGCTCTGCGGAGCGCCTATCGCGATCGCCGCCGCCGCAAGCGCGATTTCCGTCGCCTGTGGATTGCACGGATCAACGCTGCTGCTCGGATCAATGGCACGAGCTATAGCCAATTGGTGGGCAACCTGAAGAAGGCTGATATTCTGTTGAACCGGAAAATGCTGGCCCAGTTGGCTGTTCTGGATCCTGAAGTGTTTGGTAAGGTGGCCGAAGCTGCCAAGGCAAACGCTGCGGGCTAAGGGTGCGATCGCTTGATTTTGCGAATCAATCCAGCCGATGGACGCAGCTTAATTCAGCACTTCGTTCAGCAAAATGATGGCGATGGCCAGTGGTGCTCAGGCGTGATAGCAACATCGATCCTTCTGGATAGTGAGGGCGCGGGCGATCGCGCCCTTTGCTATTGATGTAGCCGCTGGTCAACGACAATCCCTAGCAATTTCAATTTTTTTAATTAACGAGTCCCCCTTTCAATTCCCTTGCTTTAATCCCTATGGAAGGCTCAGTTGGTATTGTCTATATTTCAATTTTGGTGGGGCTGCTGTCGATCGTGGCCTTTTTTGTGCTGCGTCAGGTGTTCAAAACTCGTCGCCTAGAAAATACCCTCAGCCGCTTGCAAAAAGCCGCCAGCAGCGGGGAAGCAGGTGCTCAGGCGTTTTATGAACTGGGCAGTATTTACATGGATAAAAAAATGTATGGCCAGGCGATCGAGCAATTCCAGCGATCGCTCAAGAAAGGTGAAGAAGAGTCCACCGATAACTTGGCCATTGTTTACAACGCTTTGGGATTTGCCTACGTGGCCCAAGAGCAGTTTGATTTGGCCATTCGGCAATACAAAGAAGCCGTCAAACTCAACGGCGGCTACGTGACCGCCTGGAATAACTTGGGATTTGCCTACGAGAAAAAACAACTGGTGAAGCAAGCCTTGGAAGCCTATGAAGCAGCCCTGGCGGCCGATCCCAAAAATGATGTGGCTAAGCGCCGTCTAGAGTCATTGCAAAAGCGCGCATAAAATCAACAGCAGGGGCAAGGATTCCGTAGACCTTGCCCTTGTTTGTTTTTGTCGCAATGGGGTTAATCAACGGCTGTTGATGGAAATCAAAGCCTGGGAACTAAGACCTGGGAATTAAAGCCTGCTTGCGACCTTGATTGGAAAACTTGAGGATTCGACCATGTTGGATATGTTGTCTTCGCTGCTGAGAAACCCTGCCCTGGCCGGTGGTTCCGGGGACTTGGGAGCCATGTTGCAAACCTTCCAAGCGATCAGCAGCCAAGGGGGTTTGGACTTGGCCAACACCCAAGCGGTGATGGGAATTGTGGCGAAATATTTGAAAGGGGGCTTGCAGGCTAACCAGGCGGCCAATGGTTTTGAGCAAACCCAGGCGTTGGTTGATCAATTGGGCGGCACGGAACCCAATGCGGCGGCGATCGAGGCGTTTTTAGATCAACCCCAAGTGGAACAAATGCTGGGGGAAATTGAGGCCCGCACGGGGCTGCCCGCCGGGTCGATCGAGCCGATTTTGCCGATGGCTGTACCCCTGATGCTGAACTTTTTAAAGTCCAACGAGCAAGGCAACTCGCTCCTCAGTGGCTATTTGGACAGCGACGGAGATGGGGATATTGATATGTCCGATTTGATGGGCTTGGCGATGAAATACCTAAATCACTAGGGCTGGTTCGATCGCAAGCATGGCCCCCAGGGGCTGTCGTCACGGACTGGGATCAAACAAAAACCGTTGATCTTCCATTCCAGACCCTAACTGACCTAGGCAAGGAGCTTAAGCCCCTTGTCCCCCACGATCCGCTAACGGCAGATCTAGGGTTTCAGGCGATTTGACGACAGGCCCTCAGCCCCTTGCCCCTCACGACTCGCTAGCAGTGGAATCCGAGTTTCGGGCGATTTGGCAACCGGCCGTCGGCCCGGCGAGCTGGGATCAGCCGCCATGAGCCTACCCCTGGCATTGTTTTAACAGAGACCAGAGTTGAGCTTGATCTGTGGCGGCAGGCAGGCAGGTTAGCCCTTTGCACACCAGGGCGATCGCCCCTTGCGGTAATTGCTCATCCAGCCGCAAAACCGTAGTGGGCAGATATTGCTGGGCCAAGGGGGCCAGGGTTTCCGCCTTGGCCCGCACCAGCACGGGCCGCTGGAACTGATCCAAGGCTGCTAGCAAGCTGGGACAAGCGCGGGGGTGCTCGTTTAAGAAACGATGGAAACTGCGGAAGCCCTGTTCAGCGAGATCGAGATAGGTCAAATTTTCCGTGAGCAGGGCCAGGCGCACCAAGTTGCCCAGAGCTGTACCGTTGGCAGCGGGGGTGGCGTTGTCGATGATGCTCCGCTCGCGAATGATTAAATCCGGGCGATCGTCGGCATTGAAATATCCACCATGGTCGGCATCCCACAGGTACTGATCAAATTCCGTTTGCAATTGGATCGCCCAGGCCAACCACTGATCCGCCTCTGAGGGGGAGAGTTGCCCCGTGGCGATCAGGGCCGTTGCGGCCTGGTGCAGTTCCAGCAAACCGCGAATCACTTCGGCATAGTCTTCTGCTTGGGCCCCGATCGCCGGTTGTCCGTCGTAGTTCAGCCGATAGAAGCGATCGCCCGAGTTGTGATGAGTCTGCAAAAAGCGGGCCGCTCGGGCCGCTAACTGGTAGGCGGGTAAGTCCTGAAACACGGCGGCCGCCCGGGCCAACCCAGCAATCATCAGGCCATTCCAGGCGGCGATCGCCTTGGTATCGGTGACAGCGGGAATGCGACCGGGCCAAGCGACGGTTTTGGCCTCGGTGGCGTTGCGGGCGGGTGGAAATTGAGCCAACTGGGCGCGGGGCTGGCCGTAACGTACCGCGAACAGGCGATCGAGCGCCGCTGTCACCCCATCAGGCAAGGTTCCGCCCGATCGCCGCTGCAACACATTCACACCCTCAAAGTTGCCCGGCACGGAAACCGTGAACTGTTCCACCAATGCCGAGAGGGTTTCCGGTTCCAGCAGGGATTCCAGTTCATCCCAGCCCCAAACGTAAAATGCCCCTTCTTCCGGTTCCGCCGCTGCGGGATCGGTGAAACTGTCGGCATCTTGGGCCGCATAGAAGCCGCCGTCGGGATTGGTCATTTCGCGGCGAAGCCAGTCGATCGCCCCAAAAATTCCCGATCGGAGGGAAGGATCTTGGGCCCCCGCGCTCCACAGGTTCGCCAAAAACGCCACGATTTGCCCATTGTCGTAGAGCATTTTTTCAAAATGGGGCACTGTCCAGGTGGGATCAACGGTGTAGCGATGAAAGCCGCCGCCCACATGGTCGTTGATGCCGCCCAGAGCCAAGGCCACCCCCCATTGCAAACTGGGGCGCAGGGCTTCTGGAATTGAGTCGTTCCAAGGCTCGGGACTGGTGACCCGATAGCCCCGCAACACAAAATCCGCATAGGGAATCATTGGAAACCGATTGCTCGATCGCCCTTCGGCCAAAACCGCTGCATTTTCCTGCCAACCTTGCTCCACCAGGGTGCGATCGAACAAATTAGCCCCCGCAGCCAAATCCATCGTTGGTTGCAGGGCCGCCAGAATTTGTCCCTTAATTTGGGCCACTTGCTCCGGCTGTTGGTCGTAGTGATCGCGCAGCGCTTGCAACAATTGCAAAAACCCTGGCCGACCGTAGCGCGGCTCCACTGGAAAATAGGTTCCCCCATAAAACGGCACTAAATCGTAGGGATCTAGCCAAATATTCAGTGGCCAGCCCCCCTGAGCAATCATCATTTGCAGCGCTTGCATATAGATGCTGTCGATGTCGGGGCGCTCTTCCCGATCGACCTTAATGGGCAAGAAATTGGCATTCAAGTAATCCGCGATCGCCGGATCTGAAAAGGCTTCACCCTCCATCACCGTGCACCAATGGCAACTGGAATAGCCAATGGACAAAAAAATCGGTTTATTTTCCTGTTTCGCCTGGGCCAGGGCTTCCTCACACCAAGGCCACCAGTCGATCGGGTTATGGGCGTGTTTTTGAAGATAAAGACTTTGACTTTGGGCCAGACGATTAGGCATGGTTTTAATCGGGAATTTGATAGGAATTTAGAGACCAACCGAGGCGCGTTGGTTGTTCATAAACTTTGACCAAGGTGTTCAGATCTCGATCGGAAATGGGGGGCGGATTGGCCACGGCGGCAGCATAAAGCGCGTCTTGGGGATGAGGACTGTGGCCCCAAATCCCCAGGGCATGGCCCAACTCATGGCGAGCCGTGCCCAGCAGTTGAGCAAACGCGCGATCGCCCCGCAACAGCATGGTAAATCGGTGGGCCAGTCGGGGGCGATCGCCCCGCAGATCCCAATAGAACTCATAGGTGGTGCGGGCGTTGGCGGCTCGGGGCAAACCGGCCGCCGTGCGCAGGGTGGGATTGCCCAGGGTGATCGTGATGTCGGCCGGGGTTGAATCCGTCGCATCCAGTAGTTGCAGCGATAGATAGGGTTGCCAATCAGCGATCGCCTGGGTCACGGCCTTGCGCCAAACTTCCGCGCGGGGCGGTGTGGGGGCCAGGACAACGGTGATCGGAAACTGCGACCAGATCAGATGACCCACGATCGAGGGTTCAATTTGGTCGAAATAATCTGGGTTGAAGGCATCCCCAACCCCACCGCCTGGAGGGATAGCCCTTGATTGGGCAGCGGTGCGATCGCGCCACTGTTGCAACCCGGTTGGCAGCGGGTGTACCTGGGGCGGCGGCAGTTGGGAGAGCAGGGCCGGCGGTGGTTCCGTTGCTTGGGCGATCGGGTCACCCCCTCGATCGGCTAGCCCCAAACCGCTCCAGACCAGGCAGCCCAAAACACAACAGAGCGCGATCGCCCCGTAGGCCATCGCGCTCTGCCATCGTTGTCGGTTGCGGGACACCCCACCCATTGGGCGATCGCCCCTAACCCTTCAGCCAGCCGGCACTCAGCACCACCGCCAAACCCATGAACACCAAAGCCAGCGTCCAGGTAATGCGATTTAGCGTGGCTTCCGCGCTTTTGGTGCTCGAAAACAGTTGAGCCTGGCCGCCAATGCCGCCGAGACCGTCGCCCTTGGGGCTGTGCAACAGCACAAACACCACCAGACCGAGGGCAGACAGGGCCCAGATTATTTCCAAAATCGTGGTCAACATAGGAAACGCAGGATTGTACCCAGCAATAGCGGAATCAACATTTTACGGCCCGATGGAGACCCCCAGCGGCCCCCGTTGGTCTAAACGCCTACCGTCACCGGCGTGCGATTCAACTTGGCTTCATAGGCCGCCGGAGCCACGATCGACTTGCCCGTCATTTCAGAGGGCTGCGGCAAATTCAGCAATTGCAGAATCGTCGGCGCAATATCCGCCAAGCAACCATCATCCCGCAACTGAACATCGCAGCCATGGCCGACCACCTTTCGGCGCTCCCCTTCCACCACGATGAATGGGACACGGTTGGTGGTGTGGGCCGTCCAGGGATTACCCGCCTCATCGAACATGTATTCCGCATTCCCGTGGTCAGCGGTGATCAGCACCGTGCCGCCCACCTTGGAGACCGCCGTTAACACCCGGCCCAAACAGCGATCGACCGTTTCAATGGCCTGAATGGCCGCTTCCATCTGTCCGGTGTGGCCCACCATGTCCGGATTGGCATAGTTCACCACCACCAAGGAGTAGACCTCCTTTTGAATGGCGGAAACCACCGCATCGGTCACTGCGTCCGCAGACATGGCCGGTGCGCGATCGTAAGTTGGCACCATCGGACTCGGGATTAGCACCCGATCTTCCCCTTCAAAGGGATCTTCCAAGCCACCATTGAAGAAGTAGGTGACATGGGCATATTTTTCCGTTTCGGCGGCTCGAAACTGGCGGAGGCGATGATTCGCCAACACCTCACCCAAAATGTTTTTCAGATCCTGCGGCGCAAAGGCCACGGCCACGGGTAGCTCGGGATCATATTGGGTGAAGGTGACGAAATGAATCGGCTGCACCAGTTCGCGCTCAAACCCATCAAACTGAGGATCCATGAACGCTTGGGTGAGCTGCCGCGCCCGATCGGGACGGAAATTGAAGAAAATTACGCCGTCTTGGGCTGCCACGGCCCCCGGAGCCACCCGCACCGGCAAAATGAACTCATCAAAAACCTTTTCCGCGTAGGAGTCCTGCAGGATCTGCACGGGCGATCGCCCATCCACCTCGCCCTCCGTGGCCATCACCTGGTAGGCCTTTTGCACCCGATCCCAGCGGCGATCGCGATCCATCGCGTAGTAGCGCCCAGAAACCGTCGTGATTTGACCTACCCCCGCGTCATCAATCAGCCCTTGCAGTCGAGTCAGAAACTCAATGCCACTGTTGGGCTGGGTGTCGCGACCATCGGTGATGGCGTGAATACAGACTTCTGTGATTCCTTGTTGCGTTGCCAGCTTCAGCAACCCGGCCACATGATCCAAATGAGAATGCACGCCCCCATCGGAACAAAGACCAATCAAATGGAGCTTGCCGCCACTGGCTTTAACCTGCTGACAGGTGGTGACCAGAGCAGGATTGTTCAAAATTGAATCGTCTTCAACGGCATCGGAAATGCGAACCAACTCTTGGGGCACAATCCGACCCGCACCAATATTCAGGTGGCCCACTTCGGAGTTACCCATTTGCCCCTCGGGCAGTCCAACCGCCTTGCCTGATGTGCGGATCAGTGTGTGGGGATAGGCTGCCCAAAGGCTATCAACGATCGGGGTTTTCGCTTCGGCAATTGCATTACCGTTGCGATCTTCGCGGTAGCCCCAGCCGTCAAGAATGATCAGCACGACAGGGGAGACAGTTGACTCCACCATACTCTGATTGCTCTTCATATTTGCTTAATTTTCCCGCCATAATAGCACCGAGATTTAACCTATAAGCCTGGGATGGTTTGTGGCGCATCCCAGACGTTACAAGGTATTTACAAACCGGTGTTTGCTTTTTTCGCGTCCTGCTTGGCCCGTTGCTTTTCGCGCTCTTTCTCGCGCTTGGCGGCCGCTTTGTCTGCCTTCTCTTGGGCAATGGCTGCCAACTTTGCTTGCTCTTGTTCCTCGGCAATTTTGTCGAGATAGTAGCGATAGTTGCCCTGATAAACGCGCAGTTCGCCTTCACGAACTTCCACAATTTTGTTGGCAACTTGCGAAATAAAGTATCGATCGTGCGACACGATCAGGGCAGTGCCATCGAATTGCGTCAGGGCTGATTCAAGGGTTTCTTTTGCAGGAATGTCCAAGTGGTTGGTTGGCTCGTCCAAAATCAGCAGATTAACGGGCTGAACGAGCATTTTGGCGAGGGCTAAACGCGCCTTTTCGCCCCCACTCAAGGATTCAACTTTCTTGAGCACCGCTTCGCCACTGAACAGGAAACGGCCCAAGAGGCTGCGCACCTCTTCCTCTTTCCAGTCTGGGGCTTCGTCCCGCAGGGTGTCAATGACGGTTTTGTGTAAATCCAGGGCTTCGGCTTGGTTTTGCTCAAAATACCCGGGGATCACGTTGTGTTGACCAATTTGGGCGGATCCCTCGGTGGGGGCTTCCCGACCCATGATCATGCGCAACAGGGTGGATTTACCGCAACCGTTGGGCCCTAAGAAGGCGATCCGATCGCCCCGTTCCACGGTCAAGTTCGCACCCAGGAACAGGATTTTATCGGCCCAAGCGTGGGTCAGGTCTTCAATTTTGACCACCTCGCGGCCACTGCGCGGGGCGGGCGGAAACCGAAACCGCAGGGTGCGCACGTCGGCCACGGGGGCTTCGAGGCGCTCCACTTTTTCTAGTTGTTTTTCGCGGCTCTTGGCCTGGGTGCTGCGGGTGGCGCTGGCCCGGAACCGATCGACGAAGGCTTGCTGTTTGTCTAGCTCCTTTTGTTGGCGATCGTAGGCCGCTTGGAGGGCGCTGCGATTTTCTTCTTTTTGGGCCAGGTATTGGGAATAGTTACCCAAGTAGGTGGTGGACACACCGCGCTCGGTTTCCACAACGGTGGTGCAGAGCCGATCGAGAAACTCTCGGTCATGGGAAATCAGCACCAGCGGTTTGCCCAGTTGCTTCAAGTAGCCTTCTAACCACTCGATCGACTCGAGATCCAAGTGGTTGGTCGGCTCGTCCAGCAGCAACAGATCCGGCTCTTGCAGCATCACCTTGCCCAAGCAGATCCGCATTTGCCAGCCGCCACTGAAGGAGCTGACTAACCGATCGCCATCGTCCGGCTCAAACCCCAACTCCGGCAACAGTCGATCGACCCGGGCTTCTAGACCATAGCCATCAAGGGCTTCAAACCGGCGCTGGAGGTGATCAAGATCGCGCAGCAAGGCTTCTAGGCGATCGGGATCCGCCACGCCCATCTCGTTTTGCACTTGGTGCATTTGATCCTGCACCTCGCAAGCTTCCGTGAAAGCCGAGAACAGTTCTTCGCGCACCGTGCGGCAAGGATCCACATCAAACTCTTGGTTGAGATAACCAATGCGCAAATCAGCCGGGCGAATAATTTGCCCGGCCGTTGGCTCAATCTCACCCATGATGATTTTGAGTTGGGTGGATTTACCTGCCCCATTCACACCAACTAACCCAACCCGATCGCCGGGCTTGACCTCCCAGCTCACATCCCGCAGGACTTGGCCCGTTGGGTAAATTTTTTGGATGCGTTCCAAACGCAGCACGTTTGCCTCCCGGTTTCAGGTTTGCTGGTCGTTAACGTGGTTGAACTGGTTGAGCTTCAAACTGAAGGGAATCTTAGACCAATGCACGAAAGCGTAAAAGCCTTGAGCGTGAAACTCCCTTCGGTAGTGGTTCCGGCTTGAGGCTTCTACCACGGTGAAATGATTGGGATCGATCGGGCGATCGAAGCCAAATGGGTATAGGACAGCTTGCCAACGTTACGAATCGCGATTAATCGGTGATCCGGTTTTGCCGTTGCTCCGACCAATTGCCGACCCCTTTTAGGTTTTATCCAGCTAGACTCAGCCAGACTCGGTGAGCAGCATCAATAAAGATGCGACCAGCAAACTGTTGTCTTTGTAACAAAACTTAGGCCGTATGGTAGCAGGGTCAGGCCCGATCGCCTAGTTTTTTTGTCAGGGAGTGACCATTAATTTTGCTCATAGGCCGACTCATGGGTTAGCCCATCGGTCTACTGATCAGCCGATTTTTACGCAAGAAAAAACCTCGAGCTGGGCCAGCCAGCAATCGAGGTTTCAATCGGGGTGCATCTACATGGAGTGGTTTTCAGCCCTCCAGTCATTAGCTCCGGATGTTTTTCAGCAAAGAAGCTTAGGGTTTGTCGTCACTTCCTAGAATCCAGCAAAAGCGGTTAAACGGTTGATTTGCCATGTCCCAGTCGTCGTAACAAGGGGCTTAAGCCCCTTGTCCCCCACGATCTGCCAACGGTGGAATCAAGATTTTGGGCGATTTGACGACAGGCCCTAGAATCCGTCATCATTTCCACCGCCGTAGGGGTTGGGTTTCTCAACCCTAATCTGAGCGATCGCTAAAGCACCACCGTGAAGGCATCGCGGATGCCCGGAACCTTCACAATCTCTTCGAGCAGGCCATCGGGCAACAGATCATCAATGCTCAGCACCATCACCGCATCGCCGCGCACAATCTTGCGGCCCACCTGCATACTGGCGATATTCACATTGAAGCTCCCCAGCAGCGAACCAATTTTCCCAATGATCCCCGGCATATCCCGGTGCTTGGTCAGCAGCATGTAGCGGGTGGGGGTGACGTTAATTGGGAAATCGTCAATTCCGGTGATGTGAATTTCGCCGTCACTCAGCAGGGTGGCCGTGGCCGAGTGCTCACCCAACGAACCCACCGCCGACAGGTGCAGCGAGCCGGTGTAGTCCCGAACAGAGGAATCGCGGGTTTCAATCACCCGGATGCCCCGCTCCTTGGCTTCAATGCTGGCGTTGACATAGTTCACCCGTTCCCGCAAAGCCTGGGACAGCAAACCCTTAAGGGCCGCAATCGTGATGGGTTTGCTGTCTTTTTCCGCCAATTCCCCTTGCAGGCGTACCGTCAGGGATTCCACCCGACCGCCAGCCAGTTGGCTCACCAAAGTGCCCAGGGTTTCCGCCAACTTCAGGTAGGGCCGCAGTTGCTCCATCACATCGGGATAAAGACCCGGAATGTTCACGGCCGATCGCGCTGGCAGCCCCAACAGCACATCGCGAATTTGCTCCGCCACGTCGATCGCCACATTCACTTGAGCCTCTTCCGTGGAAGCACCCAAGTGCGGAGTCAACACCACTTCTTTACCCAAGCTCTTGAGGGGCGAATCTCCCAGCGGCTCATCCAAAAACACATCAAGGGCCGCGCCGCCAATCCGATTTTCCTTCAGGGCTTCGTAGAGCGCTTGCTCATCGATGATGCCGCCCCGGGCGCAGTTAACGATCCGCACCGTGGGCTTCATCTTCGCCAGTGCTTCAGCATTGATCAGGTTGGCCGTTTCCGGCGTTTTCGGCATGTGCAGGGTAATGAAATCCGACTCACGGAACAGCAAGTCCAAATCCACCAAGCGACAACCCAACTGTTCGGCGCGTTCCTTGGAAATGAAGGGGTCATAGGCCAGCAGCTTCATGCCCATGGCCTTGGCGCAGGAGGCCACATGGGAACCAATTTTGCCCAAGCCCAAAACCCCGAGCGTCTTTTTGTAAACTTCCACGCCCGTGAAGTTCTTGCGATCCCAGTTGCCAGCCTTGGTGGACTCGTTGGCGGCGGGAATGTAGCGCGACATGGACAGCATCATGGCCAAGGCGTGCTCGGCGGCGGCGATCGTGTTGCCTTCCGGCGAGTTCACAACCACAACCCCTTGGCGGGTGGCGGCGGGCACATCCACGTTATCGACTCCGACCCCAGCGCGGCCAACAATTTTCAAGCTTTGACCAGCTTCGATCACACGAGCAGTGACACGGGTACCCGATCGAATCATCAGCGCGTCATATTCACCGATGATTTGCACCAGCTCATCTTCGGGCAGGCCGGTGCGGACATCGACTTGGGCCACTTGCGACAGAATGTCGAGGCCGGCTTTGTCGATCGGGTCGGAGACAAGTACCTTCGGCATGGGGCGAGTGTGCGGTTGGCAGATAAGAAAGGTCTAGTTCGCTGCGGGTTGACGAAGCGAGGGGTTGGCCCAAAGTTGCCAGCCAAAATCGCGACAAATCACTGAGGATCTGCGATTGGGTGATTTAGGAGTGGGCTGGGCTAACTTGCAGCATCCTATTCTACAGGGGGTGATCACGATCACGATCGCCCCTAATGTTTCTTTGGGCTTAAGGGACGGTTAAGACCGCAATCGCGACAGCCAAGCTAATTTGTTGTCATCATAGGGCGGATAGCGCATCGGAAATTCCGGTTTGGCCGATCGCCACAGATGACTGCGCTGATAGGAAAATAACTCAAACCCTGCCCGGCCGTGATAGCGACCCATGCCGCTGGCTCCCACGCCGCCGAAGGGCAAATCGGGCACGGTGGCTTGCACCAACAGATCATTCACACAAAGGGATCCCGAGGTGGTTTCCCGGCCGATCGCTTGGCTAATGGTGCGATCGTTAGCAAACACATAGCAGGCCAAGGGATGGGGCCGAGCATTGATTTGGGCGATCGCCCCGTCCAAGTGGTCATAGGCCAACACCGGCAAAATGGGCCCAAAAATCTCCTCTTGCATCACGGGATCGCTCCACTGCACCGCCGCCAACAGGGTTGGGGCCAAGTAGCGCTGCCCCGGATCCGCATCCCCACCAATCACCACCTGGCCCGAGCCGGGAATCAACCGCAATAACCGCTCCAGGTGATAAGCATTGGCGATGCGGGCAAAATCGGGGCTGAGGCTGGGGGTAGGGCCAAAAAAGTCGGTGATGGCCCCTTGGGCCAACGCCAGAAACTCCGCTTCCCGATCGCGCGGCACTAACACATAGTCAGGAGCCAAGCAGCTTTGTCCTGCATTGAAAAACTTGCCCCAAACAATTCGCCGGGCCGCGATCGGGAAATCGGCCGAGCGATCAAGAATGCAAGGATTTTTGCCCCCCAGTTCCAGGGTGACCGGCGTGAGTCGCTGGGCTGCGTAGGCCATCACCACCTTGGCCACCGTGGGGCCACCCGTATAAAAAATATGATCGAAGGGTTCCTCCAACAGGGCTTGGCTAACCTGAATTCCCCCTTCCGCCACCGCCACATACATCGGGTCAAAGGCCCGGCGAATTAAATCCGCGATCGCCCGAGAACTCTGGGGAGCAACCTCTGAGGGCTTAATCACCGCGCAGTTGCCCGCCGCGATCGCCCCCACCAGCGGCCCCAAGGTCAACTGCACCGGATAATTCCAGGCCCCCATAATCAACACCACCCCCAGTGGCTCCCGCTGCACCTTGGCCCGACCGGGCCAAAGGGTGACGGGCAACCCGACCGATCGAGGCTTAGTCCAACTCCGCAGATGTTTGAGGGCCTGGTCAATTTCCAGCAGGCAAAATTCCAACTCCGCCAGCACCGCTTCAAAGGGAGGTTTACCCAAGTCCATCTGCAAGGCCCGCAGGAGCTGATCCTGCTGTTCTTCAATGGCTCGACGCAGATCCTGAAGCCGTCGCAACCGATAATCCACATCGCGGGTGTAGCCCAACTTAAAAAAGTCGTGCTGGGTTTTCACCAGTTCCTGAGGCGAGGTGGCAGAAGGCGCGATCGGCTGAGGCATAGGAGCAAAATTGGGCAAAGGCAGCAATCAAGCTTCAACTTAACGCACTGGCAGTTAACCCACTAGGAACCATGGGTATGGATTGGAACCTCGATGAACGATGGGCCGGCCGGTTGGCCATGGGCATTGATTTTGGAACCTCCGGGGCCCGGGCCATGGTGGTCGATCGACGGGGAACCGTGGTGGCTCAGGCACAGGTGAGCGCATCGGGGACGGGATCGGGGAGTGCAGCCGATTGGTTGGCGCAATTGACGGCTCTGCTGGCGGATTTGCCCCGATCGGTGCGGCAACAAACGGGGGCGATCGCCATCAATGGCACTTCGGGAACGGTGCTGCTGTGCGATCGCCAGGGCCATCCCCTGACCGATCCCCTCGCCTACGATGACGATCGGGGCCAATCCGTTTTGCCCCAGATTGCCGCGATCGCCCCGGCGGATCACGTCACCCACAGTGCTACCTCCAGCCTGGCCAAGCTGCTCTGGTGGCGAGCAACGCGATTCGACAGTCAATGGCCCACGATGGAGCCACCCCAATTGCTGCATCAGGCAGATTGGCTCGGGGCCCAACTGCACGGCCAATTCGGGATTACGGACTATCACAACGCGCTGAAATTGGGGGGCGACCCCATCCGTCAAACCTATCCCCAATGGTTGTGCGATTTGGATATTTCGCCATCACTGCCCCAAATTGCCCAACCAGGCCAGGCGATCGGAGCCATTTTGCCCCGGTGGGCCGATCGCTGGGATTTCCCGATCGATTGCCAAATTTGCACCGGTACGACCGATAGCATTGCGGCATTTTTGGCCAGCGGAGTCCAGGAACCTGGCCAGGCAGTCACTTCCTTGGGATCGACCCTAGCGATTAAATTACTGAGCGAGCAGCCCGTGGCTGATCGCGCCCATGGGGTTTATAGCCACTTTCTGGGGCGATCGTTAATGGCCCGCTTGGCCCCTGTGGGTGGTAGCAAGACCTCTCGCCCCCCTTCAGCCGATCGCTGGTTGGTGGGCGGGGCTTCCAATGCGGGCGGCCGGGTGTTGCGGCGCTTCTTTTCTGACCAAGATTTACAACGGCTCAGTGCCCAAATTGATCCCCAGCAGCCCAGCCCCCTCGACTATTACCCCCTGCTGGAGCCGGGCGATCGCTTCCCCATTTGCGATCCCCACCTGCCCCCGCGCTTCACGCCCCGACCGGCGGATCCCACCGCCTTTTTGCAAGGCATTTTGGAAGGTTTAGCCCGAATTGAGGCCGAAGGCTATCGGCTATTGCAGCAGTTGGGAGCCAGCCCGCTGCAATCGGTGCAGACGGCCGGCGGTGGGGCAAAAAACGATGTTTGGACGGCCATTCGATCGCGCCATTTGGGTTGCCCCGTGCGATCGGCCAGGCAGACGGAGGCGGCCTATGGCACAGCCAGGCTTGCTTGGGCCGGCTTGCTCGGGCCGACTTGATCGCGGCCCCATAATTCACCGCCTGATTGATCAGCCCTAGGGCCTGTCGTCATTTCCTAGGATCAGGCGGAAACGATTGATTGTTCATGTCCCAGTCGTCGTAACAAGATGCTCAAGCCCCTGGTCCCCCACGATTTGTCAACGGTGGAATCAGGGTTTCAGGCGATTTGACGACAGACCCTAGGCCACCGTTTGGGGCGTGGGCGCTGGGGCAGGAGCCACCCGATCGCGCCGGGTCATCCGCAATCGCAGCGGCCCATTGGGTCCCACGGTCACCCCTCGGCGGGCCGGGCGGGGAGGAACCACCCCGGCATAGGCCACCGACCAATCCATCAGCAGCGTTGCCAACACCAGCTTCATTTCAAACTGGGCAAAGGCCATGCCAATGCAGCTTCGGTTGCCGCCGCCAAAGGTCAAAAATTCCGAATTGCTGAACGATCGCTCCAAAAATCGTTCGGGTTGGAACTGGGTTGGGTTGGGATACAAATCCGGCCGGCGGTGAGCGCTGTAAATGTTGGGCGAGACAATGGCCCCAGCGGGATAGTCATGTCCCCCGATCGTCGTGGGCTTTAGCAGGCGGCGCGGACTGCCAATCAGGGCCACGGGATAAATGCGTAAGGTTTCCTGGCAAAAGGCGTTCAGGTAGGGCAGTTTGGCGATCGCCATCGGTTCCGGATCCGGCCCCAGTTCGGCAATTTCCGCCCGAATTCGATCGCCCATGGCCGGAAACTGCGTCACCCACCACAGGGCCCAAGCCAATGAGGTGGCGGTGGTTTCATGGCCCGCCAGCAACAGGGTCATTAATTCGTCGCGAATTTCCTCATCGCTCATGGGCTGGCCCGCCTCATCCCGGGCTGCCAACAACAAACTCAAAATATCCGTGCGATCGCTCGGCCCCCGATTGGGGGATTGGCCCGGTTGAGCAGCATCCTGTTGAGCATGGCTCTGTTCAGCGCGGCGATCGGCAATTTCCCCATAGAGCAAGACATCAAGCTGATGCCGCAACTTCAGAAAATAGCCCCAAGGACTCCAGGGCCCCCCATCCCGTTGCAGGGACGGCAAAAACAACAGGCTAGAGGTGAGGGGCGATCCCAACAAGTCCAGAATTTTGGTAGCCAAAACTTGAATTTGGCCATAGCGATCGCCATCCACTAGCCCAAACACCGCTTTCAGGATGGTTTTCAGCGTAATGACTTGGGTTACCTTGCGCCCGGCAATCACCTTTTGCGATCCCCAATCCGTCGCCTGTTGGCGGGTCAAGTCACAAATCAGCCGCCCATAGGCTGTCATCCGTTCGCCATGGAACGGTGGCAACAGCAACTTGCGGTGACGACGGTGGGGACTGCCATCCAACAACAACAGGGAATTGAGACCCACCAACGGCTCCAGCAGATAATTCATGGAACCACTTTCGATGTGGTTAGGATCCAGGGCAAACACATCCGCGATCGCCTCTGGATCCGCCACGAGGGTCATGCGCAACCCGGTGACCAGCCCCAGGGAAAACGTGGATCCCCATCGATCGGTGCATTGATCCAAAAAAGTCAGCGGATCAAACAGCCAGCGAAACAATTGCCACCCGGCGGGACTCGGCACAGGATTGGGAAAAAGCATGACTTGCAAGGAGCGTCAGATTGGGCATGAGATTGGGCAATCGATTTGAGCGATCGATTGGGGCGATCGACTTGAGCGAGCCTTTTGCCCTAACGCGTGGTGGCAGCCTTGGCCAGTTCAACCGAAACCGGAGCCGCCGCCCGCACCGCTCGGAACATGCCAAACCGACAAAGCCCGGCCCCAAAGGCCAAGCGCATCAGCAGCAAGGTGGGCACTTCCCGCAAGGATTTCACCAGGCCCGGAACGCCAAACTTGATCAGGCCGGCGGGTCTGGCTACCCCTTGCCAGATGGAGTCGAGCCAAGAGGGCAAGGTTTCAGGAGTCCAATCAGCCGTTACCACATCGCCGTCCGTGAGACCCGTGGCAGCCAGATCTTCGGCAAAGCCTTCAATGCTGGCGAAGGCCGGGTGGGCCCATTGCTCCAGCAGTTGTTTCATCACGGGGCGCTCCCAGCCATTGAGGGGCACTTGTCGATCGTCCCGCTGGTTCCAGTCAGCCACCACCAGAATTCCGCCGGGCTTGAGCACTCGCAGCAGTTCCTTGGCAAAAACGGCCTTGTCGGGCATGTGGGGCCCCGCTTCGATCGACCAAACCACATCAAAGCTGGCATCGGGAAACGACAGGGCCATGGCATCATCTACCGCGAATTGCGCTGTCACATCGGGCGGGGTCAAGGATTGGGCCCGGGCCACCTGCTGGGGACTGATCGTAATGCCTGTGACTTGAAAACCGTAGTCCTTGGCCAAAATGCGACTGCTGCCGCCAATGCCGCAGCCCACATCCAGCAGGGTTGTGCCGGCTGGCAGGCGATCGAGCTGGCCCCAACGCACCATTTCATGGACAAAATCCGCTTTCGCCACCAAAAAGTCCTTGCGGCGCGGAGGGGAGCCATAGTGACCCAAATGGATATGCTCACCCCAATAAAATTCCAAAATGCCGTCCATGGTCCACTCGTCATAGGCGTTGGCGACGGAGTTGGCGGACTGGTACTTCCGGGGAGACCACAAATACAACGCCAGACCCAAAAGGGGCAAACCAACGAACAGGCCAAGGGCGATCGGGAGGGATAGGGGCAGGGTCATGGCAAAGGCAACCAAGCGGTCATGAAGCAATGGACAGGATCATCGAGTTGGGCGATTGATTTCCCCAAAAGGGGCGGCCCATGTCTAGCTTGCCAGATTTGGGTAGGGACGGCGGCGAGCGAGGGTCATCCCATCCCCGATCGGGACGAGGCTTAAATCCACCCGAGGGTCCTGGTGCAGCCGAGCGTTGAATTCGCGAATCGCTTCCGTGTTGTTTTCCTGGTTGGTGGGATCGGCCACGCGCCCGGCCCACAGCACATTGTCAATGGCGATCAGGCCGCCGGGTCGCACCAGGGCCAAACAGCGATCGAGATAGTTGGGGTAATTTTTCTTGTCTGCGTCAATGAAGGCGAAATCAAAGCGATCGGTCTGACCGTCCGCCAACAATTGATCGAGCGTTTCGAGGGCCGGCGCAATTCGCAGATCGATTTTGTGGGCAACGCCGGCCCGCTGCCAAAATTCCTGGGCGATCGCGGTATCGTTGGTGCTCACATCGCAGGCCACAATCCGCCCCCGATCGGGCATGGCCAAGGCGACCGAAAGGGTGCTGTAGCCCGTGAAGGTGCCCACCTCGATCGCCCGCTCAGCCCCAATTAGCTGCACCAACAGGGCCATGAACTGGCCCTGTTCCGGCGCAATTTGCATTTGGGCGGCGGGGTGGCGAGCGGTCACCTGGCGCAGTTCCTGCAAAATGGGCGCTTCCCGCAGGGACACGGCCAACAAGTAGTCATAGAGGCGATCGCTCAGGTCCAGCGTGCGAGGAGACATGGCAGAGGGGGGTAGGGTTAATCAACAGCAAACGCCACCGGGCAGCGGGGGCAGTTGCGATTCTGGTTCCCCCGGCCCTGGCATGTCCTAGACGATCGCGCGTAAGGCTGCCGACAAGTCCCCATAGTCAAACTGGAAACCCGCCTGTTGGGCCCGATCGGGCAGTACACATTGACCCTCCAGCACCACTTGAGCCGCTTCCCCCAGCAATAGATCCAGCGCAAAGGCAGGCACCGGCAGCCAAGAGGGGCGATTCAGCAAACTGCCAAGCACCTGGCACAGTTCCCCCATCCGCACCGGCTTGGGAGCTGTGGCGTTATAAACCCCGCTAAAGCTGGGATCCTTGAGCGATCGCTCAATCAAATTCACCACATCCATCAAGTGAATCCAGGAAAACCACTGCTGGCCCGTGCCTAAGGGGCCACCCGCAAAGGCCCGAAACACCGGCAGCATTTTGCCCAAAGCACCCCCATCCCCCAGCACAATGCCCGTGCGCAAAATCACCAACCGGGTTTGCTGGGCCGTGACGGCCTGGGCTTCCGCTTCCCAAGCTTGACAAACCTGGGTCAAAAAGCCCTGGCCGGCCTTGCTGGCTTCGGTGAAGGTGGCGGTTTCGCTGGGGCCATAAAACCCGATCGCGGAGGAATTCACCAAAACGGTGGGCTTGGGATTGGCCGCCGCGATCGCCTCCACAATCCGCCGAGTTCCCAGTTGGCGACTGTCCAAAATTTCTTGCTTGCGGGCCGTGGTCCAGCGACCTTCCGCGATCGGCGCGCCAGCCAGGTTCACCACCCCATCGCACCCCGCGATCGCCTGTTGCCAATCGCCAGCGGCCGTGGGTTCATAGCCCACAATCGACAGGTTGGGAAAGGCCGATCGGGGAAAACAGCGCTCTGCCCTTGCCCGATCGCGACTGAAAAGCACCAGGGAATCCCCTTGCTGATTCAACCGCTGCACCAAGGCACGGCCAATGAAACCGGTTGCTCCAGTGATTGCAACTTTCATGGGGACTCTTCGCCAGAAAAACGGTAGGAACGAGGGATCTGTAATAAATGGATTGGCGCAACGGATCTGGGTGATTTTGGCTGAGTAGCTTTGAATGACTCAGATCCCGAAAACGCATCATCCATGCCTAAAGATCGACTCATCCTATTGTCGATCCATTGTCGATTTACCGATCAGCCCCCATGAACTAGCCGTTGGTTCACCCACCCGATCGCCGGCCATGGCGATCTCCTAGCGCGGGGCATAGCCCATCCCATTGGCATCGGCATAGCGATTCATGAACCGCATAAACCGATCCCACTGTTCCGGGATTTCAATCCGAAATTGACATTCAAACCGCTCAAAATCATCACCCTCGGGCCCGCCGAAGATAAACCGCACGCTGGAAGGTTCTACCAAAATGTCGCCTTCCTCATCCCGCAGGCGCAGGCTCCCGGAAAACCGATTGGTCACGGCCCGAAAGCGTTCAATGCAGTTCAGTTGCTCAAAAACCATCATCACGATCTTTGCACCCGTGGCCGGATCCCGTCGCAGGCTCACGTTGCTGGGATCTTCAACCACCCCATCAAAAAACTCCATGGATGGGGCGATCGCACTGTCGATCGCGCCGCTGGTCGCATCGCTCATAGATACCTCCAAGGCCCCTGCGAGACTGATCCCCACGGGAAAAATACAGGGTGCTGATTTCTATGATCCGATACAGACAAGGCATTTAGGGCCCGTCGTCATTTCAATGCTGGATCTGCCCAAGGCAACGGCTACGAAGCGGAGGTCGCCAGCGATTCGATCGGCCCTTCGGTGAACTGACCAATTTTGCGGAATTTTTGATAGCGGCGATCGCGCCGGGCCTGGGGCGACAGGCTCAGGAGTTGTTCCAAGGCCCGCACGATCCCCTGCTTCAGGGTTTCGGCCGTTGCCAGCGGGTTGGAGTGGGCCCCGCCCAGGGGTTCCACCAAAATTTCATCCAAAATTCCCAAATCCTTCAGATCACGCGCCGTGATCTTCAAGGCTTCGGCCGCTTGGGCCGCTTTGCCCGCATCTCGCCACAAAATTGAGGCGCAAGCTTCCGGCGAAGCCACGGTGTAGACCGAGTGCTCAAACATCATCAGCCAGTCGCCAACGCCAATTCCCAGGGCCCCGCCGGAGCCGCCTTCGCCAATGATGGTGCAAAGGATGGGCACATTGAGCCGGAACATTTCCCGCAGGTTATAGGCGATCGCCTCGCCTTGGCCCAGCCGCTCGGCATCGACCCCCGCCCAAGCACCGGGCGTGTCAATAAAGGTAATAATTGGCATTCCGAATCGATCGGCATGTTCCATCAGGCGCATGGCCTTGCGATAGCCGCCGGGGGTTGCCATGCCAAAATTTCGGGCCACATTGTCTTTGGTGTCGCGGCCTTTTTGGTGGCCCAAAATCACCACGGGCATCCCGTCCAAACTGGCCACACCACCCACGATCGCCGGGTCATCTCCCCCGCGCCGATCGCCATGCAACTCCAGCCAATCATCGGTCATGGCGTTGATGTAGTCCAAGGTGCTGGGGCGGCGGGGATGGCGAGCCACTTGCAACCGCTGCACCGCCGACAAACCGCCGTAGACCTCCTGGCGCAACTGGTGTGATCGCTCCTCCAACTGCTGGATTTGATCGCTCACATCCACCCCGTTCTCCTCCGCGAGGCGACGGATCCGCTCAATGCGCTCTTGCAGATCCACGAGCGGCTTTTCAAAGTCCAGATACAGAGGTTTTCGATTTGCAGTAGCCATAGGTCAAACACAGGCGCGATCGCGCAACGGTCGTGGTTGCCAACTTCGGTAGGGGCCCCGGTGGGCAACGGGGCCCCAAAGCTGACGCATGGGGTCTTTAGCCGACAGGATCGAGCAACAAGGGTTTGAAGCCGTGCTTAATCGAAGCTTCTCCGATTTGCAGCATCTTCTCGATCGTGATTTGGTTGCGGTTCCACGAAAAGTTCGTGTACCACTTCTCAAATTCCAACAGCATCGATTCTCCAAAGCAGGCAAAGATGTGACGCTTCGGATTCACCATCCCGATCGCCCGCATGATTCGCGAGTCAATGTCCAGGGTGTGCTCCACAATACCACCGCTCAACACATGCACACCCGGCGCTTGGATTTTGGTGCCCATGTTTTTCGGATAGCCGCCATCGATGATCAAGCAAGGCTTTTTCAGCATCGCCGGATCAATTTCCACACCCTTGGGCATACTGGCCACCCAAACAATAATGTCCGCCAGGGGCAAAGATTCTTCCAAGGACAGGATTTTGCCGCGTCCCAAATCATCCCGCAGGGCTTGCAGGCGATCTTCCTGGCGTGCAATCAACAGCAAATCTTGGATGTTTGTGCGGGCATTGAGCCACTGACAAACGGCGCTGCCGATATCACCCGTGGCTCCGCAAACGGCCACGGTCGCTCGGGACAGTTCCAGATTCAACCGCTTGGCCATCTCTTCCACTTGGCGGCAGATGATGTAAGCCGTGTGGGTGTTGCCGGTGGTGAAGCGAGCAAAATCTAGCTCCACATTCCGCACCAAGCGGGTTTGAGACAAATTGAAATTTTCAAACACGATCGAGGAGAAGCCCCCCAGCGCCGTCACCGACAGTCCCAGCTTTTGGGCATGGGCCATCGCGTTCAGCACCTTGCGCACAGCGGTTTTCCCGCGATTGTTGGTGAGCATTTCCGGCAAAAATCCCGAGTCAATATACTGACCTTCGATTTCTTGTCCAGTGGCGCTCTTCACCCGCACGGTATCGACCGCTTGGGGCGGCGCACTGCACCAAAACTCCAAATCCCGATCGGCACATTCGGGAAGACCCAACTCGCGCGCGATTTCGTGCGTTCTTTCTAAGCTGGGGGAGTGACCGATAAGACCAAACATCTCTTTGCTAAACGGGTTGAAGGGGGATAGGGAAACGAAGGGAACGAACAGGGAAGCGCAGGAATTCAACCCACTGCACCAACCCATCACAGAGCCATCAAAGCAGCGGTTTGGGCCAGAATCAGCCGCTTTGGCTACTGATTTGGCCTTTTACTGGTTCTGCCCTTTTACAAGCCCTGTCAAGACGGGCCGGGCTAGGGTGACTGCGTTCAAGAACATGACCCCGATCGCCAAATCATCACGATCGAGGTCGGAGACTGCACAGCAACAGTCTGGGAAAATCATGGCCCCACGATGGGCACAAATCCACGGCGATCGAACGGTGGGAATTGGGCTGGGGGCCCAGTGTGAACTGGAACCCCACAAGCCTGTCCTCCGCTTTAGGCGGCAGCGGCTGCCAAGCCGGCCGTCAGCATTCGCAGGGTTTCACGGGTGGTGAAGCCGATGTTTTGCAGCGCTTCTTGGTAGGCGATCGTGAAGTCTTCCATCAAGGCTTCCTTCTCCATACCCAGCACCAGTGCGTCAGCGGCCACTTCGTCCAACATGCGCCAGACGATCGCCAGGTTTTCGCGATTGGCACGCTCTAGCTCAGCCTTAGCGCTTTCAAAGTTCGCCTTAAGCCATTGCTCGCCAAAGTTCAGGTGCAGATATTCATCCTTGACCACGCTTTCCGTGATTTTGCGAGCAAAATCATCGGCATGGGGGATGTAGACGTTGTAAGCCGAGATCGCAAAGGCTTCAATGATCAGCGCTTGGATCAGCAAGCAGGTGACGATGTTGCCACCGGCAGCCGCCACTTGGAAGTTGCCGTGCAAATCCGAAAAGAACTTCTTGGCGAAGTCCATATCGGGAGTCACGTTCAGGTTTTTGCCGCAGGCGGTGAAGCCTTTCTTGTGGCGGGCCTCCATCTTGGCCAGGTCAGCCAATTCTTCGGCATGGGTGGGCATCAGCTCGGCTAGACGCACGTAGTTGCTGGCGGCTTCGTCTTCGCCCTCAATCACGATCGCATTGATGCGGCTGTAGGCATCTTTGTAGGTTTCACTTTGGTAGTCGATCGCAGCGGGTGCCTCGAGTTGCGGCATAGGTAGTTTTTCTCCTCGTGGGTAACGGTCGGAAAACGTTGACTGAGATCGGGTTGCTCATCACTGGAGGGCTGCACTGAGAGCTGCAACACCTACGCGCGGCTGCTTTCCGGCGCTGTCCCGAACAAATATTTGAAATTCTATCACCCTAGCCATAGGTTCCCAGGGGGGGAGAGCAGCCAGAATGGGGGGTAATCAGCGATTGAATTTGGCAAGCATCTGGCCCAGGCTAGGAGCCGATCGAGCCAGTCTGTGTTGATTCGGGCTGATGGCGGGCTATGGGTCAGTGCCCCTTGAATTGGTCAGGAAGCGTCCTAGAACTGAGCCTAAAGATGAGCAGAACTAACCGGAAGGAATTACTACTATCAAGAGTGTTAATGATTTTATTAATTGTGCCCGTAATTGTGCCTGAATTTCGGCGAAATTGGTTGTGATTCAGGGAAGGGCCAGAAATTTTTGCCCCTCCCATTAGACCGCCCCAGGCCAGCCCCCGCAACGCGAGATGACTGGAAAGACGACCATAGCCAAGGTTATGGCTTTTGCCATTGCCCCAGAGACTCTGGCAACTCGGAAGCACTCAGCCAACCTCAGGTCTAGGTCTGAAGACATCTCCGCCAGCCCAGGCCAAAAAATATCGGCCTCAGCGCACGTAGGCGAAGTAGGTGACCATGGGGATCACGGTGGCCAAAATCAACAGCACCACCACCAGGATGGTGGAGCCATTGCGATCGGTCTCTTCAGCCTTTTTGAAGGTGCTTTCTACGGAAATCTTGCTGACGACAACCGGCGGGCCGGGATCCGGTTCACCGGCCAAAACCGTTGCCAGCCGATCTTTAGCTGCAATGAACGCTTCGTTGTAGTTGCCATCACGAATTGGCACTAGCAGGGTTTCTTGGGCCACGCTGGTGGCAATGTCGGCGGTGAGGGTTGCTTGGGCGTTGCTGCCCACCTCGATCGCCGCATCGTTGGTGACCGCATCAAACACCATCAACACCTGGTTGGCTCGGTCTTCGGCTTCCGGAAACCAGGTTTCAAAGAGTTCTTGGGCAAAGCTATCGATCGTTTCGCCATAGTCCAAGCGGCGGAATGTCACAAACCGAACTTCTGCCCCCGTGGACTGGGCCACATCGCGCAGGGACTTTTCCAGCCCGCCCTTGGTGAGGCGACTGAACAAATCGGCGCGATCGAGCACCCAAGTTTTCGGGTCAAAGGGCGGCATATCATAGACCCCCGTGGCGGCGGCGGGCGCGCTGGCGCTCAACCAAAGGCTAATAGAGGCCACCAACGCCAGAGCCAGGGCCCACAAACGGCGGCCCAAGGGGTGCTGTGAGCGGTGGGGTGGGGCATTAAAAGAGCTGGGTGGAGTCATGGATGATCAGAATTTATGACAAAGATTGGCAGCACTGATAGTTGGCTCCCTAGCCCATTTTAAAAGCCGGTGTTTCCGCTGGCACGGCCAAATTGCTTCCAAACTAATCCAGGGACTAGGGGCTGTCGTCAAATCGCCTGAAACCCTGATTCCACCTTGTCCCTCGCGATCCGCTAACGGCAGATCTAGGGTTTCGGGTTCAACGACGACCGGCCCTAACCCCCAATCGGTTTCTTCGATCGCTGCGTTCGCGCCTCCGTCTTCTCAACCTGCCCGATTAACCTTTGCCGAGTCGCCCCATGGCCCCCTTTAATCCCCTGAGCGGAACGATCATTAACATTGCCACCATTCTGGTTGGCAGCGGTCTGGGCTTGCTGTTGCGCAACTACTGGTCTGCCAACATGCTGCAAATCGTCACCCAAGGCGTGGCGCTGATTGTGATTTTGGTGGGGTTGCAAATGGCCCAAAGCCTGAGCCGGCTTCAGGGCATTGCGATCGATGGGATTGTGTTGGGGCTAGTGGCGCTGGTGGTGGGCGGCCTGGTGGGAGAAGCCTTGGCGATCGAGCGCCGCTTGCAACAGTGGGGCGATTGGCTCAAGAGCAAAGTGAAGGGCGATGGTCAATTCACCGAAGGCTTTGTGGCGGCTAGTTTGTTGTTCTGCGTGGGGCCCATGGCCCTGGTGGGCTGCCTGAACAACGGTCTCACGGGCGACGATCGAATCTTGATTCTCAAGGCCACCATGGACGGCCTGGCGGCGATCGCCCTGGCCGGTAGCTCCGGGTTGGGGGTGGCCTTTTCGGTGTTGCCCCTGGGGATCTATCAAGGGGCCCTGTCCCTGGCGGCGGGCTTGCTGACCCAATTTGTGCCCAACCCAGCCACCGATCCCCAGGTGTTGGCCCTCACTGGTGTGGGCGGCTTGGCCATTGTGGCGATCGGGTTAAACCTGTTGGCGGTAACTCAAATTCGGGTCGGTTCGTTTTTGCCAGCCTTGGCGATTGCTCCGGCTATGTATGCGCTGCTCCGGGCGATCGGCTAACCAACCTGCAAACAGTCATAGCAGGGGCTGGGAAATGCTTTTCAATCATCAGCCTTTACCTAGAACGATCAGTACGATATAGTTATAAGTGCAGTTGGGCTATCGTCAGGAAAATTTATGGGTTGTTATTCTCTAGACTTGCGCCAGAAAATTGTAGAAGCTTACGAAAAAGGAGA
>MKGP02000004.1 GCA_001913845.2 Limnothrix sp. CACIAM 69d | reverse complement strand
ACAGCTAATTCATAAAGAGAAGCTAAAGCCGACTTGGCAGCTCTAAATCTGGTTTTAGGCTAGACCTACCCGAAGCATCACCCAGCTCATGAGTCGTCTCCCGGTCATTGCCAATCCTACCCGCAAAGCCTATCCCAGTGATTTGAGCGACGATGAGTGGGTGCTCCTCCAGCCGCTGCTGCCCGCTCCTAAAGGCTTTGGACATCCGATAGAAGTTGATTTCCGAGAAATCCTCAATGGCATTTTTTACGTCCAGCGGACTGGCTGCCAGTGGGAAATGCTGCCTCACGATTTACCCCCTTACAGTACGGTCTACCATTACTTCCAGAAATGGCAACGGAAAGGAATTTGGCAGCAAATGCATGACCAGATTCGAGAGCAACTGCGGAGCAAATTAGGTCGTTCAGAGCAATCTAGGGTCAGTATCGGTGACTCTCAGTCGGTGAAAACCACGGAAAAAAGGGGGTGGTCTACGGCTTCGATGGTGGCAAAAAGGTTAAGGGACGTAAACGCCACATTATCGTTGACTCGCAAGGGTTCCTGATGGGCGTGTTGGTGACTGAAGCGAATGCTTCTGAGCGATTGGGAGGGATT
>MKGP02000084.1 GCA_001913845.2 Limnothrix sp. CACIAM 69d | reverse complement strand
GTTGATTTTCAAGTCCCTCTCCCGACTTGGGAGAGGGATTTAGGGTGAGGGTCTTGATTGATGCAAGAGGTCTATTGTTCAATCCTCTTTAGGCTGGGGAGGATATCAATTCTCAATTCAGACTGTCAACCACAGTCAAAATCAGCGATCCCAGACCCGATCGCTTATCCTTGAGAATCAAAACCAGACGCAAAACAAGTCCCAAAACGAATGGGGGGTGATGCCATGAACTTGGCATCACCCCCCATTTTGCAGCTCAATTTTCAAGAGTGACTTTCTGAGGCAAATTAGGCGCGGCTTTGGCGACGCTTCAGCGCAACCCAGCTACCCACCGCAGCCAAACCAACCATCAACGACGGCTCCGGCGTGGCGGCCGGCGGCTCCGGCAACTTGCCTTGGAACTGCACCAGGTAGGTTCCGTTGTGGGACTTGCCATCACCCGCTTCCACTTGGCCAGAAGCGATCCCCTGACCACCGTAGCGAACCGTTTCTTGCCCGTCGTAAAGCACCTTCACCAGCTCGCTAGCTTGCAGCTTCACCCCTTGCGTTCCCAGGGCTTTGATGACGTTACCGTACTGAGTTTTTTGAATATTCGTCAGGGTTTTGCTGGTGGCAATCAGCCCCGACACAATATTGGTCACGTCCATGTGACCCGCCAGACCCACCGAAACTACCCCGCTTACCAAGTCTTGGTTCACGAAGGCGACGTTCGGGTCACTCAGCCTAGCCAAAGCGGCATTGGCTTCCGTTGTGTTGGAGGTGAAATAACCAACCGCCTCTGACAGAAAATTACCGGTCAAAATGCTGCTAATGCCGTTTTGGGCAGCCACATCCGTCAGCCAAGCTTGGGTAAATTGGGCTGTCCAGTCGGACTTAATCAGGCTTCGGAACTCAATGGCTTGACCATTCAGAGTGCCAGTGAGGGTGCTGTAGGTACCGCTCAGGAACTTGGCTAGACCGGGTGCAGTTTCGCTGTCTGCGAATAGCTCGACGTTGCCACCTGGCGCGGTCAAATCCCCTTGCAGGGCAGTGCCGAGGTTGCTGTTATCGCACAGAAAGGTGTTGGTGCCGTTCGAGCAATACACCAGGATGTTGCCGGTGGTGCTGGCACCTTGGAGGCTGGCGGCTAGGGCTGGTGCTCCGGCAAACAACCCCACGCCAGCGGCCATTGAGGCGCTTACGACCAGTTTGGGGAAAAGTCCAACCATGTTTTCGACTCCAACAGTCTTGAGCTAACTTGGGCTAAAAATTTTGGGCTTGTTTTCAAGGAGCACCCAGCTAGGACGCGCTTGGCTTGGCGCTGGTCAGCCATCAGGGTTTTGAGCGCACTGGACTGACTTAACCTGCTACTCCTGCAATCCTACGGGAAGGGCCAGGGCGATTAGGTAAAGACTGGATAAAGTTGCGCAGATGGTTCTTAAGGAGTTGATGAAGTTCTGCGGACAGCTTCGATGAATGATCTGGATCACGCCTTTGGATGGGTTAACCAAGGGTTTCTGAGACTGATCTCTACAGATCGTTGATCTCGATCACACATTCAATGCTCAAATTGATCGGACAGAATGAGTTTGCGGAAAAAGCAGCTCTAAATGAATTGTTTCAGAGCAAATTGCGAGAACAGGGCTGTGAATACGCATCTCGATCGAGTCTCCGAGAATCATCACGCGTCCCCAAGAGTCGCCCGGTAGACTGAGCCTTGATCGGTCAAACCCAATCCATATCTTTAGATCAACGAAAGATCAGCGAAGGATCAACGAATCGATCGCTAACTCAACCAACTATCGCTGATTAAATAGCTAGTCAACAGGTCGATCGAAAAGCGGTTCAGCGGGTTGATCAATAAACCAGCACCGATCGAACCGGCACGTCGGGCAGGCGATCGCGCCCCTTCAGGTCTTGGAGTTCAATCAAAAAGCCATAGCCCACTAGGGTTGCTTCAATTTGCTGGATCAGTTGCCCAGCGGCGGCAGCCGTGCCCCCGGTGGCGATTACGTCATCCACCACCAAGACCCGTGAACCGGGGCTGATCGCATCTTGGTGAATTTCCAGGCGATCGCGCCCATATTCCAAGTCATATTCCACGCCATGGGTGGCGGCGGGGAGTTTGCCCGGTTTGCGCAGGGGCACAAAGCCCACGCCCAAGGCCAACGCCAAGGCCGGGCCAAACAGAAACCCGCGCGCTTCGATGCCGGCCACAAAATCCGGGCGCAGGTCATGACAGCGATCGTGTAGGTGATCCACGGCCTGTTGCAAACCATCCCGATCGCGCAGCAGGGTTGTAATATCTCGGAAAACAATTCCGGGCTGTGGAAAATCAGGAATAGCACGAACCAGACGATGCAAATCCGTCGGCTGGGATTGGGGCTGGGTCATTGGGGTTTTCTCCAGGAAATTACTTAAAACTGCTTAAACTGGTGGGGATCATTCGGTGGCATCAGTGCGGAATCAGTATCGCTGAATCGCGGGGCTGAATTTTGCAGCCGATCGTCCGGTGGGAGGTGGTTAAGGAATGATTTTGGGATGATTGCAGGATGTTGGATGATTGCAGGATGCTTCAATGGGTACGATCGTCCAAGTGGCACAGGCTGCCGGATCCTCCCCGATCGCCCCAGATCCCTGGGGTCTTCGTTTGGGCAAGATTGTCCCCCAGACCCCACAAGGACAATTGGACGGATTGACCGATGGATCGCAATGATTTTCTAATCAATGGTTTCATTGAATTGCTGATGTGATTCTGTGCCGATGACTTCTTCGAGTGCAATGTTTGCCGATCGATCGCCTGTTTCCGCAGATTCACCGGAGATCCCGCCGATTTTGGAGCGGTTGCCCAACCCGCCCGTGAAAGATGGCGAATGTCCCCGGCGGGCCCGCCAACAACTGGACTTGATGCTCCTGGCGATCGAAGCCCTCGATCTCAGCGGGTCTGAGGCCATTCTTTACTGTGCCCAAGAGCTGGGAATCACGAGCGTGGTTGGCACAAAGGTTAATCTGTGGCGACTGCGAGCCACGAATCCTTTGCGGCGGGCGGTGCAACGGCGGCCCCTCAGCTTGAATGAGGCCAAGGCCCTGACCACGATTGTGGTTTATTTGGCCAAGCGGCTGACGGTGCTGATTCGGCAATTACTTCTGGCTTGCGAGCGGCTGGAGGAGCAGGATCTATCCTTCGAGCACCATTTTCGGCTGGCGGATTATCTGGAGCGGTTTCGGGCCCACTTCCGGGCCCGGATGAATCCACGCCGATCGGCCGTGACGGTTTACAACACCGACGAGGCCCTGAATACCCTGGCCCTCCGCTTACTGGAACAGTTACTGTACTGTTCGTCAACGGCGGGGCTGGAACGCTTTTGGATCAGTTTGTTTGACGGAGAAGTGGCGTGACAATTCAACGACAGTACAGCTTGCCCAATTGTGTCCTGACCCTGGAGGGCATGGATTCATTGGCAGAGGTGGGGGAAGCAAGACCGACTTTATCGGTGCTGTTGACGGTGAATTGTCAGTTTCCTGCCCACGGCCGGGGATTTTTGTGCGATCGCAGCTTTTTTGAGCGGTTTGCCCAGGTGGTGAGTCAATACGCCCAGGGTTGCTTCAGCGGCATTCAATCGCCCCAGTTACCCACAGCGATCGATCCCAGTCAGCCCAATGTGGCGGTTGTGCCGGCCGATGGGGGCAAACATCGATTGTTGGTGATGCCGCCGCCGAATCCGGAGGGGCCCGGCGATGGCCCACCGCAGCCGATCGAGCTGTTGCTGACCCCGCTGCAACTGTTTGACTTGGTGGAAACGATCGACCAGTTCTACGGCGATCCCAAAACCTTGCCCGACATCCAGCAGGTGTTCTCTCCGGTGTCTCGCCATGACTTGGTGCAGGCGGAACCGCTGGTGCAACGGGCGGCTCCCGTGGCCTTGGGCGCGTCCGGGTTGGCCGTGGCGGCGGGGTTGTTGTTCATGTTGCCTGTGCCCAAGGTGCAACAACCCAAGGATTTGTTGCGACCCACGCCCACACCCACGCCTCAAAATCAGTCGGCCTTGCCCTCGCCCTCACCGGCCACTGCACCCAGCCCCACGAAACCTCAGCCCCAAACCCGATCGCTCCCGGCGGCATCCCCAGCCAGCACGAGCGCAGCCATTCCCCCCTCATCGGTGCCAGTGCCCTCGCCCTTGGCTGGAGAGGGAGCTGATACGCTGTTGACTCCCGCCAAGCCGGTGACGGATCCCAAACAGTTGGCAGCCTTGGAGCGGTATCTCCTCGGCCAGTTGGATCAGGCTTGGACCGATCGTCAGAATTTGGCCCTGACCCTGAACTACCGAGTGAGCGTGGGCGAGGATGGTTCGATCGTGGGCTATTTGCCAGAAAACGCCATGGCCCAAGAGGCGATCGCCCGTACCCCGTTGCCCAAATTGCTGTTTAAGCCCCTCGATCGGGCTAACACCGGGGAACCCCTAGCCACCTTCCAGGTCTCCTTCAGCGCTGCCCAGGGGGTGCAAGTGATCCCCATGAAATCGGTGAACGCCAGCAATGCCGCTGTCAACCAAATTCAGAACCCCAGCCTCAGCGACGCGATCGCCCGTGAAACTGCCCGCGCCCAGCTCGAAAAGAGCTTGCGAACCGCCTGGCAGGGTCAATCTGCGCCCAGTATGCCCCTGATGTATGACGTGCGCACCAATGCCGCTGGCCTTGCGGTGGAGGCGGATCCCGCCAATCGCAATGCGGCCCAAAAACCCTTCCCCCTGGGCCCATTGCTGAACCCGGCCGCCAGCGCCATCAAAGGCGACAACGGCAAGGTGCAACTGGCTCCCTTGGCTCAGTTCCGAGTGGTTTTTTGGCCCGACGGGTCGATCGATGTGCGTTCCTAACCTGATTCTTGGGGATTTCCTGGGTATGTTGGCCTTGGGGTTAGGTCGATCGCTGGGTTAATGGCTGAGTTGATTTGGCTCAAGCACCCACACCGACTCGATCGCCCCAATCCCAATCCTCCATTCCCCTGGTGTTCCTAGCTATGGCTGGTCTTTCTCCCGAAGGATTTTTTGATCTGAGTACCGGTAACGATAACTACACCGTTCCGGCCAACCTGCTCGCCACCGCCCCCCAAGGTCTACGGGCCCTGGAAGGTGCAGACAGCGTTCAAGGGTCTGAAGGGGGCGATTTTATCTATGGCAACACGGGCAACGATCGACTGCGGGGCAACGGTGGAAATGACAGCTTGCTAGGCGGTCGCGACCAAGACGACCTCAATGGCGGGCTGGGGGATGACCTTGTGGCTGGGAACTTGGGTAACGATTGGGTCGCGGGTGGCGATGGCAACGATACCCTAGTGGGAGGGCGCGATGCTGATCTGCTCCTGGGCGGTGCGGGCAATGATTTCCTGAGCGGCGATTTGGGCAGCGATGTGCTGATCGGCAGCGCAGGAACCGATACCTTCAGCCTGCGGGGCGATGCCACCGGTCTCAGCAATGTGGACGTGGTGTTGGATTTTGATCCCACGGTCGATCGCCTACAACTCAACAATCTGAGTGCCAGCGATATGCGCTTCCAAACCACCAGCTATTCCCTCAGCTTCTTGGTCACCCTCCTGCAAGGCAGCAGCGGCATTTTGCCTCCGGGTTTAACCCTGCCTGCCAATGCCACCGCCGCCACCATTCGCCAAACGATCCAGAGCACCGTGGGCGTGGACATTGATCCCGACGGCGACGGCTCCATCACCGGCACCTTGGTGACCAATGCGGCCGGCCAAGAAATTGCCTTCTTTTTGGGGGCTGCCCCCGATGCTGTGGCCCGCGCGGCCGGTACTACTACCAACGGCGGCGGAACCAGCGGCGGCGGAACCAGCACCTTCACGAACGACATCCTCACCACCCACAACAGCTATCGATCGGCTGTGGGCGTTGCCCCTCTCACTTGGTCAGACTCCTTGGCCAGGGATGCCCAGGCCTGGGCAAACCAATTGGCATCCACCGGAGCCTTTAACCATGCCCAAAACACTGGCCAGGGCGAAAATTTAGCCCGAGGAACCAGTGGGGCCTATCCCGCCAAAGCGTTGGTTGACCTATGGGGAGCCGAAAAGCGGTTCTTCAAGCAGGGAATTTTCCCCAACGTCAGCACCACCGGCAATTGGGCCGATGTGGGACACTACACCCAAATCGTTTGGCGCAACACGACGCAAGTGGGCTGCGGTCTGGCCTCGGGCGGTGGTAACGACACCTTGGTTTGTCGCTATTCACCGCCGGGGAATTTCACCGGCCAAGCCCCGTTCTAGTGGCACGGCAAGCTGATTTTGAGAGATCAAGCCCCATGACTGTTGCCCCCGCCCGATCATCAGGGAGCAAGGGAATAACGGTTGCCATCGCCAAACTGTTAGGCAGCAAGGGGTTTAGGGGCTGTCGTCGTTGAGCACGAAACCCCAGATCGGCCGTTAGCGGATCGTGGGGGGCAAGGGGCTTAAGCCCCCGTTAGCGGACCGTGGGGGACAAGGGACTTAAGCCCCCGTTAGCGGATCGTGGGGGACAAGGGGCTTAAGCCCCTTGTTATGACGATTCACCCCGCAACCTTGACCCTATGAATTAGGGCAGCCCCGTTCTAGGATTGGCCATTCATTCAGGATTCAGAACCTCATGTTTCAGATTGAAGAATTAGCTGAACAGTGGCCGGTCTTTCGATTAACCGATGGGGCTGCCCAGTCCGTTTTGGAGGTGGTTCCCGATCGCGGCGGCATCGTCACCCGCTGGGCAATTCAGGGCCAAGAGCTGCTCTATCTCGATCGCGATCGCTATCAAGATCCTAACCTCAGCATTCGTGGCGGCATCCCCATCCTGTTTCCCATTTGCGGGAACTTGCCGGACAATCGCTATCAGCTACCCAGCGGAGAAACGGGCATTCTCAAACAGCATGGTTTCGCGCGAGATTTGCCTTGGATGGTCACTGGCTCTGACTTGCGCGACGCAGCGAGTATTACCCTCACCCTCGATGCCACACCCGCAACCTTAGCCGCTTATCCCTTCCAGTTTCGATTGGATTTCACCTATCGATTGCAGGGCAATCAGTTAGAAATTATTCAAAACCATCACAACTTGGGAGATCGCCCCATGCCCTTTTCCTCAGGGCTACATCCCTATTTTAATGTGGCTGATAAATCAGTCCTGGCGATCGATCTTCCTGTCACTGAATATTTTGATCAAAAGCGCCAATTGAGCGGGGCCTTTGATGGCAATTTGGACTTTGAACAAGATGAATTAGATCTGCGATTTCCTGTGGTCGATCGCCTATCGGCCACGGTCACAGATCGTCAGCAACAACAAACCCTCAGTTTGGAGTTTGATAGCAGTTACCGCGCCTTGGTGTTTTGGACGTTGAAGGGTAAGCCTTTCTATTGCCTAGAACCTTGGACAGGGCCGCGCAATGCCTTAAATACAGGTGAACAATTGCTGTGGCTGGATCCCGGTTCAACTCACACCAATCAGGTACGATTGCAACTGCAACACAACCGCTAAAGCACAGCCCCTTAAGGGCGTTCCATGGATGTAGTTCGTTCACGATGGGTTCTTGATCGATGATGCTCACGCCCGAGGAGTTTCAGCAACAATGGACAGCCCTACTCGATCGGGTGGAAACCTGCACCACGGAAAAAGCCCTAGAAGATCGGGTTTTGACCCCGCTGCTGATCCTGCTAGGCTATGACAAAGCCGATGTGGCCCAACAGGTTCCCTTTGGACGAAAACGAGTTGATTTTTTAGTCAAGGCCCAGCAAGCGGCTCCCTGTAGCCACTATTTGGTCATTGAGGCAAAAACGCCCCGCAAATCGATCGCCCACAATAGCTGGCAACTGCGAGAATATCTCCGGGAATCGGGCAGTTTGCTGGGCCTATTAACCAATGGCAATCAGTTCAAGTTGCTCTATAACGATGGTAGGGCAATTCACATTTTGTGGGAGTTTGAGCGAGCCGATCTTTACGGTAACTATCGGTTGCTGGGATCGTTGCTGTGGGAGCGCAATTGCGATCGGGTCATGGCCGCCTTTGCCGATAGCCATCGAAAGGTTCATCACCAATTCATTCGGGCGATCGCACGGCTTTCTCACGATCCCAAAATGATGAGCCTGTTGGCGATTCATGATCGCCAAACCTCAGACCCAGAACCTCAACGGCGAGAGTCTATGATCATCACGGTTTTTAACAACAAGGGTGGAGTTGGCAAAACGACACTCACCATCAACTTAGCCGCTGCCTTAAGCCAAATGGGCAAGCGAGTTTTGCTGATTGATATTGATGCTCAGGCAAATTTAACCACCGGTCTTGGAATTGATCCCCTTGAAGATATTGAAAAAGCGGGACGCAAGGATATTACCCATCTGCTGACGGAACCCAAAACCACGGCCGCCTCCGTCACCATCAGCAAGCGCTGGGGCAATGTGACCTTGGATGTGATTCCTTCCCATATTCGGCTCAGCAATATGGAGAATCAGCTCATTCAGTTAGTGGATAGCGATCGAATCCTGGCCAAAAAACTCAAAAACCATGACTATGATTTTGTATTCGTTGACCCACCGCCCTCCTTTGGGAAAGTGAACCGAATTTCCCTGATGGCCTCGGCGGGAGTTCTGGTGCCCACGCAGCTTTCCCCCTACCCCATTCGTGCATTGGAATATGTGTTCAGCCAAGTGGAAGAGGTGGGTCAATTCCGAGAAACGCCCCTGCCAATTGTCGGCATTGCCGTCAGTATGTATGATCGCCAGTCCAAGACTTTTAATCAAGCAATGGTGGATGATTTGAACGCCAAGCTCGATCGGCTCCCGGGGGGCGATCGCATGGCACTTTTCCGCGAGGCAACTTGGGTTCCTCGGTTAAATGTTTTGTCCAAATCTCAATCGAAAGGATATCCGCTGTGCGCTGCTGATTTTGATGAGGATTTGGGATCTCAGGATCGCAATTCCGTTGAAAATGCCCTGGCGGCCTTTGAGAATTTGGCCAAAGAATTGATTCAAAAAGTTAGTGTTGACGCTGAACCTAACCCATGAGCGATTATCAAGAACGTCGCCGCCTGATTCGCGAAAATCTAAAGATTCAACCCGTTAACCATGGTCAGGTTCATACCTGTTTGGTGGGAATGCGATCGCAACCGAAAATTTCACCCGATCGCTATGAGGAACTGCGGTGGAGTTTGCAGAATCACAACAGCAATTTGATCCCGATTTTAGTTCGCCGCACCGATCAGCTTGGGGATGAAGTGGAATATGAGGTGATCCATGGGGCCGATTGGGTGGTGGTGGCCAATGATTTAGACATTGGGATGCTTTGGGCTTGGGTTTTTGACCTGAGTGATGCGGAAGCGGAATTAGCCCAAGAAGAGCTGGCGGTTTTGTTGGAGAGCGATCCCCCTTTGGCCTCGATTGCCAACCCCGACTCAAGCCCTCAGCCAGTTGTGGAAACAGGCATCGATTCAACTTTTGGCCAGCGTCTGGAAGAACAATTAACCCAACGGTTGGAGCAACTTCTCGATCAAAAACTCACCCAGTCTCTTGCGGGAGTGACCATTGCCGATCGCCATGCTTTGGGGGATGCCAACTCAGCGCAAACATTGGCCAAGCTCGAAAGTCAAATGACCGATCTTAGCCAACAGTTGGCAAACCTCAGCCAGGCTGGGAACCCGATCGCGCAGCCGCAGCCGCCCAGCCCCACGGGCGAAGCCAGCGCCAGCAGCGCCGCCCAGGAAATCGTTGCTTCTTTGGAGCGATCGATCCATCGCCTTTGCGAAGTGGTGACCGAAGGATCAAAAATTACCCTGACGATCGAGCCGCCGGCCAAGTCGCCAGCCAAAATTGTTGATCCCCAAGAAGCCGAACTGCGGGTCATTTACGGCGCGATCGCGTTGACCAAGCTCAAAACCCTCGCCAAAGAAAAGGGGATTGCGGTCAGCAGCAAGGCGAAGGCTGAGGAAATTATTGAGGCCCTGATTGAATTTCATCGCCCATCGGTCGCGTCCTAGTAGCATGACAGGCTTAATACATTGGGTCAAAGTTGCGGAGCCAGTCGTAGTAACAAGGGGCTTGAGCATCTTGCTGCCTAACGATTTGGTGGCGATAACAGCCATGTAATTTAACCCAGTGAATTAAGGCAGCCACGCTACTAGGCTCAATTACATCTAGCCTGGGGCTAGTGCTGAGCGAGGACGGGCAACACTTGGCGAGATCGATCGGGGCAGTTTTCGCAAACTTCATCAAACTTCATCGCCACCCTTGAAGCGTGATCGGTTGTGGGTTAAAGTATCAAACGTCATCCCCAGGATGGCTAATTGCTGGCGTAGCTCAGTTGGTAGAGCAACTGACTTGTAATCAGTAGGTCAGGGGTTCAAGTCCCCTTGCCAGCTTCTAAATCAGGTTAATCAAGTAGCTCCACGATCGGGCCGGCCTAGGAGTCCTTGGTGGCTTCTAGCAGTTGTCCCCGCTCAACGGTGGGGGCAATTTGCCAACCCCGGCCCTGTAGGGATTCCAGGATTTCGCGGGAGGGGCGATAGAGCCAAACCCGATCGCCCAAGGGCTGGCCCGCCAAATCAGCGGGCGATCGTACGAACAGAAACTGCACGGCGGGATCGGTGCGATAGCCCAGCCCGATCGCCCGGCCCACCTTTTCCGGCCCCGTCAGCACCCATTGCTTAGGACGATTGGCCAGGGCGGCAGCCACTTCGCCATCGTAGAAACTGCTGTATTTGTTCCACCAAGTATCCGCCCGCACCATGGCGAGGCTGGAAGCGAGGCTAACCGACACCAACAGCACGGTGACGACCTGGCCCACTCGTCGGCCATATTGCCCCGCGAGGGAACGGGAAGCGCGTGGCGTAACCCAAAATTCTGCCAGGCTGTAGGCCACCGCTAAGATCACCCCGATCGAGGGGCCCAACAAAAAACGGGGCACGGTCGATCGCTGTCCCCCATCAATCAAGTCGGGAATTGCCAGGGCCAAAAAGGGCACAGCCAACCCACAAAGCACCAAACATTTCGCCGCTTCATTGGCAAATTGGCAGAGAATCCGAAAACTCCAAACCACCAAGCCCCCCACTGGCAACAACACGCCCCACCAAACCCAGCTTGCCAATTGGGCTTCATCCTGGCCCGTTTCCACATTCACCAGCCGATCGCTCGTCAGACCCTGCACATCCGCAAACAAACCCACTAGGCTAATCAACCAGCGCCGGCCGATCGTCAGCCAACCCACATCGCGCCCCACCCAAGCCATGCCGTCAAAGTGGATCAAATAAACCACCAACCAAGGCAAAAAGGCCGCACTACCCAGCGCCGCCGCGATCGCCCAAGCGCGCATTTGACGATTCCAACGAAACCGTTCCAGCCAAGTCATCCACAGCCCATGGCCAAAAATTGTGAGCGCAAAGGTGGGGTGAGCATACAAACCCAGGGCGATCGCCCCGCCATAGGCCAGCCATCCCCGTTGCACCCGTTGCAGTCGGCCCGCCGGGTCAAAGGCCCGGGACTCATGCCAGGCCCGCTGCACCCGCACCAACAGGGCCCCAGACACCAACACCAACAACACCACGAGGCTATATTCCCGGGCCTCCTGGGCATAGACCAAGTGCAGCGGCGACAGACTCAACAGCAAAACTGACAGCAGCGCCACGGCCCAAGAGCGGAAGAGTTCCCAAGCCAACCAAACCATGGCCGGAAAGGTGAGCCAACTGATCAAGGCTGAGGTCAACCGAATTTGATCGATCGCCCGGCCACCAAACCCGGCCAACACCCTGGCAAATCCATAGAACAGGGGTGGATGTTGGGGATTGTCCGTGGCCAGGGCCACGGTGGTGGCTCGCAAGCCCTCCAGCAGATTTTGATTGGCGGGCAGGGTTTGGAACTGCATCAGGTCGGCCATGGTCACCGGTTGGCGATCGCTGGCGGCCCGGGTGGCCCAAGCCACGGCGGTTTCCTTGCCCACGCCGGCCACCCGCATGGCGCTATGAATTTCATCAATCCAGTGGAATTTCTGGGGCAAGTTGGTGACCCGCAACCCTAGGCCCAGCCCAATCGCCAGAACCAAAACCAGGGACAGCAGCCAGCTCGATCGTCTTAGGGCGTACATGGCAAGGTTAGGGGCAACGGCAAAGGGGCAAGATCGCTCATGTCTAGCGGTGCTCAGCGAAATCAGGCGGGTGGCCGAGGGGTAATCAACGGCTGGCCTCGGCGGCCACCTTGGCTAGGCATTTCGCATCGAGAACCACCAAATCCGGTTGTTGATAGGCCTGGCAGGGGTGATCGGGGGCTAAAAAGCTGCTGAGGGCGGGCTTTTCACCGCGATTGAGCCGATCGAGCGCCTGTTGTTGCACCGGTTGAAATTGGCGTAACCAGCGGTTGGCTCGCCGCTCCTTAGCACTCAGGTAATCGATCGTGAAGGTATCGCGATCGAGCAGCCAAAAATCAATGCCGTATTGCTGATTGAAGGCCAACACCGCCGCCAGATCTGGGCTATAGAGCGCTTGCAGCAAATCCATCATCCGCTGCCGAAATACACGGTAATAGCCCCAGTGGTAAGGAATGGCATATTCACGGGCCACCAGAACCGATCGCCCGGCAAAGGTGGGCAGATTATCGGCCTCTTTGGCCAAGGATGCAACCCGCAAATCCACCGGTTGGGCCGCGAAGAATTGGTACAGCCCCGGCGATTCTCCGGCGACGTAGTTGGCTTTGGGGAAGCGTTTCAGGCTGAGGGGATAGAGTACTACACCGCTGAATAGCCCGATCGCCAAGAGGGCCGACAACAAGCGCTGAAGACCCCGGCCGGAGCCTGAGTTTGGGGCAATGGCTCGGCTGTAGTCTGGGCTAGTTCGTTGAGAGTTGGCTTCGGTGTCGGTGAATTTGGCACTCGTTACGGGATCGGTTGAGCCAGACCGCGATCGCCCAGCGCCCAAGAGCTGATCCAGCAGCAGCGTCAACACCAAGGCCGCCGCGATCGGCAACATCATCCGAATGCTGTGTTGGGTGTAGCGACCGGGCAAATGGAGCCGAAACAACAGCCCATGGGCCAAGGCATAGCAACCGATGCCAGAGGCGAGCCAAATGGGCAACAGGGCCAGGCGATCGCTCAGTTGTTGACCCCAACGCCAGCGATCGCGCTGCCACCAGGCCACCGGCAACAGCAACCCCAAGGCCAGGGTGGCCGGTGTGAATGGATCCTTGGGCAACAGGCTGCTGCGTTGCCCCAAAATCCAAAAGTCAAACCAGTTGTCATCAAAAAAGTTGGCCCGGCCGCTGGAGAAAAACTCCGGGAGCGATCGCGCTTGGCTGACGGTCACCACCGGGCCATAGTCCGAAGCTTGCAAGGCATAGAGACCCAGAACAGCGATCCCCGCGATCCCACCACCCAGGGCCAAGCGATCGCGCTGCTGAGTCAGGGTGGCGGCGGGGCCCCAACGGCTGGCAATCAGCGCCCGCAAGCCGGCCGGCCACTGCCAGCGCCAGCGCCAACACCAATCAATCGCCAAGATGCCCAAGGCCACCAGGACGTATTGGGGATAGAACAGGCCCAGCAGCCCGATCGTGCCCAAAACCCAACCCAGGCTGGAGCGTACCCAACCCCAAGCAAAGGCCAAAAAGAGCGGGTAAAGGAACGATCGGGGGGTAGCGGAAGCCAAGTCATCGGTCATGGCCAGCACTTGACTGGTGAGCACCGATCCCAAAAATCCGGCCACCGGAATCGGCAATAGGGCTGTGGTTAGGCCAAAGGCCAACCCTGCAACCAACAACCCCAGCCCGATCGGCAGGATTTTGCTCACCACCAGCGGATGAAACCCCGCCCAAGCCAGCAACCGGTAGAGGGTGCGATAGCCTTCTGGGGCCACGGACTGGAAATAGTCCGCAATCCAATCCTGAGGAAAGAGGGTGGGGTCTAGCCAGCGCTGCATCCAAAACACATGCTGGCGAGCATCGTCTTGGACAATGTAGGGGCCGCCGGTGGCCTGGCGATAGCCAGCCCAGCCAATGGCCAGGGCGATCGCCCCGCTGGCCAACAGCCAGCCCCACCAATCGCGCCGCTGGGGCTGGGCCGGAAACAGCCAGCACCGGAGCCGATCGCTCCAAGGGGTGAACCGTGGGGCCGTCATGGGCGGCGGGCTGCGCGGTCGATCGCCGCCGTCATTAATTGGGCCAACTGGGCGGCACTATCGGGCACGGCCAGGGCGCGGGCCCGCTGGGTCATGGTGTCTAGGCGCGATCGATCCGCCAACAGTTCCAAAACCAAATCCCGCAGGCGATCGGGAGACAGTTGCCCCTGAGGAAACACCTGTGCGGCCCCCGCTTCCACAAAGACTTGCGCATTAAACGTTTGGTGATCATCCGCCGCAAAGGGATAGGGCACCAAAATCGAAGGGGTGGCGGTGGCGGCCAATTCCGTTAGCGTGCCTGCGCCCGATCGACTCACGGCCAAATTCGCCCGCCCCAGCAGGCTAGCCATATCGTCATAGAACGGGAGCGCAATGTATTGGGGATGTTCCAAGCTGGCCGCATCCGGATCCCGATCGCCCGTTAAATGCACCACCCAAGCCCCGGCCGCAAACCAAGCTGCCGCCACTTCCCGCACCAACCGATTCAGGGCCACGGCCCCTTGGCTGCCGCCGGCCACCACAATCAACGGCGCATCTTCCGGCACGGGCAAGGCCAGCGGTTCCGGCTTCCAGAATCGATCGCGGGCGGGCGTGCCGGTGCAAAGGGCTGCAATCTTCCGTTGGCGCAACCGCTGGCCCGCCACCTCAAAGCCCACGGCCACCGTGTCGCACCAGGGGCCAAACCAGCGCGTGACCCGGCCAGGAATGGCGTTGGACTCGTGCAACACCACGGGCAACCCGAGCGATCGAGCGGCCACAATGGCCGGCCCGGCAATATACCCCCCGGTGGTCAGCACGCCGGCAAACTGTCCCCGCTGCAACAGCCGACGTACCGCAAAGACAGACTTCACCAAACCATAGGCCGTGGCCAGGGTTTTCCAGCCCAATCGCTCCTGGAAGCCGGTCACCGGAATGGTGTGCAATGGAAAGCAATCGGGTACAAGCTTTGTTTCCAGGCGATCGGGCACACCAAGCCACTCGATCGTCCATCGATCGGTCAACTCTTGGGCCGCCGCCAGCGCCGGGAACAAATGCCCCCCTGTGCCACTGGCGGCCACTAACAATCGCTGCGGGGCGGTTGCTGCCAAACCGTTTCTCTCTTTCAACCGCTACAATCGGACAGGCAAGGCGGGAACTGATCTCAGAGCGGCGCGATCTGGCCGATCGCCCCCTTTGAGTCATCAATCCGGCCGATTCCCGACTTCTTAAATTATCATTCCATGCTTCTTCGTGCTTGTTCCGTCTTGGGAAATCCGCAACCGATCCAGCGGGCTAGCCGGTGGGGACTCGCCCTCGGAGTCAGTCTGCTGATGGCCATGGGCACTGCCGTTAACCCCGCCGCCGCCGTGACGATCGATCCCAGCGTGCAAGCCCTGTTGAGCGACATCGATCGCGCCGCCAGCGCCAAAGATGCCGGTTTGCTGCAACGGTTCGCCCCCAACTTCCGCAGCGCCGATGGCCTCAGCCGCGACGAGTTGGGCCGCTCCCTCAGTCAGTTTTGGCAATCCTTTGATCAGGTGACCTACAGCACCACCGTTGAAAAGGCCGATCGCGATCGGGATACTTGGATTCTCGAAACCCGCACCGACATTACCGCCACCAAAGCCAACACCACCCTCGGGCCCGTCAAACTGGTTACGGAAGTCCGCGCCCGCCAAACCATCCAAAACGGCCTGGTGATCCGTCAGGAACTGCTTGATGAGCGCACCACCACCCAATGGGGCAGCAAACCACCCCGCGTGAGGGTGCGGCTGCCGGAGCGAGTGCGCCCGGGAGATACCTACACCTTCGATGCGATCGTGCAAGATCCGTTGGGCGACACCCTTTTGGCTGGCAGCGCGATCGATACGCCTGTGCGCCCGGAACTGTATGCCATTCCCCCAAATGCAGCCCTAGAACCGATTTCCACTGGGGGGTTGTTTAAGGTGGGCCGCGCGCCCAACAGCCCGGGATCTCGCTGGATTTCCGCTGTTTTGGTGGGCCCCGAGGGCATGACTTGGATTACGGAACGCTTGGAAGTTCGCTAGGTTTCTCACAATTGAGCTGAATCAATTGGACTGGCGAAATTGGCGACAGTTTAGCGGGAAACCCAACTGGGAAGGCCCTGGATTGGCCACAAGGGCGATCGAACCGTTGGCCCGAGTCACCCAACCTTGGGCTTCAACAATTGGCTCAGAAATTGACTCAGCGATCACCGGCTCAGAAGTTGACTGGGAAATTTGCTCAGATGACTCGGCGGAAACCGTGCGATCGGGTAGATTCGGGGCGATCGCCCGATCAGGAGTACCCGTCGCCTCCCCCGTTAGGTTGCCACCCAGCCACCGCACATCATCCCAATAGGCCCCCGCGCCGCTGGCTGGCTGATCGGGTTCCGCCGGTACTCCCCCTCGCCCCGTCACCACAAATCGGTTACCCTCGTCCGCTGCGCAACCGATAATAATCGCCGCTGTTGGATCCAAAGTATCTTCCGGTAAGTCAATTAACCCTGACTCATCATTGAAGTTTTGGGTGTTGATTTGCACCGCCCCGCTGAAATTCGCCCCCAGCCCCGAAGTAGCCGTGATGTCGCTTTGGGGAGTGAGCTGCTGTCGAAAGGCCGTTCCCAAAACCGTATCCGCTTGAATGTCAACACGCCCCCCGCGCCCGGCCTGAGCATTCGCCGTAATGTCGCTATTTTGCAGGGCCGCCAGGGAAGAAAGCTGAAATCGAATGTTCCCGCCATCACTGCGCACAGCGTTGGTGGCGATCGAACTGCCGGCCAACATTTGCAGCGTGTTCACCTGCACATTAATGTTCCCCCCACGGCCGGAGGCGGTGTCGGCGGTGATGTTGCCGTTTTCCAGACGGAGGCGATCGCCCGTGATGCTGAGGCTGCCCGCGTCCCCCGTCAGGCTGCTGTTGACGGCAATTTCCCCTTGATTGCGAATCACCAAATCGCCCACCTGTAGGTTCAAGCTGCCGCTGTTGCCCGTGGCGGTGATTTGGGGCAAATCTGCCCGCCCGGAAACCGCCAACAGCCCGCTGCGGAAACCATCGGCCGATCGCCCACTAATTTCCATGCGATCGGCCTTGATGGTGATGTCTCCCCCTTGGCCCAACCCCAGCGAGGAGCTAGAGAGGGTTGCGCCGTCCAAAACCCGCAGGAATGGTGTTTCAATCAACACGTTGCCGGCCTGATACTCCGTGAAGGTATCGGTGGCAATCCCACTGGAGAACAAGCGATCGCCGGAACTACCAATCAGGTCAATTTGGCGGGCGGCCCGAATCGTGATTTCACCGGGTACCCCTCCCACCGGAAACAGCCCAATCCGAATGTTGGCCCCGCTCTGCCCCCCAATAAATGCCCCATCACGCACCGTGAGGGTGTTGGTTTCAATGAGCATGGCTCCGCCCCGACCATTGCCAGCGATGGTGTTCGTGAAAATCCCACTGGCCACGGAAGCAAGGGGCACTGCATCTTTAATTTCAATGCTGTCCCGAACTTGCACCGTCAAAGCGCCGCCGGGGCCATTGCCTAAATTCACCGTCACCAACAGCGCTCCCCCCTGCACCAGCAAGGATCCAGCACGAATGGTGAGGGTGCCGCCTTCGCCCGTGGACTCGCGAGCATTGCCCGTGCTGATCAGGGAGCTGGCGGCATTTATTTGCTCGGCATTGATGATGATGTTGCCGCCTCGGGCTGTGCCAAAGGTGGGCGCAAACACAACCGCCCCATCGGCAACGGTGAGGTTGTTTGTATTGAGCCGAATGGAACCCCCATTCCCCAGGCCAGCGGTGTTGATATATAAACCGGCGATGCGAACTTCGGGGGTAATTTGCCCCACCAAGCTGCCGCCAACAATTACCTCGTTCACAAACTGCAATCCCAGGCCACTGAGGGTGATGGCATCGGTGGCACGAATATCAATGTCGCCGCCCTGGCCGGAGGCAAAGGTGCTGGCGGAGAGGAGGGCGGGCCCTTGGGTGTTGAAGCGATTGGCTTCAATGACGATCGAGCCACCTCGGCCGGAGCCGCTGGTGTCGGTCACGATCGCGCTGGGCTGTTGGCCGGTGGGATCAATGCCCGCCACCACCACTTGATTAGCCCCGATCGCGATCCCTCGGCCGTTCATTTCCCCTTGCGTGAGGGCCGTGACCGTGGAGCCGTTGAGAATCGCCACTTGACCCGCTTGAAGATTCAGCAGGCCACCGCCGGGGCCGCTGGCATCGATCGCGGCTTGCTGATCCAAATTAATCACGCCGCTGCGTTGGGCCGTGCCCAGGCCGATCGGCCCGTTGGTTTGCCAGCGCACCGTGCCACCGGCCGCGCTGATCAGATCAATTTGCCCTTGGGGAGCCACGGCCCGCCCGCCCGCCAGGTCGATCGCCCCACCCACCAACGACAACCGCTGGGTCGGAGCCACCACCAAGCTCCCCAACAACCGAATCGGAGCCGGTTGCTGACCTAACTGCAACCCCAAGGGCACTTGGGAAGACAACAGCGGAGGCCCACCCGATCGCCCCGCCTCAAAGGTCACCCCATCACCAAACACCAACCCTTCGGCCGTGCTGGCCCAAAATGCGCCCCCCAGTTGCAACTGGGCATTGGGCCCAAACAAAATTCCGTTGGGATTCAGCAGAAAAAGATTGGTTGAACCATTGGCCCGAAGCGTGCCCAAAATCTCTGATCCTTGGCTACCGGTCACCCGGGTGATGGCGTTCTGCACATCTGTGCCCGTGTTGAACCAAGCGGTTATCCCCTCGGGAACCGAAAAACGCTCAAAGCTGTGGAACAGATTCCCACCCGATCGGGTGCCCCCGTCGATTTGGATGGTGTCGCCCGTGGTTTGGATGCGCGACGGTTCCGGCAATGTGCCATCAGGGGCGATCGGCCCCACTTGGGCCCCGGCAGCGCCTCCCCAAAGCCAAACACAACAGCCCGCCGCCAGCCATCTTCGCCGCAAATTTCCCATCGTCCTGTGGATCGGTGTTTGGCCTGTTTGACCCGTTTGGCCAAGCCCCCTCCCCAGGAAGATAGCAAACGGCCACCGGGTGCTGAGGCTCCCCGCGTTTGCTGTGTTTACCCGATCGCCAGTTATGAAACAACGCATCCGAAACGCCTCATGGGCGGCCAAGCAAGGAGTCCGCCTTGCTGTGTTATACCAACGGCCCGAGACACACCCGCAAAATCAACCCACTTCTAAATTTGATCGTTCGATCAGATAACGATCAAACAAATAACGATCCAATCATGAAGATTCATGATCGAGATTCATGATCGAAATTCATGGTCAATCAACCATCAAACTAACCGAGCTACCGCTTGAGGGCCCGTTCCATATCGCGCTGATCTTGCTTGCGCTTGAGGTCTTCGCGCTTGTCGTGCAGTTTCTTGCCTCGGGCCAGCCCGATCACCACCTTGACCCATCCCCCTTTCAAATACATGCGCAGGGGAACCAGGGTCAGCCCCTTCTGATCCACCTGTCCTACTAGTTTGCGGATTTCTTCCTTGTGCAACAGCAGCTTGCGCGTGCGGCGAGGGTCGTGGTTGAAGTAGCTGCCCGTGGTGTCGTGGGGCGAAATATGCACATTCAGCAGCAACGCTTCGCCATTGCGGATGAGGGCAAAACCATCCCTGAGGTTCACCTTGCCAGCCCGAATGGACTTCACCTCAGTGCCCTTGAGTTCAACCCCCGCCTCGTAGGTTGCCAAAATTTCGTACTCGTAGCGGGCTTGGCGGTTGTCAGCGACAATTTTGTACCCACTTTGCTTGTCGGCCACGCTGTTGATTAACCCTCCGTCGCGCTCTGAACCCAGTCGGAAATTTGCAGGTTGGTCACTGAACTCAAGCCTGACCGGGATCGATAGGAGGTCTATTCTAACCGCTGATTCATCTCAAGCGGCGCAGTACCGGGATTTTGCAAGATTTGCGAGTTGATGGCGGTGGTGATTAGGGGCGATCGGGGGTGGTGAGGAGTGGGATTGCAAAGCAAATGGCAAAAACATCGGCAAGGCCGGCAGCGATTAATCCTTCAGCAACCCTTCAGTAAGCTTTTCGCCAGATCATCGCGATCGAATCCTCAACTTGCGATCGATCCATGATGCCGTTTTTCAGAACCTTGATCGCCCTCAGCAGTTTCCGGGCAAGGGTTTTGGGCGAGGGCCAACGGTTCGATCGCCGCCCATTCATCAGCCCCAACGATCTTTGCTTCACAAAATATTAAGTGCCCCTTGACTATTTTGGGCTTAAACCGTATATTTAGATACAGAAACCAATCGTTCATCTTTCCTCGCTAACACCACAGCTCGCAGGTCACCCTGGCAGCCGTTAGTTAGAAAGAAAGACGGAAGTAGGGATTCTAGGTCAATGTCGATTTTGGGTTAAGTCCTAACCACCGATCCACAACCCGCAAATCCCGAAGGAACGCGCCTCAGTCAGATCCTGAACGCATCTCCTGGAGGCGATCCTCATGAAACTCATTTATCGCGGTGTCCGGTACGACAGCACAGAAACCCCTCTGCCTACGGTAGAAACGGGCCACACTGGTCGATATCGCGGATTGGAAGTGCATTTTCGCCATGCCGAAAGCATTCCGCCGCAACCAGTCAATGATCTGACCTATCGGGGTGTCGCCTATCGCACGGGCGCTGAGGCCTTCGCGCCCAGCAGCGTCCCCGCTAGCCGCCCCGTCACTTCGCCGATCAGCCAACCCCTTACCGCAGGTTCTGTTATGTCTACCCAATCGATCTCCGCTCGTGCTCGTGTCCAAATGATGTCTCGTCATCATCAAGCCGCTGCTCGTGAACAATTGGCACTCGATCGCGCAGCAGCCGAATTGGGTCTGGGCCACCTGTCGTCTACTTTCAGCCGCATCCAAGGCAAAATGCAGCACGACATCGCCATCTCCTGCGAACCCAGCTCCGTCGCCATGAGCTAAGCAACCCTTGCTGGGTTTTGGGCCACCCGGAAGTCATTTGGGTTTCGTTGAGTGGTTCCTAAGCTGAATTGTCTTGAACTTGTCTCAAACCTTTTTGTTGTGAACTCTTTCTCGAATGCTGTTCAGTAGAGCAGGGTATCGGTTGAATGAAAGGTTCTGATCCAAGGTAGTTGGCTTGTGGGCTGGCTACCTTGGACTCTTTCCTGAATTCGTTCTGGCTGATATTTTGCGACACTCGAATATTTCAGTGAGCGTTAGCCCCATACCCCCAGTGCTCCTTGAGCAGGCTGGGGGTATTTTTTTGGGTTTTTCGGTGGGACAAGACCCTTGCTAAGATGCGGGTGGGAATGGAGCGATCGCCCGTTGGGGCTTTTGCTGTCTCTATTTTTCGGGATCTATTTCGGGATCTATTTTTGCAGGTCTATTTTTAGAACATTTTTGAAGATCTATTTTTAGAAATCTATCGATCCTTTTGGAACCTATTTTTCTGGGTCTCTCTATGTTGAAATTCAAGCGATCGGGTCAGGCTCGCGCCCCCAAAGAACCCCATGGTCAAGTGACTTCCGATCGCAAGCGGCTACGCATCGTGCGGATGGGACACCGTTTCCATCCCTGGGAAGATGCTTACCATTTATTACTAACCTTGAGCTGGCCAAAGTTTTGGCTAGCAATTATTGTGGGCTATGGGCTGGCCAATTTCCTTTTTGCCGGGTTATATCTTTTGGAACCCGAAGGAATCGCCAATGCCAAACCGCAATCTTTCATGGATGCGTTCTTTTTTAGTGTGCAAACCATGGCAACGATCGGCTATGGCGCAATGTATCCGGCCAAGCCTTGGACACAGATGCTCACGGCCGTTGAAGCCTTGGTGGGGCTGATGGGATTTTCGGGAGCAACGGGGCTAATGTTTGCCCGATTTTCGCGGCCCACGGCTCAGGTGCGCTTTAGTCAGGCGATCCTGAAAACAACCCATGAAGGTCAACCCACGCTGCTGTTTCGGATGGCCAATCAGCGGCAAAATCAGATTATTGAAGCCCAGGTGAATTTGGTTTTTATTGAGGATACGGTCACCCAGGAGGGGGAATATTTACGCAAGATTCAAGATTTATCGTTGGTGCGATCGACCTCGCCCATGTTTGCCCTGTCTTGGTTGGTGATGCACCGAATCGATCCACAAAGTCCCTTGTTTGACCGCTCGATCGAGTCTTTGTTCAACAGCAACACTACCTTTGTCGTATCCTTGACCGGAATTGATGATGAACTGAGCCAAACGGTTCATGCTCGCCATATCTATGCAATTTCTGACGTTTTAGAAAATCACCGATTTGTGGATATGTTGGCCCATCAGCCCAATGGGGTAATTTGTATTGATTACCGATTTTTTGATCAGGTGGAGCCGGTGGCTCAATTCACACCCAAAATCACGCCCAATTAAGGGCGATTATTCACCCCGACGAATTACCAATCGATCGCCCGCTTTGCCAATCAAAATTCCTGCCTGAAACGGAGGACGATCGCGATCTTGGGGCCGAATCACCCACAGGGACACACGACGATCGGCCCAATGCTTAGCCTGTTCCGATTGAGGCACGGGAATCACTTCACAATGACAATAGAAATCCAGGGAAGGGCGCTGGGTGCGATCGCTTGTGTAAACCTTTGAGCCGGAATGGGCGACCGATCGTAGCAGATTGGCCACCGGCCGCACGGGATATTGTTCATTCAGTTCCCAAAGCCAACTGCCCGACGAAAAAAACAGCGTTAACCCCACAAACATGCCCCAAAAGGCTACGGGGATCAGTTGTTGATCGCCCTGCTGGGCCAACAAGACCACGGCTCCCCCCGTTAGCCCCAAGGCCGCCAGCGCCAGGGCGAGCATCGGCTCCAATGGTGTGGCCCAGGCGCTGAAGTAAACGGCTCCAGCTCCGCCACCCAAGGCCAGCAACCCAAAAATCACCTGCCACGATCGCCCAAACCGGGCCGGCGGCTCTTCCCACAAAGACCCCAGCAAGGGCCCGATCGCCAGGGCCAAGGGGGGATAGAGCGGCAGGCCATACCAGGGAAGTTTGGTTTCCATCACGGAAATGGGCAGTAGATAGCCCAAGCTCCAAACCAGCACCAACTTGCCCCAGGGCCAATCCCGATCGCGCCAAGCCGCTTGCAACCCAGCGGGCAACAAGAACAGCCAAGGCCAAGCCAACTCCAACAGTTCTTGCAGATAAAACCAAGGCGGGCCGCCCCGATCGCTCACGGAATCCCAAACCCGCCGCAGGGACTGATTCAGCAAATTGGTCTCAAAAAAAGTGGGGCCGTAGTGTTGCCATTGGGCCCCATACCAAGCCAGGGCTGGGGCCAAGCCCAAAAGCCCCCCGAGCCAGAGATAGGGCGATCGCAACAGCCGAGGTGTATCCCAGACTAAAAAGCCGAAGATTAGGCCCCCAAACAACAGGGCCACCAGCCCCTTCAACAGGGCGATCGCGCCGAGGGCAAACCCAATTCCCAGCGTCCACCGCAAATCCCGCCGGGCCCGCAACAGACAGCACCAGGCCAGCAACCCAAAGGCCACAATTGCCGCATCCAGCATGGCCAGCCGCCCATGGCGAACCACGGGCAACCAGGTGAGATATACCAAGGCGCTGAAGAGGGCGGCGGCCCGGTGGGTGAAAATTAACCGCCCCACCGCAAAAACCAGGGGTACGGCCGCCGCACCCAGCAAGGCTCCGGGCAATCGGGCAGCCCATTCGCTTTCGCCAAAGGTGCGGAACAACAGGGCGATCGCCCAATGGAGCAGGGGCGGCTTGTTGAAATAGGGGCGATCGTGCAGGGTGGGAAACCACCAGGCCTCGGAGCCGATCGGGACACGGGCCAGCTCCCGGGCCACTTGGGCCACCGTGCCCTCATCCCAATCGCGCAGGGACAACCCACCCAAATTGATGCCATACAACACCAGGGCCAACAATCCCAGCCCGATCGCCCAGGCCCAATCCACCGCCCGATCGTCCCTGCGCCACAGTTGCCGGGCAATGGCCCCCATGCGGGACGATCGCACCGAGGCCGAAGAGCCAGCCGGGTCAGGATTAGGGGCCATAGGGATGGGGAACAGGGATGGGGAAATCGATCGCGCGGTTGAAATCAATGCCCAATCTAGCGAATTAAGGGGCCCGAAAACCCAGAATCAATCCGTTTTCGGAGGCTGGCATGGCTATTGAAATGGTCGTTGGCAACGGTGCCATTCGTGGGGCCCAGACCGCACGCCCGACCCCGATCGGCCGGCTTATACTGGCTGGCATCGTGGGCCCCATAGCGTCTTCAAAAATTTCCAGCTAAATCAACCGAACCATTCAACCTAGCCATTCAACCTAACCATTTAAGATGCAGCTTTCACCCATCGTCGATATCGTTATCGGCCTCCTATTCGTTTACTTAACCCTCAGTCTGTTGGCTTCGGAAATTCAAGAACTGATTGCCACCCTGTTGCAATGGCGAGCCGCTCACCTGAAACAGTCGATCGCCCAATTACTGGGCGGCGGCAGCCAATCCACCGTCAGCGGCCGCGCCCCCCAGCGTCCCGGTGACAGCACCCGCGCCGAACAACTGACTGAACGCCTCTACGATTCCCCCACCATCAACAGCCTGAACCAAGAGGCTCGGGGGTTGTTAGCCACCGGTTTTCGCAAGGGCTTTCGGGTTCTCTGCAACCTGATTGGCCTCAGCAATCCGATCTTTGGGCAACATACCAGCGCCCCTTCCCATATCCCGCCCAGTTCCTTTGCCGATGCGTTGCTGTCTTCGGCCAAAATTCCCGAGCTGATTCGTACCGTCAGCCTGCGGCGGTTTGAGCAATTTACCCAAGACTTGGGGCGACAAACCCGCCAATTGCTGCAACCGCAACTGAGTGATTCGCGATTGACCCAACTGCTCGATCGCTTTGAACAGCGCCTGCGAGACATCACCACCGACTATCGATCGGGCAAATTTGACCTCAAAATTAGCCTCACCCGAGTGCTGAACTCCGTCGATCGGCTCATTAGCATTCTGCAAGCGGCTCACGTGCCCGAGGTCGATCGACTGGTGATCCTGCGCGACGACACCTTTGAAGACCGCGAGGGCCACACCATTTTGCTGGCGGCCCTGTTGCCCTCCACCGAAGAAGTGCTGGATGGGTTGCGCCACAAACGCGCCATCTACCAGGAAGTGCAGGCGGTGATTGCTGAATTGCGCGATGCTAATGACCCCACTCGCAAAGGCTTGGAAGAGGCCCTGAACCTGTTGCCCGAGCCTGTGCAAGACAACCTGTTGCTGCTGGCAAAGCGGGCCCGATCGCGAGCGGCCTCCGCGCAAGAGGATTTCCAGGAATTCCAAAAGGAAGTGGAAGGTTGGTACGATCGAGCGCGCGATCGGGCATCGGGGGTCTATCGCCGCAATGCACGCGGGGTTTCGATCCTGTTGGGCATTGTCCTGGCGGTGGCCAGCAACGCCGACACCTTCAACATTGTGAGCAAGCTGTCTCGGGATACGGCCCTGCGGCAAGCGGTCAATGCCTACGCCGATCGAGTCGTCCAAACGGGCAGCGCTCCCGGAGTTCCTTCGCGGCCGATGCTGCCCAAGTGGTCGGAAGTTAGCCAGGATATGCAGGCGGCTTTGGATGAAACCACCCTCCCGATCGGCTGGGATTCCAACAAATTAAATGAGCAACTACGCTACGACAATCGCAAACCCAAAAACCAAGGAGAAGTGATTTGGGTCTTAATTCGCACGGCTTTGGGCTGGCTGGTCACGGGCTTGGCGATCGCGATGGGCGCACCCTTTTGGTTTGATCTACTTGGCAAAATTATGCGAGTTAAAAACACCGGCAAATCAGAAGCATCCTAATTGTCCAGCACTATATTGGCGGTGATAAAATTTCGTGAGTAGGTTATCGGCTCACTCACAACGCTTCAGGGCCGAACCATTCGCCCATGCCAAAAGTCACAACCACAACGTCTGAGTCTGGCGGTTCGGGTTGGGTTTGGTTGCTGTTGGGTGCGGGGGCGATCGGACTTAAACAAAGCCGTGGAGCTGTTTTCGCAACAGCAAGATTTTGATTCTGCGACCCAAGCCCGCACCCTGCTGGTGCAACTGCCCGCTGAATTGCCTCCTGCTGAATTGCCGGTGACGGAATCTGCCTCGCCGGACAATCCAGTAGTGGCGGTGGAGGACGATGACGATGATGATGATTACAAACGCCGCCGTCGTCTCTCGTTGCAGGATGTGCGATCGACTTGGGATCGGGTGCGCCGCTCTGGTCGCCGTCGCCGCTAGGTTTTGCGATCAATAGCAACTTTCCCAAGGCCCGCAGAATGCCCAATTCAGGATCCTCAATTGTCCATGACCGCGAACCGATCGAGCGTCAACCCCTCAAGAACCATCTGGCTGGGGGCTAAGGCCGCCCAGGTGCAACGGGCGATCGCCCAAGGTCTTTGGGGGCCCTTTGATTGGGTGCTGACCCCGACCCGGCAGGCGGCCCGGGCGATCGGGGTGCAGGCCCAATCTCTCGATCAACTCCTCAAGCGGTTGCGATTGGATGGCAACCTGGCTCCGATGCTGGTGCGTCAGCGGGCTTTACGATCGGCCGTGGCGAAGGTTTGGCCTGATGTTGAAGCGGGTCAGTATGCCAATACGATCGCCCCCGTGATTCGGGAAATGTTGCACAACGGTTGGTCTCTGGCGATGGCGGCCCAGGAACCTACTTTGAGCGATCGGGCGCGGCGGTTGGTGATCATTGCCCAGGCTTATTTGCAAGCGCTGCAATTATCGGGCGATCAGAAACTGGGCGATCAGAAACTAGATGATCAACAACTGAGCGATCAATCCACTCAGCGGCGGGCCGTTGATCGACCAGCCGATCGACTAGATGCGGCCCAAATTTATGGACAGGCGGCCCAGGCGATCGCCCAAGGTGCAGCAGATCCCCTGGCGTTGGGTCTGTGGGGCTATGGCTATTTGGCTCCCGACGCGATCGCCCTAATTGATGCCCTGGCTGGGCCCGGCAGTTGCCTTTGGTGGCCCAATGATCCGGCTTTGCATCGGCTGCTGCCGGCCTGGGAACAGCGGGGCTGGACGGTGCGATCGGCTTCGGAACTTTCTGAAGAACCCGAAGCAACAACGCCCCCGACCGAATGCCCAGCCTTGCAACAGGCGATCGCCTTTCCCACCCTGGAGGACGAGGTGCGCTGGGTTCTGGCCAAGATCAAACAGCATCTTCACCAAGGCGTGCCAGCGAACCAAATGGTGTTGATTGCCCGCGATGAGCAACGCTACGGGCCCAAGCTGTTGGAGGTGGCGCAGGAATTTGAGGTTCCGGTGCGGTTGCTGTATGGTGTTCCCCTCACGCAAACACGGGTGGGCCATTGGGTGCAATGCCTGCTGGAAGCGGCCCAACAACAATGGGCCTACGAGCCAGCGGTGCAATTATTGCGCCACCCGATCGGGCGAGATCGCCTAGAAGGCCAATGGGAAACGGCCCGCCGCCTACGCCCCGATCGCCCCAAGGCCTGGGTTCAAGCAGGCATTGATCTTGCGGATTTGGCCCCGCCGGCCCAATCGGCCCGCCGCAAGGCCACCCGTGAGCAGTGGGTGAGTTGGGTGCAGGACTGTGCCCGATCGCTGGAGATTCGATCGGGCGCACAGCATTGGCCCAGTGAAGCCAACGCCCTCAGCAGCCTGAATCATCACCTGATTGAGCTAGCCCGTCCCAGCCACGAAACACTAACCCTGGCCAGCTTTGCCCAGGAATTGCGGGAACTGTTGAGCCTAATTTCCGTGCCCCGCCATCCTGGCCGAGGGGGCGTGGAATTGCACAACCCCGCTAGCCTGATTGGGGCCCAATATCGCTACGGATTTGCCCTGGGGCTGGTGGAAGGCTGGTGGCCCGCCCCGATCGCCCCAGATCTAGCCCTCGATTGGTTTGATCGACGTGCCCTCACCCAAGCCGGGTTTCCGATGGCTGGCACTGCCGAACTGGCGGATCAAGAACGCCTCCACAACAGCGCCGCCTTTGCCACCATCCAAGAACAATTGGTGTTTAGCTATCCCCAGTGGCACGGCCAGCAACCCCAATCCCCCAGCGCTCTGCTCCGCAATCCCCAAATCAGACCCACCGAGCCGGAACCGGTTCCCGATGTCAGCCCCTTGGCCAGTTGGCAGCGGTTTTTAACCCGCGCCGATCGCCCCGCAGCCCTGGCGCAGGATCCTTTAGGCCCAGCCTTGGAGCGAGCTTGGCGGATGGAATGCCAACGCTTGCGCAGCGGCCCGCCCGATCGCCCGGAAGATTTGGCGTTTCACGGCTTCCTTGGCTCCCTCGCCGCCATGGATCCCGATCGACACACCTTCAGCGCCTCTCAAATCACCGATTTGGGGCAATGTCCGTTCAAATACTTTGCACGGCGCGTTCTGCGGCTCCAAGAACCCCAAGAAACCGAAGCCGACTTGCCCCGCAACAGCAAAGGCAACCTCTACCACCGCGTTTTGCAAAAACTGGGGGAACAACAGCGCGATCGCCAAGCGCCCGTTTTCAGTGACCCTGAGCAACGGTTGGCGGCCCTCGAAACCTGGCTGACCGAAGCGGCCACCGAACTGCAACTGCCGCGCCACCTCACCTGGACAGCCCAGCGCCAAGAACTCCTGGCCCAATTGCAGTGGTTAATTTTGCAAGACAGCTTTTTACCCGCCGAATCCACCATCCTCCATTGCGAAGTGCCCTTTGAAGGGGAGTGGCTGGGTCTGAAGGTGAAGGGCATGATCGATCGGGTGGATCAGTCCCCCGATGGCTTGGTTCTGATTGATTACAAAACCGGCAAAGCTGAAGGAGCCAAAGTCAAAGACCAAACCGGCCAAGCCAACCTGGATGTGCAACTGTTGGTCTATGCCAGCGCCGCCGCCCAACTGGCTCCCGAAACCCCCGTCGCCAAGGCCTATTACTACAGCTTGCGGGAAGCGAAGCCCTCGCCATCCCAACAGCCCACCCGTGACGATCCAGAGGTGGGAGCCTTGGTGCAACGATTGCGTCACCACTTGGCGGCGGGGGAATATCCCGTGGATCCCGATCGGGAATACAAAGCCTGTCAGTTTTGCGAAGCCTCATCGGCCTGTCGTTGTGTCCAGGATGGCTGATTGCAAGCGGGATTCGCCCTACGATTAGCTGAGCAACCGCCACAGAATGGCCTGAAAGTAGTCTGAAAATTTCCTGAATTTGAGACTCTTTTCCCTGCGATTGTTAGCCGTTACGATGCACGGGTGCTGATTCTCGATCGCGATCGGGTCGATCGCTCAGCCTCCTCCCCTTTCTCCCCCCTCCTTCCAGGTGTCTGAACGTCGCCGTTTTCGTCCGATCGATCAACGACCGTTCCGAAAGATTTTGATTGGGGCTGCCTTCTTTGCAGTCACCCTCATCATCTCCATTGCGGGATACATGATCGCCGGCTGGGGTTTCCTCGATGCCGTTTACATGACCATCATCACCGTCTTTGGCGTGGGTTATGGGGAAATTGGCCCCATGACTCCCCATTTGCGGGCCTTCACGATTTTTGTGATCATCGCGGGCACTTCTTCGGCGGTCTACACTGTAGGGGGTTTTTTCCAAGCCCTAGCCGAGGGCGAGATGAATCGGCTACTGGGGGCCAGGCGCATGAGTCGAGATATCGATCGCCTCACGGATCATGTGATCATTTGCGGTTTGGGCCGCATTGGTCGATTGTTGGCCCGCAAGCTGGTGGAAACGGGCCAACCCTTTGTGGTGATTGACTCCAATCCTGAGCGGGTGGAGCGGGGTGTCAATTTGGGCTATTTGGTTTATGAAGGCAACGCCACCGATGAATCGGTCTTGCGAGCGGCGGGCATTGAGCGGGCCAAGGCCCTGGCCACGGTGTTGCCCGATGATGCGGAAAATGTGTTCATTACCCTGACCGCCCGGGGCATGAATCCCCACATGACAATCGTGGCTCGGGGCGAAGCGGCCAGCACCGAAAACAAGCTGAAGTTGGCCGGGGCCGATCGAGTGGTTTTGCCAGCTAATATTGGGGCAGAGCGAATTGCTCAAATTTTGAATCACCCTTCCGCCCTCTATTTTTTGGAAGAAGACGAGGGCCGGGCCACCCTCAGCGAAATGCTGTCGCGGTTGGATGTGAAGCTGGACGAAGTGCCCGTGCGCCCCCAATCCCCCTTGGATGGCCGGACGATCGGGGACGTGGAAGTGCGTGGCAACGGCACATTCATCGTTGTGGCCCTGCTGCAAAAGGACGGCAACACCATCATTCATCCACCCCAATCGACGCAACTTTATCCGGGCGATACGCTGATCGTGATGGGTCACAGCGACGATATGCCCACCTTCGTGTTTGGTCGGGAATATAGCCGCAACCACAACCGCAACCAACGCTATCGCGGCCTACCTCGTTAGCGGGCAGCCACCAGTCTTAGACCGAGGTTCATGGAACGAATGCCGCTAATTTCAGCCCCAATGACCAACGCTGACTCGGATTCGGGGCCCGTGGTCAATCATCGCCGCCCGTTGTCTTGCTGGGCGATCGGGATCGATCGGGCCGGGTGGTTGCAGGCTCGCCCCGCCCAAGTGCTGCGAGGGTTGTTGATGGTGGGGGTGTTGTTGTGGGGATGGGGGTTAATGGTGTTGCCGGTGCGGGCCGAGAGCCTGACGGATTTGCAGCGGCTGTTTCGGAACACCGTTTGCCGCCACTGTGATCTCAGCTATGCCAACTTGGCGGGGGTAAACCTCAGCGATGCCTATTTGGGCGACACGGATTTGGTGGGGACTGATTTACAAGGCGCTTTGCTCGATCGGGCCAACTTGACCCGGGCCCGGGCGATCGGGGCTAGCTTGGCCCAGGTGCGCGCTGACCATGCCAACTTCAGCAACGCCGACCTCAGCGGAGCCAACCTCGCCCAAGCCCACCTGAAGGCAGCCCGCCTCAACCGCGCCACGATCGTTAGCGCATCCCTCGAAGGCAGCATCCTGCACCAGGCCGAACTCACTGAAGCGGACTTGCGAGACAGCAACCTCACCCGCGCCAACCTATCCCAAGCCGACTTAACCCGCGCTTCCTTGACCTATGCCCGCTTGAACCAGGCCGACCTGCGGGGCAGCATTTTGCGAGGAGCTGACCTGCGCCAAACGGACTTCAGCGGCGCGGACTTAACCGGCGCAGACCTGACGGATACCAATCTGGAAAAGGCGATCCTTTGCGGCACTCGTCTGGCCGATGGCAAAGTGTCGCGCCAAGGCTGTCCCCGATCGCCTGCGAGTGATACCATCAAAGGCGGAAAATTTTGACGCAAACGCATAGGGGACGGACATCATGGATATCATCACCCTCGGTTGGGTTGGCTTGCTGACGGTTTTCACCTTCTCGATTTCGATGGTGATTTGGGGCCGCAACGGCTTCTAAGTTCCCGGGGCTGTGGCCAATTACGTTGCCGAAGCTCGATGTTTAAGAATGCATTTCAGGGATTAAAAAGATTGTCGATCGAGGGTGTATGAATCAACCCGATCGACAGTTTTGTTTAAGTGGCTTTATCTTGTTTTTTGACCCTTGATTTTTGATTTTTGGTGAGGATTCCCGTGGAAACTTCGGCCTTAACCGTTTTATCGATCGTGGCCATGGGCTTGATGGTGGTGGTTACGGGCGGCATTGTGTATTTAACGGCGGCTGAATGGCGCGATCGCCGCCGCCAAAAGACTCCCCAAAAGCGCTAGGGCCTGTCGTCAAGTCGCCTGAAACCCTGATTCCACCGTTAGCAGATCGTGGGGGACAAGGGGCTTAAGCCCCTTGCTGCCTAACAATTTGGTGGCGGTAACAGCCATATAATTTAACCCAGCGAATTGAGGCAGCTACGCTAGTAGGGCAGTGCCCACCAAATTCAGGTAAACAAATCCAGGAAGGCAACTTAAGGTAAATAGAAGCCTAGAAGCACATTTTTGAGTTTGCACATTCTTGGCTAGATTGACTCTGGACTAGACTGCAAAATTCTCGGCTAGTTCCTGGCTTGTTGCTGATACATCGCTCGCAACACCAAGGCCGGATCAATCCAATCTTTCCCGTATTTAATGCCCCAATGCAGGTGCGGCCCCGTGGTGCGGCCCGTCATGCCCACACGCCCAACCCGCATCCCCGTGGTCACCGTTTGCCCCTGGAAAATCCGTAATCCCCCATCGGGATCACTCAGATAGCGGCGACCTTGCCAGGTCGCTACTCGCCCCATCATGTGACAGTAGGTGTGTTCCCAAGCGCCGGACTGGATCGTGATTGCCGTGCCACATAGCCCACCGTCAGACACGCGGATCACCCGGCCGGCCCACCAACTGCGAATATAGCTACCTTTGGGGGCGGCCAGATCTAGGCCCTTGTGAAACTCCACGCTGCCCCCCCGACGACGGTAGCCAAAGGGCGAGGTATAGGTCTGGAAGTTCTCGACGGGAAATGAACCCTGTTGCCATGAGGTGCGACGGCCCGATCGATCCCATGGATTGCCTTGTCCCGAGTTGCCATAGGGGTTGACATAGTTGGGATTGTAGCCCCCAGCATAGTTCCCAACGGAGTTTACCTGGTTAATATTCCTGTTGTAGTTGCTGCCGGAATTATTACCATTATTACGAACAGGATTACCGTTGTTGTAACTGTTGTTGTAACCGTTGTTGTAATTGCTATAGCTGTTGAAATTGCTGGAGTTAGTCGGGTTATTGGTTGGGGAGTTCCGGTTAGCAGGACGGTTGGCCGCTGGCTGTGCAGAATTGAATCGATTGTCTGGAGAATTTTGGTAATTGGTGTAGCTATTACTGTTCTGATAGCTGCTGTAATAGCTAGTCGCGTTGGCGCTTTGGCGTTGAACTTGGGCGGTGTAGTTCGTCACATTTAAGGGCTGAACAGGGCGCATCTGTGGCTGCCAGTTGGGGTCGGCTTGGCCACGAACGATCGCTGCCGACTCGGCAATCTGTCGCCGAGAGTCCTCGATGATTTCGGCAGGGGGCGAGGTGGGAGGCGCTTCAAGGCTGGTGGTGGCGGTGTGCTGGGGGCGCTGCCACCAGGGGGCGATCGCCTCTGCTGACAACAGCCCTACCCCAAACAACCCCGCGATCGCCGCCAATTGCCAGTGGGCGCGATCGCGGGCCCGGGGCGATCGGGCCTTGCGCACCAAAGCCTCGCCCGTCAGGGGCGGGGAGGGAAGCTTGGAAAGTGAGAAGCCATGGCTCGATCGAGCTGGGGGCAAAGCAGGACGGTGCAAGGTGCGTGGCGGCATGGGCGGTGGAGCGTTAGCGCCCGTCAACGTGACATAACGTCACCGACTCTACAAAAAAAAATTCGCTCCGTCCACTCCTGACGAGCAAGCTAGCCCCAGAATGACGGACGCTGAATCCTGGGAAATTGCTGATCGTTCAGCCCCCTAAGAAGCGCAAGGATTTTGTTCTAAAAGGTTAGCCTAGGTGCAGACTAGAGAAGAAAATGTACTCCTTTATCCACAAAGCTTCGTTAAAGCTTCGTTCCAGTTCCGTAAAAAACGCTGGGTCAGCCTCTACATCTTTTCTGCAATCATGAGGCTATGGTTTTGCGGAAGAGACTGAGCCATTAACCTTTTAAGAATCTAGCAAAAAAACACAAATGCCTTGGAAATCAATCGATCTTAGAGGATGTCTGAAAAGCCAAAATCGATACTCTGCACGCCTCATCAATCGACGAAGACAAGATGCTCAAGCCCCTTGCCCCACGACTATTGGTGCATTGCCCGTGCCAAAAGACACTTTTCAGACATCCTCTTAAGGGAAATTTCTGAGATAGAAGGTCTTTAGATAGAATAAATCCAGGGTGGGTTTTAGAACAATCAGGAATGGTGGGTTAGCCCTTGAGTATTGTCTGGGAAAGAATCTCAGGGGAATCGCTCAAGACTAGGCACAAGATTAAGTGCTCAAGACCCAATACCCATGATTGGACTGAGGTGATGCTGAGCTGAGGTGATGCTGAAGTGATCGAGTTCCTTGTCAAGTTGCACTACAAGCTATTACAGCGGGTCTGATTATGAATGACCAACAACAGTTGGGGTTACCTGGTCGATCGAATCAATTTCTGACCTATTGGCAATGGGGAAATCTGAGCGATCGACCGCTACTGCTGTTGCACGGGCTGGGCGATTGTGCGGCGGTTTGGGAAGGAGCAGCCCAAGAGCTGGCCAAAAAGGGCTATGGCGTGGTTGCGCCGGATTTGCCCGGCCATGGGAACAGCAGCAAGGGCGATCGCCCCTACAGCACCGAAGCCATCATTGAAGACTTGGAAGCCCTTTGTAATCACCTGGGCTGGTCTCGGGTAACGGTGGTTGGCCACTCTTGGATGGGCAAGATTGCCACCCGTTGGATGCAGGATCTGCCCCAGCGATTTCAGCAGGCGGTTATTGTTGACCCGTTTTTTATTGGCAAAATGCCTGATTGGTTGCGTTTAAGCTTCCCAATTTTGTATCGAACCCTGCCATTTTTGAAGCTAACGGGCCCGTTTCCAGATCAAACTTCAGCGGAAGACTGTGCTCGGCAACTCAAACAATATCGTGAGTGGAATCCTTGGCAAGCGGCAGCCTTTGCGGCAAATCTGGAACAAAAAGATGATGGCACTTGGGGTAGCAAACTGGATTTGCTCGCGCGCGATCGCGTGTTTGAAGATGTGCTTGGAATTGCGGGCTTCCAAAAATCAGTGTCCTTGCCCACATTGTTGATTTTGCCGGAACAGGGCTTGAATCAATTTGCTTGGCAAACTCGCGACTTCCACCAGTTCTGCGAGCGGCTGACGGTGCAAACGGTTCCCGGCAATCATTGGCCCTTTCTGAATGACCCGATCGGGTTTGCAGAAACGATTGATCGATGGCTCATTACGCCCGCCCAAGAACGCCATAATTTTGGCCAAGTGGCGCAATTTGATGTGGCTTGAACGCTGGGTATGGGGGCTAAATTGCTCTGTGCAACCACCCTGCGTGAGGCTCAACGACCCACCGAAGATTCACCAAACAGCGGAGCTGAGTGACAGAACTGCTGTTGAGAGCATGTTTTTGGTTAAGCTGTTTGTTGAGATCGTGCTGTTGAGATCGTGCTTAGACAGCAGGTGGTTTGGATCACGATCGCGTGATTGGGGGCAATTAGAACCCAAGCGATTCAGACCTGCGTGATTCAAACCCACGTGATTCAGACCCGGATAATTTTTTTAGATTGGCACTCGCCCAAGGAGATGTTCCCGTGCCGACGGATGCCCAGCCTGTGACCGAAGAAGCCTTTGGAATTGTGCCGATTTATTTGCCGCAGTCGGGCGATCGAGCAGAGGCTTTGTTTTTGCTAGTGCAGCACCGGGCAGGACATTGGGCGTTTCCCAAGGGCCATGCGGAGCCGGGCGAAAGTGCCCTTGAAACAGCGCTTCGGGAATTTACCGAAGAAACCGGCATTCAACATTGCACTCCCGTCACCGACGTGCAGTTTGTTGAAACTTACTGCCGACAGAATAAACTGGTGCAAAAAACGGTGACTTATTTTCCGGCTTGGGTTTTGGATCGGGAAACCAACCTGCAACCGGAGGAAATCCAAGACAGCGCTTGGTTGACAGCGGAAGAAGCCCGATCGCGCATTACGTTTCCGGCTAATCGGGGGGTTCTTGAATCGGCGCTGGAATGGCTGCAAGCCCTGGCAACTTTGCCCATCCAAACCGAAGAGTAACGCAGCTTCGTTGCGCTAATTCCCGTTAATGCAACTCCAATTAGCGCCAACCTCAATTAGCCCCGCATTCTTTGCCCCATATTTCTTGCCCCGTATTTCTGGCCCAAGCCCCTTCGCCCATGCTGCTCGATCGCCCTGCATTGTTTACCCTTCTGGTTGTCGTGACGCTCACGGTTGGCGTGGGGGCGATCGGGCTATTCATTGGTGCCATAGCAAGGCTCTTGGGGCGGCGTTGCCTGCGCAAAAGCCTCGTCGCGGCCTATGGCAGCGCCTTGGTGGGGGGAGCCTTGGGGGCCCTGGCTTCCTTGTCGGTGACCTTCCCGGTCGCTTTGTTGACCCTGGGCATGGGGGGCGCTTTTGCAGCCACCCCGATCGGCACACTCATCGTTCTCTATGTGACGGGCAAGCGCCGTCCTCGCCGCCGCCGCGCTTCCACCTGAGCACCTGAGCACATTCAGCGGGCCCAAAAACCCGCCCCCAACTTCTTTAGTGCTTCGCTGGTGGTAGTGATTGGCTGGTGGTTTGCTTGGCCCTTGCCGCTGTGAGCCGTTCACGAGGCTCGGCAAAGCTCAAGACTCGTCGTAGGCCTCCAAATCCAGTAAGTAGATGTAAGGCTCAACTAGCTCTGGGCGCTGAAAGGCGATCGCCCGCAGCAAGTGCCAGTCTCGCAACCCCTCAAAAGGCGTGGCATAATCATCTCGCTCCAGCCGGAGCGCCAACTCGGCCACATCTTGCTCAGTCATTTGGGCAACGGCCGGTTGTGAAATATGCAGTACTTCCACGGTTAAACCTCCTCCAAGCCCTAGACTGATCTTAAGCCGGATGAACCACCAAACAATCGATTTCCCTTGTTTTGGTACGTTAGTTCATGAAAGCGGCCATCGTTCGCCCAAAAGCTAAACCGAAAGTTAAGCCAAATGCTAAGCCGTCAGCTTAACCACCAGCTAAGCCCAATGCCAGACAACGCCAGACAATGAGCGCTAGAGGGTTTCTAGGTAGCGCAATAGGTCGGCCATGTCCTGGGGAGCGGGCTGAAATTGCGGCATGGGAGGCGTTTTGCCGCTAATCACCTGTTCAATCAGGGCGACTTCTGATTTTCGGCTGGCCACATCAAGCAAGCTGGGGCCCACATGACCCGCGCCATCAGCCCCATGACAAACGGCGCAGTTCATGGAAAAAATTGCTTGCCCCCGATCGCGATCGCCCTGCAAGGCTAAGACACTTTCCGCGTAGGGATCCATGGGCTGAAACCACTGACCCAAGGGCCAAACCATCAGCAAAACGGACAGGACAAGGAGTATCGCGATCGCAAGGGTACGACGCGCCCAAGGTTGGACTGGGGACTGATTAACTGGCGTTTCCAAGGCGATCGCGTTGCTGAGGAACCGACATGAAAGTTTTCATTTAATAACATAGCTCAAAGGTTGCCCCCAGGCCGCCGAAGTTCCCCCCGACTCGCCCACTCAGGACAGAATCAGTTTTCGGGCTGAGAAGCCGGTAAAATCGGAGGGCGCGTTGCCCGATCGGGAACAGCCACCGCACCAGATCCGCAGTCTTCACGGCTGGAATCTGACTAAGTGCTTTAAAAATGACTTAATGTTTTAGACGATTTAGGGAAGGAGAATCCGCCGTGATCGAACCTCGCTTGCTCGGTATTGTCTTGGGTCTGATTTTGGTGACGCTGAGTGGCCTGTTTTTCGCAGCCTATCAGCAATATCGTCGCGGCAATCAGTTTGATCTGTAGGTTGATTTGGCCCCGATCGACCCGCTCGATCGTCCCATTCAATTTGAACCTGTGTTTGGAATTCGCGCATCCTTGCGATCGCAATTCCAACCTTAATTTAATCGCTGTATTCACAGCAACGACGTAGTGGAGGCCCGTTTTAAGCAGGTCTCCACACTTTTTTGATCATGCTTTTTTGAGCATAAATTAATCATGATTTTTGATCATGAATTGAAGGAATAATTTGAGAATAAACTTGAGTATAAATTGGGTAATAAAAAGGTAACAAGAAGGTGATGCTAGTTGAATATTGTTGATTATGACTTTGATTATGACTGCTTTCTGATGATCACGATTATTTGCTCATTGATTTGCTCATTAAAAAACGCCCAGCCCAAAGGCCGAGCGCTCATGAGTCTTGAACTCAATCCGGTTTAATTTCAGCAAACCAGACTAGGGAGCCAGGGCACTACCCCGCAGCAAACTCCCGATCGTCTTCGCCGTAATCTTCAGTTGAGTCAGCGGATTGGCAGGCACAACCGTCTTGTACAAATAGCTGTCAAAGGTCAGCTTTTGCACATCGATGTCCTCGCACATTTCCACAAAGGCTTCGCGCGTCGCATCGGAACGGTAAAACACCCGTTGCAGCAGATCCAGCACCAAATAGGTTGCCCCGTACTGCTTATCCCAACGCTTCAGATACTGCTTCAGATCCGCTTCAGTGGGAACGCGCTGGCCCTTGTTGGAAAATTCCACAATGGTTTCCGCACACATCCGAGCCGACTTGGCCGCGAAGTAAATCCCTTCGCCAGAAGACTTGGTGACCGTACCGGCCGCATCACCCACCAGAGCCACACGACCCACCACCCGACGAGGGCGGGGATGTTCCGGAATCGGGTGTGCTTCAACCTTGATGATTTGCCCACCTTCAAGGCGCTTGGCTGCTCGGGCCCGAATGCCCGCTTGCAGTTCCTTGATTCGGGCTTGGTTCACGCGCATTGTGCCCGTGCCCACTGCCACGTGATCATATTTGGGGAACACCCAGGCGTAAAAGTCGGGGGAAACATCGTCACCGACGTACATTTCCGCCAAGTCCTGGTAGTAATCCATCTTGTCTTCGGGCAGACGGATTCGCTCTTGGAAGGCGATCGCGTAGTTGTAGTCCCCCGCATCGATCGCCTTGGCAATCCGAGAATTAGCCCCATCAGCCCCAATCACCAAATCCACTTGCAGGGTTTTGGCCACGCCCGCCACCGAACCATCGGAGTGGTCAGCATAGTGCAGGGTGTAGGGAGCCTTGTCATTGCTGGGAATTTCCAGCTTATGCACTGTGCCGTTAATTAGGTTAGCCCCCAGCTTCACCGCCCGATCGCGCATGAACCCATCCAGGACTTCCCGGCGGCACATACCGATATATTCATCAGGCTTGAGGGTTGAACCGATGTTCACCTCAATATTGGACGGTGAGATCATCTTCATCTTCCGCACCCGGCGATCGATGATCTCCGGCGGAAGTTCAAACTCACCAACCATGCATAGGGGAATTGCGCCGCCGCAGGGCTTGGCGTTGTCCAGCTTGCGCTCGAACAGATAGGTCTCAATTCCAGCTTTAGCGAGCGTTTCTGCGGCTGAGGAACCGGCCGGCCCGCCGCCAACAACAGCAACCCGTAACACGAACAGCTTCTCCTAATTACGCGTGTGGCTGAGGCTTCGACATCACCCTCGTCCTGATGAAATTTTGATCGCGCCTTAGATCCAACCGCACTGCCCAACGGCTCACAGAGGGGTCTAATTCAGAACTCAAAATTCAATCAAGGCGAGGAGCTTTGAGAAGGCTTGCGATTTTGTTCTGGACTCCAAAGCCACGCGATTAACGTGGATTACTGCCGCCGTTGGGTTTTTCTCGTCCACTGAACGGATTAACCTGTCTCGGTTCAATAACCGTTGGATTACCCGTCGATTATTAACTGGATCATTCACCGCGCTGCCCATCGGCAACAAAGGCAAAAGGGGGCAATAAACCGCAAAAACCGCTCTGGCCGCCCAAAGATTGGATGTCATCCTATCACGGGGGTTTCCTGTGGCTGGGCGTGCCCCAAGCTTCTATAACGAGAATGCAACAGAGTTTAACGATCTGATACCGTCACCAATTCACTAACAATGCCGCAATTGACTAGCAAATGCAGCAATCAGGAAGCTTCCTGCTTCATCGCGGCGAAGTCGGCTTCATCCGCTCCACAGGCTGACACGACCGGACTGGCCGCCTTTTGCAGATTAATCGCGGCATTCAAATCACGATCAATCTGCAATCCACAGTGATCACAATCAAACACCCGTT
>MKGP02000039.1 GCA_001913845.2 Limnothrix sp. CACIAM 69d | reverse complement strand
ACCGTCCGTTACGTTCGTCCGTCCCGTCCCGTCCCGGTACCTGGGGAGAAGGGGTTGGGGGATGAGGGCTGTTAGCTGATTCGTGCAGGAGGTCTACTGACCAGAAATGGTTTAGGGAAATCGATCGGGAACCGATCGAACCGGGGGGCAAGGTCAGCCATTCCACAGCGCAGCAGGTGATGACCCCACTGTTTTAGGTAGGAAGGGTTGGCCCCTTGACCCATGAAGTCCTAGCCAAGGTTTTTGATGATGGCGCTGGCAAATTCCGAGCACTTGAGCGGTGGGTTAACGGGCGGCTCCATCTGCCGAGCCAAATCATAGGTCACTTCCCGCTGTTCGATCGACTTGGCCAAACCGGTCTTAATCAGATCGGCCGCCTCTTGCCAGCCCATGAATTCCAGCATCATTACGCCGGACAAAATCACCGATCCTGGATTGAGCTGATCCAATCCGGCATACTTGGGTGCAGTGCCGTGGGTGGCTTCAAAAATGGCCGCATTGTCACCAATGTTGGCCCCCGGAGCCATGCCCAAGCCGCCTGCGATCGCGGCGGCCGCATCGGACAAATAATCACCATTCAGGTTCATCGTCGCCAGAATTGAATATTCATCGGGGCGAATTTGAATCTGTTGGAAAATGTTGTCAGCGATCCGATCGTTGACCATCACTTTTTCCTTCCATTGGCCGTTGCCGTGGCTGTCCCAAATTGCTTCCAGAACTTCGCGCACTTCTTGGCAAATGACTTCCCGTTTTTCGGCGGGGTAGCTGTCATAGCCGGGGTCAATCAGTTTGGCATTGTCCTCGATCGACAGGTCAGGATTTTTTTCTTTATTGCTCAGAATCCACGATTCCCGCTCGGTCACGCATTCGGCACGAAATTCACCAGTTGCCACCGCATAGCCCCAATCCCGAAAGGCTCCTTCGGTGTATTTCATAATGTTGCCCTTGTGAACCAAGGTCACGGCCTGTTTATGTTTGGGCAACCGCAGGGCGTTTTCAATGGCCCGGCGAACCAGACGCTGGGAACCGGTGATGCTGATGGGTTTGATGCTGATGCCGGAATCTAACCGAATCTGCTTATTTTTCAGTTCCGGAGTTTCGGGAATCAGTTGATTGTTTAGAAAATCAATCAATTGATCGCAACCAGGAGTGCCCTGTTTCCACTCAACGCCGAGGTAGATATCTTCGGTGTTTTCCCGATAGATAATCACGTCCAGTTTTTCGGGGCTTTTATGGGGAGAAGGCGTGCCGTTGTAATACTTACAAGGACGAACACAGGCGTAGAGATCAAAAATTTGCCGCAGGGCCACGTTGAGCGATCGAATGCCGCCGCCCACGGGAGTCGTGAGAGGGCCTTTAATCGCTATGCCATATTCCCGAATGGCCGTGAGGGTGTCTTCGGGGAGGTATTGATAGGTTCCGTAGACTTCGCAGGCTTCGTCGCCCGCATAGACCTTGAACCAGGAGATTTTGCGCTGACCACCGTAGGCTTTTTCGATCGCCGCATCGAGCACGCGCTGGCTGGCGGGCCAAAGGTCAACGCCTGTGCCGTCTCCGCGAATGAAGGGAACGATCGGGTTGTCGGGGACGATCGGTTGACCGTTTTCAAAGCGAATTTTTTCACCGACGGTGGGGGGCGTAATCTTGTCGTACATGGTTGCGCGAAAAACGGATTGGGGTAACTATACCGTGCGACTCGCAATTCGGCGGGTCATGGCGCACAGACTCGATCGATCTGAGGCATCGCCAATTGATCGCTTAATTGGCACTGATCAATACTGATCAATATGGATCGATGTTAATCACCGACGCTTAACCGGCGTTAATCAGTGTTGTTAACCAGTGTTAACTGGCTCTGGGTTGATTGCTGTTATTTAACCGCTGATTAACCCTAAGCAGAGGCTAGGTCGATCGCCCGGCGGCGGGGCACTTCATAGCTCCAAAAGTCCTTGGCCATTTCCGTGTTGGGAAAAATCATTCGGGCTTCGTTCAGCAAATCGTGGAAGTCGATCGCGTTGCCCGGGGCGTAACGGGGGCTGAAGTGCGTGATGATCAGGGTTTTGACCTGCGCCGCCAAGGCCACTTGGGCGGCCATGGTGGTGGTGGAATGGAGTCGCTCAAAGGCCAACTGTGAATCCGCGTGGGCAAAGGTGGCCTCGTGGATCAGCACATCGGCATCCTGGGCTAGCTCAATCGATCGCTCACAAAAAATCGTGTCGGTGCAATAAACCCATTTGCGTCCTGGTTCCGGCGGCGCACAGAGGGTTTGGCCGTCAATGGTGCGGCCATCGGGCAGGGTGACGGTTTCGCCGCGCTTCAGGCGGCCGTAGACCGGGCCGGCGGGAATTTCCAGGGCGCGGGCTTTTTCAATATCAAATCGGCCGGGGCGATCTTTTTCCGTGACCGCGTAACCATAGGCCGGAACCCGGTGCTCCAGCAGTTGGCAATGCACCGTGAACTCGTCGTCTTCAAAAATCTTGCCCGGTTCCACGGTGTGGACTTTGACGGGAAAAGAAAACCGGGTTTGGGAATAGCGCTGACAGGCTTTGAGATAGTCCGAGAGGCCAGCGGGCCCATAGAGATCGATCGGGTGAGGTTGCCCCGCCAAGCCAGAACTGGCCAACAGTCCCATCAGCCCAAAGATATGATCCCCATGCATGTGGGTGATGAAAATGCGGGTGATTTGGCTCGATCGTACTTCACTGCGCAAAAGCTGATGTTGCGTGCCTTCGCCACAGTCAAATAACCAAGCTTCGGCCCGCTGAGGCAACCGCAACACCAAACTGGAAACGTTGCGCGATCGGGTCGGTACGCCAGAACTCGTGCCCAAAAACGTCACTTCCAAGATGGTCGTTGCTCCTGCGAATCGATCGCCCCTATCTTGCCACGGGCGGGGCCGTTCGTTGCACCCGGAAGCACCCTGGGCGATCGGGTCTGGTAACCACTCTCACTCCTCGTCTCAAGCGCTGATGTCCATGGATTGGGCGCAGTTAACTGGGACTGTCGGGGTTGCCGATCGCCGGGTGGTAGCGACCTGCTAGCAGTTCCGATCCCGGCGCGCCCATGACCTCGGATAGATAGTCGGCGGTGGCTCCCACAGCGGCGATCGCCCGATCGTAATCCAGCCGGGTCGGGCCCAAAATGCCCACACTGCCAAGGGGCGATAGGCCATTGCCGTAGAGGGAAGAAATGAGCGTGTAACCCTGAATGGGTTCCCAGGGGTTTTCCATGCCAATGCGGATGCGCACCCGGCGCTCATCTTCTGGCTCATCAAAAATCAGCGACCACAGTTGCTCCTGTTCCGCTTCCAGCAGGTGGATCAGGGTTTGCACCTGTTGCAGCTCCGAAAACTCCGGTTGGCGCAACACCTCCGACACGCCGCTAATCAAAATTCGGGTGGCGATCGGGGTTTGGGCCCGGCGCGCCAAATGAATCAAGGCTTCTCGCAGGGCTTGGCCCCGGCGATCGAACTCCCGGCCCAGCTCATCCCAATCCAAATGGGCCACGGCCAAGAGGGAGTGATCCCGCAGGCGAGCATCCAAAAAGTTGGACAAAATTACCAATTCCCGCTCCAGGGTTTCTGGATCCGGGAGGGGAGCCTCTTCGGTGTTCGGTAAGGGCACGATCGCGGAATGGCTTTGATAATCATCCGTCACCACCAACAGCATCACCCGATCGACCTCCATGGGCAGCAGTCGCACATGGCGCACTTGAACGGTGCGGGTTTGGGGCAGGGCGATCGCCGCAATGCAACCGCTGAGGCGAGCCAACAACTGGGCCGCTCCCTTCAGCAACACTTCCAGATGGGGTGACGAAGCATCCAGGCGATCACTCAAGAGCTGATTCACCTTTTGGGCCGTGCGATCGGACGGGACAGCGCAGCGATCGACATAGACTCGATAGCCCGAGTCCGATGGGACGCGCCCGGCTGATGTGTGGGGTTGGTAGAGCAAGCCGGCCTTTTCCAAGGCCCCCATGGCATTTCGCACCGTCGCCGGACTCGCATCCAGTTGATATTCTTCCACCAGCACCTTTGACCCCACTGGCTCAGCCGTGGAGATGTAGTGACGGATGGTGGCGAACAAAATGCGCTCTTGGCGTTCGGTGAGCTGAAACTCCATAAATTAGGAAAAATCGAAAACGGCGATCAGTTGGATGGGGCAGTGAAAATGGGGGGCGCGATCGGGTCGATCGCCCTGGCAGAATGGCTACCAATGAGACTGGGCGGATCGATCGCCTAGCACTGGGCAGGCGGTTCAGAAGCTCGACTGCCTCCTATTGTAGGGGGCGGCGGCGGGAGCAATCTGTCATGGCTGCAACTTAGATCTGAATTAGATCTGAATTAGGACTGGACTAAGAGCTGATTTATAAAGCAACTATTAATCATCTAGGGCAGCTAATCTTCTCACCATCAAATGCATTAAGCAGCCATAGATCATTCCTTCACTCGTCTCCGAATACAACTCATAGTCCTTGCTCAATCGCCGAAATCGGTTCAGCCAGCCAAACGTCCGCTCGACAATTCACCGCTTGGGCAACGTCTCAAACCCTTTACCGATTCGGCTGATCACCTCCACGCGCACACTCTCACCACACACACGCTTCACAGCATCCGCAAACTTTTTCCCGGAATACCCCTGATCAACCCAAATAACCTCTAGTCGAGATACAGTCTTTACCTAGAACGATCAGTACGATATAGTTATAAGTGTAGTTGATTTATCGTCAGGAAAATTTATGGGCTGTTATTCTCTAGACTTGCGCCAGAAAATTGTAGAAGCTTACGAGAAAGGAGATACTTCCATTCGGAAAGTGGCAAAACAGTTTTCGATTAGCCCAGATACAGTCAGACGGCTTCTAAATCTATATCGTTCAACTGGAAGCTTAGTACCTAAAAAGTGTGGTACGAAGCGGG
>MKGP02000099.1 GCA_001913845.2 Limnothrix sp. CACIAM 69d | reverse complement strand
TGCGGGTAGGATTGGCAATGACCGGGAGACGACTCATGAGCTGGGTGATGCTTCGGGTAGGTCTAGCCTAAAACCAGATTTAGAGCTGCCAAGTCGGCTTTAGCTTCTCTTTATGAATTAGCTGTCACACCAGAACAGCAAAAAGCCTATACCGAAAAAGTTGCTAGTACTTATCGGGAACTTGCCAATTTGTTGATTAATCAAGGGCGATTTGTGGAAGCCGAGCGCGTCCTTGACTTGTTAGCCATCCAAGAACTCAGCAACTACGACCCAGCAAACCGAGCCACCATCGACCCATTAGGAAAAATCCAATTCACCCCAGCCGAACAAGCCATCCTTGACAAACACAACAGCATCATTGAATTTGCCCAAAAACTAGCTACCTGCAACAACAATTGCGACCCCGACTTACAACAGAAATACGACAAGCTCGCTCAAGAATTCCAAGCAGTTGTTGCCCAAGTTGCGGAACAAGCCCGCCAACGGGAAGAACGCGGCATTCAAGACCCCGAAGAATTGCGAACTGGCGCGGCCGAAGTGGTGAAACAACAACCGGGAACGATCGTGATTCAAACGATCGTGCAGCGCCCTGAAGAAACCACCGATAAACGCGGTCGTTTGTGGCTGCTTTGGGTCACGGCGGGCGAAGTTGCCAACTTCCGAGAGGTGATTTTGCCCAGCGACTTTCGGCAGACCGTGTTTGAATTTCGGCGCGCCTTGACCCAGCCCGATGCTGACCCCGCCACCCTGAAAGCCTTGGGTCGCAAACTCTATGGCTGGCTGATTAAACCCCTCGAAACGGAACTGAAAGCCAACGATATTCGCCATCTGATTTTTCGGCTCGATCGGGAATTGCGCTACATCCCCGTCGCCGCCTTGCATGATGGCGAAAGCTACCTAGTCGAAAAATACAGCGTCGCCAATTTTGTCACCCTGGGCGATTTGGATCTGACCGATCGGCTCGATGTCCCCGATCGCACCCGGATTGCTGCCTTTGGACGCACCACGGGCCATGGCCAGTTCAAACCCCTGGACTATGTGGCCGATGAAGTGGATGCGATCGTCCGAGAAACCGATCGCTCCGATCCCCAAGGCGGCTTCTATCCCGGCTCCAGCTACTTGAATGACGGCTTCACACGCGATCGCCTGCAAACCAGCTTGCTGAACCAGAACCGAATTTTGCACCTGGCCACCCACGGCAGCTTCAGCCCCATCACTGCCGCCAACTCATTCCTGCTGTTGGGTCGGGGCAATGATCAGCTCCCCTTACCGCAAGTGGAAACCCTACGCGGCTTGGGCAGTTTGCATTTGGTGGTGTTGTCAGCTTGCGAAACGGCCTTAACCGGCGACCCAGACGAAACAGGGCTGCGAGGGGCCGACGGTCGAGAAATCAACAGCCTGGCCTATTCCTTCACTCGGGCCAAACGAGCTAAAGCGATCCTGGCCAGTCTGTGGAACGTGAACGATCGCTCCACTAGCTTGCTGATGCGGGAGTTCTATCGCCGCCTCGCCGATGACCCCAAGCTGACCAAAGCCGAAGCCTTGCGCCGAGCACAACTCGCCTTTTTGCAAGGGAAACTGACCCGATCGGGCGAAGTGGCCAACTCCGCCCATCCGTTCTATTGGTCGCCCTTTGTGCTCACGGGCAATAGCTGGTGAGGATTGCACAGCAACCCCTATCGCGACTGGAAAATGTTTTGCACCATCACCCGATCGAGGCCCGCCGCCACCCGATCGAGTTCGGCCACCTCGCCCGCATCCAGCAACCAGCCGATCGCCCCCGTGTTTTCCTTCGCCTGAATCAGGGATTTGGCCCCGGGAATCGGGATCGCGCCCTTGGCGATGCACCAGTTCAGCGCCACTTGGGCGATGGTTTTGGAACGTGCCTGGGCGATCGCCCCCAAACAGTCAAGCAAGGGTTGCAGCCCTGGTAATAATTGCCGAAACAGCACCCCGCGAATTCCCTTGGGGAGGGTCGTTTGGGGGTTGTATTTACCCGTGAGCAAACCCAACCCCAGGGGGCTGTAGGCAATCAGTTTGATCCCCAGTTCATCGCAAGTTTCTTTCAGGCCTAATTCCGTGACCGGGTAGGTGGACAGCAGGGAATATTGCACTTGCAACGTGGCGATCGGGATGCCGCGTTCTTGGAATTGGCGGTGAACCTGTCGTAGCCGCTGGGGGCCAAAGTTCGAGAGGCCCACACCGCGCACCAGCCCTTGTTCGTAAAGGTCGCACAGCCCATCCAGCAGGGCCCATTCTTGCCAGGGGGCATAGTTGGCCGTGGACCAGTGCAGTTGGGCCAAGTCCACTCGCCCCAGGCGCTTGGCTGAAGCTGCACAGGCCCTGACCATGGATCCCCGAGTCAGTCGCCAGGGATAGGCCGCGAGTTTGGTTGCCAAACAGAGGCGATCACCCTGTGGGCCCTGATAGTCCCGGGCAAATTGCCCCAAAAGTTGCTCACTGCGGCCGTTCAACCGTCCCGTGCCGTAGGAATCGCCCGTGTCAAACAGCGTCACGCCGGCTGCCATGCAGTGGTGAAACACCTGCTGCAACTCGCTGTCCATGGTTTCGTCATAACCCCAGAGCAGCCGGTTGCCCCAAGCCCAAGTGCCGCAACCCATCACGGGCAGGGCGATCGCCGAATTCTGCATCAGTCCGAGTTTCATCAACGGGTTGCACCAACGGTTTCCTAGTCTAGTGGAAGGATGGGGCATCGGTGCTGCTGGGGGGCGACTTGGGGTACAACCGGATTTGATCCGATTCAGCACCCTCCAAGGTCTGGCTCAGTCATTACCTCCGGTGAGCCGTTCCCAAGGCAATTTCTTGGCCCCCGTTTGGGCACATTAAAAAGTAGGGAGCAACGCGGAACGGGACTCCTTGGGGGAAGAAACTGGGTTCGATCGGGCGATCCCCATCAGGAGCCGGTTTTGTGAATCTTCCTGGTTGGGCCCGGGCGCTGGATCTGCCGACTCGATCGGTTGGTCTGGAGGATGATCCAGTCATCTGACTGAAAATGCTCAGTGTTTTCAGGGATTTCAGCGGGGTTAATTAAGCTTGAGCGTCCTAGCTGAGCCTATCGATGGTTGAACCGTTTCGCCTGGGGTTTATTGATGGGCGAGTGATCAAAATCAAAGATCTTGAATGTATAAAATGCGTCCTAAAACTCAATTTGATCTAAGATTTCCGTCAACTTCCTTGTCTAAACTATAAGTTTCTCGACCCTGGGTTTAATTTCCCTGAAATACCCTTGGGTTCTGATCGAAAATATTAGTATGGTTTCTCAAGAAAATAATTGCTAATTTTTGTGGCAAGGATGGCTATCAAGGTTTGCTAATTTTTGTTTAAAAGGATAATAAGATAATCTCTGCATTTCTGAGATCTGGGGCTTATCGCTAAAGTTATGGCTACTAACTTGCTCGTGGACGCAGAAGCGGATCAAGCCATTATGCGACATCCAATCCAGGTTGAATTGGACACGAGCCTTTGGGATGCCATTGGTCAACTGTATCAAAACTGTCGATCTTGCGCTCTGAATGCACAAGAGCATGATCATCACCAACCCATTATTCATCTTGAATTTTCTAATCAAGAACTCATAGCCAATTCTGATCATTTAAGAGATGATTTGCCGAACAAGGATGCCTCGGTAATACATGTTTCAGACTCGTTGATGAATGGGGCCGCTTCAGGTTCAGCGAGCGATCCAAGTCAGGCCGTTGATGAACTGAATTCAGCCTTGGGCGATCGCGATGCCCGTGGCTTGGAGCGCAACCCTTGGGCAGCTGGTCATTCGCCGTTGAATTCCGAAGTGGCGGTGGTTGATTTGCCGGTTGCGGAGGTTCGCTGTGTGGTGGTGGTCGATCGGGGTCAGCTCTGTGGAATTTTGAGTGATCGCACGGTGATTCGGCTGCTGGCCAAAGGGATGGATCTTCATCGCGTCAAAGTGGGCGAAGTAATGTCACCCATTCCCTGTGTTTTAAGGCAATCGGAATTTAAAAATCCGCTGGTTGCCATTAATTTAATGGATCAGTTTGGTCTGGAATATCTACCTTTAGTGGATGATCAAGGGCAGTTAGTTGGGTTGTTGAATGATGAAGGATTGCGACGAATTACCAATCCGGTGGACTGGTTGCGATCGCGCTCCGTTGCGGATGCTTTGGTGACTGAAGTAGTTTGTGAAACCACTAGGGCTAGCATCGCTCAGATCACTCGTTTGATGGCGGAACGGGACACGAATTGTGTGGTGCTGGTGCAGCTCCAGGAGCCGGATACCTTAGCGGCTGACTATCCACCGATTCCCAAACCAGTGGGTGTGATTACTGAGTCGGATTTGGTTCAGTTTCAGACCCTCGGTTTGTCGGCGGAGCGGGTGATTGTTGAGGATGTCATGCAGGCGATCGAAAAGCCGGTTCAGCTTCAGGATTCGCTGTTGTTGACGCAACAATTTATGACCCGCCAGGATATTCAGCAGGTGGTGGTGGTGCGTGATGACGGATCGCTCTTGGGTTTGGTGACTCAACGGAGCATTTTGAAACTGCTGAATTCCTCCGAGCTATATCAATGGGGCATTAGCCTAGAGCATAAGATTTCTCAGTTGGAAGCAGAAAAATTGGCGCTTTTGGAGCAGCGAACGTCTGAGTTAGAGCAACAAATTATTGATCGCACGGCTTCTTTGCAGCGGCAAGCGGAGCGCGATCGATTAATTGCTAATGTGGCTTCCCAAATTCGATCGTCTTTAAATTTATCGGAAATTTTAAATTCTACAGTTCAAGAACTGCGAAACCTGGTTCAGTCCGATCGCGCCGAAATTTGGCAATTCCAAGCCGATCAAACGATGGTAATTGCAGCGGTGGCTTTGCTAAATCCCAGTTTGGCTGTGCCCAGCAGCTCCGTGAAAGACTGCTGCTTTATGGAAGGACTCAGCCCCCTGACTAAGCAAGGCCATGTGCGCGTCGTGAATGATATCTATGCCGCCCAAATGACCCCTTGCCATCGTCAATTGCTCGAACGGTTGCAAGTGCGCGCCAAGATTTTGATTCCCCTGTTTCAGCAGGAAAATTTCTGGGGACTGCTGGCCGTTGTGGAAAGTAATCATCCGCGCTATTGGCGATCGGAAGATATTCAACTGGTGCAGCACTTAGCCATGCATTTGGAGATTGCCATTCAGCAGGCAACGGCCTATGAACAACTGCAAATGGAACTCCATGAACGACGACAAACCGAAGAAAAATTACGAGCGAGTGAGCGCCGCTATGTCAGCTTAGCCAAAGCGATTCCCGTAGGAATTATTCGAACTAACGTAAAGGGCAAAAGTCTTTATATTAATCAACGATTCTGTGACATTTTGGGACTGGCAGCGAGGGTTATTCATCAAATTGGCTGGGAACGCTCAATTCATCCGGACGATCGCGCCTGGGTGATTGAAGAAATGCGTCATTACCGCAAACAACAACAGCCCTTTTCGCTGGAATACCGAATTCAGCGTTATCAAGCTGGTGTTTGTTGGGTGTTGGCCCAATCTGTGCCCGAATATTCCGACCATGAAGAAGTGGTGGGCTACATCACCACGATCACGGATATTACCAATCAGAAAAAATCGGAAGCAGCACTGCAACAACTCAACCAAGATTTGGAAGCGAAAGTGCTGGAGCGAACAACAGCTCTCAAAAGTAGTGAGGAGCAGTTTCGGCGATTATTTGAAAAGGAAAAAGTGCTCAGTTCTGTGATCCGGCGAATTCGCCAATCCTTGGAATTGGAATCTGTTTTGTTCAATACGGCGGAAGAGGCTCGACAAATTCTATTTGCCGATCGAGTCGTAATTTACAAGGTCTATGAACAAAGTAGCGGCAAAATTGTTGCTGAATCTCGGATTGACCATTGCCCTAGCCTCTTGGGCATGGAATTTAGTGCAGAGGTGTTCCCGGATAGTTGCCATCAGAAATATATGAATGGTTATGTTTGCACCATTACCGATCGGGATCACGAGCATTTGGCTAACTGCCTGTCTAGCTTCATGCAAACCCTGCAAATTCGAGCTAAGCTTGCCGTGCCAATTATTGAGCAAAAATCTAATCAACTGTGGGGGCTGTTAATTGCCCATCAGTGCAGTTCCCAACGGTATTGGTGTACCGGAGAAGTGGAATTTATGCAACGGTTGGCTGAACAATGCTCGATCGCTATTCAGCAATCAGAACTCTATGCCCAACTGCAAGAAAGCAATTTGCAACTGGCCAGGGCCACGAAGCTCAAGGATGAATTTTTGGCTAATATGAGCCACGAATTGCGTACCCCTTTGAATGCAATTTTGGGCATGGCTGAGGTCATTCAAGATGGAATTTATGGAGAAATTAATAACCGCCAAGGGCAAGCTCTGAAAACGATCGAGCGCAGTGGCACGCATTTGTTGGAGCTAATTAACGACATTCTAGATTTGGCCAAAATTGAATCAGGTCAAATTCTTCTGAATCGAGCACCTACGCAAATCAATCAACTCTGTCAAGCAACCATTACCTTTGTTAAGCAACAGGCGCTAAAAAACAAATTCAGCTTGGGGTGACTATTCAGCCCAACCTCCCGGATATTTTTGTGGATGAGCGCCGAGTGCGTCAGGTGTTAATTAATTTGTTGAGCAATGCCATTAAGTTCACTGCCGATGGAGGGCAAGTGGCCTTAACGGTTTCGCAAATTTTTGAACGACCTATTAACACCTTAAAGTACTTTACTAATTCTGATTCTCAGTCTACGGAAATCCAAGATGCGCACGCCCAAAACACCAAGCGCTCCCCATCGTTTATTTCCTTCAAGGTAACGGATACAGGGATTGGAATTTCTGCTGTTGATCTTGAAAAGCTCTTTAAACCTTTTATCCAGATTGATAGCTCGCTCAGTCGCCAATATGCTGGAACCGGGCTGGGTTTATCACTAGTGAAGCGCATGGTGGAAATGCATCAGGGTCTGGTGTCTGTGACCAGTGAAGTTGGGGTTGGGAGTTGCTTTGAAGTTTGTTTTCCGGTGATGGAATTGGCGAATGCACCAGTAACAATTCCTGCGTCCCAACTGGATGCCTCCCCAACCGCAATCACGATGGATCAACCCCGCCCACCTGTGATCTTGCTGGTGGAGGATAATGAAGCCAATGTTAATACCATTTCCAGTTACTTAAAGGCTAAAAATTATCAGATTCTGCTAGCAAAGGATGGTGTGCAAGCGATCGAGATGGCAAAACTGCATCACCCTGATCTCATCCTCATGGATATTCAAATGCCCAATCTGGATGGCTTAACGGCAATGCAGCAAATTAGACAAACCCCAGAGCTGGCGAGTACAATGATAATTGCTCTCACAGCGTTGGCGATGCCAGGCGATCGAGAACGCTGTCTCAGTGCGGGTGCAAATGACTACTTCACAAAGCCAATCAAGCTCAAGCAACTAGCAGTCAAGATCCAAGAGCTATTAGCTGCTAAGTAGCGAGGCATGACGCTGAAATCTCTTGGAAAAGCACAGAATAGCAGGAGGCAAATGATGACCATTCCTTCCATCTTAGTTGTTGATGATGAGCCGGATAACTTTGATGTTATTGAAGCTTTTTTGAGCGATCGGGATTATCAACTCCACTATGCCTGGAATGGTCTAGAGGCGCTGAAATCTCTACATGTTTTCCAGCCCGATGTGATTTTGTTGGATGTGATGATGCCCGAGCTAGATGGGATCACCACCTGCCAAAAAATTAAGGCGATGCCCGAATGGAAATCAGTGCCAATTATCATGGTCACTGCTCTCAGTGACAAAGAAGACCTTGCTCGCTGCATCCAAGCAGGAGCCGATGACTTTATCAGCAAGCCGGTTAACAGCACAGAACTGAGAGCGCGAGTGCAATCGATGTTGCGCATTCGGCAGCAGTATCAAAGCATCCAAGAACTATCCCAATTACAAGAAAGAACGATCGATATTCTTCAGGGTAGTCTTGATGAATTGCGAGGCAGTTTGTCAATGAGTTTGCCTCATGAATTAAATACCCCTTTAAATGGAATTTTTGGTGTTCTGGGCATCCTCATTGAGGAACATGAGGATATGGATCATGAGGAAATCGCAGAGCTATTGCAACTTGCTAAAACCTCAACCATGCGCCTAGAGCGGGTTAGTCGTCGCTACCTTAACTACATTCAACTCGTTCGTGATAGTAGTCTGAAATTGGTGAGCAATTCGAGCATGGTGGCTAAAGTTGCATCGACAACTCCTGAGATTGCGCTGGAAACCATTGACAGTGCGGAATGGATTGCCAACGCTTCAGCATCTCAGACTAACTTGGTCAAGCGATCGGCTGATTTGGTTTTGGATTTGGCTACTGCACAACTGTCCATGTCGATCAAGCATTTGCAAACCATTGTTGAAGAATTGTTGGACAATGCCATCAAGTTTTCCCAGGCAGGTACGCCGATTACGATCAAAACGGAGCCAATGGATTCCTGGTTGTACTTATCCATTACGAATCAAGGGCGCGGCATGACCGAATTGCAAATTGCCCAAATTGGAGCATTTATTCAATTTGAGCGCCGCAGTTATGAACAACAGGGTCTTGGGTTGGGGTTGGCGATCGTTCAAAAATTGATTGATCGCTATGGTGGCTCACTCCTGATCCAAAGTGTTGTGGATCAAGAAACCACGGTGACGGCAAAATTACCCCTCGCAGTTCAACCTCAAATGGCCATAGTTTAGGGTTGGTGCTTGTTCATGACTGGACAATTAACTTTTAATGGCAGGCACGAGATCACAGGGACAATATGGGAAACAGGTTAAGATAGGGGGAATCTCTGCTTCCGTTGTCTTTCCCTCATTTATGATTACGCAGTCATGGCTTACAGTTCAGTTCTGGTAGTTGACGATGAGCCGGATAATTTCGATGTCATTGAATCGTTACTGAGCGATCGCCCCTACCAGTTACACTACGTTTCCAACGGCATTGATGCCCTTGAGTCCCTAGACCTCTTTCAACCGGATGTGATCCTGTTGGATGTGATGATGCCCGGGTTGGATGGGATTGAGGTTTGCGCTCGCATCAAAGCCATGCCCGATTGGCACACCGTCCCGATCGTCATTGTCACAGCGCTAACGGAAAAAAAAGACCTGGCCCGCTGTATGGCGGCCGGGGCCGATGACTTCATTACTAAGCCCATTAACGGCATTGAACTGCGAGCGCGCGTGCAGTCAATGTTGCGAATTAAACAAACCTATATTGATCTTGAACAGCAAGTCCAAACCCGCACCGCAGCGCTCCAAGCAAAGGCCGAGCGCGATCGGGTTTTATCAATTATTGCTACTCAAATCTGCGCGTCCTTTGATTTCAACGAAATTGTTGAAACCACGGTTCAAGAAGTGCAACAGCTCTTCCAGTGCCGTGCGGTTGCCATTTGGCAATTACAATCCTCAATTGCGGATCACAACAGCCAAGTGGCCACGGTGGTGGCCGCGTCCCAGGATCCGACCATGGCCCCGCTCTTAAAAGATCGTGACCAAATTCATCTGAGCCGCGTCAGACTGCAAGCCTATCAGCTTGAACAAGGCGATGATGCCACGGTGCATTTTCAGGATTTAATGACCGATTGTCCTGAAAAATTTCCGCGAACCGCTCACTGCCAACAGCTTGCCGTGCCCATCTTGCAAAATGACAAGCTCTGGGGATTTTTAAGCGTCATTAACTGCCAAAGTTCAGAGCATTGGCCCACGGAAGAACAGGAATTTTTAAAACAGCTTTCAACACAATTGGCGATCGCCCTTCAGCAGGCCCAGGCCTATCATCAATTGCAAACGGAGCTAAACGAACGACGACAAACGGAAGTGCGGCTGCGGGAGAGCGAACAGCGCTATATCAACCTGGCCAATGCAGTGCCCGTTGGAATTTTCCGCACGGATGCCAATCATCAATGTCTTTACGTGAATCAACGATGGTCGCAGATTACGGGTTACTCCACCCGAGCGGCCATGGGGATGGGTTGGCTAGATTACATTCACCCGGACGATCAGGTGAAATTCCAAGACGAATGGCAGCGATTTGTGAATGAACAACGGCCCTTTCAGTTGGAATATCGCTTGCGCAGTGATTGTCACGAAGAACCTTGGGTTTTTGGACAGGTGGTGGCGGAATACGATGCCCAAGATCAGGTAGTGGGCTATGTGGGCACGGTGACGGATATCAGCGCCCTGAAGCGAGCCGAAGCCCAAATTTTGCACAATGCCCTACATGATTTGCTGACGAATTTGCCGAATCGATCGCTGTTAACGGAACGCTTGGAGTTGGCCATTAACCGTTCAAAGCGGGTTAGCAGTTATCGCTATGCGGTGCTGTTTTTAGATTTAGATCAGTTCAAGGTGATTAACGATAGTTTGGGGCACTTAATTGGCGATCGCCTGCTCGTGCAAATGGCCCAAAATCTCAAAAGTTATTTGCGCTTTAGTGACTTTCTCGCCCGAGTGGGGGGAGATGAGTTTGTGATTCTTTTAGAAGATTTGGAAAGCTTGGATGCGGCAGTGCGCATGGCGGAGGGAATTCTCAGCAGCTTTGAAAAGCCGATCGCCATTGATGATTATGAAATTGTGATTACTGCCAGCATTGGCATTGTGCTGGGCAGCGCCGACTACGATCACCCATCGGATCTGTTGCGGGATGCGGATATTGCGATGTACCGCGCCAAGTCGTCGGGGCGCAGCACCTACAAGATTTTTGGAGCAGAAATGCATCACCAGGCAATTAATCGCCTGACCTTGGAAACCGATTTGCGCAAGGCTTTAACCCAAGAAGAATTTCGGGTTTACTATCAACCGGTGATTAATTTAGCCAAAGGCCGATTGGTGGGTTTCGAGGCTTTGGCCCGTTGGCATCATGCAACGCGGGGCTGGATTTCTCCGGCAGAATTCATTCCCGTGGCGGAAGAAACGGGCGTGATTCAACAGCTCAGTCGGTGGATTTTGCGCCAGGCTTGCCAACAGTTGTTGCATTGGCAGCGGTCTTTCCCGGAATTTGCACCCTTAAAGATGAGTGTGAATCTTTCGGCGCAGGAGTTGCGAAAACCAACGATGGTTTCAGAAATCTTGCAAACGTTGGATGAGGTGGGTTTGGAGCCTCATTATCTAACGCTGGAAATTACAGAGAGTATGTTAATTGAAGATATTAATCAGACGATCGAGCTGTTGACGGAGCTAAAACGTCACCACATTCAAATCAGCATTGATGATTTTGGGACGGGTTATTCATCCTTAAGCTACTTGCACCGTTTGCCCGCTGACTACTTAAAAATTGACCGATCGTTCGTGGGGCAAATGGAAAAGGGAAACCGTAACTTCCAGGTGGTCAGCACGATCGTGGCCCTCAGTAATCAGTTGGGTTTGGATGTGGTGGCGGAAGGCGTGGAAACCCAGCAGCAATTGCGGTGGCTGGAACAATTGGGCTGTGAATTTGGCCAGGGCTATTGGTTTGCCAAGCCGCTTCCGCCGCAGGAAATTGAGAACCAGTTCTTCACCCAAGGTTTAAGCCCTGGATTGGTCGAAGAGGAGCGGCGAAGCGTGATCAATCAAAGCTTGATGAGCCATGACCAGCCCCGATCGGGGCCCTGCCCCAGTTCGTCGGTTTAGGGGATCGGGCCCAGGAAGGGTGAATCAATGGCAGCCAGAAGCTGGGTGAAATAGCGGTTGGCAAATTTGGCAAATGCTGCTGTTCGCAAATTCCACCGCCAGACCCCTTAAGATGATAGGCGCTAACCGCCCGATCGCCCGTTGGCTGGCTGCGACCCTTGTGGGCGATCGGGTTGTGTCCTTGGTCAATTTCACGATTCACTATGCGCGTCTTCGTTCTGCTCTTCAACGCCCGCACCGAAAATGAAGGAATCTACAGCATTTGGCTGCGAGATGGGGAAGGTGTGGAACGTAACTGCGTCCTGATGTTTGAAGACGAGGACGATGCCACTCGCTATGCGGGCTTGTTGGAGGCTCAGGATTTTCCCCTGGCCACCGTGGAGCCGATCGAGGATGACGAAGTGCGGGAGTTTTGCAAAGAAGCGGGCTACGAGTGCCAATTGGTGGCCCAAGGGGAATTGGCGATCCCGATGGAAACCAATCGATCGACCGATGAAATGAGTTGGCAAGTGGAGGGGGAAGCGCCGCCCACGCCGAATGAAGAGGATGCCGAATCCATGAGTGCCGCCGAGCTGGAGCGGATCCGGCGGCGATTGGAGGGATTGCTCTAGAAATTCCTGCCCTCGATCTTCAATTCAATCGGGTGACAGTCCTTGGGAATTTTAGGGATTATGGAGCACCGTAGACCAGCGACTGAGTAACCCTTCAATGGCCTGGAGACAGCGCTCACTGTCCCAACCGGCGGCACAACTGGCCGCGATCGCCGCCCCGCCGGCCCCAACTCCTTCCTTCACAAATCCGGCTTCGTAAGCCCGTAATTGCGTCCAAGTGGACTGGGCAAAATTCAGCAAAGTTGCGAGCAGGATGGGTTCTTCCTCCGGTGGGGCGATCGCCTTGGCCAGGCCAATGGTGTCGCCGCTGGCATCGTAGGCCACCCAACGGGTCGTGCCAACGGCGATCGCCTCCGGTTTCCAGGGCAACTGTCGGCGTTGGGCGATCGCCCGAGCCAGGGCATAGACCGCCAACATTTGGGTGCCTCCCGCCAACAGCACACCGCTGATCTGGCTGGCCGCAAGGGCCATGCCCGCCGCCACCGGCTGCATGGGGTCGCCCACCGCCGCCACCACGGCCAGCGGATCTTGATCCAGGGATCCTTGCACGCATTGGCGATCGGGATGCCACTCGCCCAGACCCGATCGCCGCAAGCCCGTAAGAGCCAAGTCCAATTTCTGGGCATGATTACAGAAAATATGGCTGCTGTTGACCCGGTTGGTGGCATCAATCCCCAGTCCCAACAAGACCGCCAAGGCCGTGCTGGTGCCGCCCACAACGCATTCAGAAATCAGCAAATAATCTGGCGGCAGGGGGTTGCCTTCGGTGGCGAGCTGTTGTCCCAAACGATAGCCCGCCGCAAAGAGCTGCTCCACCACTGCCCGATCGAGCGCATAGCCCGTGCTTAAACAGCGGGCCGGCAGTCCGCCCATGCGGATGTGGGGAATGGAGGGCAAATCCTGTAGCCCCGCATTGATCACGCGCAATCGCCAGTGGAGAGACTCCAAAACGGCCCGAGAAATCAAAACCGGCGAGGCTCCCCCAGCCAAGGGAGGGAGCGGATAGGCCGGATTACCCCTGGGCCCATTCACCAAAAATTCCGCATCGGCCAGGGCCGTGTAGCGGCGATCGGCCGGAGTGGCCCCGGCCGCAGAGATGCCCGGAATCAACCCCGTTTCCGTGAACCCCAACACACAGCTAAACAGCGGTTGTTGGCCGCGTCGTGATTGCACCCAAGCGCGTGCTCGATCGCCCCCCGCCAAAATTTGCAACGACGGGGGCAGCATCGAGTCGCAGTTATCCGCTGGCAATGGATCGATCGACAATGGCTGAATATCCTGTGGCTGCATCATTGCCATAGCGCAGATCGCCTGATCAAGCGTTCCTAGTCTATCTCGAGTAAGGTTTGAACCCAGCGCGGCGGCGGCGGCAACCGCAGGCCCAACCGCTCAAAGACGGCCCAGGAGACCAAATGCACCGCGAACACATACACGGCTGCGTTGACCAGGATCATCAAAACCGTTGCCCCTTGAACTGCTCCCAGTTCCGGCCGCCAAAGCAGACCCAACCGGGTGGCTCCCCACTCCAGCAAGCCGGTGACCTGTACGGTGACATAGGTCCACAGATCATCCCCGAGCAGGGTGGAAACCAACGCAATTCGGAAAAACAGCCCCGTGGCGCTCAGGAGCGTTCCCAGGGCAATGGAACGGCCCCAACCCACGCCACGCCGCCATAGACAGCCTAGCAAGACCCCCAGAAGTCCATAGGGCATTACGTATTGGATGCTGCGAGGCGGGCCCATCAGCACCGATAGCAAGAGTCCGGACACAGTGGCCGCCATCCAGGCCGATCGGGATCCCCATCGGAGGTATACCAAGGCGATCGGGAGGGAAAAAAAGACCCGCAGCGCCGGCCCAAGGGGGAAATAGAAATTGACTAACCAAATGAGACTGGCGGCGCTGGCCAAGAAGGCCGTTTCCACCAGGGCTAGCGGGGCGATCGTGTCTTGGCGGGGAGGCTGAAGCGGGCGATTCTCCGGCTCGGGGGGTAAATCGGCGGGCGATCGGGGAGGGGAAACAGTCATGGGCTGAATCGATTGATGAAGATGGGTGTGTGATCAAGTGGCCCTAGATCGCCCCGATCGGTTCCAAAGCCGCCGTGCTCGATCGCCCCCACACCAGGCCTAAATAGCGTCGCCAACGGGTTCCAGCCACGGCATCGAGAGCATACCACCCACTGGCCAAGCATTGAAATGGTGATTGGGCGGCCAGTGCTTGATAGTCCGGATCTGCTAGGGAATTGGGAGCCAAACTCGGGTGGGGCAACAGACCGGGCGGAATTTCCCCCGCCAACAGTTGTTGAATCGATCGACGGCAGGTGCGGCCGTGAATGCCATCTTGGGCCAAGGCTTCCAAGAGCCGGTCGAGTGGTTGGGGTTCCGGGGTCAAATGGCGCAATAGGGCCGCAAACAGGAAGTAGTCATCATAGGGCTTGGTTTCATCCCAGGGTGGACAGTCCACCAGCCGACTCAACCCCATGGCCAGTCGGCCCAGGGGTTGGGAGGGAGGTTCCCAATGGAGCGTGGCACTGGGGCATTTTTGACGCAGGTAATCCTGAAGGGCCCGGGTGGGGTCACTCGATCGGGGTTCCTGGGCGATCGCCCCACGCAACAAAATCCGTTCCACCTTTTGGGGGGCAATGCCCGATTGGGCCACCAAATGATTGAGGGCTGAATTCAGGGTCTCAATCCATTGGGGCCAACCATGCCATGGGCCAGTTAAGCCATGGGTTTGGCCCAGTTGTCGGCCAAAGTCCCGATCGAGCAAGGTGATTTGGGTTAGGTGGGCTTGGGTGGGCAATGGAAGAAGGGTCCAGGGGCCTGGCAGCGCCAGATCAATCACCCAGCAGCAGCCCCAACCTTGCAGCCCATCCCAACCCAAGGCCGCTCCCAATCCTTCGGCCGCCGTCATCACCCGTTGACCATGGGTGACCAAGCCAGCCTTCAGCACCAGTTCTCGACTGTTGAACCGAAAGGCCTCCCCGGAGGGCACAGGATAGCCCACCACCACGTCCTCAACCGATCGCAGCACCTGGCTTGGTACAGGTTTTCCGGTGGCGGTAACCCAGGCGATCGCCGGATCCCGTAACCTTGCTAGGGACTCGGCTAGCGTCTCCAGCAATTGTGGCAAGGGCCGCAATTCACCGGCCCAGGTGACCAGGGGATGCGCTTGGCCCGTTTGGGGACTGCGGTAGGGCAACCCGGCATCCAACAGCAACCGAGAGCCGCTGGATTCCGGTGACTCCCAATCCAACGCACTCCAGGGTTGAGCGAAGGTTGCGCCACTGGCTTGGACTTGACCGAGTAGGCCAACCCGATCGGACTGGCGATCGCGCAGGGCCACTGCCCAGAGACCGTCTCCTAAGCTGAGGCCCAAACACCAGCGCCCATCAGTCGATCGGCTCATTCCTTCTTGGTTTCGTCCAGGTCTGTATCCGCCAGCAGGGATTCCGCCAGCAGCGCATCCAGCTCTGGATCCAGTTCGCCCAAGGGGGAAACCGCTGACTCACCAAATTCCGTTAGGGCCGCATCGAAGGCCGTCGGGTCAAAATCAGTCCCACTGGTCAGATCCAGGGCGATCGGATCCAAAGAGCCATCCGTTGGCGCATTGGGCAGCTCAAAGGCCGCCATTCCCATGTCAAGGGCTTGATCCAGGCTGCTGATTTCCAGGGGATTCGCCGTCACATCATCCAGTAACAGCGGCTCACCCATGGCCTCATCGAAGGAAGGCAGATCCAAATCTAGCGGATCCAAACCGGCCAGCGGCTCCGCGTTGGCTGTGGCCCCGTCGCCAAAGCCGAGATCCTCAGCCTCAGCATTGAAATCCAGAAGGGAAGGGGCGATCGCACCATCATCCGTGGCCTCCCCCATCTCCAGCAGCAGATTATCCATCTCCAGTGGTGCAGTGTCGGTCTCCGGGGCGATCGGGGGCGTGGAATCCGCGGCCCAATCGAAATCGTCTGCGCTGGCTTCTGCGGCCAGGTTGAGATCCGAGCCGAGATCCAGATCGGTAGCGAAGTCCGATTCATCCTCAGCGGCAAGTTCCGGCAGTTCCAAGCCTGAGTCATGGGCAAACTCCAGCAGCGGATCGTCATTGGCTGCACCAACCGCCGCCAAGAAATCAGGATCCGTATCGGTTTCCAGATTGGTCTCCAATTCCGCCAAGGGGTTGAACTCCGTGGATCCCAAATCGGCCCCTAGACCCGGGTTGAAGTCAGCGCTGAAGTCTGGTTCTGAACCCAAATCATCACCCACCTCATTGCTCAGCCCCTCGATGCCGAACGCCGTCCCGGGATCATCGCCCAAATCCTCGATCGGGGCATCCAGGTCATCGCCCAAGTCCAAAGACTCCAGGGATGCCGGTTGCTCTTCAGCTTCAGCGGCCGTTGACGGTTGATCGCTGAACTCCACGAAATAGGCAGCAAGATCACTGGACTCCTCTGGATCAGCGACATTGGAATCGCTGGCGCTGTCTAAGTCAGTCCATGCGTCAGTCATGAATTGACCTAACTCCATGGGAGCGCTGACGCTTGGATCGTTGGCGTTGCCTAGATCGGTCCATGCGTCAGTGGTCGCCGCCTCTGTGGCCAAGTCGTCTGTGGCCCAGTCCTCGGCGGTCAAGTTCTGCTCAGCGACCGGTTCCGCCAAGGCCGCTTCCCAATCCACCTGCTCAGGAAGATTGAGGGCTGCGTCGGTTTCCAGCTCCGGTGACTCTGCTGTGGCCTCGAAATCCAGGGCATTGCCAAAAGCGTTGCTGATGTCACCAAAACTCAGGTCATCGCGCAACCCGGCGATCGCCTCTAAACCGGCATCAAAGGGATCACTTTGGGTTTGTTCATCCGCTGGCAAGGACAGATCCAAACCCAAGTCGCCCACGGCAGCCGACTCGCCTGGGAATGCCTCTGCAAATTCGTTCGGCGACGAGGGTTCCGATGAGTCCAGTAGATCGGAAGACCAGTCCAGATCTGGGGTTTCCAGGGACTCAAGGGCTGCATCCCCGGAACTGGCGATCGCAAAATCGGTTGCTTCCGAGGTCAAATCGATCGCGGAACCGATGGCCGCGTCGGTTGTGAAATCATTGGGTTCCTCGATCGCCTCATCCACCGGCAAATCCAAGCCCGGCAACAGATCATCGCCAAAGTCTGCGCCAAAATCAGCCCCGGAACCGTCGTCCGGCAATACCAAATCGCCTAAATCCGACCCTTCGAGATCCGGCTCGATCGCCCCTCCGGATGCCAACTCGGGTTCCAAGGCTGGCTGATTCGCCTCGCCATCCCAGAAATCAAACGTTACTTCTGCTTCGGTCTCTTCGATCGGTTGCCCCTGGCCGGAGGTCAACAGGCTACCGATGGGGGCGGTCAAGAATTCCAGGTTCTCGAAATTGGGGGTGTTGAGTTCGTCGGCCGGAGTGGACAGATCGAGATCCGCGCCCAAGTCTGTGCCCAAGGCCGCTTCCAGATCTGATCCTGGATCGTCAGCCAGATCAGCGGCCAAGTCCAGATCCAAATCATTCAGATCACCACCCAGATCACTCGCCCCATCGCCCTCCAGTTCGATGGCTCCCAGGTCAGCGACTCCCAAGTCTGCCAAGTCGCCCGCGCTCGGGTCAGCCTCCAAGCCCAGGGGCAGCGATTCAACATTGCCGGATAGGTCGATCGCGCCGAGGTCGCTGTCACTGGCCACATCTAGCGCGAGGTCAAGGCCGAGGTCATCATCCGCCGCGCCGCCCAGGAGTTCTGCTGGGGCCGCCGATTCCGCCGCCAGCAAATCTGAAGGCTCATCTGACCAGGATCCTTCAAACCCGGGTGTTTCTTCTGCCACCAAGCTGGTGTCGGGTGTGCCGTCGAAGGCAGACATCAACTCTGGCTCTAGTTCGATCGCTGGGTCAAGATCTTGCGCGAAAAGATCATCCTCGGGCTGATCTAGCGATGGCTCAGGCAGTTGGCCAAAAGATTCCTCAAGGGGTTGCTCAAGGGATGGGTCAAATTGATTGAGCGGATCGAGCGGATCAAAGGTGGCAATGGCTTCCGGCGTTGGTAGTTCCAAATCACCGGGAGCGATCGAGCTTTCGATCAGCTGTTCCTCTTCCTCCACTTGCCAGAAGGAATCTTCGATGGGCGGGGCGATCGACTCCAGATCATCACTGACCCCAGCATCACTGGGTTGCTGCAAAGCGGCCAGCTCCGCCCGCAAATCACCGCCCAAATCTTCCGACTCGGAAGCCAATTCGGCGGCCAGCGGCGGTAACTCCGGCTCCGGATCCAGCCCAAGACCGAAATCCAGCCCAGCGCTGGGGTCAGGCTCGGAGGGGAATGCTTGAGTAAACTCTGAATCCTCGGCATCGGGTTCCAGAGATGGAACGTCATTCCCCAAATCCCAATCATCGGTCGGCTCAAGGGGCGAGCTACCCGCATCCGGGGCTTCCACCACAATTTGATCCCACTGGCTCACATCCTCGGCCAGGTCTGCATCACTCGTGAGTTCCGAGTCCAGCCAAGGCTCCGGCAAAACGCTATCGGTGGGGGCGGCCGCTTCCAAATCCGGCTCCACCGACCAATCCTCAAGCCCTGCGAGGGGGCTAAATTCACGGGCGGCGGCCGCTTCGATCGCCTCCGGTGCAGCAGTTGGCTCCCCGATCGCCTCAAAATTCACCTCTGAAGGGAGGTCTAACCCCAGCGCCGGGCTGGGCCCATCCAGATCCAAACCCTCGGCCGTGGTGAACGAACCCCCACCGCCGCTAAAGCTGCTCAAATCTGCCGTAGCGGTCGATTCCGCTTGCCAAGGCAGATCCAGATTGGTGACCTCGCTGGTCGCATCCACCGCGTCGATGATGTCCGCCGGGGATTGGCCCTCGGGTAAGGGGGGGCTATCGCTGAGATCCGGCTCTGCGCCGTAGTCAAGAGAGGGGGGCGGGGCGATCGCATCCAGGGCGATCGGCAGGTCTGCGGGCGGGAGGGCGGCTTCAGCGGCAGCGGCCACGCCCAGCAGGCCAACGCCGGCCACGGTTGCCCCTGTCACGGCGGCCAGAGGATCCCAATCGCCTGGGTCGGCATCATCCGAGGCTGAATCGCCTGGGGCGGTGGTTTCCGGCTCCACGGGGTCATCAAATCGGAAGATGGCATCCACATCCGAGAAAATTTCCTCCTCGGAGCCGATCCAGGTGGGATCGCTGGTTTCCAGGTCGTCACTGGCGGCTGGGACGGGCGCTTCGGTGGCGATCGCAGGTTCCGTGGTGGGCGAGCCGATCGCCTCGTCCAGTCCGGTTGCTGAATCTCCCGTCGCGATCGATTCCGTCGTCAAGGGCGGCAGATCTAGGGCATCAAAGTCAATGTCGCCAATGGTCTGATCGGCAGGGGCTTGGTCACCAATGGCCCCGCTTTCGTCCGTGGCGGCGCTGTTGTCTTGATCGGGAGCTAGCAGCAGATCCGGTTCAGCCCTGAAATCAGCTTCCGAGTCGGGGAGAGTCTCGATCGGGGCGATCGTGCTCAGATCTGCCGTGGGGTCATGGGCCGTGGAATCGATCGCCAGGTCTAGATCCAAATCCAGCGCATCCAGCGCTTGACCAGCCTCGGCCGTTGTCAGCTCACCCCCCTGTTCAGCGGCCTCAGGTTCACCGAAACCCGCACTCCCCGCCCAGTCCGACGCGGCATCGGCGGGTAAGTCATAGTTCAGATCCAGATCGAGGGGTGCTGCTTCCGTAGCATCGGCGGGGTCTGCGGTGGCTGCAGCCGTGGCCGCGATCGCCCCACCCCCCAGGGCCGACAGGGCCAAACTGGTGGCGATCGCCGATGAACGCTCGTCGGCCGCGTTGGTTGCCTCGGAACGGCCCTCGATCGCGGCTTCGTCGGCCGGCAAATCGCGGCCCAGAGCCGAAGCCAAACGACTGAGCCAATGGTCGAGCACTGCCTCGCTCTCTTCACCCAGCACATGCATCCGCTCCAGGGCCGCATTCAGGGCCTCTTCGTAGCGCTGCGAATTGGATTGCAGGGTGCTGGTGATGGTGTTGAGGGTTGTTTGCAAATGCTCCAAAATGCTGCTGGCGGAGCTGTCCAATTCCGTGAGGTCTTGGGAGCTAGGGGCTACTTCCTTGCGGGCCACGAGCTGCGAAACTTGGTCGGAGATGCTGGTTTGCAGGCGATCGCGCACTTGCTGCAAAAAGTCACCAATGATCTGTTCTTGGTTCGCCTGCTGCTGGGCCAGGGATTGGTAATACTGACGCTGATTTTCCAGTTGGGCAATTTCTTCGCTCAGGATTTGGCGCTGTTGACGCAGGGATTCCAAATCCGACTGAATCGGAGCGATCGCCCCTTGGCGCAGTTGGTCAATTTCCTGCTGCATCGATCGCAGCAGCCCTTGGGCCAAGGCTTGCACGGTGGTGGTTGCCGGTGGTTCCGTTTGCAAGTCCGGCGCGAGCGCATCCCAAGACTGCTGAACCCACAGGGCCTCATCGATCGCTACCTCACCGGCATCCGTGGTCGGAGTCGCCAATTGGGTTAAACGACTTCGCACCTGCTCGATTAAGGCTCGGGGCGCTTGAACCTGCGTTGTATCGTTACCAGCCGCAGCAAGAGCCGCGTCTAGGTCGGCCAAAAGGCTTTTAATTTCCAAGTCTTGATCGAGCGTCACGACGACAAACCCTTACCCAAACGTTTTGGTTACAGCGCTGTTGACATCTTCTCCACCCCTGATGGGCGGCGATTCCCGAGCCTCGCGAGTCGGGTTCCTGCTTCTTTCCGTTACGGCTTCTCTAAATCATGGCTGCGACTCGCCAGCGAACGCGGTAATCAGGAGGCTTCCTGCTGTATTGCGGCGAAGTCAGCTTCATCCGCTCAATCACCGTTGATTAACCCTTACGTTCTAACAGCTACAACCCCAGACATCAACCAACGCGCCGGTCAGCCGCTGCCTTTGTCCTTTTTGGGTCTTGTTAAATATCCCTGGGCGCGGGTGCGATCGCCCTGCCCGTTGACGAGCGATCGCGCTGGGTCGCTTGAAGGGGAGATAGACCGTTGATTAACCCCAAAGAGGGCCAGAGAACCACGATGGCCCCAAAGGAGGGCATGGTCACCGCCAGGCGCGGTTGTCCTTGCGCTCAATTCACGCCTACTTTGCTGGTGGTTTTGCGATTTTTTAACTATCTTTAACAACTGGCCGGGGGCCGATCGGCGGCCAACCTTAACCTCTAACTGGGTCTCTCATGCAATTCCGATGGGGGTGGCGATTCCGGTGGGCTGTAATTCGTCCTGCTCAACCCAATCATTTGCTTTTGGCGGCGAGGGCCTCGAAACTAGAGACCAAGGCTTGGCATGAGGGAGAGAGAAAGTGCTAGGCCTAAAGGTTAGGCGTAAGGTTAGGTATTGATTAATGTTCGTAATTTTGGAGACGATCGCGTCATGAATAGCTGTGTGTTGATGGCAGAGGTGGTGAAGGATCCCGAACTGCGCTACACGCCGGATAACTTGGCGATCGCGGAGATGTTGGTGCAATTTCCGGGGCAGCGTCCTGAAGATCCGTCCGCGACGATTAAGGCGGTGGGGTTTGGCAATTTGGCCAATGAAATTCAGCAGTCTTGCCATCAGGGCGATCGGGTGATTTTGGAAGGCCGACTCACCATGACCACGATCGACCGTCCCGAAGGGTTTAAGGAAAAACGGGCCGAGTTGCGGGTGGGCCGCGTTCACAGCCTGGGATCGCTGGCCAGCTCAGCCATGGCTGCGCCCGTGGCCCCGCCCACCAATGCCAGCTATCGATCGGCTCCGCCGCCGGCTGCCACCGTGCCGCCCCGTTCGGCCCCGGCTCCGACCCCGGCTCCGGCTCCGAGTGATGACCTGGATTATGATGAAATTCCGTTTTAAAGGTTCAAAATTCCAGGGTTTAACTCCTGATCACTCAGCTATCAAGCCACGATCTCGCCCGATCGCACCGTCAGCACCTGGGCCGAATCCAGCCAGCGAGCATCAAAGGCTCCCAGGTGCGTGGTGGTGACAATCGTTTGAAACCGATCGGCAATCGCCCCCAATAATTGGTTTTGGCGGGCTAAGTCCAGTTCCGCCAACACGTCATCCAACAGCAACAGCGGCGGTTCTCCCACCACGGCCTCGATCGCGCAAAGTTCCGCTAGCTTCAGCGCCAAAACTAATGTGCGTTGTTGTCCTTGGGATCCGTACTGCTTGGCCGGGGCATCATCCACCGCCAGGGTCACTTCGTCTCGGTGGGGCCCCACCAGGGATGTACCTTGGTATTGCTCAATTTCTGCCTGATCGCGTATTTGGGCCAGCAGAGTGGCTTCAATGGCCCGCGCTTCTTCCAGGGCCGGCAATTGCCACACATCCGGCGCGATCGCCACATTTGGCGCATAGGTCAGCGTCAGGGTTTCCACGCGGCCGCTAATGGCTCCATGCCAACGACTGGCTAAGGGGGCTAACCGGGCGATCGCCCTGGCCCGCCGTCGAATTAGCCGGGTTCCCGTAGCCGCCAATTGCGCATCCCAAATGGCCAACTCCGCCGCCCGATCGCTCAAGGCCTGACCCTGGCGGCGTTGCTTGGCCCAATCCCGCAGCAGGGCATTCCGTTGGCGCAACACCCGCTCGTATTGGCGCAACAGGTGTGCATAGATTGGCTCCAGTTGCATCACCAAGCCATCTAACCAACGGCGGCGCTGTTCCGGCCCGCCCCGTACCAAATCCAGATCCAGACTGGAAAATTCCACCGCATTCAGGGATCCCAGTCCGTCGAGTTGCCGCCGCAGGGTTTCGCCGCTCCGTACCAGGGTGCGTCTGCCTACCCGTCGCAGGCTCAAGCTCAGTTCCAGGGGCCCCGCTGCTCGATCGATCCAACCGGTAATTTGGGCGCAGTCTTGGGCCGATCGCACCAAATCTCCATCTCGGCTGGTGCGGTGCGATCGCAGGGTGGCCAGCAGTTCCACCGCCTCCAAGAGGTTGGATTTGCCCTGGGCATTGTCCCCCACCAGGATCGTCTTGGGTGCAACAAATTCAACCCACTGCTCGGCATAATTCCGAAACTGGCGCAGATGCAGACGCTGGAGATACACGACGGCGACCGGGGCGATCGAAAAGAACCCAACCATCAAAACACCAAACGTCCTCTCCCAAGCACCGCAAGTTCGTTGTGCCGGTGCAAACCGGTTCGTTCGGGGGACTGAAACTTACGCTGCTCACGAAGACTCCAATGGGCACTCATTAGAAGATATCTGGAGAAGATATCTAAGTATCTCCTGGGATCACTTGTGGCGGGCTGCACGTATCACATGGGGCAACACACCAACGGCCGCCGCCAAGACTTGATCCGGTAACTTGTCAATATCTGAGCGATCGAAAAATTCTTCAAACTGATCCAGCAGCTTGCGGGCCCGCTGCTTGGCATCGCCCCGCGCCGTGAATCGCTCCACCAACTTCAGCCATTGCAACCGAATTCGATAGCCTGTTTCCTGCTCCTTTAAAGACTTGGGCAGCAACAGCTCAAAATCTCCCAACGGAATCACCGCCTGACAGTCTTGATCCACCAGACCGCCCACCGCCGCCCCGGGCCCCGCAAATTCGGCATAGAACTCTTTGATCAACAGCAGGCCGTTGCGGCGGCGATTGTTGACAATCCAAACCTGACCACTCAGAACACGGCCGAGGGGCGATTCGGGATTGATCGGGTCGAGGGGCGGCGGGTCAAGCTGAAACACAGAGGCGACGTGGGACGGGTCTCGGTGGGCGGCGATAGAAAAACGATCGGGAGAGAGAGAGAGGCGAATCACGGTCGTAGCTTACCCCAATGGCTTTTGCAACAACAGACGTGTGGAACGTTGCCAACTGGGTCGAGAACCACCGCCCGATCGCCCGCTGGGGACAAAGCCAGCTCGATCGTATAACTGCCTCGCCGCACAATTATCGGCCAGGACATGAAGATACAGGGCGGAACTATCCCAGTGACGTGCCACTTCTTCGCAAGCAGACAGGAGTTGGAGTGCAACTCCCCGCCGACGATAGTCGGTGCGTACCGCCAGATTGGAAATGTAGGGATAGTGATGTTGGTTCAATCGCCAAGGCAGATTGGAGCGTGCTGCAATCTCGATCGTGCCGATCAGCTCAGGATGCTGAACCCGACCCGTCGCCGCTGTGGGAGCCGTGAGAGCCACCAAACACAGACAGCGATCGCGCTGGGATTGCAGTCGCGTTCGCAAATCTTCGTAGATGCCAGCCCGTAATAGGGGAAACAGCCAACGCCACCAGCCTTGTCGTCGGTGAAAGCTGTCCGCCAACAAATCGGCTAACTCGGCTAAGTCTCGAAACTCCGCCGGTCGGATTTGCAAAGGCAGGTCAGCGCGTGGGTAACTCGATCGAACCAGGTTTTGGGGAATCAGCATGAGCAACGGGGCCACAATCTTTAGGAACACCAACCACCCATCAACAGCAGCGAACTGCCTTGATGCTAACCATCTTCACACCTGTGCTGACTGTTGATTAACCTCCTCAGTCTCGGGTGCTTTCTTGGGTGCTTTTTGAGTCCCTTGTTGGGGTCTCTTGGGGATGGGGTGTCTGGCCACCTAGCGATCAATCAACACTCAACACCATGATTGATAACAATCGATAGGGAAAATTGCGGGAAGGCTAACTAAATTTTGCCCACCTAGCAATCATGTCCCTGTCAATGTCAATCCCATGAAATTTCATTGCCCCAATGCCACATTGGCAATCTCCTAGAACTCATTTATCTCCGCTTAGAACCAACAGTCCGGTGGTTTCTAAGGGGTTTTTTAATCGCCTTCTGAGGAAAAGAGCAGAGCTTGCACTCGATCATATCCTGACTAGCCCAGAATCAAATCAGGATCTGATCTGAGGCGATCGGGTATTGATTGACACATGGAGATCTTGGAGATCGAAGATCTATGAAAAAGAAGAGCGATCGCCTCAATCCAGCCTTCAATTAGGCGCTCAAAAAGAAGGTCGCAACAAGCGGCTAAGGATGGAATTTAACCTGAATTTGATCAATTCAGGCTCTGTTGCGATCATGAAGCAACAAGGACAAAGTTGAATTTAGAGGAAATACCATCCAAACTTCAGCTTGATTTGGATCCCAAATGTTGACAAATGGGTATGGTCACAGCTTCCTGACGGACTTTCTTGAACTGTGCCGTGCACTATCCTTACAGCACCCATACAACCCATCTTGAGTTGATTCTAGGGTTGTCGCTAAATTACGATTTATCCATTATTTGGCGAAATCCATAAAAACTCAATCTATCTCTCCAATCTTCAAGCAATCTTTAAATAAGATCGCCAGAATCAGTTCGCTCATTCATCACTTTTGCTAAAGGGAGAAGTCAGGTTTTCGGAGGGGTGGAGACGGATTTTGGCAGCAACCAATCCCCACAGGATGCAATGGGGCTGGTTGCTGAAGGGGCTGATGCAGCCCATTGATCGGCCGCCCGTGGGCGATGACTAGCGATTGGAACGGAAGGCGGGATTGAAAAAGAGTCGGCGGATGGTTTGTTGGCGGCGCTCTCGGTTCTCAGAGGTCAAATTCCAGAGGCTTTCATAGAAAAAGAAGGACACGCCGGCCAGTTGCTTTTGGCGCACCAGTTGCACTTGGGTGGCCACGCGATCGATCGGCATGGGCTTGACCTTCAGCCCCGTGAGAATGCCGACGCTGACGGGAATTTTGTAACTGGCAATTTGTAAATCCCGATCGAGCAGTTCGGCCTCAAAGAGGGCCGGATCTTCCCGGTAAATTTGCACAATCAGTTCATCAATCCAGCCACGCCCCACCCAGTCTGACCAAGATTGCAAGGAAGTGCTGTAGGCAAAGGGTTGGGGATTGGGTGAAAGGGACATGATCGCAGTCGATCGCTTGGCCTTGAGGGTTTGCTGAATTTGCCCCATCAGTTGCGTTAGCCGCCCCGATCGCCAGCGCATCCAGTCTGGATCGGTGGCTAAATCCGGCGGGGTTTGGCCGTCTCGCTCCAGGGCATACTGGGCCAAGGTAGTGGGGTCATAGCCCAACTCCACCGGATAGGCGAAGTGATCATCAAATTGAATGCCGTCCACCGGGTAGCGAGCAGCCAGCTCATCCACCAAATCGGTCATAAATTTCTGTACATCTGGATGGCCAGGATTTAGCCAAACCCGCGTATCGCGTCCGTACTGAAACCGGTTGGAACCGTCACGGCGCTGGGCCAGCCAACCGGGGTTCCGCCGAGCTAACTCAGAGTTGGCCGGAGCCATTAACCCAAATTCCAGCCAGGGCACAACGGCCAAACCCAAACGACGACCTTCGGCGATCGCCTCGGCGAGGATGTCTCGCCCTTGCAGGCCGGGGTGGGGGTCAATGCGTTGGCCGCTGGCCCGTTCAGCCACTTCGCTGGGGTAGAGGGTGTAGCCACCGTTCCAAACGGTGATGTAAACGGTGTTGAAGTTGGCGGCCTTCAGGTTTTCGAGGGCCTGGCGCAGGCGATCGCGATCGAACAAAATATCGCTGTCGATGTTGGTTAACCAAGCGCCGCGCGTTTCCGGCGGCCGGGCCACGAAGGGCGTGAAGGCATCGGTGGCGGGGGTTTCCAACCGATCATTCAGGGCCTGGCAGAGGAAAGCGGCGGCCTCTCCTCGGGTGACCGATCGCTCCGGTTCCAAGCGGCGGGGGTTGGGATAGCTCACCACCTTGCCAGCCCGAACGGCGGCGGCCACGGCCGATCGCACTGGAAATTCCACCCGTTCACCATCTTCAAAGGTTTGGCGCAACAGGGTTCCAGCCCGAGGGTCGGCCGCGTTATCCGTCCAGCCCAAGCGGGTCATGATGATGGCAATGGCCCGATCGCGGCGTAGGGGTTCGTTGTCCTTGCCGGTGCGGGCGATCGGGGGGCCTTCTGGGACAGCCTGATTCAGCAGCCGCGCCAAATCTTCCGGGGTGGCTGGCTCATCGGGCTGAAATTGCCCGGCGCTGTTCAGGGGTAACCATTGCCGCTCAGCCAAGGCCGCCAAACAGCTTCGCGACCAATGATCGCCGCCATCGGTGGGGGCTGCAATCGCCCCCAGCGCCAGGGGCCCCGCCACGATCGCGCCCGAGAGTAATGTGCCCGAGAGTAATGTGCCCGGTAATCGCCTGCACAACCCTAACGGCTTGGTGAATGGCTTGTGGAATGGATTGGTGAATGGCTTCGTGAATAACTGAGTTAATCGTTGGTTGACTGGCTTGGCTAATGCTTGGGATTTGGCCAAAACGCCGGATAGGGGCGCTGGGGATCGTGTCATGGTGTTTGCTGCCCGTTCGATCGCATGTTCACCGCAGGGGCGGAAAGGCCCAAGGATATAGCGCAATACGAGCCATTGCTGACGGGGCCGGCATAGATTGCCCAAAAATCTCCGCCTATCCCCCTAACCTTCGCCCTTCTCGCCACAGAGAATGAACAGCGGATCGATCGCCGCCAAAACCTGGCTGTTGGCCCGCCGCTCCAGGCGATTGCCCGCCGCTTGCACCACCTCAATGTTCAGCGCTTGCACCTCCGCCAGGGCTTCCGAAAGGGCGTATAGGCCCTCCAGGCTAGTGGACAGGGCCACCACGCGCCCCCCCAAGGGCAGCCGCTCCCACGCCGTTTCCAACAAGTCCTTTAGGGGTCGCCCACCACCGATGCAGACTCGATCGGGCGGTTGCTTCAGCAGGCCAAAACAGTCCGGCGCACTGCCTTCCACCACCCGCACATTCTTGACCCCAAAGCGATCGCAGTTGGTGCGAATCAGTTGCACCACGTCGGAATCTCGCTCGATCGCCACCACTCGCCCTTGCGGGATCATCAAAGCCGCTTCCACCGAAATCGTCCCCGTTCCTGCGCCGATATCCCACAGCACGGAATTAGCCGACAACCGCAACATGGACAAAATCGCCAGCCGGGTTTCGCGCTTGGTCATCGGAATGCCCGGCAACCGCTCAAACAAGTCGTCGGGAATACCAGGTGTGACGTAGGGCCAAAGGGGTGTGGTCATAAGAACTCAACGATATCAAGGTTTAGAGAACTGGGGTGTCGAGAACTGGTCGTCATTGTCTGGAATCAAGCGGGAACGGTTGATTTTTCATGCCCTAACTGCCCTAGATAAGGGGCTTAAGCCCCTTGCCCCCCCCGATCCGCCAACGCCCTTGCCCCCCCGATCCGCCAACGGTGGAATCAGGATTGTGGGCGACTTGACGGCAATCACTCAGCCCCTGCCTCGATTCACTCAGGGTGGAATTAGGGTTGCGATCGACTGGCCGATCGCCCCGGAATGGGCTGATTCATAAATTAATAATTCTGATTAATCAAGATTTGTTTCATTAATTGATTGGATGATGCTTGATTCTTCAATCGCTTTATAGTTATAAAACGAATACAGGTTCGGGCTGGGGTCACTCAATTCCTGGGAGATTGAGCGTCCCATCTCAATGGGCAATGCCCAGAATCAAAGGCTGAAGGCTGACTGGGCGATCGCTTGCGGGTTGCTCAACGCATTAGCTCTCTGAATCTAAGGCATTGCCCGTCACTGGAGTGCTAGTCCCATAGGGGCATAGGGAATCGCTTTCGACTTGTTCGATCGCCCCTGTGCCCCCATTTAATTCCTGCTTACCCGGCCTCCAGTGGCCATAACCCCAAGTCTGGTGGGCTTTCTGAGTCCCCAGAATACCAACCTTGACCAAGGTTTGACAGAGGTATTACCCCATGACCATTTCTTTGCGATCGACCCCCGCGCCTAGTCGCTGGGATCGGTTCTGTAACTGGATCACCAGCACCGAAAATCGCCTGTATGTGGGCTGGTTTGGTGTGTTGATGATTCCCACCATGCTGACGGCCGCGATCGTCTTTATCCTGGCATTCATTGCCGCGCCGCCCGTAGACATTGACGGCATCCGCGAACCCGTTGCCGGTTCCCTGCTCTATGGCAACAATCTGATTTCCGCCACCGTTATTCCCCCATCCGCCGCGATCGGGTTGCACTTTTACCCCATTTGGGAAGCCGCCTCACTGGATGAATGGCTCTACAACGGTGGCCCCTACGAGCTGATCGTTTTCCACTTCCTGATTGCGATTTACAGCTACCTGGGTCGCCAATGGGAACTGAGCTACCGATTGGGAATGCGTCCTTGGATTCCCGTGGCCTTCTCGGCTCCCGTCGCTGCTGCCACCGCTGTTTTGTTGATCTACCCGATCGGGCAAGGTAGCTTTTCCGATGGCATGATGCTCGGCATTTCCGGCACTTTCAACTTCATGATTGTGTTCTCGCCGGAGCACAACATCCTGATGCACCCCTTCCACATGTTGGGCGTGGCCGGTGTTTTTGGGGGCGCACTGTTTTCCGCCATGCATGGCTCGTTGGTGACCTCTTCCTTGGTGCGGGAAACCAACATGAACGAATCGCCTAATCATGGCTACAAGTTCGGCCAAGAAACGGAAACCTACAACATTGTGGCTGCCCACGGTTACTTTGGCCGGTTGATTTTTCAATACGCCAGCTTCAACAATTCCCGTTCGTTGCACTTCTTCCTAGCCGCTTGGCCTGTAATTGGCATTTGGTTCGCCGCCTTGGGCGTTTCCACCATGTCTTTTAACCTGAATGGATTTAACTTCAATAACTCCATTTTGGATAGCCAAGGACACCCGATTAACACCTGGGCTGATGTGCTGAATCGAGCCAACTTGGGCATCGAAGTGATGCATGAACGGAATGCGCACCAGTTTCCTTTGGATTTGGCAAGTTCGGCGGACTTTCAACCCGTTGCGGCCTTGCAATCGGACTTTCAAGCGGACTTTCAACCCGCTAGCCTGACAGCTCCCGCAATTGCAGGCTAACTGAAAGTTGGTGGTGTTGAAATTGGTCTTGAGGCTGATGAAAATGGCGAATTAATGTCATGGTTGGCATGAATTCATTACCCAGCAGAAGCGCAACAGAGTAACTTCTCAGATTCGTCATTCTCAGCACTCAACGAATGGGGGAGACTGCGCGATCGCATCTCCCCCTTTTTGTTTGACCAAACCACCTCAGCCGAAATCACCGGTTTATTTGTGGCTCTTGAGGAGTTGTGTTCATGACCGTTATTTGGAAACAGCTATCAGCCGATCGTCCGCCGGTTCAATTAAACCTGTGGGCCGTGGGCTTCTTTGCTGTCTTTCATCTTGTTGCCCTCTCTGCTCCTTGGTTTTTCTCTTGGTCAGCACTGGGAGTTTGTCTCCTGTTGCACTGGCTATTTGGCAGCATTGGCATCTGTCTCGGCTTTCACCGCCTCCTCAGCCATCGCAGTTTCCAAGTGCCCAAACCCCTAGAGTATCTGATTGCCCTCATTGGCTCCATGGCTCTGCAAGGGGGGCCAATTTTTTGGGTTGCGGGTCACCGATTGCACCACGCTTTCACTGAAGATGAAGACAAGGATCCCTATTCCTCTCGGCGCGGCTTTTGGTGGAGCCATATGCTCTGGATGTTGTATCCGCGGCCGGAGTTTTTTGAATACGATCAATACCAACGCTACGCGCCAGATTTGGCCCGCGACCCCGTTTATCGGTGGTTAAATCAAAACTTCCTGTGGCTGCAACTCCCGATCGCGATCGGGCTGTATTTCTGGGGTGGTTGGTCTTTCGTGATTTACGGCATTTTCTTGCGAGCCGTTTTGCTTTGGCATTCCACCTGGTTCATCAATTCCGTAACCCATTTGTACGGAGGCTATCGTCCCTTTGCGACTGAAGACACCACTCGCAATCTCTGGTGGGCGGCCATTTTGACCTATGGCGAAGGTTGGCATAACAATCACCACGCCTACCCCCATGTGGCGAAATGTGGCTGGCGTTGGTGGGAAATTGATATGACCTGGTGGGCAATTTGGGTGCTGTCTATTTTGGGCTTGGCTCGCAATATTCATCAACCACCGGAGTTGCTGGAATCGTAAGCCTTTGATCCGGAAGTCTGAAAGAGAATCCGTGATTCAATAACCAAAAAATCGAACTGAAAACCATCGGGACAAGGGGCTTAAGCCCCTTGTCTTCGTTGGTAAATTCACCTTGAATTGACAAGTCTTATTAAGAATAAACCTTAAAACCAAATCTTAAAACTAAATCTGACAACCCATGAATTGATCGATCGATTGGATAGGCCTGACCATTAACCACTATTGAAACGATCGAGCCGGTTGACAATCGGGTCATGTCGTTCGGGAAGCCGTGCGGCATAATGGGGCGTGGTCTCGGCTTTGGGGCCGATCGACTGAGATTTTTGACCGAGATCGCTCGCCATGATTGAAGTGGAACAGTTGCGGAAGGTCTACGGCAGCACCGTGGCCATTCGCGAGGTGACGTTTTCTGTGGAGCCGGGAGAGATTTTGGGGTTTCTGGGCCCCAACGGTGCAGGCAAAACCACCACAATGCGGATTTTGACCGGCTATTTACCGGCCACCAGTGGCACGGCGCGGGTGGCGGGATTTGATGTGCATGACGATTCGATGGCGGTGCGCGAACGGATTGGCTATTTGCCAGAAACGCCGCCCCTCTACCCGGACATGACGGTGGAAGGATTTTTGAACTTTGTGGCGCGGATTAAGGGCGTTTCGGCGGGCGATCGGGCGGAGCGGGTACGCTGGTCGATCGAGCGCTGTGGTTTGAGCGATCGCCGCAAAACCATCATTAATAAATTGTCGAAGGGCTATCGCCAGCGGGTAGGGATTGCCCAGGCAATTGTGCATGATCCCCCGGCGATCGTGTTGGATGAGCCAACGGTGGGGTTAGATCCGCGCCAAATTGCAGAAGTCCGCAACCTGATCAAAAGTTTGGCGGGTGACCATACGGTGATTTTGTCCACCCACATCCTGCCGGAAGTGAGCATGACTTGCAGCCGGGTGGCGATCGTGAACGGTGGGCGGGTGGTGGCCACCGACACCCCCGACAACCTGATGGCGGGTCGTGTGGGCGGCGCGGCCTACGATTTGGAAATCGATGGTGCTGAGTCGGCGTTGGTGACTCTGACGGAAGGAGAACCGCCGCAATTGCTCGATCGAGCGTTGCAGTTGGTGGAGCGGCTACAAACGTTGGCGGGAGTGCGATCGGTCACGCCCCAAGGATCTCCAGGCGATCGACCCGATCGATTGCGGCTGAAGGTGGCGATCGAGCGAGATACGGAACCGGCCCAGGAAATTGCCCGCGCCATCATTGCCGCTGATTTGGGGCTATGTGAATTGCGCCGCAGCCAAGCCACCCTGGAAGATGTGTTCTTGGATTTGACCACCGAGGAACCGACGACCCCAACGGAGACAACTGGGGCGATCGACTCCCTTGATTCGGTGGCTGCGGATCCCGAGCCGATCGAGGTTGAAACCTCCCCGGAATCGCCCCCGGAGACTGCTGAATAATGGTCGCCAGCTTTGGTTTGCCAATTTTGATTTGCCAGCTTTTCTGAACATGAATTACGGCTTCAAAATAGGCAACCGGCTAGTCAACGAATTGGACAATCCAAAAGCATTTCTCCTGACTTTTTGCCTAACCTTTTCCTGCTTTAATTCCCACGACTAACTTGTCTGATTGCCCAACTTCCGATTCTCAACCCTGGCTTCTCAATTCTGTTCGCTGATCTTCCACGGCTTACTTTTATATTTTCCTCAAGGATGGTTGAAACTGAGGCATGGCTGTTAACTTAGGACATCGATTACGAGTGATCTTGGCCAATATTGTGGCCATCTATCAGCGAGAATTACAGAGCTATTTTGTTTCTCCCTTGGCCTATGGTGTGGCTAGTATTTTTTGGTTAATTGCAGGAATTTTCTTTGTGGCGGTGCTGCTGGGGCCGGCGGGCATCATTGCCCAATCGGCCATGCGCGATATGCAGGGCCAGCAAATGGGCATTCCTGTGCCGCCGATCGACGTTCCCTACGAGTTTCTAAAAATCTATTTAGGAAGTTTGGGGTCACTATCCCTCTTCATTTTGCCGATTTTGTCCATGAGTCTCTACACGGAAGAGCGCAAACGCGGCACGATCGAACTTTTAGCCACATCCCCAATCACGAACTGGGCCGTAGCCCTGGGCAAGCTCTTGGGGGTGCTCACCTTTTTTGCCAGCATTTTGGCTCCGATTCTGTTGCTGGAGCTGATTGTTTTGGCGGCCTCCAATCCGCCCATTTCTCCTTGGGTGGCGGTATCGGGACACCTGGGTTTGTTGCTGATGGGGGGTGGTGTTTTGTCTCTGGGAATGTTCCTGTCATCCCTAACGGCCAGCACGGTTTTGGCGGCAATGATGACCTTTGCCCTCAATCTTTCCCTCTGGATTATTGATCTTTTGGCTAACGCGATCGGGGGGGATTTGGGTCAGGCGATCGGGCATTTATCTTTGTTGAAACATTACGAAGCGGCGGTGCGTGGCGTGCCCGAAACGGGCAGTGTAATTTTGTTTTTGAGCTATATCCTACTCGGCATTTTTCTGACGGCCCAATCGGTGGAAACTTTCCGCTTTCAGCGCTCTTAGGCATATCTTCGCAGGCTAAATTCTGGAGCGATCACCTGAATTTCATCGCCTAGATTTAATTGCCTGAATTCAAGTACCGGAGTGTGATTAGGAAAATGCAATTCAGTCACTGCAATTGAGCAAACGAAATTGCAGCAATGAAATTAAGTTGGTTCAGTATTCATTTTGGCGTTTTTGCCATTCAGGGGGAACTGATTCAGTGGCTATGAAACCGGCATCCGTGCGGCAACTGTTGCCTCGTTATCTCAAATCTGGGCTGAGATATCTCGTTAAATATCTAATCTTTGTGGGCCTGTTCCTGATGGCGGCGGGCCTGTCTGCGGGCTTTGTGGGTGGCTGGGGCCCCTTGGCTGGGGGGCTGATGGTCGCTGGCATTGTGGCGATCGGGATTTGGCTGGTCACCCAAGGGAATTTGCGCCGCACTTGGAGCCAGCGATCGACCCAATCCAACACCAATGCGCTGTTGGCAACCTTGGCGGCTTTGCTAATTTTTGGGGCGATCAATTTCTTGGGATCCCGTTACAGCACCAAGTTTGATTTAACCGAAACCCAACTGTTTACGCTGGCCCCAGAAACCCAGGAAACAGTGCGCAATTTGGGTCAAAAAATCAAAATCTTGGTTTTTGATCGATCGCTCTCTGATACCGATCGAGAACTGCTAAATAATTACGCCAAATTAAATCCCAACTTCACCTATGAATTAGTGGATCCACAGGTGGATTTTGGCCGGGCCCAAAGTTTCAAGGTCAAATCCTTCGGGGAAGTGTATTTGGAATCGGGTGACCAAAAACGGTTGGTGACCACCTTGGGGCCCGAAAGTCGCCTGAAGGAAACGGAGTTAACCAACGCGATCGCCCAGCTTTCCAGCACCACCCAAGCAACGGTTTATTTCCTGCAAGGTCATGGGGAACGCCCAATCGAAGGGGAACAGGGCGGTTTGACGGAAGCGGTGACGGGCCTCAAGGCCAAGAACTTCATCGCCAAACCCTTGAACCTGATTCGCGAGGGCAAAATACCCGAGGATGGCATTGCTTTAGCCATCATTGGCCCCCAACGTCCTTTGCTCGATCGGGAACTGGTGCTGCTGGAAACCTATTTGCAGCGGGGCGGGCGGCTGTTGGCGCTGCTGGATCCCGCGTCCGATGGCGGTCTTAGCCAACTGTTAACCCGTTGGGGGGTGAAGTTGGATAACCGCCTGGTGGTGGATGCGTCGGGAACGGGTCAGTTGGCCGGCTTAGGCCCCGATGCCCCGATCGTCACCCAATATGGCGACCATCCCATCACCCAGGATTTCAAAGGCGGGGTTTCGATTTACCCGGTGGCGCGATCGCTCGAAATTGTTAACACCAGCGGCATCACGGCTACGCCTCTGATCAAAACCGACGAAAAGAGCTGGGCTGAAAGTCAACCCACCGCCCAACAACTCACCTTCACGCCCCCGCAAGATCGCCAAGGGCCGTTGGTTTTGGGGGTAGCCTTGGAACGGGCGATCGCCCCTGAACCGGCCGTGAGTCCCTCTCCGTCTCCCAGCCCTAGCCCAACGACCAGCCCGATCGCTAGCCCAAGTCCGACCGTCTCTCCAATCGCATCCCCGACTGGATCCCCGATCGCATCCCCAACTGCTAGCCCCAGTCCGACCGTCTCTCCAGCCGCATCCCCGACCGCTAGCCCCAGCCCGGCCCCTAGTCCTTCGCCGAGTCCCGCTCCCAGCCCGGCCCCTCCGAAAGCCGCTCGACTGGTGGTGATTGGGAACTCGTCGTTTATGGCGGATGGGCTATTTAGCCAGCAGCTCAATGGCGATGTGTTCCTGAATTCGGTGGGTTGGTTAGGCGATCGCGCCGCCAGCAGCCTTTCCATTCGGCCGCGCGAACCCAATAATCGCCGTTTCACGATCACGAATCAGCAGTCCGCGCTGTTGCTGCTGTTGGCGCTGGGGGTGTTCCCGATCGGGGGGCTGACCTTGGCGGGTGTGATGTGGTGGAAGCGACGCTAGGGAGCGAACAACCATGAAGCTCAAATCTTCGACCCTTTGGATTTTGGCGATCGCCCTGGGGGTGGCCGGTGGCGTGGCTTTGTTTGAGACGCAATCCACCCAAAAACAAGCCCAACAACAGCAACAGGCCAAGCTGTTTAGCGTTGCGGAAGCGGATATTCAACAGTTGACCCTGAAATTGGGCGATCGAACTGTGCAGCTCGATCGCCGGGCCAACTTCCAACCGGGGCAAACCCTGTGGGAACTGCGGTTGAATGGAGGCACAGCGGAACCGGCCAGCGATGGAGCGGTGGCTTTTTTGACCAGTTTGCTGGCCTCGTCCCAACGCGATCGCACCATTGAGCGATCGCCTGCCCAGCTTGCGGAATTGGGACTCGATCGCCCCCGGGCCGAAATCACAATGCGTTTGAAAACCGGCCAGCAACATCGACTGGCGATCGGGCAGGCGGGGTTTGATGATTCGTTTCTCTATGCGCTGGTCGATCCGCCCAATCCCTTGCCGGGTCAGGTGTCCGTTGCCCTGATTCCCAAAGATTTTCAGCTCGCCACGGTCGATCGGCCCTTGGCCGAGTGGAAGCAACCGCCGCCGCTCCCGAGTCCCAGCCCCAGCCCGAGTGAATCGGTCTCGCCCAGCCCGACGGCCAGCCCAACAGTCAGCCCCAGTCCCAGCCCTAGCCCAACAGCCTCGCCGTAGGGTCGTACGGCCGCACGCCCTCGGATATCTGCTGAAACTGTTGATTAACCCTAATTCCACCGCGTGCCCGATTAATGGGGCGAGGCCGGTTCAGTGATCCGCAAATGGCTTCAGTACAATTGCAAGAAAATGTGAGATGCGATCGCCCATGGCCCGCAACCAGCAGGAGTCGAGCGCCCCAAGATCGCCCCAATCTAGGCAAGACGATGGAACCCACCACATTGGCATTGGCAGGCATCGCGGTTTTGATGGCCAAGAAGTCCGCAGAAACCGTCAGCGAGGTTGTAACGAAGGAGGCACTGGAGGCGACATTGCCAGCCCTGAAGGCCGTCGCGGGACAGTTGGCGGCTCCGCTGCGCGATCGGGTGGCGGCCTTGGGCGATCGGGTGGCGGCGCGGCTCCCGACGGCCAGTCAGGAAAACCCGTTTGAGGATTTGGCGCTGTTGGAGGCGATCGTGGTGGAGGAGGCGGCCGATCCGGCGGTAGCGGCCACAGTTGATGAGGTGGTGGCGGCGGTGGCTCCGATCATGCCTGCGATCACGATCGAAAACTGGAAAGGCATCAACGTCAAAGGCGGTCAGAATACGATCTCGGGCAACACCTTGAACTTTTGAAGCGGCGAGGGCGATGGAGATGAGCGATCGAGCCATTACCTACGACGGCGACTTCTATGGCTGGGTGCAGCAACAAACGGCGCTGATTCGCCAAGGCCAGTGGAGCGAGCTGGACGCGCAGAACCTGTTGGAGGAGTTGGAAAGCTTGGGGCGATCGGAAAAGCGGGCGTTGATTAGCCAAGTGGCGCGGCTCTGTGCCCATCTGCTGAAGTGGCGCTATCAACCGGCCAAGCGCAGTCGATCGTGGGTGTTGAGCATTCGCAGTGCTCGCCAGGAAATTGCGGCGATTTTGCGCGATAACCCCAGTTTGCGCGCCAAGCTGCCGGAGGTGTTTGCGGATGGCTACGATCGCGGTCGGTTGATGGCCCTCGAAGAAACGGGCCTGGCCGATCGCGAGATTCCCGAGGTTGCGCCCTTTGACTGGCAAACGGCGATCGAACAGCCGATCGACTTGCCCGACAACCCCAGCAACCCATAGGCGATCGCCTGCCACTGATCTAATCGACGTTGTAGAACAGAGACAGATCAGACAAAACCCACGGGAGGTTAAGTGATGGAACCGTTGGCGATGGGCGCAGTGGCGATCGGGGTGTTGATGGCGAAGAAGTCAGCGGAAACCACCAGCGAACTGTTGACCAAGGAAGTGCTGGAGCCAATGTTGCCAACGATCCGCACGGCGGTGGGCACGTTGACGGCTCCGCTGCGCGATCGGGTGGCGGCCTTGGGCGATCGAGTGGTGGCGCGGCTCCCGGCAGCCAGTCAGGAAAACCCGTTCAACGATTTGGCCCTGTTGGAGGCGATCGTGGTGGAAGAGGCGGCCGATCCGGCGATGGCGGCCACGGTGAACGAGGTGGCGGCTAGCTTACCGGCGATCGAAATCAAAATCGATCAGCGCAAACAGCAGGGCAATGTCTTCAACGACAGCGCAATCGCAAATTTCAATGCGCCGATCACGCAGAATTTTAGTTAGTTAGCCAGTAGGTTGGGTTGAGCCTTGCGAAACCCAACTCGATCAATGCAATGCTTGCGGATGTTGGGTTTCGTGCCTCAACCCAACCTACAAAACTACAAAATTATGACGGACTATCGCCAGATTATTACGATCGAGCCGGATAAACGGGGCGGCAAGCCCTGCATTCGGCATATGCGAATTACGGTCTATGACGTGTTGGGTTGGTTGGCGGCGGAGATGTCCTTTGAGGAAATTCTGGATGATTTCCCAGAGCTGACGACGCAGGATATTTTGGCTTGCTTGGCCTTTGCGGCCGATCGCAACCATCGTCTAGTGGCGATCGCGGCATGAGGCTTTTGTTCGATCAAAATCTGAGCCGAAAACTGTTGGGGCGACTGGCGGATCTGTTGCCGGACGCGAGCCATGTGCAGTTGGAAGGGTTGGCGGAAGCCCCCGACAGTGCGATTTGGGAATTTGCGCGTGATCGCGGATTTTGCATCGTCACCCAGGATGCGGACTTTGCGGAACGCAGTCGGCTCTATGGGGCGCCGCCCAAGGTGCTGTGGTTGCGTTGTGGCAATGCTCCCACGGCTAAGGTGGAAGCGATGCTGCGATCGGGGATCGAAGCGATTGGGGAACTGCTCACGAATCCCGAAATTGATTGCTTGGAGTTGCATGAGCCATGAGCGATCGTCCCAAAATCCAGCAAGGCAATGTCTTCGATGGCCAGTCGCAAGGGCATTTCTATGGCCCGGTCAATCAATATTTTGTGCCGCCGCCGCTGGAGCCGACGATCGATGGGCCGCCCAACAATCTGACGAAGTATGGTTTGTTGCCCGATCGCTTTGTGGGGCGCGATCGGGATTTGGCGCGGTTGCATGGGCTGTTGCAGACCCAAACCCAGGTGGTGATCGCGGGAGTGAGCGGCCTGGGTGGTGTGGGCAAGAGCGAGCTGGCCTTGCAGTATGCGCGGGCGCACCTCGGCGACTATCCGGGCGGAGTGGTGTGGTTGCGGGCGGCGGCGGCCTGTGGGGAGTTGGTGGCTTTTGCCCAGCCCCGTTGGTTTGCCCAGGTGGATTTTACGCAGTTGGACACGCCGGAACAGCAGGCGGCCTTTTGCCAAGCCCATTGGCCCAACACGGCCACCAATCCGCCGGGTCGGGTGTTGTTGATTTTGGATGATGTGACGGATTTTGTGGGTCAGGTGCAGTGTGGGTTTCCGGTGGTGGGCGATCGGTTTCGGGTGCTGCTGACCAGTCGGGAAAAATATCTACCTCCCGAAGCGCGGCTGGATTTGGAGGTGTTGGAACCGGCGGCGGCGTTGGCGTTGTTGAGCAATTTGGTCGGGGAAAGTCGGATCGCGGCGGAACGGGCGACGGCGGAGAAGCTCTGCGAGTGGCTGGGCTATTTGCCCTTGGGGTTGGAGTTGGTGGGCAGTTATTTGGCGGCCGATCCCGAGCTGTCGTTAACCAAAATGCAGCAGCGGTTGGAGCAGAAACGGTTAGCAGCAAAGGCGCTGACCCAAGTGCCGGCCACCACAACGGCCGATCGGGGTGTGGCGGCGGCCTTTGAGTTGAGTTGGCAAGCCTTGAGCGAGGAAGCGCAACGGTTGGCGGTGTTGTTGGGGTGTTTTGGACCGGCTCCGGTGTTGTGGGCTTGGGTGGAGGGGTGTTTGCCCAACGATGACGAGGAGGATCTGGAGGCGGCGCGGGCGGAGTTGGTGCGGCTGAGTTTGTTGGAGCGGCTGGGCGATCGGCAATATGGCTTGCATCCGCTGATTCGGGAGTTTTTCGCGGCCAAGCTGATGGATCGGGCGGATAGCCTTGACCTCAAAACCTCTGTGGCTGGGGAATTGCTGCGGGCAACGGAATCGATCAGCCCCACCATGACCCTCGATCAAGTGCAGGATCTCGGAGCGGTGATTCCCCATGCCCGCGCCGTAGCTGAGTGGCCGGATCGGACAGAAGAGATCGCTAGCTTAGTCGCTCGACTGAATAATGATTTGTCCTTGTTTCACTACGCCCAAGGGCTATTTGGCTTGGCAGAGGTTTGGGCCAAACGATCGCTGAAAATCCTTGAGCAAGTGCTGGGAGCTGACCATCCCGCCACCGCCACCAGCCTCAATAACTTGGCAACACTCTATCGATTCCCAAGGCCGCTACAAGGAGGCAAGGACCCCCTCTACTACGAGACGGATCACTGGAAATCTGCGAGCAATTGCTGGGAGCCGATCATCCCTTAACCGCTACCAGCCTCAATAACTTGGCAGAACTTTACATATCCCTGGGACGTT
>MKGP02000041.1 GCA_001913845.2 Limnothrix sp. CACIAM 69d | reverse complement strand
AGCTGCGGGCGGCTGAAGACCCCGAATTCGAGACGTTCTACACGAAGAACATCCTGTTGAACGAAGGCATCCGCGCTTGGATGGCTCCGCAAGACCAACCCCACGAAAACTTCATCTTCCCCGAAGAGGTCCTGCCCCGTGGAAACGCCCTTTAATACTGCAATGGTCGTGGGCGGCCGTGACCAAGATTCCACCGGGTTTGCCTGGTGGTCGGGTAACGCCCGTCTGATTAACCTGTCCGGAAAGCTGCTGGGTGCTCACGTGGCCCACGCTGGCTTGATTGTGTTCTGGGCCGGTGCGATGACGTTGTTTGAACTGTCGCACTTCATCCCCGAAAAGCCCATGTATGAGCAGGGCTTCATCCTGCTGCCTCACCTGGCCACGTTGGGCTTGGGTGTGGGTCCCGGTGGCGAAGTGGTGGATACCTTCCCCTACTTCGTGACGGGCGTGTTGCACTTGATTTCGTCGGCGGTGCTCGGCTTGGGTGGGATTTACCACGCCATCCGCGGCCCCGAAACCCTCGAAGAGTACTCGTCCTTCTTCGGCTACGACTGGAAGGACAAGAACCAAATGACCAACATCATCGGCTATCACCTGATCCTGCTGGGTTGCGGTGCGTTGCTGTTGGTGTTCAAGGCCATGTTCTTTGGCGGCGTTTACGACACCTGGGCTCCCGGTGGCGGTGACGTGCGCGTGATCACGAACCCGACGCTGAACCCGGCTCGGATCTTTGGCTACCTGACCAAGGCTCCCTTTGGCGGCGAAGGCTGGATTGTCTCCGTGAACAACATGGAAGACATCATCGGCGGCCACATTTGGGTGGGTCTGACCTGCATTGCCGGTGGTATCTGGCACATCCTGACCAAGCCGTTTGCTTGGGCGCGTCGTGCATTCATCTGGTCTGGTGAAGCTTATCTGTCCTACAGCTTGGGCGCTCTGTCGTTGATGGGCTTCATTGCCTCGACGATGGTGTGGTACAACAACACCGCTTACCCGAGCGAGTTCTTTGGCCCTACCGGCCCTGAAGCTTCGCAGGCTCAAGCACTGACCTTCTTGATTCGTGACCAACGTTTGGGTGCAAACGTGGGTTCGGCTCAAGGCCCCACGGGTCTGGGTAAATATCTGATGCGTTCGCCCTCGGGTGAAATCATCTTTGGTGGTGAAACGATGCGTTTCTGGGACTTCCAAGGCCCTTGGCTGGAACCCCTGCGCGGCCCCAACGGTTTGGATCTGAACAAGATCAAGAACGACATTCAGCCCTGGCAAGCTCGCCGCGCGGCTGAGTATATGACGCACGCTCCTCTGGGTTCGTTGAACTCGGTGGGCGGTGTGGCGACCGAAATTAACTCGTTTAACTACGTGTCGCCCCGCGCTTGGTTGGCTACGTCGCACTTTGTGTTGGCGTTCTTCTTCCTGGTGGGTCACCTGTGGCACGCTGGTCGCGCTCGCGCGGCTGAAGCGGGCTTCGAGAAGGGGATCAACCGCGAGAGCGAACCCGCGCTGGCGATGCCCGACCTCGACTAATCGATCGAGCGATTGGCAATTTGATCGAGTTTGTCCTGCGGGATGACCCGATCGCCCTTAACAGAGACCCTCGCTAGTCGGGGGTCTTTGTGTTTTTGCAGGCGAGGCGAAAAAATATGGCAGAGCTTGACCCCAGGGCCGTCCAAGAACGCTGGCAACGGGTGCAGCAATTAGCCCAAGAGACGGAACAGGCCGCGATCGGTCGGTGGTCGGTGGCGGGTTTGCCTGGTTTGTTGCGCTTGCAGCGGGAACTTTGGGCTGCGGGCGATCGGGCGATTGCAGAGCGCCTGGATCGGACTGATTGTTTTGTGGCCTGCGATCGGGGTTGTAATTGGTGCTGCTATCTGAACGTGCCGATCGCGGGGCTAGAAGCCCAGGTGATTGCCGATTGGATCGGAGCGCTGCCGATGGCTCAGCGGCGGCTGATTCTGGAGCGGTTGGCGCAAACCCTAGGGCAGCTCGAGTTGATAAACCCGGGCGATCGGCTTGGTCACAAAATCCCCTGTGCTTTTTTGGAACCCGATGGCACTTGCGGAATCTATCCCGTGCGGCCGGCCGCCTGTCGATCGCACCACTCCACCTGTGTTGCCGATTGTCAACAGGGTTGGGAAACAGGCCAATGGCCGGCGCGATCGATGCCGATCGATACCCAGACCTTTGACTTGGAAGCCCAGAACACGGGGTTACAAGCTGCTTGCGTTGCCCTGGCGATTCCATTGGCCACAGGGGAACTGCATCGGGCGCTGGGGAGGCTGTTGCTTGACTAATCACAGGTCGGGAGCTTCGGGCAAGATTAACCAGCCCAACTCCCTGGATTTCGACTGCGATCAATAGCGATCAACAGCGGCCGCCAATTGCTCTCAGCGGCGGCCTCAATGGTGGTCTTGGTGGCTAATCTCAACGGCCAACTTCAACGACGATCGGGCGATCGCACCTCTGAACCCGGCGCATGAAACGGTTGAGCAACGGGCCCTTGGGACTGGGCACGGGAAAACGCCGCCCACTGATCTAACCACTTGAAGGGCCAGCCCGCCCGATGATGCCAATTGGAAGCGGTGGCCAGAACCAAGCCCCCCGCCCACAGCAGAGGAGTCGGTAGCGTCACGGCTCGGAGCAACTGCCATAGTTCCGCCGCCAGAAAAAAACCGACCACCAAAACGAGCCACACTCGAAAATTCGCCATTGTTGTTTCGATCGCCCCTCACGGCCCCAGTCTCGTCCAGATTGCTAGCCAGCCGTTGAACCCGGCGCAACGGTTCTAGGCTAATTGATCTTCTGTTCAACACCAAACCCCGCCAGCGCAATTTGATCCAACGGCGCATCCTCGGTGGCGGGGCGATGATAGTTCAAAATCCGCCGCAGGCGAAGGGTAGGATTCACCAGGGTGATGGAATCCACAGACACCACCCGTTGATAGTGGGTGGTCATCCTCAATTCTCGAGTGGCAACGGTGAAGTGAAATTGGGCCACCATTGGTTTAGCTTCCTCGTAGGCGCGATCGCGCAGGTAGTCGCCCTCCAGGATTGATCCCGTTTCAGCGTTGGGGACGAACAAAAAATTCAAGCTCTGGGCCACCCGCTCGCCATGCTCGGAAACCGTTTGGAAGTCGAGGTGATAGCCTGGAATCTGGTCGAGATCGGCCCGATCGGGTCGTTCATTGTCCTGTAGGACTTGTTGCTTTTGCTCAAGTGAAATCGGGCGAATTTGAAATTCCGTGTGCGATCGCTCCACGGTTTGGTTGCGTAAGTAATGGTAGGTGCGTTCGGCGTTCCAGTCGCCAACACAATGCTCAAAAAAGGTTTGAAATGGTTTTAGGGTTTGAAAAGTCATCGGACGGTGGTTAGGGGCGGTGGATGGCGGCAGAACGCTGAGCCGGCCGGATCGATCGCTGGCGAATCGATCACCCAGGGCGATCGCGTCTCAACTGGCGCTGCTTGAATTATCCAGGGTGGCTGCCTAGGGAGAAACCCCATTGATCGTCTAGCGATCACGACCCGACTAGTCTAGAATCGAAAAGTTGTCTGTTTGTCGCGACACGACACCTGATCGTATGGCAGTCCCTAAGAAGAAAACCTCCAACGGCAAGCGCGATCAACGCCGTGCCACTTGGAAGCGCAAAGCCAATTTGCGTGCTCAGCAAGCCCTGTCCCTGGGCAAGTCGATCCTGACCGGTCGATCGAATTTTGTCTTCCCCACCAAAGAAACCGAAGACGAAACCGAAGAATAAGTCATCTTGCGGCGGTTGATGTCGCTCTCTGCAAGTGCGCCACCACCGCCCTCGATCGCCCCGCCTGTTTTGCCTAGCCCAGTTACCTGAGTTTGGGTCAACGTAGGTACTAAATCAGATCTAGGTACTAAATCAGATCAATTACTTGATTCATTATTTATACAATTCCTGACTCATTATCTTGAATTGCTAAATTTTCGCCTGTTCAAGACTGTTTGAGATTAACCCAATCGTCAACATCGAACCGCATCGGAATCAGAAATTCTGAGAGCGCCTTAAAATCAAAACAGGAATGTTAAAACAAGACGACTCAGAGGATGTCTGAAAAGCCAAACTTGCTACTCGGTATGCCCCGATAATCGACGCAGACAAGGGGCTTAAGCCTCTTGCCCATGACATTGGCCCGTACTGAAAAACACTTCTCAGACATCCTCTCAGGCAACTCTCCGATCAGATTTCAAGCCAGCAAACTTAAGCAAGTGTTTTCCCAGTCAGTCTCTACCCGGTGCTGTGACTATGCTAGGCAAATTTTTCCAAAAACCAGAACCTAATCAGGGCGATCGCGTGCCACCGGGTCAATACTTAGCCACGGGGTTTCCGGTGCTGACCTATGGCGATACACCGGACATTCGCCTAGAGGATTGGGAACTGGAGGTTTGGGGTTGTGCCCAGCCGGTCAAGCTTCGTTGGCATGACCTGATGGCCATGCCCCAGTCCGACTTCACGGCGGATTTTCACTGCGTTACCCGCTGGTCCAAGCTGGATGTGCAGTGGCGCGGGGTGAAGGTGACGGACTTTATGCGGGCGATCGATTTGGATCCGAAGGCTGTGCATGTGATGCAGCACTGCTATGGGGACTACACCACCAATTTGGCGATCGAGGATTTCCTGCGCGAGGAAAACTTCTTTGCGCATACGTTGTTTGGCGAACCTTTGCCCCCGGATCATGGCGGGCCGCTGCGGTTGGTGGTTCCCCATTTGTATGCTTGGAAAAGCGGCAAGTGGCTGAAGGGCTTGGAATTTTTGGATCATGAAGCCCTGGGTTTTTGGGAACGCAACGGTTACCACAAGCGCGGTGAACCCTGGGCGGAGGAACGGTATGCCGAGCGTGGCTTGTTTCTTTAACCTGAATTGGGTTGCTTCTTTAACCTGAATACGGATATGGGTGCAACTCCCGCAATTAATCCCGTCATGAATACCGAAGATACCGGGCGAAAGCACGAGCAGGAACCAAAACCAGGGCCAGAGCCAAAACAACAACCTTTCACCGCTGGCGATCGAACTGATCTATCAAAAGATATTGACCCATCAAAGGGCGCTAACCAGGGGCCAAAAAACGTCTTGGGCGGCCCGCTGGCCCTTTGTGGCCAAAATCCGGTCACGGGGTTCTATCGCACGGGCTGTTGCGAAACGGGGCCGCTCGATCGGGGATCCCATACGGTTTGTGCCCAGGTGACGGCGGCATTTTTGGAATTCACCCGATCGCGCGGCAATGATCTGAGCACTCCGCTACCTTGGGCCGATTTTCCAGGGCTGAAACCGGGCGATCGGTGGTGTTTATGCGCCAGTCGGTGGCTAGAGGCCGTGGCGGCCGGGGCGGCTCCGCCTGTGGATTTGCAAGCAACCCATGAGGCGGCCCTGCGAATTGTGCCCCTAGAGGCCTTAAAGCGCCATGCCTTGTCCCGATCGCCCGAGGCCAGCTCAGACGGGACTCAGCCAAATCAGACCAGTTAACCAAATCAGGCCAGTTAAATATAAATAACTTAGACAAATTGGGCAGATTAGACCAGTTAGGTGTGATCCCCGTAATCTATAGCATTTCGGTTGATTGCGACTCATTGCAAAAGACCAAGGGTGAGTAATCACTCCCAAGGGCTGTAAGGCAAGGCTAGCCGTCGTTTTCAGGGCTGTGCAGTACGGTTTTCCCGCAATTCTTCGCTAGATTGTCAGAGCAGGTCAGGGTACAGTAGAGAAAGGTCAGCAACCTGCTTGGCAAACACCCTAGCGATACACCAACGCAGCAAAACACTGCATGAGGCGATCGTCCTAGCTTGGCTCAAGTGGCAATGGAATTGGGAGTGAGCCTTGGAACTGAGAACCTTACCCGGTTCCAGACTCGTCCTCTGCACCCTTGAGGCTTGTCCACCGAATCTGCGCTGCGTTTGCTGTGCAGGCTTAATGCTCGGTTGTGCTGGCTGATGGGCCCCTGTTGCAACAAACCTAACCCTTGGCATTTTGCCAAGACTCGATCGAGTCGTTCCAACGACGACACCAGAGCCGATCGAAACTTTCTGGCAAACTCGCGGCGCGATCGCGAATATTTTTGCCAAACTATTCGGACGGACTCGGCTTTTATTGGGAGGGCCATCGTCAAGTGTCTGACAACACCAACATCCACGAACAAATCGAAGAAGAACGGCAGGCTGCACGCAAAGCGTGCAGCACGAACGGAGTTCACTCGCCTGAATGTGCGGCTGCTTGGGATGCACTGGAAGAACTGCAAGCCGAAGCATCGCATCAAAAAGAAGGGCACCCTGAAAAGAATTCCTTTGAAAAGTATTGCGATGACAACCCAGATGCGGCTGAATGCCGTCTCTACGACGACTAAGCCATTGTGCTTCTCGGTCATCTAGCAAAAGTTTGGCAGCCGAATCCCCATTCAAAATCCCAAGACTGATCACCTGAAGATTTATGATTTGGGGCGTTCGGCCACTGGCGAATCACTCACATGAGTGCTGATTTCTGACTCAGCTTGCGGGCTGGCGCTCAGGCGTTGGCTTTTTCGCTCTCGTTTGAAATCTGGCCCCAGGGCCGCAGCAACAGGATGCGCAGTCAAAGCGTTATCCTGTTTTTGCTTTTTGGGCCCATGGGGCCGATCGAGGACAAAACCGTGAGTGGCGATCGAGTAATTGTGGCGCTGGATGTGTCTACCTATGAGGCGGCGATCGCTTGGGTCGATCGCTTGCCGGAGGTGTCGTTCTGGAAAGTGGGTTTGGAGCTGTTCATCAGTGCGGGCCCCGCGATCGTGCAGGAATTGAAGCAGCGACAAAAGCGGGTTTTTCTGGATCTGAAGCTCCATGACATTCCCAACACCATGGCTGGGGCGGCCCGGGCCGTGGGGCGTTATGGTGTGGATTTGTTGACGGTGCATGGGGCTGCGGGGCTGACGGCCTTGGAAGCGGCCCAAACGGCGGCGATCGCAGGAGCCACCGAAGCGGGCGTAACGCCGCCCCAACTGATTGCCGTGACCCTGCTCACCAGCATTGGCCCCGATCGTTTGGCGGCCGATTTGCAGGTGTCTGCGAGCGTGGCTGACTACACCGCCCACTTGGCGCAATTGGCGAAAACGGCTGGCTTGGCGGGGGCTGTTTGTTCTCCCCAGGAGGCAACGACCTTGCGATCGCACTGTGGCGCGAATTTTCTGTTGGTTTGTCCTGGGGTGCGGCCGGCTTGGGCCGCATCCGGTGATCAACAACGCACCCTCACGCCTGCTGAGGCCTTCGCGGCCGGAGCCAGTTATTTGGTGGTGGGCCGACCGGTGACGGCGGCGGCGGATCCGGTGGCAGCTTGGGAGCGATTGGTGGCCGAGGTCGCCAGCCGCTAGACCCGATGCAATTTCGCCCAAGGCGGGTGAGCGGTTCGATCGCGGTTGATGTCATCCTATTGCTATTGCGTTTTTTGCAATTGCTCTTTGCGATTGCACTTTGTGATGGCGGTGGCGATCGCATTCATTGGCCACTGCATTTTCATTCCCCAAGATTCAACCAAAAGGATTTAGTCAAACCATGGCGCAAACGACTGGAGCAGACGCGATCGATGTGGCGATCGAGCAGGGGATTGACTTTGACGGAACGCCGATCCCGGCCGCGCGTCTGGAACTCTATCGCAAGGTGATGGCCATTGAAGCCCAGCGCCAACGCAGCGGCGTGACCAACACCATGCGATCGCGAATTGTGCGGATTGGGGCTAAGCACTTTGCCCAAGCGGAATTAGATCAAATGTTGCTGGATGCTGACCTGACCCCGCTCAAGGAGAAGGAAATTGCGTTTTACTACGGCGGCAAATAGCCTAGTTGCACAGCAAGCGTATTTTGATAGGTCAAATCAAATGACGGTTACCGTTACCAGACCGTTAGGCAGCAAGGGACTTAAGCCCCTTGTTACAACGGCTGGCTCCGCAACGTTGACCCAGCCAATTAGGGCAGCCGTGCCACCACTGGTGCGATCGGGCCTGATTTTTGGGGCGATCGGGCTGGGCTTGGGCTTGGGCTTGGGGGCCCAGCCCTTGGCGGCGGCCCCCAGCAACCCGCTCACCCCCCTGCAACGGTTGCAAACCACCCGTGCCTGCGTTGAGTGTGACCTGTCTGGGGTTGATCTGAGCGGCTTGGACTTGCGGGGTGTTGACTTGCAGCGAGCCACACTGACGGCAGCGGTTTTGAACGGGGCTAACCTGCGCGGGGCGCGGCTCGATGGCATTGCCGGCCAGGAAGCCCAGTTTCGGGATGCGGATTTGAGCGGGGCCACCCTGACCGAGGCGCGGATGCGTGGGGCCAAGTTCCAGCGGGCTAACCTCACGGAAGCGGTATTGGACAAGGCTCGCCTGCGGGAAGCGAACTTTCGAGGCGCAACCCTGACCCGCGCCAGTTTGGTGCAGAGCCTGTTGGTGGCCAGTCGCCTAAAGGAAGCGAACTTGCAAGGGGCTGATCTGCGGTTTGCCCAGTTGGATGGGGCGGATTTGTCCGATGCTCAGTTGCGATCGAGCAAGTTGGTGCGATCGAGCCTGACGGGAGCCACCCTACTGGGGGCAAACCTGGTTATGGCTAATTTTGAAGGGGCCAATCTCTCCCAAGCCAAGCTGGGCGGCGCGGACGGGTTTCAAGCCAACTTTGCTAATGCTCTGTTGTTGGGGGCGGGCCTGCGGCAAACCAACTTGGAAGAAGCCAACCTCAGCAGTGTGAAGGCGGTGGGGGCGCGTTTTTTGGAAACGAACCTCCGCAGCGCGATCGCCACGGGAGCCGACTTCACCCAAGCTGACTTCAGCAAGGCCAATCTCCAGCGGGCGGGCCTCAGCTTGGCGGTGTTTCGGCAAGCGCGCCTGATTGGCACGAATCTGCAACAGGCCAAGATGGGCGGGGCCGTGATGCAAGGGGCTGTGCTCACCGATGCTCGGCTCGATCGCGCCTACCTGGCCCAGGCGGACTTGAGAAGCATCGTGACCCGCAACACCAATTTCACCGGAGCCACCTTAGACGGGGCCGTGACCCGTGGGGCTGACCTATCTGGGGCGATCGGCTGGGTGCAATAGGCCGTTGATCAAGTGGATCAACCCGCTAGCCGATTGATCAAACGGGTCGATCGAGCGGGTCGATTTCCATGGGCGATCGCGCTGATTGGGCGATCGCCTTGATCGGTCAATGGTTGGTTTAAGGAGCAAATTTCTGGATCACCCAATGGCGGGATCACAGATCATTTTGATTGGTTTGACCGCAATTATTCATTGGGTTTTTGGTCGCGGGGAAAGCCACCAATCAGGCCGCTTTCAATCATCAACCCCACACCGGCATTAATCACCGCCAGGGCGATCGTGCCCCACCAAAACCAAGAATCGCCGTTAATGCGGCGTGTTACCGCTTCCCCAAATAAACAAAGACCCAAGGGAAACAGCAAGACACCCGCTTGGGCTTTGATATACCAAGTCCACTTTTTACTCATCGGTTTGTTTTGCGCTTTTGTGCTTTTTGTTTGTACTTTTTGCTTGTACTTTTTGATGGAGCTTGCGCTCTTTGATTCGGTGCTCGGGAATTTGATTGGAGCAAATCTCGTTAAAGCAAATCTTGATCGATGGGGGGATTGAAATCAAGACCCGAAGAATTTTGGCCGCAATCGATCGGGCGATCAAGATCAAATCGATCGGGCGGCCTAAATTCAACCTATTGATTCTTCATCTTGATCTGTTCTGCCGACAGACCATAATTCGATTCAATGTCGATCGCGGCGGAACCCCCCTTCACCATCAGGCTAAACATCGATCCCATTTGCAGCCAAATAAAAATCGCCGTGGGAACCACCACCAACAGGCTCACCCCATAGGCCAACAGGGTGAAAAATCCCAAAACCTTCAGGCTTTCGCCCATGCACAAAAAGGTGAACACCGCCAAACCCAAGTAGGCGATGCGCATTTGGGGCTTTTTATATTCCACGGTGGGCTGGGTGCGGCGGTTTTCATACCAGCGGTTCACCTGAAATTCCAGCATGTTCTTAAAAATTTGCCCAAAGGCCAGGGCAAAGAACAGGGTAACCAGAACGAATTGCGTGCTGTGGGGATTGCTGTAAATCATGGTTTGCAGGGCAGGGTTTGAAGGGCCGTTAAATCGAGCGATCGAGGCGAGATTTTGTAACGGAATTGCAACAAAGTTGGTGTTGCCATCCTACCGCATCCGCTGGGCTGACCGGCTCGATCGCCCCGCAATTCAGCTTAAAATGCAGCCTAGTTTTGATCAGAGCGTGATCTCATGGGTCTGCCACTGCGCCATTTTTCCCGTTGCTGGTCGGGTTGGGCTGTTCGGGCGATCGGGCTGGGGCTGTTGGTCGGGGCGATCGGGACAGTAGGCGGCCCGCTTCAGCCGCCTGCCCGTTCCAGCGTGGTGTTAACGGTGGATCCCCAAGGTAATGATGCGGCCGCTCGATCGGGCCGCGGCAGCTTCCGCACCATCACCAGCGCCCTTGACCATGCGAGCCAATACAGCAATGGGGTCACCATTCGTCTGGCTCCGGGCCGCTACAGTGCGGAATTAGGCGAGCAGTTTCCCCTGCGCGTGCCCGACGGGGTGACCCTCAGCGGCGATCTGGACGGCCAGGGCCAAGCGGTGGTCATTCAAGGGGCCGGCGGCTTCAGCAGTCGCAGTTTCTCGCAACAGGCCGTGGCGATCGCCCTGACGGGGAGCGGGTCGGTGTTGGGGGTCACGGTCAGCAATCCGGTGCCACGCGGTACGGGCATTTGGGTGGAAAGCGATGGAGCCACGCCCGTGATCGCCAACAACCGCCTTTTGAACAGCCATCGCGACGGCATTTTCGTGACGGGGCGGGCCCAACCGCAAATTCTGCGCAATTGGTTTCAAAACAACGGCGGCAATGGCCTGTCCATCACCCGTGACGCGGGGGGAATTGTGCGCGAAAACCGGTTTCAGGCAACGGGGTTTGGCCTGGCGATCGGGGGCAATGCCAGCCCGGTGATTCAAGACAACCAAATTACCCAAAACCGAGATGGGGTGGTGATTTCTAATCAGGCCCAACCGCTGCTGCGCCGTAACCAAATTGAAGGCAACAGTAACGATGGGTTGGTGATGATTGATCGCGCCCAGCCGGATCTGGGCACGGCCTTCAGTCCTGGCGAGAATCGCATTCTGAATAATGGTCGCTATGCAATCTATAACGCCACCAAGGGAACGACGGTTTCGGCGGTGGGCAATGAGTTAGATCGATCGCGGGTGATGGGATCGGTGCTGCTGTCTTGGGGTGGTTTCGGGGGATCGCAATCGATCGCCCCAGGATTCCGCCCGATCGCCCCTATCCTCTCGTTGCAACGGCCATGACCCCAGCTTCAGATTCCCAAATCTCAGATTCCCAACTTTTAGATTCTCCCGCGCCCATATCCCCTGATTTGGCTCCTTGGCGATCGCCCCTGTCGCGGGCCCTGCACCGCAACCGATCGCTGATCTATGCCCGCTATTTGCAACTGGCCACGGTGCGCCCCGATGGCAGTCCTGCGAACCGAACGGTGGTCTTTCGGGGATTTCGCGATCGCACGGATTGGCTCACGGTGATCACGGACAGCCGCAGCGAAAAGATGCCGCAACTAGCTGCAAATCCCCGCGCGGAAGCCTGTTGGTACTTTCCCAAAACGCGCGAACAATTTCGGATTGCCGGAACCCTGCGGGCAGTGCTGGCCACCACGCCCGACCCCACGGAACAGGCCGAGCGATCGCGCCTGTGGCAAAACCTCTCGGATGCGGCCCGATTGCAATTTGCTTGGCCCAATCCTCGGGGCGATCGCACGGTTGATTCGGCCGCCTTTGCGCCGCCGCCGCCGGATCCGATCGCGCCGCTGGAGACCTTTGTGCTGTTGTGGCTCATCCCTGAGCGGGTGGATTGGCTGGAGCTGAAGGGGGAGCCGCAAAATCGCACCGGGTTCGATCGCACCCCCGACGGTTGGCAAACCCACGCCCTCAACCCTTAGAGGATGTCTGAAAAGCCAAAATTGCTACTCTGTACGCCCCAGGGATCGATGTAGACAAGGGGCTTAAGTCCCTTGCTCCCACGACAACTAATGTTTAGCCCGTACTGAAAGATACTTCTCAGACATCCTCTTAGGGCGGTGGCTGCCAATCTATTGGGGACATTGGGGGTGAATGGCCCCTTGGGTGCAGAGATAGGCTAACTGGCGGGGATCCAAATTCTTGGCTTGGCTGAAGTCTGCGCCCTTCACCAGGGCCGAGGGCTTTTCGCCGTCGGTGCGCCCCACAAACCCGCCGGCCGGGGCTGCGTTGGTGGGGGCAAAGATCGCGCCTTTCAGGTTCGCTCCCTCAAACAGGGCCCCACGTAAATCGGCCTGGGAAAAATCGGTGCCTTGTAATTGGGCGCTTTGTAGTTGTGCCCCCTGCAAGTTGGCTCCGGTTAGGCGGGTGGCGCTCAGGTCGGCATTGTGCAAGTTAGCCCGGTTTAAATCAGCGGTGGACAGATCGCCCCCGCGCCAACTGGCTTCGGTGAGATCGGCTTGGGCCAAGCTGGCTCCCACGGCCCGGGCTTGACCCAGTTTGGCTCCATGCAGACTGGCTTGGTTCAGCTTGGCATCCCCGAGATCGGCCCCCGTGAGGCTGGCTCCATCCAGGTTGGCCGCTTCCAGATTCGCTCCTAGGAGTTTGGCTTGGCTGAGGTTGGCTCCAATTAAACGCGCACTGGTCAGATTGGTGCCATTCAGGGCGGCCCCAACCAGGCTGGTGCGCTCCAGTTGACCGGTAATTAAGGATGCGCCAGTGAGGTCGGCTCCGCGCAGGTCGGCTCCGGAGAGATCGGTGAGGGCATCGTCAAAGGTGTTCCAGCGGCCATCGGGCCCGGCCGATCGAAAAACGGAGCCGCGTAGGTTGGCCCCGGTGAGCACGGCGCTGCGGAGTTTTAGTCCCGAAAGATCGGCCCGATCGAGCACCAGAGAAAATTGAGCGTTGGGCGAATTGGACTGGCCCAAATCCACTCGGCTGAGGTCGATCGACCCGTCAGCCCCCGATCGCAACCGCAGCAATTTGGCGATCGCCCGTTGGGTGGCCCGCAACCGCAGGGCTGCTTGGGTGGCCTCTCCGGTGTTGGGCCCCGCTGCCAAACTGTCGGCATCGGTCTTGAGGGTTTGGTTTAACCGTTGCAGATAGGGCAAGGCGGCGGGCCCGGCGCTAGTGATCGACTGTTGCAGGGCTTCAATGAGCTGTGGTGATTCCTCTTGGCCCAACAAATTCAGCAGCAGCACAATTTCCGGGTTTGGATCCTGCACGGCTCCCAGGGCCAGCACGGAACCCCGCCGCTGGTCGGGGGCATTTTGGCTATATTTGGCCACCAAATCCAGCAGGAGTTGCTGCTTCTGGGCTTGGGCCGCCCGTCGATCGGCTTGATCTTGGACATAAATTTGCGTAGCAGCAAAGGTTCCCAACACCAGCACCAAACCGAGTGATCCCACCACCACAATCGCCGTGCCGGGGTTCTGGCGCACCCAAGCCCACAGCCCCCGGGCCCCGATCGGGGAAAGAATCAAATTCGTGGTTTCCGGGCTGTTGGGATGATTCAGGGTCAGCCGCGCTGCCGATCGCTCCGTCAGCGAACCACTGCCCGATCGACCATTGACCAGGATCGATCGGCCCATGGTGGCCGGTTCGATCGGCCCCGGCTCCATGGCCGCCATCCCCGGCTCCACCCAGCCTTCCGGGTCTCGCAAATCCACAACCCGCGTCTTGGCCAATCGATCTCGCCAGGGCCGTCGCTGAGGATCCAACAGGGCTGCTCCTGACTCCATCGCCAGCCCCACCACCGCCAAACCCAGCAAAATCGACAAATCCGGATAGGCTCCGCTGGCCCGCCACACGCCATAGGCCGTTCCCAGCGGCAGCCCCCAACGGCCCACCCCTTCCCGCAACAACACCCGCCCCAAACCGGGTGCGCGTCCCTGCTCATCCGTTAGTTGCAGGCCAAACCAGGACTTCGGCGAAGTCTTGCCCGTGGTGGCCAGCAAAAAAAGTTGTAAGCCGCCCAGTGCCACCGGCAACACCAACGCCCCAGACCAAAAGAGATTCGTCATCGGAGCCACGGCCGTGGGGCGCAAGTGTGGCGGAATGGCAAAGGTTTTGGCGGCCGCGTCCTCAACGCTGGCCAGCACTGGATTGAGCGGAACGGGCGGCCCCTCCAAGGCCGTGCGCGCCGCCTGCCCGATCGCAAAGGGCAAGCCCCCACTGGCCGCAATCAGCGCCACTTCCACCGCCCAAGCCCCCATTCGCCGCCACAGAAGCGATCGCCGGTTGGGGCGATCGGGCCCTTCCGGGGCGAAGGTGGAGCCAAAGTCGGGATTAAAGTCGGGATTGTCGTTCGGAGCAGTGGGCGGGCTAACCATGCGGCGATTCCTGATGACGGCCAAGGTCATGGGGAGGACAAAACCAGACTACTCGAACCTTAGGCGAGGCACAGCCCTTCCTGGGGCCGCATCAGGCTTTGGGCGTTGCCAGCCTGGAACGCAGCTTTGGGCGCAACCCATGACCGAAATTGGGCCTACCCATCATGCCACAATCCCATTGGTACTCAAGTAACTCAAGGGCTGGGAGGCTGGCCCTCAGGTCAATGAAAATTTCAGTGCGCAAGCCCCCAGGTCAAATCCTCAAACTGTTGTTAATGAAGACTTTTGCCCTTAAGGCGGCTGACCGAGGGTGGCGGGATCGGTGAATGGCTTGTGGGTGAAATGTGACTGCTCACCTTGCTTTTCGCTGGGGTCTGGTTGCCCAATGGCTGTCTTGGGAGCCGATCGCCCAATTTCACCGATTTTTGCTGCTTTACGAGTTCAGGGGCCTTTTTTCACTGTTGTTCGATCGGGCAGGGCGATCAGACAACTGATCAATGATCCAACGTTAACTCGTATTTTTTGTAGTTCTCAATACAAAAAGATCCGTAAATTTACAGAAATTGCCCATTTAATAATCCAAGGTAAAAATCCAGTTGAATTCAATCACCTTTTAAATTCACATTTAATGAAAAAAGATTTGAATGACCATTTCAGACCACTCCAGCTTGAAGCGAACTGTCTTGAATCATCGACCATTTTTTCATTAATGACCCCTTGTCCTCTCTTGCGATCTCCGGAAAGAGAAAGCACTATAGATTTAAGGGACAACAGTCCACAGATCGAAAACATTCGGGATCGTAGCCCAAGTGAAGTTTGGCATGATTATGTATCGGATTGGGAACAATCCTAAACAAGAGAATCCAAATCAAACCAAGCAAACTTGTTGGCTCGTAGGCATCTTAAGGAAGCTTTAGCATGGTAAAAGTTGTTATCCTCGGCGGTGGTATTGCCGGAATGAGCGCCGCCCACGAATTAGTTGAGCGGGGCTTTGCCGTTGAAGTGTATGAACTCAAAAGCATTGCGGGCGGAAAGGCGCGCAGCATCAAAGTTCCAAACAGCGCCGCTCCAGGCAAACAGCCCCTGCCGGGTGAGCATGGGTTTCGCTTCTTTCCCAGCTTTTATCGGCATGTGACCGATACCATGAAACGCATTCCTTACCAGCCTCCTCAGGGTGGAAAAGTGCGCAGGGTTTTTGACAATTTGGTGGACACAACTCGGCTAGCCTTGGCCCAATATGAGGATCACAAAAACCTCATTATCCTGCCCGATCGCTTTCCCCAAAGCCTAGGAGACCTGATCCTCATTTTTCAGGCTTTGCTGCAAGGGGCAACCGCTGACCTCTTGCCGGGTGAATTAGAGTTCTTTGCGGAGCGTGTTTTCCAACTCCTAACCTCCTGCCCAGAACGCCGCCTTGGAGAATACGAAAAAATTGGTTGGTGGGATTATCTAGATGCCCAAAACAAGTCGATCGCCTATCAAAATTTACTAGCCCGTGGCCTGACCACCTCGCTAGTGGCTTCCCGGGCTGAATTGGCTAGCACTAAGACCATGGGCGATATCTTCTTGCAGTTGTTGTTGGGCATTGTAGATCCCAGCAACAGCAGTGCCGATCGCGTTCTGAATGGCCCGACTAATGACGTTTGGATTGATCCCTGGCTAAAATACCTTAAGACCCGGGGTGTGGAATATCATTTTTCCAGCCGCCTGCGCTCTATCCAAACGGAACGGGATGCCCAAGGCAACACCAAAATTTCAGGGGCGATCGTCACTGACCTAGAAACCAAGGTCGATCGCTTTGTCACGGGTGATGTTTACATTGCTGCCTTGCCCGCAGAAATTATCGCTGGACTGATCTCCGATGACTTGATTCAAGGCGACCCCACCTTTGCCAACCTTAAGCGCCTGGCAACCAGCACCGCCTGGATGAACGGCATTCAGTACTATCTCAACCGAGATGTGCCCGTCACCCATGGCCACGTGCTGTATGTGGATTCCCCTTGGGCCTTAACATCCATTTCCCAAACCAAGTTTTGGCCGGAATTTCCCGTTGAACAATTTGGCGATGGGCAAGTCCGAGGCATCATCTCCGCTATCCCCTCCAACTGGGGTTACTTCATCAACCCAAACACCGATGAAGTGGGCGCAATTAACGGTACATTGGGGCTGAAAATTCCCAAGCCAGCCCAAATTTGCAACCCCGAGGAGATTAAGGAAGAAGTGTGGGAGCAAATGAAGCGCTCCTTGAAGGAAAAGGGTAAACCACTCCTGAAAGATGAGGATCTTCATAGCTGGTTTTTGGATCCCGATATCGTTCACAACTGCTGCGACTTAGCAACCGATCCTGAAAAACTCGATGAAGTCTTGAATGGTGCATTACCTGACTTCTTCAAGGATCTATTTTTGTGGATTCATCACCAGAATCGCGAAGTTACCTTGGAGGAGATTGCTGATCATCTTGATGTGGATCAAAGCCAAGCCCGGCTGGCGGTGAATGCGCTAGTGGCGAAGGGGTTTGTGGGGCCGATTCCGCTGCCGGTGCCTAACGAGAAACTGCACCTGGAGTCCTCACAGCTATCCCAGCGTTTTCATGAACGATTGGGACGGGAAAGACTGCTCTACAAGAGCCGCATTGGTGACCCTAACGCCAACGTCAACGGCGAACCCTTGTTGGTTAACTTGGTGAATACCTGGGTGCTGCGTCCGGAAGCCCATACCAAGATTCCCAACTTTTTCTTGGCCTCAGACTATGTGCGCACCAACACGGACTTGGCAACCATGGAAGGAGCCAATGAAGCCGCCCGCCGGGCAGTGAACGCCATCATTGATGCTTATCAAGTCAAGGCTCCCTATTGCAAAGTTTGGGAATTAAGGGAGCCAATTGTGTTTGCAGTTCGCCGTTGGTCAGACTACTTACGCTACAAGCGGGGACTGCCTTGGAATGGAAAAGTTTCGCCCTGGTATTTGCGGCTATTCTTTCCCTTTATTGCCCTATGGCAATTAATAAACCGTTGGTTTAGCTAGCGTTTGTCTGCGATGAAGTCGTTGTCGATCACGATTTGATGTTAATATCACCTTACTAATGTCCAATCGTGATCGATGTCATAACATCTAATTCAAACATTGATTATCAATCTAAATTCGACGCAGCCCATCGCTTCAGTGGGCAGGTCTTTAGTTGGTAAACCAAGATCAATTAATTTTGAGGACAAGAGCGACAATTTAGTAAAAACATGACAATTTAGCAAGGTCAAGCAATAATTACAAATCCATGTGAATCTAGGTTCAGGGTTGACTTACAGCCTTCAAAATTGATTATATTTTGTTCCTGTTCTGATTCCGTTCCTGTTTGTAAATTGCGCTGCCACTAAACTGCTATGGACGTGTTTGCTCAGTATCAAATTTCGGAGGTTCTTTCAGTCACCGAACGGACGATTGTCTATCGGGCAGTGAAGCAACCAGAACAAAAGTCGGTCATCCTGAAAACGGTGGCTTCTGATTATCCAAATCGAGTTGATTTGGCCAGGCTTCAGCATGAATACGAAATTCTCAAAGACCTTCAGCTAGAAGGAGTTGTGGAATCCTATGGGATTGATGAGATCCAGGGAAAACCTTTTTTGGTGCTTGAAGATTTTGGTGGATGCGACCTGATTGCTTGCCTCCAGAATCAACCGCTTTTGTTAGATGATGTTTTATGGATTGGTTGCCGGTTGGCAGCAATTTTGGGGCGGCTGCATAATTGCCAAATTATTCATAAAGACATTAAGCCACAGAATCTAATCTTTGAGTCTAATACTCGACAGCTAAAGTTAACGGACTTTTCGATCGCCTCTCGTCTTTCCAAGGAGCACCCGATCCTCAGTAGTCCCAATTTGCTAGAGGGAACCTTGCTTTATGTGTCGCCGGAACAAACGGGACGCATGAACCGCACGGTGGATTATCGAACCGATTTTTATTCTTTGGGTGTCACGCTCTATGAGTTATTAACGGGCCAGCTTCCTTTTCAATCTAGCGACCCCATGGAATTGGTGCATTGCCATATTGCAAAAGCACCGATCCCACCGCACTACCTGAATGCCCAGATTCCGCCTCAACTGTCGGCAGTGGTTTTGAAGTTGATGGCCAAAACGGCGGAGGAACGTTACCAAAGCGCCTATGGCATTCAGCGGGATTTGGAGGAATGCCTGAACCAGTGGCAGCGGTCTGGTTCGATCGCCTCGTTTCCTCTGGCGGAGCGCGATCAATGCGGCACGTTCAGCATTCCCCAAAAGCTCTATGGGCGGGAAATGGAAGTGCAACAGCTTTTGGATGTGTTCGATCGCGTCAGTGCGGGGAATACGGAAATGGTGCTGGTGGCGGGGTATTCCGGCATCGGTAAATCGGCTTTGGTGAATGAGGTGCATAAGCCGATCGCCCGTCAGCGTGGGTACTTCATTAGCGGGAAATTTGACCAATTTCAACGCAACGTGCCCTATGCTTCACCGATTCAAGCATTCCGCGAATTAGCGCGACAGTTGCTGACTGAAACAGAGGAGCAAATTGCCGTTTGGCGTGCAAAACTGACCGTTGCCTTGGGTAGCAATGGCTCAATTATTACCGATGTGATCCCTGAATTGGAATCAATCATTGGTCACCAAGCGCCAGTGCCGGAACTGCCGCCCTCCGAAGCTCAAAATCGCTTCAATTTGGTCTTTCGTACCTTCATCCATGTGTTTTGCCAGGTCGATCGGCCGCTAGTTATTTTTCTAGACGATTTGCAATGGGCCGATGCGGCTTCCCTGCAACTGATTGAACAGTTAATGACCGATCCCGATGGGCAATACCTATTGATGTTGGGAGCTTACCGGGACAATGAAGTGGATCCGATGCATCCCCTATTGCGGATGCTAGGGACGATCGAAGTGGGGGGAGCGAAACTGCAAACCATTACCCTCAAGCCCCTGACGTTGGATCATGTGCTGACTTTGGTGGGGGATACCTTACACCGATCGCTGGAGGCCGTGGAACCCATTGCCCAATTATTGGTGCAAAAAACCCAGGGAAATCCATTCTTCTTGACACAACTTTTTAAATATCTCTACGTTGAAGGGGTGATTTGGTTTGAATCGGAGACGGGGCAATGGGAATGGAATTTTCAGCATTTGCCGCCCATTGAAATCACAGAAAATGTGATTAGTTTGATGGTTCATGAAATTCAAAAATTGGATGTTTCTGTGCAACGAGCGCTGCAATTAGCCGCTTGCATTGGTAACCAATTTGATTTGGATACATTGGCAATTGTTCATGAAAAATCTACGGCTGAGACTTCCACAGATTTGTGGCAAGCTCTGCAGGCAGGATTAGTCATTCCGCTTAATGCAACTTATAAAATTCCGCAGGTATTGGAAGATTGTAAAACAGTCACGATCACCTACAAATTCTTGCACGATCGTGTGCAGCAAGCAGCCTATTCTCTGATTCCCAATGATGAGAAGCAACTGATCCATTTAACGGTGGGTCGTCTGTTACTCAATAGCATTGAACCCGATCGGCTAGATGATTGTTTGTTTGATGTGGTGAATGCGATGAATGTGGGTTCTGCCCTCATTATCGATTCCCAAGAGCAGCTACTTCTGGCGCAGCTAAATGATCGAGCAGGCAGTAAGGCTAAGGCAGCGGCGGCCTATAACTCGGCCCAAGAGTATTTTGCAACGGGTCGTCAACTACTGCCGGAAAATGCCTGGGACACCGATTATGAATTAAGTCTCAATCTTTACACTGAAAGTGTGGAAGTTGAATATTTATTGACGCAATTTGAAAAAGCACAAACTCTCTCGGAAATTGCTTTGGAGCGCTCGCGATCGCTGCTCGATCGCACGAAAATCTATGAGCTAAAAATTCAATTTCTGATCGCTGAAAACCAAATGCACAGCGCGATCGAAACAGCTTTGCCTGTTTTGGAATTGCTGGGCTATCCCTTGGTAGTTGATCCACAATTGTTGCAACTGAATCAGCCGCTGCCGGAGTTGGATCAGTTGGCAGATTACCCAAAAATGAGCGATCGGGCTGCTTTGGCTGCCCTCGAAATTCTGATCATCATCACGGGCCCCTCTTACCAAGCAAGACCCGATTTGTTGCCCTTCATCGTCTTTCGGATGGTGAACATGTGCCTAGAGCTGGGCCATTCCGCCCTCGCTGCCTACGCCTATGGCATGTATGGATTGTTGTTGTGTGGCCCCTTAAATCAAATTGAATTGGGCTATCGATCGGGGCAAATTTCCCTGCGCATTTTGGAGCAATATCCTTCGGATGCTCTGAAATGCAAAATCCACATGCTCTTCAATTCCTTCGTGGTTCATTGGAAAGAGCCGCATCAAAATACGATTCAATTCCTTGAGCGCACAGTGCAAATGGGAATGGAAACGGGCGATGTGGTTTATGCCACTTACTGCGCCATGTGGTCTTGTGGCTACATGATGTTGGTGGGACTACCCCTCACGGAGGTCGCTCGAGAGCAACAACTGTATATCGAATTGCTCCAAAAAATTAAACAAGATCATGGCTTATATCCAGCCATGACCTGGCGACAGTTAACGGAAGCCTTGGAATCGCCAGAAGCATCCACTTCTCAACTGGAAGGCCGCTATATCAACCGCCAATTGGTTGCAGAAATTCAAGCTTCTGAAAACCAAATGCTGCTCTTTTTCATCTATTTTGCAGAAACCATTCTGGCCTATGTCATGAATGATTGGGAAGCAGCGAAAATCAAGGCGAATTTGGCTGACCAGTACCAAGCAGCCGCCACCGCTTCTATGCTATCTGGTGGCTTCACGTTTTATGCCGCATTGGTTTATCTCAAAACTACTCAACCCAGTGACTTGGCTGCTCTAAATGAGGAGGGACAAGATCAGCCTTCTACCTTAGAACGTTTGACGGCTAAGTTAGAAAACTGGGCAAGCCACGCACCGGAAAACTATCAAAGTAAATATGAATTGGTGTTGGCGGAAACGGCCCGTTGGCAAGGGGAAATCCTCCGCGCCATGGACTATTATGATCGCGCCATGAACACCGCTCAAAATCATGGTCGTTGGGCAGAAGTGGCGATCGCCGCCGAGCGTGCCGCCGAGCTATATCACGACTCCGGGCGCGACAAAATTGCTAAACAATATTGGCTGGATGCGATTCATGCTTACGATCGCTGGGGAGCCAAAGCCAAGGTCGCTGCGCTCCAGGCCAAAGCCCTGCCCCTGCAAAATCTGTCCCCTCGGCGGTCGCCCACCCTGCCGCCCACGGGCACTCAGCATTCCACCCATCCCCACACAACCGCCAGCACGGTGCTGGATATTAACACCGTGATTAAAGCGGCCCAGGCCCTTTCTGGGGAAATTGTCTTGTCGCAATTGTTAACCCAACTAACGCGACTAACCCTTGAAAATGCGGGGGCCCAAACGGGCTATTTGCTCCTCAAAGATCCCCAACAAAATAATCGACTAACCGTGGTAGCTACCAGCCATGTGGAAGGGCAAACGGCCGTAGATGTTCCCCTAAACTGCCCCTTATCTCCGAGTTTATCTTTGCCAGTTTCCCTGATTCAATACGTGCAACGAACTCAAGAATCAGTGGTGTTGGGTAATGCTATGGCTGAAGGATTATTTACCAATGATCCTTACATTACAAACCAGAAAATTCAATCGGTGATTTGTATGCCTATTACTCAACAAGGACAGCTAATGGGCGTTCTTTATTTGGAGAATAATTTGGCGATCGATGCGTTTACGCCCGATCGCCTAGAAGTGCTGCAAATTTTGATGGCACAGGCGGCCATTTCCATTGAAAATGCGCGCCTCTACCGAAACTTAGAAGACTACAGCAACAATCTGGAAAAGAAAGTGGCTGCTCGCACTCAGGAGCTAACCGAAAGAAATCAGCAGTTGAAGATTACACTTCAAGAACTGCAACAGACCCAAGCACAACTGATTCAAGCGGAAAAAATGTCGAGCTTAGGGCAAATGGTGGCAGGTATTGCCCATGAAATTAATAACCCTATTAGTTTCATTATGGGGAACATTACCCATGCTCGATCATACTTTTTAGATTTGCTGGATTTGTTGGCACTCCATGAGCAGCATTCCTCTGCAATTCATCCCATTGTTCAAGAAAGAATGAAAGAAGTGGAGTTGGATTTTCTAAAAGAAGATCTGAACAATCTGTTTCACTCCATGCAAAATGGGGTCGATCGGGTGCGGCAAATTGTTCTAGGACTGCGAAATTTCTCGCGTTTGGATGAATCGGATCAAAAACAAGTAGACCTGCACGAAGGAATTGACAATACGCTGCTAATTTTGCAGCACCGCTTACAGGTACAAAGCCAACAGCCAGAAATTAGCGTGTTAAAAAACTATGGCGAAATTCCGTTGGTGAATTGCTATGCCAGTATGGTGAATCAGGTCTTCTTGAATATTTTGACCAACGCGATCGATGCCTTGCGATCGCCCGCCGGTTTTGCTTTGCAGCCCATGCCCGAAATTTCCATTGAAACTCGCAAAATTAGCGATCACACTGTGCAAATTTCCATCACCGATAATGGCCCAGGTATGGAAGATACTGTGCGACAGAAAATCTTTGATCCCTTCTTCACCACAAAACCAGTGGGCGAAGGCAAAGGATTGGGCCTATCGGTGAGCTACCAAATCATTACTCAACAACATCACGGACAACTATCTTGTCAGTCTGCCCCCCAACAGGGAGCGACATTAATGATTGAATTACCCATTGATGGCCCCGCTTGAGTGGTTGAGGATCTTGTCAAACTCAATGAGCCTTTGCCAGAATTTCTTAAATTGAATGAGTTGGCTATTTGTCCATCTCAGGAGTTCATTTATTATCCATTACCATGACCAGTCAATTACGAATCGGGGTGGCCGGACCAGTGGGTTCTGGAAAAACGGCCCTGGTTGATGCTTTGTGTAAAAAATTGCGCAATCAATATAGTCTGGCGGTGGTGACCAATGATATTTACACCCAAGAAGATGCCCAATTCCTAGTTCGGAGTGCTGCCCTTTCTCCTGATCGGATTGTTGGTGTGGAAACTGGCGGTTGCCCCCACACGGCCATCCGAGAAGATGCTTCCATTAACCTGGTGGCGATCGAGCAATTAGAGGCTAAATTTGCGCAGGGCGATCGCCCCATTCAAATCACCTTTGTTGAAAGTGGGGGAGATAACTTGGCCGCCACTTTCAGCCCAGAGTTAGTTGATTTAACGATTTACGTGATTGATGTGGCAGCCGGTGACAAAATTCCTCGCAAAGGGGGGCCAGGCATCACCAAATCCGATCTCCTGGTGATTAATAAAATCGATTTGGCTCCCCATGTGGGTGCTGACTTAGCCATCATGGAACGAGATGCCCAAAAAATGCGAGGCGATCGCCCTTTTCTGTTCAGCAATCTGAAAACGGGCCATGGGCTGCCCGAAATTATTGGTTTTATTGAACAGCAATTGCCCCCAGCTTCCTAGGGAATGTTTGAACAATCAAAACCTATCAATTTTCTGATTTTAATTCACGATTAATCAGCAAATTAATCCACGAATTAGTCATGAATCAATGGGCAAACGAATCAAAAACTCAGTTCCCTGATTGAGTTGAGATCGCACATTGATCGACCCACCATGCTTGGTCACCACAATTTCTTGGGCGATCGATAGGCCAATTCCTGTGCCTTGGTTCACTCCCTTGGTCGTGAAGAGGTGATCAAAAACTCGAGCGATCGTTGCCTCATCCATTCCTTTGGCATTATCAGCAATGCTAATCACAATCTGATTAGTTTCTAACTTTGTGGTTATGGTAATTTGATAGGAGCGGGTTGGTAAATTTTCAAGGCTCTGCTCCATGGCGGACTCCTCGATCGCATCAATGGCATTGGCCAAAATATTCATAAATACCTGATTCATTTGTCCTGGAAAGCAGTAGATCTCAGGCAAATTCTCATAATTACGAATTACCCGAATTTCGGAGCGATGGTTAGTCGCCTTCAGGCGATATTTCAAAATCAGAATCGTGCTGTCCAGATTTTCGGTCAGTTGGGCCCTAACTTTTTGATCGGTGTCCGATCGCGTGAATGCTCGCAAACTTTTACTAATCCCAGTCACACGCCCTGTGGCATTGTGCATGGATTCAAACAACTTAGGAAAATCTTCCTCTAAAAACTCTAAATCGATATCCTCAGCATGTTCAACAATATCCCTGCTAGGTTCAGGATATTTCTGCTGGTAAAGCCGGATATGTTCCAATAGATAATTGGCATATTCCTTTGCATTTTCAATGCTGCCATTCAAAAAACCAATTGGGTTATTAATTTCATGGGCAACCCCAGCAATTAAATTTCCCAATGCAGACATTTTTTCACTTTGAACCATTTGAGCTTGCGTGAACTTCAACTCCTCAAGGGTTCGCTCTAGGGTTCGATTTTGCTGAATTAATGTTTTGGCCTGATGCTCTAAAACATGATTAGCAACCTTTAAATCTGCGAATGCTCGATCCAGCTTCACCTTGGCAGTGTTTTGCTCAGCCAAAGTTGCCGTCAAAATTAACGACGTAAAAACCACCACCACTATAAAGGACTGTAAACCCATCAACGACTGATTCAAGTGAGGGCTGGCAAAACTGCCCAACCCGCGCACCGTGCCTAAAATAGCCATCAAAGAAATCAAGAAAGCTGTGAGATTAGCGCCCAAATCTCCAAATCGAAAAACAGCCCAAATTAATAAGGGAATTAAGATATAGGCGATGGATTGTCCATTCCAAAAAGCAGAAAGACTGATGAAGAAAACACTTGAAGTCAAAAATAGAAATTCAATTTCTTTGCTTGGAATTGCCTTAATTCCCAATCGCGATAAAACACCTTTAAAAGAATATGGAGTTACGATCTTACGGTTCAAAATATGAAAAATCAGTTTCGGTAAGTTACGATAACTCAGTTGATTCAGTTTTAGGTAGCGATATCCACTCAAAATGAGTGGTGTCAAAATAAAAATACCGGCAACGTTGGAAATCCACCAAGTTAACCAAGTGCTGAGAGCATTTTCAAAAAAATCAATTTTCCCAGCAGCAGCTAACATGCCTACGCCCATTGTTGCGTTGACGATGGGGCCCAGCAATCCTGCGTAAACCAAAAACCGAATGGTGTCAGAAACTTGGCTAAATGGATATCGACTGCGGGTTGACTGTTTAAATAAATCGGTTCCTAATTGAGTGCCCGCAGTGGTACCTGCGGCAATACCCAGTACGGCCACGGTGGATAACAGCAAGGTGATCAGATTGCGATCGCCCCAAAAGGCTTGAATATTGGCCCCTAAGGATCCCAAAAAAATGCCGGGAAGCACGCTTTTGCCACAGAGCAAGACAATGCCAACGGCGAATCCATCCGGCGGCCAAACTGGGGTGACCGAGTTTGGCGTGGAAGCGACGGCCCGGGACAGCTCTGCCAGGGCATCGTAAACCAAGGCGGTTGCCAAGATTGGCCCGAAGTGAAACCTTTGCAGCCACGCCAGGGATTTGCGAACTGTGATGACGTTGGTGATCTGTTCCATAGATTTCCAGTGAATGATCGAGCTATTGAGTATTACGTCGATCTATGAAAAAGTCGTGAAAGTATTCAGCAAATTTGTGGAAATGCAGACAAATCAGGTGTTGTTCCCATTAATTAGCCTAAATACGAGCCTTTTGGTAGTCTAAGCTTCAGACGAATTCCAATCAGTCCATTTTTTAGAAACTGTTGAATAATTGTTAGAGTTTTTAAAATGTTTATATGAAATTCAAGTCTCTATTGATCAATAGTTTTTGCTAATTAATAGAATCTCTGAATTTTAATTTCGTATTGTTGTTTGTATGAATGAATCAATTTCTGTGCTTTTTGGTTGTTTTTGACTGTTGCTTCATGAATAATTTGAATTGCAATTTGATGCTATGTAATAGAAAACAGGTGAGGGGAATTTGACTAGACCGGTGATTTAGATGGCCTTAAATGAACAAGATATCAAGCGTGATTTCCTGGATTTGAAAAACTAATAATCTTACGATCTGTTTAAATTTCTATATAAAAATTAATGTCAATCCATTTGACCTCAACGGAATTTCAGCATGTCAGTGCCCGATCGATCAAGGCAGCCTCTGGAATCGATCGGGCCAGGCCGTCCCCTGAGCGCTTGGCATAGAACCCATTCACCAGGCTGGGGCGGGTCAATGGCTGCATCGCTGTGGCTAGAGTTCTCCCCATTTCCGAAGCAGGTTGGCATGGGTTTTGGCAATCAGGTCAAACTCGGGCGTTTTGCCGGTTTTGGCAAACAGCGATTGGCGGGCGGTGTCCAGGTCAAAGAGCAGCTCTCTCTCGGCGGGATCTTTAACAAGACTTTGGATCCAAGTGACGGCCACCAGCCGCACCCCATGGGCGATCGTCTCCACTCGGTGCAAGGTAGAGGAGGGATAGAGCACCATGGCTCCGGCTGCGAGCTTGAAGCTTTCTTCGCCATTGGTGGTTTCAATCACCAATTCGCCACCGTCGTAGGTTTCGGGTGATCGCAAAAACAGGGTGAGAGACAAGTCCGATCGAATCTTGGGATCGCTGCCCATGAAGGCGTTGTCCACGTGGCTGCCGTAGGCCATGCCAGTTTCGTAGCGACTGAACAGAATGGGGCCGATCGCCTTGGGTAGCGCTGCCATTTGAAACAACGGATTGCGCCATAGGGCCTGTTGTACCAACATTCGCAAGGGGCCAAAGGCGGGATCTGTGCTGGCCAGTTGGGTGTTTTGCTTCACGAGCTTGGCGTGCCAGCCAGCGGTGGCCTGGCCGTCAATAAATGTTGCGCCTGCCAGTTGCGCCTCAATGGTGGCCAGTTCCTCCGCGCTCAGCACATTAGCAATAGAAATAATCATTAGTCTTTTTAATTGCAGATCGTTTTCTTAGAAAAATTACTACGGTTTGGCATTAAGCAGCTCAAGTTCCTTGAGTATGGTTGACTGCAAAAACGGTTAAATTCAAGAAATACAAGTCTTTCCCCGATCACGACTGCTCTGGCTTGGCTCCAGGAAGCGGGACAAGCACCTGTTATACTCTTGCAAGTAATTCGCAATTTTTGACCTCCGCTCCAATTTCTGGAGGGGCCAATCGGTGCGCCTCAGCAACCTCCGCCATGCAACCGTTGCCTCCGGCCATCGGATCTTTAGCCATCAGACTTCAGCAGCCATGAAAAATAAGACAAAACTTTGGGTTGGCATTGGCGCATATCTATTAACGGCCCTGAGTCCCACGGGCTGTGCGGTTGCACCTCAGCAAAATGCAGCGGTCTCAACCCAGGAAGCGGCCTCACCTGGGGCTGAATCTCCCGTGGCTTCTGCAACAGCCTCGCCGGGGGCGGCAGCTTCGGAGCTGGATCCCTGTCGGCGGGGCGCTGGCGGCGAAGGCGGCGAAGGGGGCGAAGGCGGTGAAGGGGGCGAAGGGGCCGAAGACAGCAGTGCTGCGGCCACGCCGAACCCGGCCATTAAGCCAGAGGAACTGCAAAAGGCAGTGGCCGATTACAAGACCTATGTGGTGCAAGAGGTCGATCGCCTGGTGACCGATACGAAGGTGTTTACCGATCGGGTAATTGCCGGAGATGTGGCGGGTGCGAAAGCGGTCTATGGCTCATCGCGGTTGGGTTGGGAGCGCATTGAGCCGATCGCTTCGTCCTTTGCGGCCCTGGATGGGGCGATCGATGCGCGGGTGGATGACTTTAAAGGGGAAGACGACCCCGCATTCACCGGTTTCCACCGCATTGAAATGGGGCTGTTTAAATACAACACCACCAAAGGCTATGAACCCTTTGCCCGCAAGCTGATGACGGATCTTCAGGGTCTAAAAACCTGCGTGGCTTCTTTGGAAATTGAGCCGAGGGATATGGTTCGCGGGGCTTCGGAACTGATTGAAGAAGTCTCCCTGGGCAAAATTACCGGCGAGGAAGATCGCTACAGCCGTCTGGATTTTTGGTCATTCCGCGCCAACTTGGAAGGCTCCCAAAAAGTGGTGAATTTGGTGCGGCCCATGGTGCAGCGAATTCAGCCCACGGTGCTGCAACGGGTCGATCGGGATTTTGCGGCCGTGAATCAGGTGTTGGAGAAATATAAGCTGCCCAATGGCGACTTCATGACCTACGACAAGCTTTCGGCCGCCGACAAAAAACGCCTCCAGGCAGATTTGGCCAAGCTTGCGGAAAACATTTCCAAACTACGGGGCGTAATTGGCGTTTAGGGCTAACTAACCGTTATCCCATCCCCGCCACTGCTTGCTATACCAACGGGCCCGACATCGTTTTTGAGGAGACATTCAGAGGACATATTCATGGTAAAACCACGCTTTTCCTGGAGTCGGCGGCAACTCCTGGGACGGGGATTGGCGGTCGCCGTTGGTGCAGGCCTGGGCCTGTGGCAAGGTCAGCGTTGGTGGGGCGATCGCTCCCAGGCCGCTGCCCTAGCGGAGGCGATTCCCTTTTGGGGCCCCCACCAACCGGGCATCGCGACACCGGATGTGGCCGCTGCCCTGGTGGTGGCTCTGGACGTGACCGCGCGCGATCGCCAGGAACTGACTCAACTGTTTCAAGCCCTGACCGATCGGATTGCCTATTTGATGGCCGGTGGTGCTCTGAAACCCTTGGATCAGCGCTATCCCCCCAGTGGCTCCGGTATTTTGGGCGACGAATTTCCCGCCGATCGGCTCACGGTCACCGTTTCCGTGGGGGCTTCTCTGTTTGACCAGCGCTACGGCCTGGCCGCCGCCAAACCCCGTCATTTGACGGAAATGCCCAACTTCCCAAATGATCGCCTCGATCCCCAGCTTTGCCATGGCGACTTGCTTTTGCAGTTTTGCGCCAACCACGAAGAAACCAACATCCACGCCCTGCGCGACATCCTGAAGCAGTTGTCGGGGTTGGTGGTTTTGCGTTGGCAAATGGCCGGTTTCCAACAGCCCGATCGCGACCCCCATCCCCGCCGCACCACCGTGCGCAATCTGTTGGGTTTCAAGGACGGCACGGTAAACCCGAACCCAAAAGACGAGAAATTAATGAACCGGTTGGTTTGGGTTTCTCGCAACAGCCCAGAACCGGCCTGGACGGTCGGTGGTTCCTATCATGTGGTGCGAATTATTCGGATGTTTGTGGAGTTTTGGGATCGAACTCCCTTGGATGAGCAAGAAGCGGTGATGGGGCGATCGCGCAGCAGCGGTGCGCCCTTGGGTTATCGCCACGAGGAAGAGATTCCGAACTATCAACGGGCCGGCAAAGCTATTCCCCTCGACTCCCATATTCGATTGGCCAATCCGCGCAATCCCGGCATGGGAGAACATCAAATTTTGCGCAAGGGATTCCACTACTCCCGTGACATCGATCGCGCTGGCCAGTTGGACATGGGCTTGCTCTTTTTGGCCTTTCAACAGGATGTGAAAACCGGCTTTGAAGCCATCCAAAATCGATTGAATGGTGAACCCTTGGAGGAATACATTAAGCCGATCGGGGGTGGCTACTTTTTTGCCCTTCCCGGCGTGGCCGATCGCGACAGTTACTTGGGCCAGTCCCTGTTGCGATCGGTGTAATTTAGGCAGCGCAGCTTAAGGCGCATTGACTCAACCAATCGATCGAATCAATCGATCGAATCAATCGATCGATTGAATGAATTAAGCAGGGTGATTCAGGCTGAATTGGACAGAGTTAGATCGAATAATGCAGCGGAAACGCCTTCGCTCCCTTGGGCTTGACGTAAACCCGTTGCTGGGGCGAAAGATCTAATTCATCAAACCGTTCTCGCGTCAGATGGGCCGTCATCACCTGCCCATCATCCAACACCAATTCCGCCTGAATTTCCCAACCCAAATGCACCAGCCGACTAACGCGGGCCGGAGCCGTGGCCTTGTCCGGTGCTAGTTCAATCACCACATCATGGGGCCGCAGGAAAATTTCCGGCTCCGTGGAATCAATGCCGTGAGCTTGGAAGATTTGGGAATCGCTGGGCAGAATGTTCACCGGCCCAATGAACTTCATCACAAAAGGCGTGGCGGGGTGATCGTAAATTTCAGCGGGCGAGCCAATTTGTTCAATGCGCCCATGATTCACAATCACAATTTCATCGGCCACTTCCATCGCTTCCTCTTGGTCGTGGGTCACAAAAACCGTGGTCACATGCACTTCATCGTGCAAACGCCGCAACCAGGCCCGCAAATCCTTGCGCACCCTCGCATCCAATGCTCCAAAGGGTTCATCCAACAGCAACACCTTCGGTTCCACAGCCAACGCCCGCGCCAGGGCCACCCGCTGCCGTTGGCCGCCGGACAGTTGGGAGGGGTAGCGATCGCCCAACCCCGAAAGCTGCACCAACTCCAGCAGCTCATCCACCCGCTGGCGCACCTTGGCGCGATCGGTCTTTTGTAATTCCAACCCAAAGCCAATGTTTTGGCGCACGGTCATGTGCTTAAACAGGGCGTAGTGCTGAAACACAAAGCCGATGTTGCGCTCTTGTACGGTTTGGTCAGTGGTATCTTTGCCGGTGAGCCAAATGCGCCCGCTGTCCGGCTTTTCGAGGCCGGCAATCAACCGCAACAGGGTGGATTTACCGGATCCTGACGCACCCAACAGGGCCACCAGCGAACCGGACTCTAAGCTAAGGCTGACGTTATCGACGGCCAGGAAATCGCCAAAGCGTTTGGTGACGTTTTCTACGACGATGCCCACGATGCCGCTGCTCCCGATGCGAAAGGTTGCCCCCCATTATGCAATGGATAGGTGGCCGATCAATGTCCTAAACCCCGCTTTCTCGGTCGTTTTACCGGGGTTTTGTCTGGTTCGCAGCCTGGTTTTCTCCCGCCGTGTCGGCCGATCGCCCCAGTCGATCGAGCCATTGGCGCAAGAGGGCATTCACCCGATCGGGCGCTTCATCGTGGGGACAATGGCCTGCTCCCTCGATCGGCACAAATTCCAAGCGCGGTGAACAACCGACAAACTGTTGGGACAGAGCAAAGGGAATCAGTCGATCGCGCGTGCCCCACAGCAGGAGCACCGGAATTTGGATGTGGTTCAACACCCGCCGAATGGGGGGCGAAAACCGGCTGCTGGCCATGGCGCGAATGATTTGGGCAAAGGTGCGGGCCGCCCCCCGATCGCGGGCCGGCTCTGTCAAAATTTCCACCAACTCCGGATCGATCGCCCCGGGATCGCCCCAAGCCAAGCCAGCCCAGCGCCGCACCACGGCCGGCCGGCGCACCCCATAAAAAACAGCCTGCAACAGCCAGGGAGAAGCCACCAAATTCTCCAGCCCCAGCACCAGCGGGCGCAGGGCCCTGGGAATGATCTCCTCGCGCATGGATGGATCGGGCAAGCTAATGGCCACGGCCCCACAAACCATTTCGGGGTAGCATTCCGCCACCGTGAGGGCAATGGCCGAGCCGATCGAGTTGCCCACCACCACCGCCGGAACCCCAATGAAGGTTTGCCAAAACTCCCGCACCTGCTCCGCCCAAAAGTAGGCATCGTAGGCCACTGACGGTTTGCAGGATGCGCCAAAGCCGACTAAATCGAGGGCATAAACCGGGTGGTGAGTGGCCAGGGCTTCCATGTTGGAGCGCCAATAGCCGATCGAGGCCCCAAACCCATGCAGCAACAAAATGGGCGGCCCGCCATTCACCGCCGGGCCGGGCAGGAAACTGTAGTGGGTTGACCAACCGCGCCAAACCCAATCACGCCGATCGCCCACGCGATCGACCCACGATCGTGCTGGGAGTTGAGGGTCTAGGGGGTGCTGGTCGGTCGTGGCCAGTGAAATTGCGTTCATTGGGTACTTTGGCCGAATACTTTTGATCGAGTGGCCTTGATGATCGAATGGCCTTGATCGAGGCACTGGATCACAAAGACCATCATGATTCAGTTGCCTGGATCAAATACTAAGAAATCTTGCGAATTTATTGACATCCTTAGCTGCACCTTAGCCGATCAAACCGCCTATTTCCAAGGTGTGATCGCCCGAAAAGTCCCTCATCCCATCCACCCCTGGCACAGAGTAAAATAGGTGGCAGTCCCTGTTGTTTTGGGCCCAGTTTGTCCCGCAGCAGCCAGACGCTGGATGGTTCAAGACCGTTCGACACCATTCAATTGATTGCTCGATCGTGCTAAGACGGAAGCAAATCGCCTCAATCGCCCCACGCGATCGGCTGTTTCCCGCCCTAGCAACGCTGGCCCAGCCTAAATAAACTTCAAAAGCTCCATTCACAGCGATCGCGCTACCCCAGAATCCATTTCACCAATGCCACCAGTCATCGACAAACGCAAACCCGCGAATCTTCCCCCCATCAACGAAAACATCCGCTTTCCCGAAGTGCGCCTGATTGATGCGGACGGCGCACAGGTTGGAATCATCCCCACCTACGACGCACGCCGCATGGCCGAGGAAAAGGAACTAGACCTCGTGCTGATTAGTGACAAGGCCGTGCCGCCCGTTTGCCGGATCATGGACTACGGCAAATATAAGTTTGAGCAAGAGAAAAAGGCGCGCGAGGCCAAGAAGAAGCAGCATACGGCTGATGTGAAAGAAGTCAAGATGCGCTACAAGATCGACCCGCACGATTACCAAGTGCGGATCCGCGCCGCTGAACGCTTCCTCAAGGCCGGCGACAAAGTGAAGGCTACGATCACCTTCCGGGGGCGGGAAATTCAGCACGCCCACCTGGCGGAAACCTTGCTCAATCAAATGATGCAGGATCTGCAAGAAGTGGCTGAGGTGCAGCAAGCACCGAAGCGGGAAGGCCGCAATATGATGATGCTGCTGTCACCCAAGCGGGAAAAGTAACCTTCGGCTCAGGATGGCCAGGGGTGAAAACTGGGTGATGGCACGCGGAGGCCCCTGGGCCCAACCGTGACCATTAGATTGACGAGCCGTCCACGGTTTTGTCACCCTTGTGTGGTGGGGGGCGTGCGATCGCGCGCCCCTCTCCCCTTGCCCGTCCGCCCACTCCATTTGATTGACCGATCGCCCATGGATGCCAACTATCAGGGAACCCGAGGCGGCGCATGGCAACAGGTGCTGCGCTGGCTGAACCTTCGGCCCGAAGAAGGGGAACGCACTTGGTTGATGTTCGCCTTCTACACCACCACCACCGTGGGGTTGAGTTGGCTGGATAACAGCACGGCGGGCCTGTTTGTCGATCGCTACGGGGCCGTGGGTCTGCCGCTCATTTATTTGGGCAACGCGGCGATCGGGGCCCTGATGGGCTTTGCCTATTCCCTGATGCAGAAGGTTATTCCCCTGCGTCAGACGATCGTCTTGATTCCGATTTTGATTGCCCTGCCCCTGGTGGCCTTTCGGGCGGGCTTGGGCATTGAGCACCTGGCGGCGATCACGGTTTTTGTGATGCGGCTGTGGCTGGATGTGACCTATGTGCTCAACGACATCAACACCTCCATCACCGCCAACCAACTTTTTAACATTCGAGAAATTAAGCGCACCTATCCCCTCATCAGCAGTGGTGTGCTGGTGGCGGATGTGATCAGCGGTTTTTCGCTGCCGGTGCTGTTGGATTGGGTGGGGCTGCCGAATGTGTTGCTGTTGGCGGCCGCCACGATCGCCTTTGGGGGCGGCATTTTGTTTTATTTAGGCCGGGCCTACAGCCAGGCTTTCCCCGATTCCCCCAGTCGCTACACCGAAGAGTCCCAGGCGGATTCTAATCGCCGACTTCAGGGGCCCCTGCGCAGCTATGCGGGCTGGCTGGTGGCCTTTTTCATGCTGGCGCAGGTGTTGTTTTTGCTGGTGGAATTTCAGTTCTTCGATCGACTGGAGTTGCAAAGTAAAACGTCGGCAGTCACGGGCACCGGGGGTGACGTGGCCAGCGAGATTGCCAGTTTTTTGGGCCTGTTTAACGGGGTGTTGGGGTTGGCGGAGTTGCTGACCCAATGGCTGGTCTCCAGTCGGGCGATCGAGCGGATTGGCCTGTTTCGATCGGCGGCCATTTTGCCCACGGCGGTGCTAATTTCCGGGGTGTTGGCCCTGTTGAGCATTCCGCTAGCGTCCCATGGATTTTCGGGCGCGTTCCTCGGGGCGATCGGCCTGAAGTTCATGGATGAGCTGCTGCGTTATACCCTCTTTGCCAGCACCAACCCAGTGCTGTTCCAGCCCATCCCTGACAGCGTGCGGGGCAGCATCCAAGCCCGCGTTCGGGGCGTGTTTGAGTCGCTCTCCACGGGGCTGGCGGGGCTGCTGATTTTGGGAACGGTGTTTGTTTGCAAGCACTTTTTACCACCGGACTACCTGGAAGCCCAAAGCTGGATTGTGCTGGGGGCGATCGTCATTTTGGCGGTGCTCTGGGTGGTAGCGGTGTTGGGGTTGCGATCGCGCTACATCAGCCTGTTGGTGATCAGCGCCGAGCGGGGCCGACTGGGCACGATGGATGTGGATTCTTCCACCCTGCGCCAGGCGGTGATTGAGGCCCTGGTGCAACCGGGAACCACCCCCGAAGACAAGCGATCGTGCATCGAACTCCTGAGCCGCATTGACCCCGAGCGGGCCAGTGAAGTGCTGGCTCCCCTGCTGACCGGGTTTCCGCCCGTGCTGCAAAAGCAATGTTTGGAAGTGATGCTGGAGCGGCCCCAAACGGACTACCTCGCGCAAGTGCGGGCCCTGATTGTCCAGCAACCACCGCCGGAGGTGCTGGCGGCGGCCCTGCGCTACGTCTGGATTACGGAATCCGATCAGGATGTGCGCCATTTGCAGCCCTACCTGCGGCCCGAGGTGGATCCCATGGTGCGGGGCACGGCGGCCTCGTTGATTATGCGCCGTGGATCCGCGAGCCAAAAGGCCGAAGCCACCAACAGCTTGCGCCGAATGCTCACCAGCGGTGATGTGCGAGAGCGGGTGATGGGTTGTCGGGCCTTGGGCGAGGCGGCCTATCTCCAGGCCCTGCGGTTGTATGTGCCAGATTTGCTTCAAGATTCATCGGTGGAGGTGCGTTGCGCCCTGCTGGAAGTGATTGCCTCGGCCCGGCTGGAAGACTACTACCCGGCCCTGTTGCGGGGGCTGAATTACAAGAGCACCCGGGAATCGGCCCTGCGCGGGTTGACCAAGCTGGAGCATGAGGTGCTGCCGATGCTGTTGGAGATGGCGGAGGATTGCCATAAGCCAGATCTGATGCGGATGCAGGCCTGGGGGGCGATCGGGCGCATTAGCACCTCGGAAGCCTTGGATATTTTGGTGTCGCGGTTGTTGGTGTCCTGGGGAGCCACCCGCCAAACGATTATGCGTACCCTGCTGAAGCTGCCCGACGACGCGGGGATTGAGGGCGTGCTGCGGCGGATTGGGCGAAGTGGGGTGGAAATGGCGATCGACCAGGAGTTGCGCTACGTGGGGCAATTGGCGGCGGCGCTGGTGGATTTGTCGGAAGCATCCCTCACGGGTCGGGAGGCGGATTTGCTGCGCCAGTCCCTGCGCGATTCGATTCAGGATGCCCATGAACGGCTCTTTTCCTTGATGAAGTTCCTCTACCCGATCGGGTCGATTCAAGCGGCTTCCTTCAACTTGCGATCGGGGTCGCGGGAGTCCGTGGCTCGGGGCTTGGAAATTTTGGATAATACGCTGGATATTCCCAGTAAGCGAGCGGTGTTGGGAATTTTCGACTCTGCGAACGATCGCGATCGGCTGGCGGCGGTGAATGAGCTGATGCATTACCAACCCATGGCCCCGCGCGATCGGGTGCGGCGGCTTTTGGATCTGCGCTACTTCCTGTCCGATTGGCCCTTGGCCTGTTGCTTCCATGTGGCGCGGTCTTTGCGCTGGAGCCTAACCACGGATCAAACCCTGGCCTGTTTGCGTCACCCACGCGGCTTTGTGCGGGAAGCGGTGCTAGCCTATTTGGAGTTGGCTTCTCAGCGGATGTTGGCGGAAATTTTGCCCCGGATGGTGCATGATCCCGATCGCCTGGTTCTGGCCCAGGTGCAACATTTGGCCCAGGGGCTGGGCGTGGCCCTGCCCACCAAGTCCGCCGAGGCTTCGGGCCCTGCCTAGGGGCTGGGGTGGCTCCGGGTCGATTGAACTCTGCCCGCGAAGAACCCCCAGCCCAGCACTCGCCACTCCCACAAAGCGGGATAAGATAGCGGGGTGTTGAGCCTTCATCATGTCGTTTCACCTCCAGCCTTGCCCTCGCGGTGCATCAACCAGCTTTGAGTCATTGACCGCCTGGGGCCTGCTGCCTGACCCACCGCGCCTAGCCGCTCATGCTCACTAGCGTCGATCGCCTGCTCTTTATCCGCGAAGTCCCGATTTTTAAAGAACTGCGCGACGAGTTCCTCGTGCGGTTGGCTTCCTGCATGGATGAGTTATCGTTTTCTGCCAAGCAAACGATCTTCACGCAGGGGCAAGAGGGACGATCGCTCTACATTGTGGTGTCGGGACGGGTGCGGGTGCATCTGAACGATCGAGATTTGGCCCATCTAGGGAAAGGATCCTTTTTTGGGGAAATGTCGCTGTTTGATGCGGAACCCCGATCGGCCTCCGTCACGACGATCGAACCCTGCGAATGTTTGATGCTGACCCAACAGCAGCTCTACGACGCGATCGACGAAACCCCCGATATTGCGGTGAATGTGATTCGGCTGCTCTCCCGTCGAATTCGGGAGCTGAATCAAAAACTGAATGCCAGTCGCGAATTGGATGGCAAGGGAGCCGGATCAACCCTTTTGCCGTCCAATGCCCAAAACAGCTAGGGCCAACCGCACCCTAGCCCAAACAAAACACCCAGTGAAGGCCCGACCCTACAGGGCGATCGCTCCGGTAATGGTCTCAGTGCTGGCCAGCTTCACCAGGCGATCGCCCTGATCTTCGCGGCCCAAGACGGGGAAATCGGCCCAAGCCAAACCGCCCGATCGACCCGTGTTGGTGCTGATCCACCAGAGGCCGCGATCGGCTACCGGAGCTATGGCCACCAGCCGATCGCCCCGAGCCAGGGTCAGGAAATTGCTGCCCGCTTCACCCAATCCATTCAGGCGCAGGCGATCCACTCGCAGTTGCTTGCCATAGCCCCGCTCGGTGATCAGGGCCAGGGTTTGCCCCGGGCCCAAGGTGCAACAGCCCAACAACCGTTCCGATCGGCTCACCTTCGTGGCCAAGGCTCCTTGGGTGTTGCGGTTGCTGACCGGTAGGGTAACCGCGTCCAGGGGCACAATCATCCCTCGGCCCATGGAAGTAGCCACCACCAGCCGATCGCCCTCGGATCCCAAGGCGGCGGCCACCAACTGATCCCCTTCCTTCAGCTTCAGGGCCACCAGCCCCCGCCCGGTAATTCGCTCAAATTCCCCCAGAGCCAGGCGCTTCACCCGCCCTTGCTGAGTGAGCACAATCAAGTCCTGGGGCGGATTGGGGCGATCGGCAAAGTCCAACGACAACACGGCCACAATTTCCCGGGCTAGGGCCGCCACCGAATCATCGGCACTTTGCAGGGCGGTCGATCGGGCCGACTCCGGCAGCAGCGTAACCAGGGGCAATCCTCGGGGCGCTTTTTTGCTGATCGGGGGAATGTCGCCCACCCGCAGGCTATAGGCCTTGCCCGATCGGGTAAGCACTAACAATTCCCGATCGGTTTGCGTATTAAAGGTCTGCACGGCGGCCTCGTCCCGTTCCGTCAGCTCGCCCGGCGTGGGTTCGCTGCGCCGTCGTTTGGGCGGAACCCGCCGCACATAACCCCGATCGCTCAGTTCTACGATCGCCGGTTCCGGAGCCGTGGGAGCTGCCACCGCTGGCGATTCCGTGGTCGCCTGCACCGTCGCCTCATCCAAAATTCGGGTGCGACGCGGATCGGCAAATTTCTTTTTGAACGATCGCAGGTCTTTTTTCAGAAATTTCAGCCGTTCTTGTCGATCGTCCAGCAAATTCGACAGCTCTGCTAGGCGCAATCGCAGGGTTTCCCGTTCTTCTAAGAGTTTTTGGCGTTCCAGTCCCGTCAGCCGCCGCATGGGCATTCCCAACACCGCCTGGGCCTGGGAATCGCTCATGCCCAGCCGCACGGCCAACTGTGCCTGGGCGGTGGTTCCATCGGGGGCAAACCGCAAAATCTCGATCGTTTCATCCAAATGATCCAGGGCCAGCACTAACCCTTCCACCAACTCCAGTCGATCGGCCACCTGCTCGCGATCGGCCGTCAATTGCTTGGTCAGGGTTTCTTCCCGAAACGCCAAAAAGACTTGGAGGGCCTGCTTCAGGCTCAACTGCTGGGGCTGGCGATCGACAATGGCCAGCAGAATCATGCCAAAGGTGGACTGCAAATCCGTTTGGCGATAAAGCTGCTTCAAAACCGCCGCTGGCTCCGCCTCCCGCTTCAGTTCAATCACCACCCGAATTCCGTCGCGATCGCTCTCATCCCGCAAATCGCTGATGCCCGTCAGCTTGCCCAGGTTCACCAACTCGGCCATTTTTTCTAGCCAACTGGCCTTGTTGGTTTGGTAGGGCAATTCCGTCACCACGATCGCCGTCCGTTTTTGGCGACCCCGCCCGCCGGGAATTTCCTCCACATGGGTCACCCCGCGCAGGACAATGCTGCCCTTGCCGGTGCGATAGGCATCCTCAATGCCCTTGGTGCCGATAATTTCGCCCCCGGTGGGGAAGTCCGGGCCCGGAATCAGTTTCCACAGTTGCGCATCGGTTAAGTCCGGGCGATCGATCAGCGCCACCAACCCATCCACCAACTCGCCCAGGTGGTGTGGGGGAATATTGGTGGCCATGCCCACGGCAATGCCCGAACAGCCATTCAGCAACAGCAGGGGCAACTGCACCGGCAACACCACCGGCTCCTGTTGGGAGCTGTCGAAATTGGGCGCAAAGTTAACGGTGGCCTCGCTCAGGTTCGCCAGGGCTGAAACCTGGGCAATTTCCGCCAATCGAGTTTCCGTGTAGCGCATGGCGGCCGGTGGATCGTCGTCGATCGAGCCAAAATTGCCATGGCCCTGTAACAGGGGATAGCGCATGGAAAAGCTCTGCACCATCCGCACCAGCGCGTCATAAACCGCCTTGTCTCCGTGGGGGTGATATTTCCCCAGCACATCCCCCACCACCCGGGCACATTTGCGAAAGGGGCGATCGGGCGTTAACCCCAACTCATGCATCGCGTACAGAATCCGTCGATGCACCGGTTTGAGGCCATCCCGCGCATCCGGCAGGGCCCGGCCGACGATCGTACTCATGGCGTATTCCAAATACGATCGCTGCATTTCCCCATGCAGCGAAGTCGGAATGATTTGCCCAGAGCCAAGAAGGTTGAGTTGCGCGGTCATCAGGCGAGTCCAGTCCAAAAAACGGCCAAGGGGTGAGCGAAATTAAAAATCGCAAGAAAGACGAGGATTAATCAGCAGTCGCTTGCACGGAAAGAGCAATGAGGCATAGCATAACAACTAGACAGCCTCGCGTTTGGCGCAACTTGCTCGATGAAAACGGTTTTGATCGTTGAAGACGACCCAATTAATGCACGCGTCTTCTCCAAAATTTTGACCAAGCGGGGCGGCCTGGCCGTGCAGCACACAGAAGATGTGGAAGAGGTCGTGAAGATTGCCCGGGCGGGCGAAGCGGACATCATCTTGATGGACGTTTCCTTGGCCCACAGCACCTATGAGGGCAAATCGGTTGATGGCATTAAAATCACCCAAATGCTGAAGGGGGATCCGGCCACGGCCAAGCTGCCCATCATTTTGGTGACGGCCCACGCCATGGAAGGCGATCGGGAAAACTTCCTGTCCGAAAGTGGCGCGGATGACTACATTTCCAAGCCCGTGGTGGATCATCAAGCCTTTGTGGACAAAATCGTCAGCCTGCTGCCCACGGATGCCTAGGGCGGGCAATCGACGGCTGGAGAGATAGTTCACGGGTCGCCAATTGCTGTTTGGGCCATCTTCCGCTGGGAGGGTGGCCCATTGCCCGATCGGCCCCTAGGCCTGATTGCCCGTGGCTTCCAGGGATTCGAGAATGTTCAAAATTTCCAGGGCGGCGGCGTAGGTATCGTTCAAAATCCGTTCGTCCTCTTCGGGATCATCGGTCAAGTCATCCAAAATGAGCCGCAGGGCCCCAATAATTTCGCTGAGGCGCGATCGCACCTGATAGGAAATTTGGGCAAAGGTTTCATAGCGATCCATACCCCCACCCCCCGAGTCGCTGTAGAACGATCGCTGTACTTGCAGCGCGTCTTCAAACAACTCCATGGTGCTCAACATCCGAATGGCCGATCGATAGGATTCGCGCAGGAGTTCTTGGCGTTCCTCGTTGCTGTCCACCAAGTCATCCACCAGCAATTGCAGGGAGCCGACGGTGATGTTGAGCCGGGTGCGAATTTCGTAGGAGGTGCGGTTGAAGGTTTCGCTGGCGGTGGCCATCGGTTGCTGCACCCGGGCATTGCCAAACTGCATGGTGTAGAGCTTGGCGTAGGCTCCGCCCTTGGCCAGCAGTTCCGCATGGTTGCCCACTTCCACCACGCGCCCCTTGTCCAGGACGGCGATTTGGTTGGCCCGCTGCACGGTTGAGAGGCGGTGGGCAATGGCGATCACGGTGCGATCGCGGCTGAGGGTTTCGATCGCCTCCTGCACCAACCGCTCGGACACCGTATCCAGGGCGCTGGTGGCCTCGTCCAAAATCAAAACTGGGGGATTTTGCAGCAGGGCCCGGGCGATCGCCAGCCGCTGCCGTTGCCCCCCCGACAACATCACACCCCGATCGCCAATGGTGGTTTCCAGACCGCGCGGCATTCGCTCAATAAATTCCATGGCGTTGGCCAGTTTGGCGGCGGCAATCACCTCCTCATCGGTGGCCGTGGGCATGGGGTAGGCGATGTTGTTGCGGATGGTGTCGTTAAACAGAAAGGTTTCTTGGCTGACAATGCCCAAGGATCGCCGGAGCGATCGCACATCAAAGCTGCGTAAGTCTTGACCATCGATGAGGATCCGACCCGCCGTGGGATCGGCAAACCGGGGCACTAACTCCACGAGGGTTGATTTCCCAGCCCCGGAACTGCCCACCAGGGCCAAGGTTGTGCCCCGGGGCAAGGTGAGGGTGATGTCTTGGAGCGTTAGCTCGCTGCTGCCTTCGTAGGCAAAGCTGAGATTTTCAAACCGAATGTCCTGGTGCAGTCCCGTGAAGGGGGTGGAACCATTGGCCAAAAAAGTCTTGTTGCTCGATCGCAAAAAGTCTTCCACCACATCCACACTGGCGGCCGTGTTGGCCAACTGGCCCCGCAACCGGTTGAGCTGGGCCACCAGGGGCAACAGCCGAAACAGCAGCGTCAGATAGGTTAGCAGCACCGTGGACAGGGCGCTGAGCTGATCCGCAAACAGCCAGCGACTGATGCCGACGATCGCCATCAACATCACCACGCTCACCACTTCCGTGACCGGGGCGATCGCGATCGAGTTGGCCTGGGATTTAAACTCCGCTGCCTCCCGGGCCTTGGTTAGCCGCAGCATTCGATCGAACTCCCGCGCCTCCATGGCAGCCGATCGCACCAACCGCATCCCGCCCAAAATCTCCAACAGGGCCACGGAATAGTCCTTGGAGGTTTGGGACACATCCTTCCCCAGTTGGCGGGATTGGTTGACATAAAGCTGATTAATCCACACCACCCCCGCAAACAACACCGTGGCCACCACCGTCAGTTGCCAAGACAGCAGCAACAACAGCCCCACCATCACCAGGATCGAGACCACCGTGGCCACCAATTGCAGCAAATTGGCCACCGTGGCCGAAACCCGCCCAATTTCATTCCCCAGGCGATTGTTGATGTCGCCCACGCGGGTGCGAGCAAAGTAGCTGAGATTCACATCCAGCAGCAACTGAATGGCGTTCATTCGCAGGTCAGCCGCCAGCGATCGCTGCAAAATTCCGACGGCCAAGGCGCTGAGGTAGGTGGCCAGGTTTTTGAGGGCGATCGTGCCCACCACCGCCACGGCCATGGCGATCGGTTGGTAGGCCGCGGGCAGTCCCTCAAAGGGCGAAAAAAGTTTGCGCAAAATGGGCGGCCCGCCGGACAGCACCATTTCTTGGCCCAAAAAGCGCAGCACCACTGGCACAATCAGCGCCGTGCTCACCCCGTTGAACAGGGCCCCCGAGAAGCCCATGATCATGGTCCAAACTGCTTGCCGGGGATAGCGCCGAATCAGTTGCCAAAGGAATTTGCGTCGGGCCATTGGATCACAAGGGAAAGGGAACGGGATCTACCCATCAGGCAGAACCTGATGCAACATCCTGACGCGATCGCCCCGGGGATCTGGAGAAATGCGCATCTGAATTTTAGGCCGGGCATTGGCCCGATGGGGGGCGACCGCCACCGCTTCTTGGCCACCGGCCCGCAGCAGCCCTGTCCCGCCGCCCTAGCACTGATCGAGAATTTGGTGCAGACCCGTGGCCATCGCTTCCAGGCTGTAGTGCTCAATGCAGCGCTGTCGGGCCCGCCGCCCGATCGCCCCCGATTGTTCTGGATCATCCAACACCTGGCGAATGGCTTGGGCCAGTTGGCTTGGCTGGCTGGGTTCCACCAACAGCCCCGTATCCCCCAGCAATTGCGGAATATCACCCACGCGGGTGGCAATGACCGGCTTGCCCATGGCCATGCCATCCGTCAGCTTCAGGGGAAATTGGGCGCGGGTTTCCGGGGTGTCCCGTTGGGGAACCACCACCGCGTGGGCCGCCGCCACCACCGCTGGCATCTCCGAGGCCGGTTGTTTGGGTAAATAGATCAGCCATCGGCCCCAGCGGGCCTGTAGTTGCTGGTCATAGTCATCGTAGGGACTGCCCCCCACGATCACCAGCCGAATTTGCGGATCGTTGAGCTGATCCAAAGCCACCAACAAGTCTTCAACGCCTTTGTAGGGGCGGGTGGCTCCTGGAAACATCAAAATTTTGTAGTCTTGCCAGCCTTGGCGCGATCGGGCGGCGAGGGGATCGAATCGATCGGGATCAAACAGGGCCGTATCCTTGCCGCTGGGAATCAAAACCCCACCAAACCGTTGCTGCAACGCCAAGGTATTCACCGTAATCGCCGTGGCCTGGCTGGCCCAAGGCTCGATCGCCTGGAGATAGAGGGGATGATCGGGCCGGCGCAGTTCCCCATCTTTACCCAACAAGTCGCGCAGAAATTTGCGCGGCCGCAGCCGATAGCGGTACTGATCGCCCCCGTGCCAGCTCAACTCCCAATCATCAATATCCACAATCACCGGCCGCCGATGGGCGATCGCCTTCAGCAGCCCCAAGCCGTAGCTGCTGGGCTTCAGCTTTTGGGCATAGATAATATCGCCGGTAATTTGGGGCCAAAGCCGGGCGATCGAGCGAAAGTAGCCGGGATAGGAGCAACCCGGCACGGTCACCACCTGCCAGTGGGGCGGAGCGGGCAACGTTCCCAACTCCCCAAACACCGACCCCACGATCTGGATTCGATAACCCAGGCGATCGAGCGCTTGGGCCAACAAAAACGTGCGCACCGCGCCGCCCCAACGGCCGACCCCCTTGGTGGACAGGTCGCTCACCAGAATGGTGACTTGGCGCGGTTGAGCCGAGGGTTGAGATTTGGAAAAAACAGACATCAGCGGCACAGCAGCAAAAGGGCGAGGAGCCACCGCAGATCAGCCGACTCGCCAATCTGCTCAAGGGTTCCGACGGTCTAGATCGCTCGGCCAGGCCAAATCTATGGCCAGACCAGCCTATGGATGCACAATTCGCACCCGCCCCAACTTCACCAGGTCAAAGAGCCTGGACACTTGCCGCCGTTGCTCGTCAGTCATCTTAAAATCACTGAGAAGGCAGTTGGCCAGGCTCAGGTAATCTTGCCGGGGAATCGCCTCGACTCCATCTAAGCGATCGAGAATTGGCTGAAGGTCGAATTCTGTCGCTTTCGTCGCCATTGACGCTGATGTCGAAGAGGTCGCAAGGCCGATCCGCCGCGATTTTCGCCGCTTGCGCGCTCTTCGCGCGGTGGGGGGTTTGTTGTTAATTCTATTTCGCACCCCAATGTACGTCGAACGCATTCCGGCTCTGTTGGACAACTATATCTTTTTGTTAGTCGATCGCGCTCGTCAAGAGGCCGCCGTGGTCGATCCGGCGGAAGCACAACCGGTGCTCGATCGGCTGGCAGCCCTTAATTGCCGCCTCACCACAATTTTTAACACCCATCACCACCGCGATCATGTGGGTGGTACGCCCGCCCTATTGCAGGCCTTTCCCGAGCTGGTGGTCTATGGGGGCGCGCGCGATCGGGGGCGAATTCCCGCACAACAGGTGTTTTTGGAAGGGGGCGAAACGATTCCCTTTGCCGATCGCACCGCCCAAGTGTTCTTTGTGCCCGGCCACACCCGCGCCCATGTGGCCTATTACTTTGCCCCCGCCAACGGCCCCGACAGCGACGGTTGGGGCGATTTATTTTCCGGGGATGTGATTTTTGGGGCCGGTTGCGGTCGTCTCTTTGAGGGCACACCGGCCGAAATGCTCCAGTCGATCGACCAACTGCGCCAACTGCCGGACAGCACCCGGATTTGGTGTGCCCATGAATACACCCTGGGCAACCTGGAATTTGCCCAAACCATCGAACCCCAAAACCCCGCGCTGCAACAACGCCTCCAGGAAACTCGCCTCGCGCGATCGCACCAGCAACCCACTGTCCCCCTCAGCCTCGGCCAAGAAAAACAAACCAACCCTTTTCTGCGTTGGGATAGTCCTGCCGTCCAAGCCGCCATGGCCACCGATGATCCCGTGCGCACCTTTACCCGTCTGAGGGGTAAAAAAGATCTTTGGTAGCCAGATCAAGATGTCGCCAAGATGTCACCTCTCCCCATCAAAATCCAGGTTGCTCCTTTGATCCTTCAAGGGGCATGAAAATTGGTAACCCTTGAATCAATTTGACCTAGGCATCAACCAAGATGACCATTGCTATCAATTGCCATCAATTGCTATCAATGGTGCAAGTGGTTTTGAGATGGTCAATTGAGCCACTATTTCGATCAGTAAGGAGGATGATCGATTCCCTAACAACGCTCCTGGAAAAGGCGAATTAGCGATGAAGTTTAAATCTGCGTAGTTTCGGCTACAAATAGTCCAAAAAATCCTTGCTAGGCTACGGGGTAATTCTCGAATCTGCTGCCGCATTGGGCAACAACGAGTTGAATCAAGCCTGTGGCTCCTATTAGCATTCAGATTATTGAGACGAATCCACACCTACGCTCGTTGTTGGGGTGGCACTTACAACAACTGGGCTACGTGGTTTGTCCGTCAGCAACGCTTCAGCAAGCACGGGACGTGGCCCAGGCCCAACGGCCAATGTTGGTTGTGCTGGATCCCGATTTGCCCGATGGGGATGGTTTGGAATTCTGTGCCTGGTTGCAACGGGTTCAGCAGCCGATGGTGCTGATGATTTCGGCGCGATCGGGCGAGGCGGATGCGGTGGCGGCCCTGCGGGCGGGGGCAGATGACTATCTGCGTAAGCCTTTTGGGATGCAGGAGTTTTTGGCGCGGGTGCAGGCGTTGGTGCGTCGGGGCCGATCGCGATCGGCTCCGGCCCTGCTGGACTGTGGCGTGTTGCGGATTGATCTAATTCAGCGGCGGGTGTGGCTGTTTGAGCGGTCGATCGAGCTGACTCCCCAGGAATTTAGCCTGCTCTATGCCCTGGCCCAGGCGGGCGGCGTGCCCCTCAGCCGGGCGGAAATTTTGCAGCGGGCTTGGCCCGAGTCGATCGACAATCCACGCACGGTGGATACCCATGTGCTATCCCTGCGCAAAAAGCTGGAGGCCGATCCGCGCCAACCCAGCACCATTCAAACCGTCCGCAATGTGGGCTATCGCCTGAATTTGGAGCGCCTGGAACTGCATCGGGAACCCACCAATGGCCATGGCCCGCCGCCCAATCCGGTGGGGGGTGGGCCGGCTGGCTCCGGTGGCGGGGCCTTGTCCCGATCGATGTTGTCCGTGTCCTCGGGCTAGGGGCGATCGCGCTAGGATCCTGACAAATCAATTGGATCGAGCCAGCCCGATCACCGCGCATGTTTCCCATTGGCGACGATAATCCCACCCGCCGCACAGCCTATGTGACCTATGGGTTAATTGGGGTTAATTTGCTCGTATTTTTATACGAAATTAGCCTCAATCCCTTGCAATTACGGTCGCTGTTCGAGGTATGGGCCGTCGTGCCCTTAGAGCTGACCGCACAGTTCAATGGCTATCCGGTCACCATCCCTGGAACCAACTTGCCCGAAACCCTAACCTTGCTCACCTCTCAGTTTTTGCATGGGGGCTGGGCCCACTTGGGCGGGAACATGCTGTTCCTGTGGATCTTTGGCAATAATGTTGAAGATCGATTGGGATCCGTGAAATACCTACTGTTTTACCTGGCTTCTGGAGCTATTGCAGGGCTTTGCCAGTGGTTCTTCGCGCCGCTATCTGCTGTCCCTTCATTAGGCGCGAGTGGTGCGATCGCGGGGGTGATGGGAGCCTATATCCTGCGCTATCCTCGAGCGAGCATTTTAACCCTCGTGCCCCTAGGATTCGTGCTCATCCCCTTACGAATTGCAGCTTTTTGGTATTTGGGTATTTGGTTTTTGCAACAGGCCCTTTATGGGCTGGGATCGCTCCAACAACCCATGAATATCGGTTTGAGTGGGGGTGGAATTGCCTATTGGGCCCATGCGGGCGGCTTTGTGATTGAGCCGGGGCCGTTCTGGGGCCACTGTTGGGGCTATTCAAGGACGATGATTAAGCAAAAACTTCAGTCCAGGAATGCTCACTGATCGGTTTGAAGGATATCCCGATCGCCCGTCTGAGCTGGACTTTGAGCCAGGTGTTTAGTCAAGCCTATGAGCACGGCCAGTTTATTTTCATCGGTCAAGTCAAACTCTATTGGTCAACTCGAACGTGCCATCGTTACCCGATCGTTAGGCAGCAAGGGGCTTAAGCCCCTTGTCATGGTGACTGATTCCGCAATGTTGACCCAACGAATTAAGCTGGTCGTGCCACTACAGATCCAGCACGGCCAAGGTGATATCGGCGGCCCGTTGGATTTGGAAACCCAGTTTTTCGCACAGATGGCGCATGGGGGCGTTGTTGGGCAAAATTTCGCCCCGCAGTCGATCGATCTTTTCGTCGCGGGCAATGGCAACCAACCGCTGCAAAAGTTCCGTGCCTAGCCCCTGATTTTGGTAGCGATCGCGAATGAGCATCGCAAACTCCGCTTCATTGGAGCCGTGTAGCTTGCTAATGCGGCTGACTCCCAAAATTTCCCGTTCTTCACTGAGGTCGCGCCCCTCCGCCACCAGGGCCATTTCCCGATCGTAGTCAATGAAGCAAATCCGCGACAGGCGCTCATGGCTGATGCGCTGGCTCAGTTTCAGGGCGTGGAAATAGCGCAGATAAACCGTTTGTTCCGACAAGCTCTCGTGGAAACGCACCAAAGGCGGTTCATCCTCCGGGCGAATGGGGCGAATATTGACCGTTGTGCCGTCGCGCAGGGTCCAGGGGGTCGCGTATTGAATGGGGTAGGGGCGGATGGCCGGCCGGGGCAACGTTGCCGGATCCATGGGCGGGTGCAACACCACCCGCGCATCCAGGGCAATCAGCGAACTGGTGGTTCCGGTGGCCACGGCCTGGCCAGCCTCGCGGGCGAGGAGGGGATTGATATCAATTTCCTTAATCCAGGGCTGTTCCACCACCAGTTGGCTGAAGCGCACCAGGAGTTGCTCCAGGGCGGCCAAGTCCACGGGGGCCCGGCCGCGCACCCCTTGCAGGGCTTTATAAATGCGGGTTTGTTCCATCATCCGCCGGGCCAGGGTGGTGTTGAGCGGGGGCAGGCCCAAGGCCCGATCGCGGAACACCTCCACCAACTGACCACCCAACCCAAACAGCAACACGGGGCCAAATTGTGGATCCACACTACTGCCCAGGATCAGCTCATAGCCATCTAACTTGAGCATGGGTTGTACGGTTACCCCCAAAAAGTCCGCCGTCAGGACGCGCCGTTGGGGATCCGCATCACCTTCTTCGAGGCTAATGCTGGTTTGGGGGGACTTGTGGCGGTTGGCGATCGCCACGCCGGCCACGATCGCCAGGTAAGCCCAGCGCACCTCATTGGCATTTTGCAAATTCAATCGCACACCGCCCACGTCGCTCTTGTGGGTGATGGTTTCGGAATAAAGCTTGAGGGCCACGGGATAGCCAATGTCGTTGGCAATTTCCACGGCCTCTTCGAGCTTGGTGGCGATGCGGGTTTCCACCACGGGAATTCCATAGGCGGCCAGGATTTGCTTAGCTTCAAACTCCGTGAGTAGATTGCGGCCCACCGCCTGGGCTTGCTGAATAATCCGAGTGACGGCGGCCCGATCGGGTTCGGCGGCAAAACTGCCCGCCACCGCGTTGGGGGTTTCATACAGTCCCCGCAGGTTGTAGCTGTAGCGCCACATGTAGTTGAACACCCGGGTGGCCGCGTCGGGGTAGGGGAGGGTGAAGATGCCCGCTTGGTTCAAAATTGCCTCGCCAGCGGCCACGGCTGAACCGCCCATCCAACTGGCCAAGATGGGTTTCCCACAATGGGCATAGGGCCGCAGCCGTTCGGCGATTTGGGTGGGATCGGTCATGGCCTGGGGGGTGAGGATGGTCAGCAGCCCATCTCCGTTGGGATCGGCGGCGGCAATTTCCAAGGCCTGGGAATAGCGATCGGGGTCGGCATCTCCCAAAATGTCGATCGGGTTGCGGCGGCTCCAACTGGGCGGCAACACCTGATCTAACCGCTCGATCGTCTCCGGCGACAGCTCGGCCAAATCGCCCCCACCGGACACCACCTCATCGGCCGCCAACACTCCGGGGCCGCCCGCATTGGTCAATACAATCAACTTGCGCCCCCGGGGGCGGGGTTGCTTGGCCAACACTTCGGTCATGTCGAACAGGTCTTCGATCGTCTCGACGCGCAACACCCCCGATCGCCGGAAGGCCGCATCCAACACCGCGTCACTGCCCGACAGCGATCCCGTGTGGGAGGCGGCCGCCTGGGCCGCCGCTTCCGTGCGCCCCACCTTGATCACCATGATCGGTTTTTGCAACGCCACTTCTCGCGCCGCCGACAGGAAGGCCCGCGCATCCCCCACCGATTCCATATAAATGGCGATCGTGTGGGTGCGGGGATCATCGCCCAGGTATTCAATCAGGTCGCCCCAGCCCACATCCAGCATTGACCCGATCGACACAAAGGAACTGAAGCCCACCTGTTCTCGGAAGCTCCAGTCCAAAATCGCCGTACACATGGCCCCGCTTTGGCTCAGGAATGCCACATTTCCCGGCCGAGCCATGGCGCTGGCAAAGGTGGCGTTCAAACCGGAAATTGGATTCATCACCCCCAAGCAGTTGGGGCCCACCACCCGCATGTTGTAACGGCGGGCTTCGGTCAGGAGTCGTTTTTCTAGCTCAATGCCAGCGGGACCAATTTCCTTGAAGCCCGCAGACAGAACAATCGCCCCGCGTACCCCTGCCTGGCCACAATCACGAATCAAGTCCGGAACGGTGGCGGCCGGGGTGGCAATCACCGCCAAATCTACCGGTTCGGGCACCTCTGCGATCGAGGGATAGGCCCGCACCCCCAGCACGTTCGATCGCTTGGGATTAATCGGAAACACCGTGCCCCCAAAGGGGTTTTGCAACAAATTGGTCAAGAGCGTGCGCCCCACACTCCCTTCCCGATCGGTTGCGCCAATCAGCGCCACACTCCGAGGCACAAAAATTGCATCCAAAGGATGGCGATCGGGAGAGACTTCAAGGGCGATGGAAGCAACTGTCATAGCCAGCGACCTACGTGAATGCAATAGGTAAAGAAGACAAAGGGGCGATGCCGGGCCCATGGCCCAATTGTTCAGATCAACGCAATACCGCTCAGGCAGCCCCAACTCGCAGCTCATCCCAGCCCTAACGCTCGTTTGGGGTTGAAACCACCGCCGCAATTTCAATAGACGGCATTTGCGGGGATGCAAGTACTGGGATTGGTTTCTGCTCGGAGGTTAGGAAATCTGTCGATCATTCTGTCGATCGTGAAGTCTTGATCCGATCTTGACCCGACTTGATGAGGAATTCCCTAAATCGCATACAGTTTTTTCGATTCAGGGTGATTGATGCAGCGCCCTGATGTTGCCTCATCAATAACATTAGAAACATTGAAAAAGGGTGACTCAAAGCAATCTGAACGAAATCTGAAAAGAATGGGATGTTAATCAATTGGATCCTGAGGGGCGGCGGATATAGCCCAGCAGAGATTGGGGATTGATCCAGCGGGTGCGGGATCCCAGTCGATCGAGCAGGTTAGCCCGCAGCCTTGGGGGACACAAACCAATCAACAGTAATCCCAACAGGGCTTTCACCGCTCCGGGCGATCGCCCAAAGGCCGGATCATGGCCCAAGAGATGCCCACCCAATTGCCAACCGAGCCGCCCTTGGCGATCGGGCGGGTTCAATCGCAGGGTCACGGCATCCAAGCGCGGGGCCAGGTATTTATAGAGCAAGTATTTGTAGAAATTGCCAAAGGCGATCGGCCCATGAACAGCCAGGTGGGGATGCTGGGCGATGGTTTGCCGCAAACAGGCCAACCCCGATCGCGCAATGCGGGCCACATTTGCCGACTGGGATCCTGCCGCCACTCGATAGAGCACCTGCACCCGGGGCACACAAACCAGCGGAAACCGGGCCGCCAACCGCAACCACAAATCCCAATCCTCCGAAGGAACCAGATCGGGATCAAAGGGGGCGATCGGGCGGGGATCGGCGGGATGGGGCCAGCCCATGGCCGCCAGGGCCGATCGGCGGATCAGCGGGTTAGAGCCGTTTTCTAAGAAATTGAGCTGTAACAAAGCGGGCAGCACGGCCCCTTCCAGGCTGACATAGCTGCCCCGGTGGGAAAACTGGGCCCGATCGTCCACGTAGTCCGTCCAGCTATAGGCCAAGGCCGCCTGGGGATTGGCGGCCAAGGCCGCCCCCTGGGCCGCCAATTTGTCCGGAGTCCACCAATCATCCGCATCCAAAAAGGCAATCCATTGCCCCCGCGCTTGGGCTAAGCCTCGGTTCCGGGCGATCGCCTGGCCGCCGTTGGCAAACCGGAATGGCCGCACCCGAGCATCCCGTGCGGCCCAGGTTTGCAGGCATTCCCAGGTCTGGTCGATCGACCCATCATCCACCACCACAATTTCAAAATCTGGGTCGGTTTGGGCCAACACAGAGGCGATCGTTTGGGAGAGGGTGGCCGCTGCGTTGTAGGCCGGAATGATCACCGAGATCGCTGGGGTAGACATTGCTGAATCCGGTCTTGTGGCATTGGGCATTGCTGCATCGGGCATTGCTACATCGGGCATTGGGTCAGCATCAAAACAGCAATCGAAAACGGAACTTTCGCGATCGCCGCCTACAATTTTGGCAATGCTGCGAGGGGCCCGACTGCCCTGCTATCCATGAATCGTCGATCGTCCGCCGCCTCTGCCCCGATTGCCACCTCTGGGGTCACGCCGCAGTTTTCTAGCCAAGATTGGCAACGCTTGAAACGGGTTCGGGCGATCGCCACCCTGATGGACAATGCGATCGAACTGCCGATTGTGCGCTACCGGGTGGGTCTCGATCCCGTGATTGGCCTGCTCCCGATCGGGGGCGACCTGGTGAGTTTCTTGCTGTCGGTTTATCTGGTCTGGGAGTCGGCCCGCTTGGGCACACCGCCCGCCCTGCTCACCCGCATGACCGTAAACATTGCCTTGGAAACCCTGGCCGGCGCGGTTCCGGCCCTCGGGGACTTGGTGGATGTGGCCTGGAAAGCCAATGCCCAAAATTTGCAGTTGCTGGAAGCCCATTTGCACGCGCCCGATCGGGGGCCGGGGCGCGTGTCCAAACGGTTTGTGTTGCTGTTGATTGGGGGCCTGTTGCTGTTGACGATCGCCACGGCCAGCCTCAGTCTGTGGTTGCTGCAACTGGTTTGGCAGACCCTCGTTGGTGCATAGGCTTGGGGAATTGGATCATCGGCTTTAGGGTTAATCAACAGTGATTGATTTCCTCTTATTTGCTCACATTCTCCTAAAAATGCGAATCCATCCTAGAGGCTGTCATACAATGAACAGATGCTACTCGGATTCAAAACTCAACTCAAGCTCAACAACCAACAACGCACCGTACTAGCCCGCCATGCCGGTGTTGCGCGTCATGCTTGGAATTGGGGTTTGGGACTGACCAAGGAAATCCTTGACCACAACCAATTACATCTCGAGGAAAAGATCAAATTTCCATCAGCTATTGATTTGCACAAGTGGTTAGTGGCCTTGGTCAAGTCTGAACACTCTTGGTACTACGAAGTCTCCAAAAGCTCACCCCAAAATGCTTTACGCCATTTACGGGTGGCTTGGGATCGGTGCTTCAAAAAGACTTCAGGCGCTCCTAAATTCAAGAAAAAGGGTCGTCATGATTCTTTTGAGTTGGATGGAGCTATTCATATCAAGGGTTTTAATAAGATTCAGGTTCCCAAGATTGGCATCCTGAAGACCTATGAAGCACTACCTCAAAATGTCCAACCTAAATCAGTCACCATCAGCCGCCAGGCGCATGATTGGTTTATCTCATTTCGGATCGAGATCGAACCTGTCATTACGCCTAAATTGATTGATGTTGTAGGTGTTGACTTGGGTCTCAAATCCTTAGCAACTCTCAGCACTGGAGAATTGTTTGAAGGTGCTAAAGCCTACAGACAACTGGAGTCCCGGCTCTCTCGGTTGCAATGGCTGAATCGCCACAAACAGCGAGGATCTGAGAACTGGAAAAAGGCTCAATTGAGGATCGCCCAGTTGCATCAGCGAATCGTCAACATCCGTAAAGACACGCTCCATAAGCTCACGACCTACCTCGCCAAGAACCACGGCACGGTAGTCATTGAGGATCTGAATGTGTCTGGAATGATGGCGAACCGCAAGCTAGCCAAGGCGATTCAGGATATGGGGTTCTACGAGTTTCGGCGGCAACTGGATTACAAGACAAAACTTTATGGCTCTGAACTGGTGATCGTAGACCGCTGGTTTCCATCGAGCAAGACTTGTTCCCGTTGCGGCCAGAAAAAAGAGACCCTATCCCTGTCAGAACGGGTGTTTGATTGTGATCACTGTGGATTGCAGATTGATCGTGATTTGAATGCCGCGATTAATCTGCAAAAGGCGGCCAGTCCGGTCGTGTCAGCCTGTGGAGCGGATGAAGCCGACTTCGCCGCAATGAAGCAGGAAGTTTCCTGATTGCTGTATTTGCTAGTCAATTGCAGCAATTGTTAGTGAATTAGTGACGGTTGGATGAGTTCGTTGCGGCTAGGGTCGCCCAACAACGGCTCGATCGGGGGCGGTATCACCACCGGTTGCGGCGGGCCACCCCATTGGGTTTGTAAGGCCGTGAGGAGTTTGTCTTGCTCCGCCCGCAGGCTGTTGACCTTGGTGCTGCGGTTTTGGATCGAAAACCAAACCAAGCCCCGATCGCGCGTGGGCAAAAACCCAGACAGGGCACTGACATTAAACAAACTGCCGGTTTTGACGGCGGAACCGGCGGGCATTTTGCGCCGGGCAATGGTTCCCCGATCGCGCCCGGCCATGGGCAACAGGGCCGCAACGCCCTCCGGAATCCCCAGCCCTTGCAAGCGCCGTTCCAAGGCAATCCCGATCGCGGTGATCGCCCTGGGAGAAAAAGCATTGCCCTGGCCCAAACCGGAGCCATTGAGCGATCGCAATTCCGTTTCTGACAGGCCCGTGAGCGATCGCAACTGTTGCGCCACCTTCACGCCGCCGCCCATCTGGCGGGCCAGGGTTTCGGCCATGAAGTTATTGCTGTAGAGGTTCATTTGCTTCAGCAAACTCAGCAACGGCAGCGATCGATGGCGAATCAACAAGCGCCGACCCGCTACGGGGGTGGTCGTGCCCGGTGTGGCGGTGGCGGTGGGCAGTTGGTTGGGCGAAGCCGAGGGCAGGGCATCCAACGCCGGCCGCACCGTTCCCGCAATCACCACTTGGGGCTTGGGGGTGTCGGGGGGCATGGCTCCATGGACACGGGTGAGCAAGGGTGACCAAGCCGCCCCATTGATCCCTTGGCGCAGTAAGGTTCCACCCAGGGCTGGCCCCGGTGGGTTGGGGTCTTCCGGATCGGGCAAAAAGTTCATTTCAAAGCGCCCTTCAATCACGAGATCACCGGTTACCCGGTTGATGCCCAACCGCTGGAGCGCATTCCCGAGGGCGATCGCCTCTTCCCAAACAAACATTGGATCGCCCCCGCCGCGCACAATCAAGTTGCCCTGGAGGGTTCCTTGGGCGATCGGTCCGTCGGCCCAAATTTCCGTGATGAATTGATGGTTCGGATCCCAGGTTTCCAAGGCCGCTAAGGAGGTGGCCACCTTGGTCAAGGATGCGGCGGACAGGGGCCGATCGCCCTGATGTTGGGCCAAAACGCGCCAGTTGGCTTGGAACCAAAGGCCCTGTTCAGCGGGGTCAATGCCAGCCGCCTTCAGGCGATCGAGATATTGCTGCACCGTTGCCTGTGCTTGGGGTTCTGCCTGGTCTGGCCCCCAAAACCAACTGCTGCCAGCGTGGTTCAAATAAGTCACGGCTCCCTGGTGGAGCAAGTCAACCCCGGGGGAGAGGGTGAGCAGCGTTGCGAGTCCCGTACCGATGAATCCTTGCACTGTATTGAATGCCCTGATGAGTTCTCTGATTCGCTGCGTGGCCTATTCGCTGCGTCGCCACCGTCGCAGCAGGATCTGCAATTCCGGCAGGCGCAACTGCCAAGCCACGGCCCCAAAAATCCCTAAGCCCGCTGAACCCGCCAACACCAACAACAGCAATTGCTCAAGCAGCGAGGATCCCAAGGATCCCGACAGCCCCCAGCGCACCCCCCAGGCGACTCCCCCAGCCAGGACGCTCCCCAACAGCACACCGCCAAAGGGCTTGGCCCAATCGCCCCAGGGCAAGCCGCCCATGCGTCGATCGAGCAACCAGAGCAGGGCCGCCATGGCCAGGGCATTCACCCCCACCGTGGCCAACACAATGCCGGCCGCGCCAAACCGAGGTACGAGCCACCAGTCCAGCAGCGCATTGAACACAATATTGACCAAACTGATCCGAAAGGGGGCATTGGCATCGCCTAGGGCATAGAAGGCTCGCACCATCACATCGCGCCCCAGATAAACAAACATGCCAATCCCGGCGGCCATCAGCACGCTGGCCACCAGTTGGGAATCGTTGCTGTTGAAGGCACCCCGTTCATAGATCACTTGAACGATCGGGTCAGCCAGGGCGATCGTTAGGCCGCTGAGGGGCAACATGGCGATCGCGGAGACCAACAACCCTTGCCGAAGCCGATCAATAAAGACGGGGCGATCGTCCGCTGACCGGGCCAACACCGGCAACAGGGGCACAAGTACCACGTTGGACACCAGGCCCAAGGGAGTTTGGATCAGCAAGTTGGCGTAGTTGAGGGCCGCTGCGGCCTGGGGCACAAAGGAGGCAAAGAATAGATCGGTGTAGAGATTAATTTGCAACATGCCGGAGGAGAGGGCCGCGGGCCCCATCACGCCCAACACCGCTTGCACTCCCGGGTGGCGCAGCGACCAACGCAGCCGAAACCGGCCCATGCCCGCTTTGATTTGGGCGGGCAGTTGAACCAACCATTGCAGAAGGGCCCCGGCCGTGGTGCTGGCGGCCAACAGCACCCCACCCAGCGCCAGGGTTTCAGGGCCGGAGCCGCCCTGTTGCCAAGCAAACCAGCCGATCGCCCCGATCGTGACAATGCTGGACAGAACGGGACTGATCGAGGGTAACCAGTAAAGATCGGCGGCGTTGAGCGTGCCGAAGCCAATCCCGATCGCCCCGGCCAAAAAGGCGATCGGGGCCATCACCTGCAATTGCAAAACCGCCAGCTCACGGGTTTGGATCGCCGCTGCGGTGTTGTGGACGCTCAAGCCGGGAGCCAACAGCCCGATCGCCGGTTCCGCAAACACCACCAGGGCCGCACTCACCAACAGCAAGGCCCCACAAACCACCGTGGTGACCGTTTCCACAATCACCGCCGCTTCCGATCGATCGCGCTTGGCCAACACACTGACCATGGCGCTATGGAAGGGGCCGTTGATGCCGCCCAGCAGAATCAACAGAAAGCCCGGTAGCACATAGGCATAGGCGAAGGCATCCACCACCGGCCCGGCTCCAAAGGCCGCTGCGATCACCTGTTGGCGCACCAGACCCGCCACCTTGCTCAGGAGGGTGGCCCCGGCCACGATGCTGGCAATGGACAGGATCGATCGCCCGGCCGGGATTGGCTCCGGGGCAGTCGGGGGCGGGGTTTCCGGGTCGAGATTGGCGACCGGCTCGGCGGGCGAGGGGGGCGGCAATTCGGAAGCAGATGAAGGGGGCGGAGAGTCGGTCACGGTCAAAGGGCGATCGAGAACCCGATCGAAAAAGGCTGGTTTGCAGCATACCCGAGCCGGGGAGCGATCGACCTTTTCGCCAAACCGCTATAGTCGATCTGCATCAATTGGCTCCCCGATCGCCGCCCGCCAACGTTCAAATTTCGATTCAAAATTCCAACTTTTCCCTTGATCGTTTCGATCGCTTCTGAATCCTATGACCCTGACTAGCCATTCCCCGTCCCCTAAACCAACGGCCGTGCTCACGGTTTCGGGCATGAAATGTGGCGGTTGTGTGGCGGCTGTGGAAAATCGTCTGAAGCGCCAACCCACGGTGGCCGATGCCAATGTGAACTTGGCGACGGGCTTGGCGGTGGTGGATTTGCTGCCGGGAACCGATGTGCAGGCCACCGTGCCCGCCCTGGCGGCGGCCTTGACGGGGGCAGGGTTTCCCAGCGAAGTGCAAACTTCGGCAGATTTGACCCCGATCGCCCCGGAAACTCCGGCCACGGCGAGCGATTGGTGGCGGCCCTTGGTGATTGCCGGGGTGCTGTTGCTGATTTCCACCTTGGGCCACCTCGATCGGCTGGGGGGCCCGCCCATCCCGCTAATCAGCCGGGTGGAATTTCACTTTGCGGTGGCCACCTTGGCCCTGCTGTTTCCGGGGCGAGAGATTTTGCTAGAGGGGTTTCGATCGCTTCTGCGCGGCATTCCCACCATGAATTCCCTGATTGGCTTGGGAACCGGTGCTGCCTATTTGGCCAGTGTGGTGGCCTTGGTTCACCCCAGTTGGGATTGGGCTTGTTTTTTCGATGAGCCGGCCATGCTGTTGGGGTTTGTGCTGTTGGGCCGCACGATCGAGGCCCGGGTGCGGGTGCGATCGCGTGAATCCTTCACGGCCCTGCTGGCCCTGAAGCCAGCCCTGGCGCGTCGGTTGACCCAAGAACCCACGGAGTTGGGAGAAGCGCTGCCAACGGAATCGATTCCCGTGGGAACGGTGCAGGTGGGCCAAGCCCTGTTGGTGTTGCCGGGCGATCGGTTGCCGGTGGACGGGGTGGTGGTGCTGGGTCAAACCACGGTGGATGAGGCGATGTTGACGGGGGAATCGCAGCCGGTGATCAAGCAGCCGGGCGATCGCCTGTTGGCGGGAACCCTCAACCAATCGGGGGCGATCGTGATCCGGGCCCAGCGGGTTGGCCGCGACACGGAATTGGCCCGCATTGTGCAATTGGTGGCCGAAGCCCAGGGGCGCAAGGCTCCGATCCAGCGGTTGGCCGATCGCGTGGCGGGCTATTTTTGCTGGGGGGTGATGGCGATTGCGGGGTTCACCTTCGGCTTTTGGGCCCTCTGGGGCGATCGATTCCCCGCTGTGTTGCAAGCGGCCGCCCAAACCACCACCCATGTCAATCACCTGGCCATGGCCGGGATGGCCCCCATGGTGTCGGAGCCGGTGACCCCTGGGCAATTGGCCCTGAAGCTCGCCATTTCCGTGTTGGTGGTGGCCTGTCCCTGTGCCTTGGGCTTAGCCACGCCGACGGCCATTTTGGTTGGCTCCAGTTGGGGCGCAGAACAGGGGATTTTGATCCGGGGTGGGGATGTGCTGGAGCGGCTCCAGCAGGTGGCCACGGTGGTCTTTGACAAAACCGGAACCCTCACCACAGGGCGACCGGTGTTGGTCGATCGCCAACCCCTGGTGGCTGAGATGACGGGCGATCGCCTGGTGCAGTTGGCGGCGGCCGTGGAGCGGGGCACTCGCCACCCCCTGGCCCAAGCGATCGCCCAAGCGGCTGCTGCGCTACCTGCCCTCCCGGCCCAAGACTTCGTGACGGAGCCGGGCCTGGGAGCCAAGGCCCAAGTGGCCGATCGCCCCGTTTGGGTTGGCAATCGGGCCTGGCTGGCTCAAGGGGGAATTCCCTTGCCGGAGTCAGTGGAATCGATCCTTCAGCAAACGGCCCAGGCCGGGAAAACACCGATTTTGGTGGCAGAGGGCGATCGACTGGTGGGGCTGCTGTCGGCCGCCGACGAGTTGCGACCCGACGCGATCGCCACCGTGCAGCGGCTCCAGCAACTGGGGTTGGACATTCGGGTGTTGACGGGCGATCGGGTCGAGGTGGCCAACGCCTTAGCCGATCAGGTTGGCTTGCCCCGATCGGCCGTAGTTGCCGAGCTGCGACCCGACCAAAAAGCCCAAATCATCAGCCAATTGCCCCATCCGGCCATGGTGGGTGATGGCATCAACGACGCACCCGCTCTGGCGACCGCCCCCGTTGGCATTGCTCTGGGATCGGCCACCGATGCTGCCCTAGAAACCGCCGGTGTTATTTTGACGCGCGATCGACTGCTCGACCTGCCGAGCGCAATCATGCTCGGCCGCGCAACGTTCCGTAAAATTCGCCAAAACCTGTTATGGGCCATCGCGTACAATGCGATTGGCATTCCCCTCGCGGCGGGCCTTTGGTTACCCTCCGTTGGATTGGGGCTTAGTCCTGCCACCGCTGCCGCTCTGATGGCTTTCAGTTCTGTCAGTGTGGTAAGTAATTCCCTGCTCCTGCGTGTCAGCGCCCGATCGGCAGTTAGTGCGCTGCCTGAACAAAACCAGACATGTCAGAATTAGCCGTAACCGAGCTACGTCAAGAGTCTCCACACTTCGTGGAGCACAGTTAATCCAGTCCGCATAATCAGCCCATGCCCGCAGAACCCAGGCAAAATCACCTCTTAATCGTTGAAGACGACAAGGGGAGACGGGAAGTTATTCTCGAAAATCCCGTCTACTCCATTGGACGCGATCCCAAGTGCGATGTCATCCTTGTTTCTCAATTTGTGTCGCGTCGGCACGCCACCCTCGTTCGTCTGTCCTATGACGACGGTACAGCCTATTACCGAATTGTCGATGGCAACCTCAAGGGTAAACCCAGTGCCAATGGGCTGCTAATTAACGGTCGTAAGCTGCAAGTTCACGACTTACAAAACGAGGACGAAATTGTCTTTGGGCCCCAGGTTCGGGCCATTTACTACACCCTCAAGCAAGATACGCTCTCGATCGGGCCACCGGACGAGTTTGATATCACCTTGATTAGCCCCAACATGGTGGGTGACCCGGAAGACACGGATGATGATTAACCCTTGTGTTAATCAGAACCCATAGGAGACTCCAGAATCTGAGCGTTTGAAGATGCTGTTGTTCAATCAACCATCCCTCAAAGCTTCTGGAGTCGTGTTCAAGCATTATCCTATGCGCTTTCCTATCGTTTTCGGCATTGATTGATTCGGCACTGATTGATTCAGCACTGATTGATTCAGCATTTACGAAGCATCTACAAAGCATCTACTGAAAAGGTTTCTGAAAAGCTAAAACCGAGCCTGAGCCAGTCGCTGTCACCAACCAAGTTCATCGAGAATCTTAGGAAAGTTGCAGGTCTTGGCCCCGTTTCGGTTTTGGCTTTTCTTAATTTTGGCTTTTTAAGCTGTGGGTTAATGAATGCGCGGACAATGCACGGATGAATTGCCCTGTGAATGAATTGATGAATGAATCGATCGCGCCCTAGCCCAATTGAGCTGCGCACACCGCCGCTCCCAGCAAGCCCACTTGAGGATTCAAGACCACCGAAACGGGCACATTTTCTAGCAGCTCGCTCACCCGGCCCTTGCTGCCAAAGTGAAATAGAAACTGGCCCCGATCGAGCAAGGGCAAGATCTTGGCGGCAATGCCTCCGGCCACATACAGTCCGCCGTAGGGCAAGAGCTTCAGGGCCAAGTTGCCCGCCTCGGCTCCATAGGCGGCCACAAACAAGTTCATGGCCTGTTCGCAGAGTGCATCGGACTCTTCCAAGGCAGCACGGGCAATGATTGCACCGGGATCGATGCTCTTTTCGCTGCGGCCCATTTCCTGTTCCCAGGTGCGGATGGCTTGGGCGACGGTGCTGTTTTCGTGGCCCGTTTGCCGATCGCGCAAAAATTGATAGATGCCGACAATCCCTTGACCGGAAACAATCCGCTCCACGGAGACCCGATCGATTTGATATCGCTCCTGCAAATAGTTGTGTAGCTCCCATTCCAGGGCCGATCGGGGCGCAAAGTCTGTGTGACCGCCCTCAGTGCTGAAGGCTCGGTAGCGGCCCGGTTCGCCCGTTGGAATCAAAAATCCTTCGCCCAAGCCAGTGCCCGCCCCCAAAATCCCGATCGGGGCCATGGGATCGGCCTTGGCCGGCTGCAACACTTGCAAATCCGCCGCTTCCAGCACCGGGATGCCATAGCCAACGGCGGCAAAGTCGTTGATCAGTTCCACATGGGGAATTTCGAGGGCTTGGATTAGCCGATCGACCTCCAGGAACCAGCCCAAATTCGTTAGCCGCGAAGTGCCGTGGGCCACGGGCCCCGCAATCCCAAAACAGGCGCGATCGGGCCGGCGATTGAGTCCGGAAGCCCCCAAAAAGGTTTCCACCATCGGCACCAAGTCGGTGAAGTCCCGGCTGGCGTATTGGGCCTCATACAGGGGTTGCAATTCCACCGCCTGAGGGGTTCGGCTGTCGGTTTCCACCAACCGCAGAATCGTTTTGGTTCCGCCCACATCACCGGCCAACAGCAGCGCCACGGTTTCGCCTCCCGTTCTCAGATTGCTAGAGCTTCAGCAGGCCAAGGAACTCTGGCCCGCCCATCATTTTCTGCCCTGTACCGATGCGCGGGTTGCCCTAAGGCCCAATCGATCGATCTTGGGTCTTATTTTGATTCCAATCTTTGACCACCCCGTACAAAATCCCGGGAGGGCAGTCCCAGGGGATAAGGGGCTTAAGCCCCTTGTTTATGGTGATCTTGATGCAATTGCGTCTTAGTTTTGCTCGAAGGGCAGGCCAAAGACCGAGCAGAATGTTTTCTCAACCTTATAGCCCGAGTCGATCGTTTCTAGCGGGTCTTTCCGCAGCCGGTGACGCAAACAGAGCACAATCACCCGGCGGATGTCATCGACGGTTACTTGGGTGCGACCTTCGAGGGCGGCGATCGCCTTGGCGGCCCGGTTGGTCACAATGTCGCCTCGCAACCCGTCCACATCCAGCTCAGAACAAACCTGGGAAATTTGTACCCGCAAATCGTAGTCCAGCTCCACCGAGGGCAATAGGTTCCGAGCGTTTACCAGTTTGGCTTGCAGGGCTTGCTGCTCCGTTTGGCAACGATCGAGGTAGCTTTGGGGGCTGCTGTCAAAGGCCGATCGCTCTTCCACGATTTGCACCCGCAGGTTCGGCTCCTTCACGGTGCGAATTTCCGCGTGCATCCCGAAGCGATCGAGCAGTTGGGGCCGCAGTTCCCCTTCTTCTGGGTTGCCGGAACCCACCAACACAAACCGCGCCGGGTGGCGAATCGAAATCCCTTCCCGTTCCACCGTGTTCCAGCCCGAGGCCGCCGAATCCAGCAGCACATCAACCAAGTGGTCATCGAGCAGGTTCACTTCATCCACATAAAGGATGCCGCGATTGGCCTTGGCCAACAGGCCCGGTTCAAAGGCTTTCACCCCTTCGGCCAGGGCTTTTTCAATGTCGATCGTGCCGCAAACGCGGTCTTCGGTGGCTCCCAAGGGCAGGTCAACCATTTGCACCTTGCGCTGCACCACGGGCAAGGACTGACCCGCCAACGCCCGATCGCGTACCTCGTCGCTCATCAATTCCGGGTCGCGGGGGTCGCTGTTGAAGGGGTCGCCGTCCACCACATCAATTTCCGGGAGCAAGTCGGCCAGGGCGCGAATCGTGGTGGATTTGCCCGTGCCCCGATCGCCAACGATCAACACACCCCCAATCTTGGGGTCAATGACGTTGAGCATCAACGCCAACTTCATTTCTTCTTGACCGACGATCGCCGTGAAGGGAAACACGGGCCGGCGGCGGGTTTCGGAACTGACAACGGTTGCGGTCACGGGCGTTTCAGGTAAGGTCGATTTTGAAGGGTTGGATCTTATGGGATCAAAATTGGGCGGGCCCTTGCGGCCGGCCGTCTTTCATTTTGCCATAGGGGTTGCGTTCCCAACGGGCGATCGGCCCGTTGGGGGAGGCTGATACCATGGACTGGTAACTTTTCAAAAATTTCGGCAAGGGCTGGGCTGTGGCTGCAACTTCATCTCCTTGGGTCTCGGTGGCACGCATGGTGGAAGAGCTGCTCTACTCAACTCGCCATCGGGCCAGCCTGGGCCCGGCGGCACGGGGCCCGGCGGCACGGCGGGGGCGCTCATCGCGTCCGGCCGGCCCCATGGCGAATTCCCAACCTAGTCGCCCCCAGCCGGCCCGGCGTGATTCGCTGGATGATCCTTGGGCCGATGACCCCGATCGCTACGTGGATGAATATGCGAACCAATATGCCGACCAATATGCCGATCGCCCCGTAGACCGGCCCGGCGATCGATCCCTCAATCGCCGGCCACGCCCCAGCCACCATCCGCGTAAAACACGCCTCCGCTCTCGCTACGCGGCCCGATCGATCATCACCCGGCGTTGGTTGCCTTGGGTTGCCGGTGGTAGCCTGCTCCTGCTGTCGGATTGGCAGCTAGGATCCGCCGCTGCGGTCGGTGGAGCCGTGGTTTGGCTGGTCTACCGCACCGAGCCGCGCCATTGGCAAGCCCTCGATCGACAAATTCAAGGTTGGTTGCGAGAACTGAACCGGGGCGAAAACGGCAAGCTGACCCTGGCCCTGGTGGGCGGTGGTGCGGCCATGCTGAGCACCTACGTGGCCGCGGCCGTGTTGGGAGAATCGACCGGCTGGCTGGGGGCGGCCACGGTGCTTCAAGGGTTCGGAACCCTGGGTGCGTTGGCCCTGCTGGTGCGTCACTGGTTCGGTCAACCCACGATCGAGCACGATCGCCTCTTCCATCGGGCGATCGAGCGATTGAGCGATCGCGATCCCCTTTCCCAACTGGCCGCCGCCCGCCAACTGGGCCACCTGGCCGATCGGGGGCACTTGGATGCCACCCAAACACGCACCGCCGCCGACTGTGTGCGGTTGCTGTTGCAACAGGGGTGCGATCGTCCCGTCCATGAAGCCGCTTGGGATACCTTGGCGGTGCTGGAACCGGTGGGCGCAGAACCCGAAGCCGCCCGATCGGGACGATCGACCCAGCCCGTTTTGGTGCGTTTGCCTCGGGTCACGGTTCGATCGCGCCAACCCTAGAGGTGTTGTCATTTCGCCCAAAACCCTGATTCCACCGTGACAAAATCGCGAGGGGCGAGGGGCTTACTCGTGAGGGGCAAGGGGCTTACTCGTGAGGGGCAAGGGGCTTAAGCCCCTTGTTACGACGATTTGGCAACGGAAAATCTAGGGTTTCAGCCTTATATCGAGAAATGAGGACAGGGCCTAATCCCCAGCGACCAAACTGATGGAATTGGGGTGGAAGTTTCGCGGGTGGAACAGCGAATTCTTGAGAAAACCAGAAAATTTGAGAAAATCGCACCCAGCTCATGTTTAAGGTGTCATTGGCTACCGTTTCCTGAAGATCGCGGCCAGCCCACATTGGCAGTCGATCGCAACCAGTTAAGATAGAAATACCAACTTCCATCGGGGTCACCTTCAATCGCGTTGCCAGGGTGCAACAAGCGCACGCGATTCCCGAGTTCTAAGCCTTGCACCAAAGGAGGCCTATGCTTCAAGACCCTAGAGCCGTCCGCCACTTTCAAAAAATCGCCGATACGATCGCTGAACTGTGGAATCGGGGCTACCGCTTTGACGATATGCGGATGTACCTTGACGGTTACTTGGCAGCCCTGCGTTACACCGAGTCCTTGGAAGCGTTTTCGATTAATCGTCTCGAAGAGGAAGCCACTCGCTATCTCTACGACCCATCCAACTACGATATGGTGCAACCTCAGCCGGATTTGGTTGAATAGCGCCGCTGACCGCGCTCCAATGTCCACGATCCAATGTTTTGATGATTTGATGGGTCATTTGATCGGTGATTGGATTGTTGCAGTCACGTTCTCAGGAGATTGTTCCTAATCACGTTGCTAGCATCATATTCCCTTCAAATCTTTTGCAACTTCCCTTGTGCAACTTCTCTCAGTCGATCGTCAGTCAAATTAGGTGTTCAAATTCATTTTTTCATCTTTTGTTGACTCGAAAACTCGATAACCCAAGTCATTGGGTTCATAGAAATAAGCGTGCTGTTTTCGCTGCCAAGTGATGTTTCAGCCCATGGGACTGAAATCAGGTTGGCTCAAGAATCTGGAGTAACAAGTTTCTCCTTGTCCTTGCTCTAGCATGGTGTTTTTAAAGATTGGTAGACTGATTGGGGCATCCTATGCAAAATTGGGATCCTGGTCAGTTTTTTTGTGGGCTGATTTTTTGTGGGCTAGATGAGTGCTGGGTGAGTCCAGCTAGCTACTGATTCATGAAATTGGTGATTAACTTGTTAACGAAGCGGCGGATCGTTGGATTTTGATCGCTGGATTTTGATGATCTGATTTTGATGGTTTGAGCAGGATAACCAAGCGCATGGGTGTAGTGACTTTAAGACCAGCTCGATCGCCCGATCGGGATTTGGTGCTGTCCTTAATTGGTCAGCTTTATGAGCATGAGTCCATTGAATTTGCGCTCGATCGGGTGGGGCCCGCGCTCGATCGGCTCCTGGCCCAACCGGATTGGGGCACGGTGCTTTTGATTCAGCCGGAAGGTGATCCCCAGCCCGATCGCCCCTCCATTGCCGGTTATGCGGTGTTGGCCTACCTTTACAGCCTCGAATTTGGCGGGATGGTGGCGCTGCTCGATGAGCTATGGATTAGCGAGGCCTGGCGCGGTCAAGGGTTGGGGCGCAAAACCATGACGGCGATCGAGCAGTTCTGTGGCGATCGAGGGCTGGTGGCCCTGCGGTTGGAAGTGGGCAAAACGAACACAGTTGCCCGATCGCTCTATCAGTCCTTGGGGTTCCAGGATCTCGATCGCGACTTTTGGACCAAGCGCCTCGGCTGAGGGCCGGGCTGAAGTGTTCTGCTTTCAGGTTGCCGCACCATCCCTAGCCACTGTTAATTCGCCCTGTGATTTAGCCCTGTGATTTCCATCGAAAATCCCCAACCGGCCACCGTCCAGATTCGATCGGCCCAACCGGCGGATGCGACGGCCCTCTTTCATTTGATTGAAGCCCTAGCGGCCTACGAGAAACTGAGTCATCAGGTCACCGGTTCCCCGGAAGCCCTGCGATCGCACCTGTTTGGCGATCGGCCCTTTGCCGAAGCCCTGGTGGCCGAAGCCCAGCCCACAGCGGGCGGCGCGGCCGGCATCGTCGGGATGGCGCTGTTTTTCTATAACTATTCAACTTTTCTGACCCGGCCGGGCTTGTATCTCGAAGATCTGTTCGTGTTGCCGGCCTATCGGGGCCAGGGTTTGGGGAAAGGACTCTTGCAGGCGGTGATCGATCGGGCCCGATCGCAACAGTGCGGGCGGGTGGAGTGGAGCGTGCTGGACTGGAATGCTCCGGCGATCGCGTTTTATGAGCACATGGGCGCAACGGTTTTGCCCGACTGGCGAATTTGTCGGGTGCTGTTGCCTGAAGCGATCGCCTGACAACCGGCCCACCAGCTCGCCCCGGAAAATTATCTAGGGCGATCGGCTAATTAATCCTGGATCTCAATGGGCGATCGACCCAAAAACTCATCCAGCTTGGCCCGCACCACCTGGATGTCTTGCCACATCAACCATTTGGGGCTGCCCTTCTCGCGTGACTGGTTTCGCAGCAGGTAAGCAGGATGGAAAATGGGCATACAAAGCCGCCCTTCCCATTCCAGCCACTGGCCCCGAATTTTAGTAATTCCATCCTTGCGACCGGTCACGCCGCGCACCGCCGTGGCTCCGGTCAGCAAGATAATTTTCGGATCCACTAACCGAATCTGCTCCATCAGGTAGGGCCGGCAGGCCGCCGCTTCTTCGGGGGTGGGGGTGCGGTTACCGGGAGGCCGACAGCGCACCACATTGCAGATATAAACTTCCGTGGCCAAGTCAATGCGCACGGATTCCAGGATTTTTTCGAGCAACTGTCCCGATCGCCCCACAAAGGGCAACCCGGTTTCGTCCTCCGTTTGGCCCGGCCCTTCGCCAATGATCATGATCGGGGCCGTGGGCAATCCGCGACCGACCACCACATTGGTGCGACCGCCGGCCAGCTCGCAACGCTGGCATTGGCGGCAATGGGCAAACAGCGCTTCAAGACTGTTGTAGGTTCCCGGCGGAATGGGTTGCCGACCGTCTAGGGGAATCCGTTCGAGGTCGATCGCGGGCGGAGGTGGGGGGGCCGGCGGTGCAATGCCCCCAAAATCGAACAGACTAATTTGCTCGCTCACGGGATCAGTGGCGGACACGATCAAACAACTTCCTCTTTCTTCCGGTGGCTAGAGTCCGGTGGCAACCCGTTCCTGTGGGCCGGGCTGACCTAGACGGCGGCGGGTTCCATCCCCAGACGGGCCAGCAGTCGATCGAGATCAAAATGCTCGCCCATCAAGTGGCGGATGCATTGAATTTTAATCGGTTCCTGCAAACGCACTTGCCCAAAGGCCCGATCAACAATTTCCACCGTGGTCAACGTGTCCAGATCCACCGTCAGCACCGGGACTTCCAACTCTTCGGCGCGGGTGATGATTGTCGGATCCGGCGGTACTTGCCCCGTCAGAATCAAGCAATGGGTTGAGGTTTCCAAGGCTGCAAACTGAATATCAGCGCGATCGCCCCCGGTCACCACGGCCATGTTGTTGCCCTTGCGGAAATACTTGAGGGCCGAATTCACGTTCATGGCCCCGATCTTCAGGTCTTCCACCATCAGCTCCAGGCGATCGCGGCAACAGAGCACTTCCGCATCCAGTTGGCGCACCAGTTCACCCACGCTGACACTTCGCAGCAGGGCGTTACGCGGCAGCAGCCCCAAAACGGGAATGCCTTGGGACTCCAAAAATGGCCGCGCCACACCGTTCACCGCGTCCAGTTCCTTGGCAGGCAAACGATTCAGCACCACGCCCGCCAGCCGATCGCCCAGCAGTTCCCGCGCGGCCATCAGCCGATCGACCGTCAGGGTGGGTTCATAGGAACAAACCAGCAACACGGACGCATCCAACGTCCGCGCCATTTGGGCCATGGATAGTTCAAACAAACTGCCCTCTTGTAAGGAGGCGGGCCCCTCCATCAGCACCAACTCAGCGCTGGTGTTGCCATAATCCTCCAGCAAGGCGCTGTAGTGGGTGGGGTCTTCCCCTTGCAACCGCTTGAGCACCGCATCGGAGGTTAGTTGCACCAGCGTCGGCAGCAGTCGATCGCTCGGGAGGTTCAATGTCTCGCGGATCAGCCGCACATCCGCATCTTCGCCATCTGTGGCCGTCATCAGGCCACCGAGCGGCTTCCCGTAACCGATCTTGATGTCCTTGGTGGCCAACAGATGAGCCAGACCCAGCAATACCGCTGATTTGCCGCTGTACTCTTCCGTAGAACCGACGATCAAATGCCTGGGACGAAACGGCACGCTAAAACTCCTGTGTTGTGCAACAAACTGGGGCGAAATGAACCGTCTGCGGTTGGGGGAAATCGGTTGAAATCGGGGAACCGTGGCTCGATCGAAGGGCGATCGAAAAGGTTAGCGATCGTTGGCAGAACCGGCGGGGGTCTCTCGCTGCGTCACAGACCCGTTCAACAGATCCATCGGCCTTTGCGAGGGGAAAACTCCGCAACCCAGAACCGTGGACGGTCTTCAGTATTCAGAACGTGAATTGGCTTTCAGATGTCGTCAGATTTGAGGGGCAATTTTCAGGTGCGATCGACCCATCAAATCTGGAGGGATACCAGACATAGCAATCCTGTTAATGCAATTAAATCATTAATGTGTATTGCAGCGATTGCAACTGTCCATTACACCTGGTATTGAAGGGTAACGATTGTAACAAGTTGTTAGGGATTGTTTCCGCAGTTTTGCGCCCTGAGTCCGGGTGGGCTGAGGTGTTTGGGGATCGCTCTTCCGGGTTTGAGAATGGGTTTGGAAACCGACGGCCGGCCGCCGATGTGACCCGATCGCCCCTCTAGGGTTAATCATTCCCAAAATTTCCCGCCCATGGGCAGCTCCGAAGCAACCTAATTCAGGGTTCCTCGGACGATTTGGCGGATGATGGGGCTAAAGGGGGAATTATGCGATCGTTTCCTAACATTACCAAAAAAATAATGCCTGATTTCGGTTGGATGCTGAACCTACCGTTGAGCCTGATGTGGGATTTGATTTCGGGATTGGATTCTGGGATTTGATTTCGGTCTGATTTTGATTTGGCCAAAGCCTGATCGGGTTTCGCTGGTCAGAGGGTGAAGGGTGGGTCTAACCAGCGATCGCCCCAATCTAAGGGCCAATCCAAGGCCCGATCTAAGGGCCAGACCGAAGGGCCCAGCGAGGGCCGATCGAGAGGGGTATTTTAGTCCGCTTGATCCTATTCCAAATGGCTCAGAAGCTTGCGATAAAAGGCCTTTGAAAAATCCGTCACCCGCGTTTTTTTATAGTCAATTAACACATCAATTAGAAAGCTAATAAATTCAAAATTAGCCATGGACACTTCGTAGCTTAATTCTGCATTGCCATCAAACTGAATTCGACAGCGGGTTAGGTCGGCCGGCAGGGTGGAAACACGCCAGGTGGCCACAAAGGGAATATCGTCGCCGCCTTCAATGCGACGTTTACCTTCGATCGATCCCTTTTGGTATAGACCGATTGCAAAGGGCAACACGTTTCGTTTTGCGCCCTGATAGTAGGGCAGATAAACGCCAACGGCTCCCTTGGCAGCCGGTTCTAGTTTGTCCAACGACATGTGGCGTGGCCTCCTGTGGGCCGTGAGAGGATGACGAGACGATGGGGGGTGGTGACAGTATTGGGGCGATCGCGCCGTGGCCGTCAACCATCGGCAATTGCCGTATTTGCCATTATTGCCAAGCCAGACCCCTTCAACAAGGGACGTTTGGGTCTCAAGAATTCCTCAAGAATGTCGTAAGAATACCGTTGATTCACTGGAACTAAACTGCGCCAATCGGTGTATTGGATCGCTTGCGTGATTTGGCCGCAAGCGGTCTAATGCTAGGGAAGATTGCCGCTGATTAACCCCAACCCATTACTTGCACCATCTCCCTGAAGCATATGACGGAACCACTTCTTGACCGGGATGCTCTCGATCGAACCACGGCGAAATCGGGCGACCAGTGGGATTGGAGCGGTGGCCTCGAAGGGCGACGGCGCAAGGCGGCCACTGCTCTCTTTGCCCTTTGGTCCACGGTGGTGATGTTGCACTATGCGGCTTGGGGGCCGGCCTTTGTGTGGGTGGTGACGGTGTTGGCGGGGGCCTATGTGCTGCGGGTGATGGCGGCCCCTCAGGCGGCGGTGACTGCGCGATCGACCGATCAACGCGCGGTGATCGCCCCGGACGTTTCCCGATCGCCGGTTGCTTTGGCGGCGGAGGCTTGGCCTTCGGTGGCGGTGTTGGTGTCAGCCAAGGATGAGGAAGCGGTGATTGGGGCGCTGGTGAAACGCCTCTGTGCGATCGACTATCCAGCCGATCACTACGAAGTTTGGATTATTGACGATGGCAGCAGCGATCGCACGCCCCAGGTGTTGCAACAACTGCAAACGGTTTATCCGCAATTGCGCGTTTTGCGGCGGCCGCCGGGGGCCGGGGGCGGCAAGTCCGGCGCGTTGAATGCGGCCGTGGCCCAGGCTCGGGGCGAAATTTTGGTGGTGTTTGATGCGGATGCTCAAATGCAGCCGGATCTATTGCGGCAGGTGGTTCCGGTCTTTGCCCGATCGAGCGTTGGCGCGGTGCAGTTGCGCAAGGCGATCGTCCAAGCGGAAGCCCTTGATTTTCATCCCGATCGCGACAACTTTTGGATTCGGGGTCAGCAGGCAGAAATGGCCCTTGATAGCCACCTGCAAGGACAACGGGCCCGCCTGGGTGGCGTGGGCGAGCTGCGAGGCAATGGTGAATTTATTCGGCGCGCCGCCCTCGAACAATGCGGCGGATTCAACGAAGCCACCATCACCGACGACCTGGATTTGGCCGTGCGGCTGCACCTGAACGGTTGGGATATTGAATGCCTGATGTTCCCGGCAGTTTTGGAAGAAGGCGTGACTCGCCTCAAGGCCCTGTGGCATCAGCGGAACCGCTGGGCTGAAGGGGGCTACCAACGCTATCTCGACTATTGGCGGGCGATCGCTGGAAATCGCGGTGGAGCCGCCAAAACCTTGGATTTAGCCGTGTTTTTGCTATTCCAATACCTCGTTCCCCAAATGATTGTGGCTGACTGGGTTGTGGCCGGCATTCGGGGCGATGGGCCCGTGCTGACTCCGTTGGCCACGGCGGGGCTGTTGCTCTCCGCCTTGGGGATGGTGTTGGGGCTGCGATTGGTGGCGGCGGGCACCGAATCCCCCACCCATTGGGGCGATCGCCTGGTTAGTTGGTTGCGCACCCTCAGCAAAACCGCCTTGGGTTTGGTGTATATGCTGCACTGGTTCCCCGTCATTGCCAGCATGGGTTTGCGGATTGCGGTGCGGCCCAAGCAGTTGAAATGGGTGAAAACGGCCCATGCTGGTTCCGGGGAACTGGCGATCGAGCTAGATGATCTCGATTCCGACCATTCCTAGGCAGCACATCAAAAAGCACATCTAAAAGAGGGCATATGCTGGCGAATTGGCGCTTTTGGGTCATGGGTCTGATCGTGGGCATGGTGGCGGGATGTCGTGTGGACTGGAACGGCTCCAATGGCCAAGCAAAACCCCAACAAACCCTGACCGTTTCCGCCGCCGCCAGCTTGCAACCCGCCCTCACCACCCTGCAAGCGGAATATCGCCTGGTCGAACCCACGGTGCAGTTAAGCCTCAATTTCGGTTCCTCCGGTGCGCTCAAGCAGCAAATTTTGCAAGGGGCCCCGGTGGATCTGTTCATTTCAGCCGATGCCAAAACTATGGCGGAGTTGGCGGGGGCGGGCCTGGTGGATTCGGCAACCCAACGAGATTTGCTTTCCAATGAGTTGGTCTTGGTGGCCCGGCCCGGGGTTCCCCTGCGCAAGTGGCAAGACGTGACCCGGCCGGAGGTGAAATTCTTGGCGATCGGGGATCCGGAGCGAGTGCCGGTCGGTCGCTATGCCCGCGCCACGTTGGTGTCTTTGGATCTTTGGAAAGCCGTGCAGCCGAAGTTGGTTTTGGGCCAGGATGTCAGACAGGTGTTGACGGCGGTGGTGACCGGCAATGCGGATGCGGGGGTGGTGTATGCCTCCGATGTGCGCCGATCGATTGAGCCGCCAGAGGGGTTGGTGGTGGTGGGGGATGCGCCGCCGGGATCCCATCCGCCCATCACTTACCCGATCGCGGTGATGACCAAAACGCGCCAACCGGCCGCCGCTCGCCAATTTGCTGACTGGTTGGGGAAACCCACCGCCCGATCGATCTTTGTCCGCTATGGGTTTGTGCCCCTGAGCTTTGGGAGTGCCTCACCCTTGCCGCATCCGGTGGCTGCTCCTGAGCGATCGCCCGCCCATTCATGACTAGCCTTGCCAGTGGGGTGACCCAGTGGGATTGGTCGCCTTGGAGTTTGTCCGTGGGGGCGGCCCTCTGGGCTACGGGGTTGGCCGTGAGCTTGGGCTTGCTGATTGCCTGGGCGATGCTGTCCTGTCGGGAACCCTGGCGCAGCGCGATCGATACGGTGTTGGTGTTGCCGCTGGTGTTGCCGCCGACGGTGGTGGGGTTTGGGCTGTTGGTGTTGTTGGGTCGCCAGGGGCCGATCGGGTTGGCTTTGGAATCGATCGGGGTGTCGGTGGTGTTTTCGCCTTTGGGCACGGTGGTGGCGGCCACGGTGGTGGCCTTTCCCTTGGCCTATCGCACCTTGCTTTCCACCTTTGAACAGTTGGATCCCGACCTGCTGCGGGCCGCACGCACCTTGGGCCTGAATGGTTGGCAAATTTTTTGGCGGGTGCGGCTGCCCCTGGCCCGATCGGGCTTGGTGGCGGCGGCCTTGCTCACCTTCGCCCGATCGCTCGGAGAATTTGGGGCCACGGTGATGTTGGCGGGCAATATTCCCGGCCGCACCCAAACCATTCCCAGTGCCATTTTTGCCGCCGTGGAAGCGGGTGACTGGCCCCGGGCCCAACTGTGGGTGTGGTTATCGATCGCGATGGCCCTGCTGGCAATTGTGGGGCTTAATCAAGCGGCCCGTCGCCCTTGGTAGGGGGAGCGGTGGGTTCTGAATTCGTTGCAGAACTTGTTGCAGAATTCGGCGGTTTGATCGGTTCGATCAATTCTTCAATGAACTCGATTGGCTCGATCGGCCCCGTTGTCACGGGTGACCAAATGAGCCAACCCGCCGCCACCGCAAAGGAACCCGCCGCCTGACCAGGATGTAGCGGCAACCCCGTGGCACTCAGCAGGGCATTCACGGCCGCAAAACCACCAAAAAAGCACCCAATCCCCAATCCCACCCGATCGGGCATCAGGTCGATCGCCAGCGGAATGCCCCCATTGAACAGCCCCGCCCAGGCCACCATCATCACCAACGCCAGCGGCCAAGTGATGATGCCCAATTGCGTCAGCGTCAGCATTGGCAGCCCCATCCCCAAGGCGATCGCCCCCGCCAACATCACCGATCGATTGCCCCACCGGCCCGCCAACAGCCCCATCACCAACGCCCCGATCGCCACCGTCAGACCCACCCCCAACCCAATTACACTGCTGGGCCATTGGGGCAACTGGCTTTGCAAGGCAGCGGGCACAATGCCAAAAAACAGCCGCAACCCCCAACCCACGGCCGCCCCCAATCCCAACAGCCGGACGACTTCTCCCCAGCGAACCGGCCCAGGACGGTTTTGGGCAACGGCGCTGGCTCCCAAGACCCGATCGGGCCCCGCCAATTGCAAGACTCCCGCCGCCGCCACCAGGGCCAACGATCCCAACCCAAAGGCGTAGGCCGGGCCCAACTGCAAAACGCGATCGCGAGCCAAGGGAGCCACCGCCCCCACCAAGCCCGCCGACAAAACCAGCAGACTGTTGGCCTGGGGCAGTTGACTGCTCAAGGCGTATTGACCAATGAGGGCGATCGCGGGCGATCGAAACACCGCCATGGCCACCGCCCACAGCACCACAGTCACCATCAACAGGCCTTGAATGATTGCCCCGCGCCCCAACGTCGCCGCCACCATGGCCCCAAACATCAACACCGTCAGCCCCACCCCCGCCACCACCAGGGGATAGCGGCTGCCCACGCGCAACCGGGCCCGATCGCTCAAGCCTCCAATCACCGGCTCCAATACTGCCGCCAGGCCATCTTCCAAAATCAACACCGCCCGATCAACCCCCGGCAACCCCACGGCCGCCAACAACTGGGGTAAATAAAACCGATACAGCACCCAAGCCAGGGAAATGGCTCCTTGTAATCCCGCCAATCCCAACACGGGCCGCCACAGGAGGTTGTGTTCAGGTTTGGTTAATTCAGGTTTGATTAATTCAGGCTCGTTTGGCTCGGGATGGGCGACAGGCTCAGGCGATGGGGTCATGGGATGGGGCCAGGGCAAAGACCGATCGCCCCAGAGGCGATCGGGCGGATAGTTCCGGTCTAACCGATCGATTCGGCTCCTGGCGAACCTGTCCGGGCGATCGTCCGTATCAGCAAGGATTCTGGATCAATCGTCGTCAATCATCCCTCAGCGTCGGGGCTGAATTCTGGCGCTAATTCGCCGTGGCTGCCCTCAGGGTGTCAATATTGGCTTCCCAATTGCGCCCATCAAAGGGTTCAATCAGCACCTGTGCCGGATCGGCTAAATCAACTCCATCCAGGCAGCGGGCATTCACGCTATAGCCATCCGGGTGCGATCGGGGCACATAAAACGACTTGATGCCACAGGTGCGACAAAACAAATGTTTGGCCGTGCCCGTGTTGAAGGTGTAGGTGGTTAATGCCGTTTCGCCCCGCAACAGTTGAAAGCGCGATCGGGGAACGAGCAAATGCAAAAATCCCGTTTTGTCGCAGATGGAACAATTGCAAGACTGCACCTGTAAGGGCGATGGCCCTTGCACCTGAAAGCGCACGGCTCCGCAATGGCAACCGCCCTCATAGGTGACGGCAGCGTCACGGTTGGATCCCGTTTCCGCTGTGGGGTTGGGTTCTTGGGTCATGGTGAATGGTCGATCGAGAAGAAACGGATCGCTAAGGCTTAAGTTAAGGCTTAAATTGTCGATCGAATGTGGCTCGGTCGATCGGTTGCGGCACTTCCAAACCCTCGCCTCCCAACACCGTCAAGGGTTGGCCTTCCACCAAAATCCAAACCTTCGCAGCGGGATTCAACGTGCTGGCCGTGTAAACAATTTGCCCTAACCGTCCCATCATCGAGGCACTGCCGCCACCGCTGGTAAATTCCGACGACAGGTTCACTCGCACCCCTTCCGGTGCGATCCTCACGTCCAACAGCTTGGTGCTGATGGGAATGGCGCTGCTTAAGTTGTTGTCGGTGGGTTGCCCGGCCAAAACTTGCTCGATCGCCCCGCGCAACACCTCATCTGGCTCACTGCTGGCCACGGTTTTGGCCGGCTGACCCGCCATCACAAAATGGGTTCCCGTGTCCTTCAGCCAATAGACCTGGGACTGTTCAGCGATCGGGGCGGTGGCCGCAGGGGCAGGAGTTGCCTTCGGTGATTGGGGCACGGCGCTGGGGGGCGGCGTGGGGGCAACGCTGGCCGCCACCGAAGGGCTGGGGCTGGGAATTGTCGTTGCGGCGGAAGGGCTGGGGGGTGAGGTGGGGGCCATGGAAGCGTTCCACCAGGCAACGCCGGCCCCCACCGCCACGGCCGTTGAACCAACGGCGGCCACAAGACTGATGGGTAGATTGCGACGGGGACGATCGGACATGGTGACAAAACCTCCTGAGGCGGTGCAAACGCAAGGCCCATAGCCAGCCTGGAACCGCACTGGGCATGGCCCAACCAACCAGAACTGTTCCGAAACGGTGACCCAAACGAGGGCTAAGGCAGCACTGGAAGCCGTGCCGGAAACTGTTAGCGCAATGGCTCTTGAACTCTTGTTCTGGGTGGGGGGATGGAAACCCGGATCATTCGAGGGTGGCGATTTGGGGGCAACTTGGGGGCGACTTAGGGATCGATCATCGGGTTCAACAATGGGCGATCGGGCTGTTACGGCCATTCTAGGCCGCTCCTCAAAAGTCGGCGTGAATGCTGTTCTGAAATTAGGCTCCTTGGGCCAGTTCCATCAGGGCCACTTCCCAGGCCAAGCGAGGTTGCACATAGCCCATCAGTTGCTTGCGGAGGGCTTCCAAGCGACGCAGGGCCCGATCGCGCTGGGGCCAAGGCCGATCGCCCTGTTGCCACCAGGTTTGTTGCAGATAGTTCACCAGCCACAGTTGCTGCTCCAGGTCGATCGCCTTATCGAGCTGCCTTGCCAAATCCAGGGCCGCAAAGGGGGACTGGGGCGGTTGGCGCAGGGCCATCAGCAAGTCCTCCGGCAGGGTTTGCAACCGTTGCCAATGGGCGATCGCCTGGCCGGGACAGCCCTGGGCCAAGGCCAACACTTCGGGAGAGTCGCGCAAGTCGCCATGGCCCGCCCGATCGAGCACTTGGATCAACTCCGAGGGAGCCAACCGGCGAAAGGAAACCCGGGCGCAACGGGAAACCAAGGTGGGCAAAATCGCCTCGGGGCCAGGAGCCAACAGAATGATGGTGGCGCGGCCCGGTTCTTCGAGGGTTTTTAAAAGGGCATTGGCGGCCCCTTCGGCCATGGTTTGGGCCGCTTCAATCACCACGAACGATCGGGGCGCTTCCATGGGTGGCCGGCCGAGGCTGGTGGCCAATTGGCGAATTTGTTCTAGGCGCACTTGGGGCGGTGTTTTCTTTTCCAGACCGCTGGCTTGGGCTTGGCTGATGGAAATTGGTTGTCCCCGATCGAGGTAGGTTGGCTCCAGCCAAATCAGATCGGGGTGCATTCGCTCGCGCACCCGTCGTCCCAAACTGGCCGCCAACTCCGGGCGATCGGGCGGACAGAGAATCCATTGGCCAAAGCATTCAGCCGCCAGCTTGCGCCCCACCCCATCGGGCCCCGCAAACAGATAGGCCGGCGCAATTCGATCGCGGGTGATCGCCATCGTCAAAAAATCAATGACCGAATCTTGACCCACCAGGGGCCCAAACCTAGCCCGAATCGTCGCTGGCTCCAGCATCTAACCGGCCTCCATCTCCATTCCCATGGCCCCTTGTTCCCGTCCTGTTGTCTCGGCCGCAATGACTTGCATGAACGACCTGCCTTCCCCTGGCTGTTCGATTAGAGCGCGGGCTGCACCGGAACCGGCCACCAACGGGCCAAGCGTTCGGTCAACACCGCTTGGGTTTGGGCAAAGGTGGCGGCCAGGTCTCCATCGGCCGCGATTCGCACCACGCGATCGGGATCCTGAGCGGCCAAGGCTGCAAACCCCGATCGCACCCGTTCATGGAACTCGATCGCACTGCGTTCTAGGCGATCGGCCGGGCCCCGCCGCGCCGCCCGCCGGGCCAAGCAACAGTCGATCGAGGCATCAAACCACAGGGTTAAGTCACTGGTTAAGCCCGCCGTGGCAATGCGGTTCAGGGTTTCAATCAGAATTAAATCCTGCTGGCGGCCAAAGCCTTGATAGGCCACGGTGGAATCCACAAACCGATCGCTCACCACCAACGCCCCGGCGGCCAAGGCCGGTTGCAGTACCTGCGCCACATGCTGGGCCCGATCGGCCGCATAAAGCAGTAGCTCTGTGCGATCGGCTACCTCCCAATCGCCCGACAGGAGCAAGTGGCGAATTTGTTGACCCAAGGCCGTGCCTCCCGGCTCCCGTGTCACCACCAGGGGGCGATCGCCCAGAATGCCGCTGGCCTTGAGCCAATCCACCGCCCGCTCCAGTTGGGTGGTTTTGCCTGCGCCGTCAATTCCTTCAAAGGTGACCAACCGGCCCGGATTTGTCGTAACTGTCGGTGATAAATCCAGTGGTGACAGACCCGATCGCGGCATGGTGTTCAATCCCATAACAACTGCTTCCGTCCCCATCGCCAGCTTTTCCAAGCAAAACCCTTGGGATCTGGTTCTGTTTTGCTCACGATCCCTTGGTTCCGGGCCCCAAGTCCACAGTCGAGAGCAAAAGCGCTTGGGTATTATAGGGTTGGACGCGGTTCTACGCAGTTTCACGCAATCGAATCTTCATGGCTCGTTATACCTGTCTATTCTCCTTCTCACAGCCGTCAGATCAACTGCTTGGCCAGCTTGAACCCTCGCTGACCGATTGCGGTCTCAACGTCGTCCACAAAACCGTTGATTATCTCCTTGCGCGTGAACGACCGGGCAAAGTGTCCTATTACCGTTTGGTAACGGTGGAATTGGTGATCGATCGCGCCGATGAAGTTCGCAATCGCGCTCGCTTAAATCTGATTGTCAAGAATGAAGAGCTGGCTCTTCAGCAAAATAATCACTGTCGGCAAATGTCCGAGCAAATTGGCCAAACCTTACAGGACAGCGGTTTGCTGGAACTGCTCAGTAGTGTCACGGGCTAGGCCATCCAGGCGATCGCGCCGTTAAGGAGCGACGGTTGGCGGTTGCGCCAAATCGGCAATTTGTTCTAATTGGAAATTTTCTAGCAAGTCCTCGATCGCCTGGCAGAGGTCTTGGTAGTCGGGCGGTAACTCCGTGAGCAGCACCCGCACCTGATCTTCATCGGCGCTGCGGGCGGCTAAATCCAACGCCAAGCGCCACTCGATCGGCAGTTCCGCAAACCGATCGCGCAGGTTCAAACTTGGTTGGCCATCGGGCACTGAATGGGGAGCCACGGGCACGGCGATCGGGCAGATGGGGCCCTGGGGAGCCAGCAGGCCGCGAATCAGATCCAACAGCAGAGGACAGAGCGGGGGCGAATTGGGCAGCAAGGTGCAGTCCAGCTCCTGCAAACAATGGTGATCTTGGGGACTGGGGGCAATGGCCACAATCGCACAGGGATGATTCACCAGGTTCTTGCGCTCGATCGCCCGGATGCGGCGAACCGTGGCCAGCCCTTCCCCGTCCGGCAGCCGCAGATCCACCCACAGCAGTCGCGGTTGCCAGGAAGTCCATTGGCGCAGGGCATCCCACCCGTGACGAACACATTGGCTTTCCAAACCCACCTGCTTCAGATAGTTCACATAGGCCTGACCCCGATCGAGTAGGGGATCCACAATTAGCAATCGCCCCATCCAGGGTTCGGGGGTTGTGGTTTTCAGCAGGGCCAGGGGCTTGCGGGCCGGCGGTTCTGGATGCGCCAACAGGCCATCCAGGCGGGGCAAGGGCACTTGCAGCCGAAAAACGGTCAGGATGCCCGGGCGACTTTCCGCCACCAAAGAACCGCCCATCAGCAGGGCCAACCGCTGCCCGATCGCCAAGCCCAAGCCCGTGCCCTGGCGCAGACGACGGCCGGCCTTGGCCTGCACAAAGGGTTCAAAGATGTCAGTCATTTCCTCGGGGTGAATGCCTTCTCCGGTGTTGCTAATTTCAAAAACAAGCAGGTCACCTTCGCCTAAATCAACGGAGAGAGTGACCTGACCGGGCATCCCAACGAATTTGAAGGCGTTATCGAGCAAGTTGGTTAAAATTTGCCGCAACCGCCGGCCATCACCCTTCACCCAATGGGGAATTGTGCCCGCCACGGCCATTTGGAAATGAACACGGACACTGCGCGATCGCATCTCAAAAATTTCATGCAAATCGCTTAATAGGGCCAACAGATCAAAATCGATCGGCTCCAGTTCCAGATGATCCGTTTCCACACGGGCGATCGAGAGCAAATCATCAATCAGTTGCAGCAGGTAGGATCCATTGCGGGCGATCGCGTCCAAATGCTCCAAAGCGAGATCCGTCGGGGCGGAAATCAGACCCAAAACGCGCGATCGCAGCAGTTGCCCAAATCCCAAAATGGCGTGGAGTGGCGTGCGCAACTCATGGGTCACATTGGCCAAAAAAACTGTCTTGGCACGGTTGGCCTGTTCCGCCGCATCCCGGGCCGCCGCCAAGTGGTGATTCGCCACCGCCAAGGCCGCCGTCCGTTCCGAAACCTGTCGCTCCAGGTTTTGGTTGTAGCTCACCAACAATTCCTCAGTCACCTTGCGATCGGTGATGTCTTGCAACACCACGATCGCCCCGGTCACGGCCTGCTCACTGTCAAACAGCGGCACGGCTAACACCTCCAAGGGCAGGCGGCGGCCGTGGGTTTGCTGCACATCCAGCCGCGTGGGGGCAACGGTTTTTCCTTCCAGGGCCAGGACTCCCGGTAACTGTTGCATGGGAAATTGCATCTCGCTGCCGGCCAAAAACAGGCGGTGATGCAAGGTTTCGCAGGTGCGCCCCAACGGTTGCAGCCCGATCGGCAGTTGCAAGAGACCCCCTGCCACGGAGTTAACGTACTGCAAGGAACCGTCTTGGCTCAAAACCAACACCCCCATCGGCAGCGACTCCAGCACTTGGGTTAAGTGACTTTTGCTGTCTTGGAGGGCGCTGAAGGACAAACGCAGGGTGGCCGCCATGGCGTTGAAGGTTTGGGCCAAGGCATCAAATTCGCGCACCCCCGTGTTGCTGTCCACAGGTTGAAACTGGATGCGGGCGGCGGCGCGGGTGGCCTGGTTCAGTTGCTCCAGGGGGCGCAAAACCTGCTGCACCGTCCACCATCCAATCCCCATGGCCAACAGCAGCGCCGTGCCGGCCAACAGCAACATAATTTCGGCGGTTTCTTGCACATCACCCAGAAAGGCCGATTCGGGAACCAACACCGCAATCCACCAATCGGGGGTCGTGGGGTGGCTGCTGCGCTTGAGGTGCAGCAGGTAGCGCTTGCCGTGAAATTGGTAGAGCTGGCTGGTGCGATCGGGCAGATAGCGAAATCCCCCGAACCGATCGAGCAGATAGTAGCCTGCACTTTGGATGGCGCGATCGGGGAAGCTCTGCAAGGACAAGGGGTGCAGTTGGTTCAGTTCGCCCCGCTGCTCCACCCGATAGGGCAACTGATCGCTGGAGGTGGCCACCACCGTCCCCTCATCGGTGAACACAAAAACCTGACCCTGAGGCGGCAGGGGAATCGATCGCAGCAATTGCCCCACGGTCATTAGGTTTAAGTTGGCGCTAAACACCCCCAACAACCGGCCCGAGCGATCGTCGTACAGCGGCCAGGCATAGTGCATCACCCAATCGGCGCTCCATTGCCAGTTGCGGTTTTGCTGGCGCTGATCCAAGCTGCTCCAGGTGGGCTGGCCAACCCCCACCGCCGCATTAAACCAAGCCTGGGATTGGGGTTCGCTGGTCCAATAGAGCCGAGGGCGACCGGCTGGATGTCCCCGATCGCTCACGGACCACTGCCAGACACTTTGGTTATGGCTTTGGCCATTGGCAAAGCGCCGCCACCCCCCTAACCGCGACACCCCGCGCAAATTGCCCTGGGGATCGCTATAAACCAACTGGCCCAAGTCGGGAAATTCCCGCAACCGCCGCCAGAGGTATTGCTCGATCGCCCGCCAATCTCCTTGGGGCCAGTGCCCCGTCAGGAAATCATTGGTTTGCAGTTGGGCAACGGTGTTGTAGGTACGAAAAAGGTTGGTGAGCTGTAAATGGGCCTGCTGGCTGCTCATTTGCAGCAGTTGCTTGGTGTTTTCGGTGGCAACGGTGCGATTGCTGCGCAGGGCTAAGTAGGCGATCGCCCCCACCACCAACACCAATTGGATCACGAACGGCACAATGATCAGCCACCGCAGAGAAACCGCCCAACCGCCGCCCGCCGAAGGAGCGGTGGTCTGCGATCGAACCTGGGGTGGCGACTCTGGGGCGGTTGGTTTCAAGCGTGCTCTCCTCTAGGGCCGAGGCGCAAGCAAGGGGCTAATCAACATTTGAGGCCGAGGCAATTGAAATTGGAGCCGAGGCGATTGATCGATCGCCCCCCGACTCAAGCATCGGGGCCTAAACATTCGCCGGGTTGCAGGTGCAGGCCGTTGGCAAAGTCCCAGCCAGCTTGCGGCCGTTTGCCCGCAGGCACCACTTGGCGCAACAGTAAGTAATCTTGCCCAGTGCGCACCACGGGGCCCCATCCCTTCAGGATGCCAACGATCGTTCCGGGTGGCCCCGAGATCGCCTGCCACTGGGCCTGTAAATTCTCCCATTGGGCGGCGAGGGAACCAAAACCCTCGGGTAATTGAGACCAAAATGCTGCACCCAAAGGGGCTGTTTCCAATAGCTTTAGGCCGTTGCCGCGAAACTGGCTGTGGCCGTTGGGGATCATGGCCCGCACTTGGTTATGGATTGCCAAGGCCGAGTGCGACCAGTCGATCGCCCATTCCTCTTTTTTGATGGGGGGGGCGTGGGTGGCTCCGGCCGGTTGGGGTTGGGGTTGTAGCGATCCATCGGCCAAACCGTGCAGGGTGGGGGGCAACAGATCCGCCGCGATCGCCGCCAACCGTTCTGCCAAGCTTTGGGCGTTGTCCAGGAGGTCGATCGGGGTGTCGCCCCGCAGCAACATCGGGCCCGTGTCCATTCCTTCATCCATCAGCATGGTGACAATGCCCGTGAGGCGATCGCCCGCTTGCAAACAGCGCTGAATCGGGGCCGCGCCGCGATAGGCCGGCAGGATGGAGCCATGGCCATTGATGCAACCCAACCGGGGCATGGCCAACATTTCCGCCGACAGCAGTTGCCCATAGGCCACCACCACAAAGGCATCGGCTTGGGTGGCACGCAGGCGATCGAGGGTTTCGGGATCTTTTTTGACCCGATCGGGCTGCCAAACCGGGATGCCCGCCGCCAGGGCCAGTTGCTTCACCGGGGAAGGAATCAGGTCGCTGCCCCGTCCCCGTCGTCGATCGGGTTGGGTGACCACGGCCAAGACCTCAAAATCTGGCTCGTTGATCAGGCGCTGCAAACTGGGAACCGCAAAGGCGGGAGTACCGAAAAAAACAAGCCGCATGGTGATAGGAAAAACAAAACGGTCGGAGGGTCGGTCGGAGGGGCGATCGATGCTGAACCCAACGCAAGCCAAACACCGTGACCAGCGGGCTGATCAGGGGGGCCGATCAGGGGGTCATCAACGGTTCAATCACGATTTCGATTCGTCGATTGCGTTGCTGGCTGGCGGGATCCGGGTCGGGCGTGAGGGGACGGCTGGCCCCGAAGCCGGCCGTAACCCAACGGTAGGGGCCCGTGAGCCGATCGGCCAGGTATTGACCCACGGCCTTGGCCCGGCGCAGGGTTAATTCTCGGTTGGCCACCGGATCCCCGATCGCGTCACTGTGGCCGGCAATGCGCACGGTTGCGCCTGGGTAGTTTTGCAAGTCGGCGGCAATGGTGTCCAGAATGGCTCCGGCTGCCGGTTGCAGATTGCTGTGATTGTCCTGAAACAACAAATCCGTTGGCAGGGCGATGGTGAGGCGGCCGGCGGCTTGGGTGGGGGTGCTGCGGGTGGGGGATGGTGCGCTGCGGGGCGTGGATTCCGTGCTGTTCAGGGCTTGGGCGATCGCCTGCACCCGTTGCTCGATCGGCCCCGTGGGATTGCGATTGCCCAACTCCCCTTCAATGGCCGTGGCCTCCCCAATCAGGGCATTCAGATCCGCTTCGAGGGCTTGCAGTTGGGTTTGCAGGGCCTTGCGTCGATCGGGGCTGAGGGGGTTGGCTGGAACCGGCGATGCACTCAGGGTTGGACTGGGGCTGGGAATGGTGGCTGGGGGTAAGGCCAGCGGGCCGGGCGATCGAGGCCAACGGGTTAACCATTGATCCAACTGGCGCAGGGCCAATTCCAGCGGTGGGGTGCTGGTGATGGTTCCCGGAACCCAGCGAGCGGCCGCTACCCCGCCCAAAACCCCTGCAATCCCCAGTCCCAACAGCAGGGCCAGCCGCAACAGGGTGGCGATCCAACCCCAAGGGCCCGACCGGGGCGATCGCGCCGGAGGACGACCGGGCCGGCGCGATCGGTTCCGATTGGGTTGGGGATCTGGGGTGGGCGGTAGTTCAAACGGCGATTGCAAAACTCAAAACGTCCTATGGCTTGACCTTGAGGTTGACCGGGAGTGTAGACCAGACGGGACTGTTTCCATTCTAGGCTGGTTCTTTGCTGAGCCTAGCGCCCGAGCTTGTTTTCAATCCCTTCGCAACCGCCGGGAATTGTGCCGCGTGTGCGTTCCCCGCCCCACATGCAGCAATAGACCCGATCGGCCTCGGACAGATCAACCACGCCGCTTAAGTCGGCATTTTCAATCACGGCTCCTGTGCCTTCGCCGGTTTGGTAGTTGGCTTCGTCGTCCTCGCGCGATCGGGGCGTGGTGGTTTCCAAATTGCCGTAAAACAGCCTGACTCCCTTCAAGTCGGCTCCCCGCAAATTGGCCTCAAATAGAATCGTGCGGCTGAGGTTGGCCCGGGTTAAGTTACAACCGCTGAGGTTGGCTCGCACCAGGTTGGTTTCCCCCAGGTCAACCCACCGTAGGTCTGTGCCCTGAAGGTCGGCTCCCGCCAACATCACGCCCAGATCAATGACGCGCACGCCCCGGGCCCGATCTTCTTCATAGCCGCCGGAGCCATCCAAGATTGGCCGACCCAGCAGCCGATCACGCTTGAGGGGCGTAACCAGCTTGGCTTGGGACAAAAAGCGCACAATTTTGGCCTTGCCCTCCGCATCCACACTGCCCAGGATGGCGGCGGTGCGGCCTTCCGCGATCGCCCGTTCTTGGGGCCAATCTTCCAAAAAACCCTGCTCATCCAAGGCCAAGTCGGACACGCCTTGGAAATAGGCATCGATGGTTTGCTGTTGGGTAATCCGGTTTTGCTGAATCGTTAAATCCCGCGAGAGTACATATTGTTGCCAGGCCACATAGACCGCCAACACGGCGATCGCAATTTGGCCCAAGGCTCCTAGGGCTTCGCTGATGGCTCCCACCGCATCCCAATTGATGCTGAGGCGGGTTCCCTGTTCCCCTTGCGATCGCTCCGTGCCCCACAACAGCAGCAACCCAAAGACCCCAATGATCGACCCCAAGGCCCCCGCGATCGGCACACGCCAGGAAACGGGGATCAGTTGAGTCCAGAGCTGGCTGCGAAACGGTGTGAGCAACCATAGACCCGTGCCCAAGGCTCCCAAGCCACCAATTAACCCCAGCCAGAGATTGCCGGAAATTAGCCCCATGGCTAACAGGGCGATCGTGGTGGGCACAACCACCGTGGTCAGGGTGCGGGATAGGGGTGAGGCAATTCGATCGACCAGCATTGATCGACCGCCCGTGCTCCCCTCAGATTTTTCAACAGACAAGCTCATGCCACGGCTCCTTCACCGTTTCATTGAACTCTTCAATTCCCAGAATGCCAAGGGCCAATCATGGCCCCAAAACTTCTTCAAAACGGTAGCAATTGATTTTGACGCAAGCTACAGTTCCCTGAGAGACTAGACCATTAACGCCAGCCACGAGCTTGTAGCGCTGCCGACCGGCAACCTTGGCAACGCCTGATCTGGCAGTCATCCCTAATGTGAACTTCCGAGAAACATGAAACTAGCGGCGCGGGTCGGACAAGTCACCCCCTCCATCACGCTCGCCATCACTGCCAAGGCTAAGGCCATGAAAGCGAGCGGTTTGGATGTCTGTAGCTTCAGCGCCGGGGAGCCAGACTTCCCCACTCCGGCCCATGTGGTGGCGGCAGCCCAAAAGGCTTTGGATGAAGGCAAAACCCGCTATGGCCCGGCGGCGGGGGAACCGGCCCTGCGCCAGGCGATCGCCCGGAAGCTGAACCGCGATAACCGATTGCCCTATGAACCGGAGCAGGTAATTGTCACCAATGGGGGCAAACATGCCCTCTACGGTTTGATGATGGCGATGATTGAGACGGGCGATGAGGTGATTATTCCCGCGCCCTACTGGCTCAGTTATCCGGAGATGGTGGTGCTGGCGGGGGGCAAGCCGGTGATTGTGCCCACCACCGAGGAGACGGGCTACAAGATTACGCCGGAACAGTTGCGATCGGTGATTACGCCGCGCACCAAGCTGCTGGTGATGAATTCGCCCTCGAACCCCACGGGCAAGGTTTACAGCCCCGACGAAATTCGAGCGATCGCCCAGGTGGTGATCGATGCGGATATTGCGGTGGTGTCCGATGAAATTTACGAAAAAATTCTCTACGACGGGGCCGAGCATCTGAGCATTGCGGCCGTGGAGGGCATGTTCGATCGCACCCTGGTTTGCAATGGGTTCGCCAAGGCCTATTCCATGACTGGCTGGCGGGTGGGCTACCTGGCGGGGCCCCATGCCCTGATTAACGCCGTGGCCACCATTCAGGGCCATGCCACTTCCAATGTTTGTACCTTTGCTCAGTTTGGGGCAGTGGCGGCCCTGGAAGAGTCCCAAGACTGCGTGGCGGAAATGTTGGTGGCGTTCACGAAGCGGCGATCGGTGATGTTGGAACGGATTCGGGCCTTGCCGGGGATCACCTGCTCAGAGCCGGAAGGTGCGTTTTATTTGTTCCCGAATATTACGAAGCTGGGCCTCGGGTCGATCGAGTTTTGCCAGCGCCTCCTGGAGGAGTTCCAAGTGGCCACGATTCCCGGCTTGCCCTTTGGGTCGGATGCCAACTTCCGCCTGTCCTATGCCACGGATCTGGATACGATTTTGCGGGGCATGGATCGCCTGGATAAGTTTGTGGCTTCTTTGCAGTAGGCGGCCATCAGCGTTCAATCAGGGCGCTGAATCCTCGATCATGGCTTGATTGATCATGGCTTGATTGGGGGATTCAGCGCCAGCGACGGGGTTGCTTGAGATGTGTTGATCGCCTCATTCACCGTAATCAGTTCCCCTAACAGCCATGAACCGCCCCACCAATCCTTTGCAAATTTGGCAGTTGGCCACGCCTCACGATCGGCGAGAGTTTGCCATGGGGCTATTGGTGGCCCTGTCGTTGGGGGTGGGCTTTGGGTTTGGTGCTGAAAATTTCTATGTGGGCCTTTTAACCGGTTTGGTGGTGATGACCCTGCAGCAGCAACAGTTGGCCACGACGGTGCTGTTGCGGGAACTGGGCAAATTGCGGGAGCTGGCCGATCGATCGGGTGATCGGGCTGAAGATGGGCCCGCCTGAGATTTTGGGGATCCTGAACGGGCGATCGAACCCAGAATGGCGGATTCTGCGGATCGACCCTAGGGGCCAAATAGGTTTGAGAACGGATCTTCAAAAACGCCGGTTTCTGTCCCCAACAGGGCCGGCGGAATCGGCGGCAGAGTGCTGGGAACGGGCGGCGGGCCCACGGGCGTGGCAGCGGGCCCCGGCGCGGGCGCACCAACGACGGGACTGGGCGCGGGCGCAGGGGAAGCGGCGGCCTGGAGATTTTCCGGGAAGAAGGTCGATCGGGCGCGGCTGTTGCCCCCGGATTGCAGGAAGATTGCGCCGTCTTTCATGGAACCCACGCCATAGTTACCCCGGGAAATGAGGAAGGGGTTGGCCTGTTGATAAAACACATTGCCAAAGGCTTGGAGTTGCTGATCGCGCATGGACCAAATCAGCCGATCGCTGCTGAGGTTGGCGCTGCGGAGACGGGACACACCGCGCACATTGCCCAACATTTCGGCATTTTGGTTTTTGAGATCCATGAAGCCCCGATCGGCGTTTAACACCACCTGCTGTTGTCGTTCATAGACCGTCACGGGGCGATCGGCCGTCAGGGACTGGGCTTGGAACTGCCAAATCAGGGAATCGCTGGCCACATCAACCCCGGGATTGCCGGTGCTGACTTGGGCTTGGTTGCGCAAAAAGGCAACGCGATCTTTCAAGCTCACATCTACCAAGTTGCCCACGGCCCGATCGGAAATGACACAGCGACCGCCCGCACAGTTAAACCGCTCGATGATGGTGCGGGTGTCGCTGCTGACCAGTTGCGGTTTCTGTTGCCACACCACCCGCTGGGATTGCACGCGCACGGCGGGATCCTGGCGCACGCCTACCACGTTCCCGATCGCCTGGGCCACTTGATCTTTCATTTGCCAAATAATGCGATCGGCCCGCAGTTGCATCGGCGGGTTTTGGCCGGTGGCAACGGCCTTGCCCTCCGCCTGGGCCACTTGATCTTTCATTTGCCACAGCACCCGATCGGCCGTCAGTCGGTTGGCTCCCTTGTTCTGAACGGCGACCACATTCCCGATCGCCTCGCTGACTTGTTTTTTGCGTTGCCACACCAGCCGATCGGTCGTCAGCTTCATCTCGGGCTTGCTGCCGGTGGCCACCACCTTCCCGATCGCCTGTAGCTCATCGGCCTTCATTTGCCAAATCAGCCGATCGCTGTCCAACTTCATCTGGCGATCTTTAGAGATCAGCTTCACCGCCTGCACCATCTCCACCCGGCGATCACGACTGAACGCCACCGCTTCCTGGGATTGGATCTTGGCCTGGGGATGATTCAGCGTCACCCCGCCCTTCATTTGCAGTTGGAACTTCGCGGGTTCCCAGGTGGCGGAGCCGCCCTGGAATTCCATTTTTTCCCGCACATCCTTGGCGCGCAAGTTGCCGGAAACCTTCAAAACTTGCCCGTTTTGTTCCACTTCCCCCTGTTTGGCCGTGATCTCATAGATCACCTTGCCATCCTGGAACAGCTTGCCCTTCACGTCCGACAGTTTGGCCAGCTTGCGATCGCGAGAATAGCGTGCTTGGTTGGCCCGCACTTCCCACAACACCTGCCCCTGTTTGTCTGCTCGGTTCAGGGTCAAATTGTCAAACACCAAGTCTCCTTGGAAGTCTTCGGCGGCCTTCGTGTCGGCGGCAATTCGTTCCTCCCCTCGGTTGCGATTGCCACAGGCCGTGCTCAGGCCGGCAATCAGTGCAAGGGCGACCAGTCCCCGAATAGCGCGAGTTGGAAAGCTCATAGGGCAGCAGCGGTTGATCCTGAGTCTGATCCTGGGTTGGCCCCTAGGTTGGGTTCTGGGTTGGATTCTGGGTTGGATTCTGGGTTGGATCCGGCTGAATTCGTTGGGGTTGAATTCGGCTCGATCGTGGCCGAGGGGGGCTAGCCCATGGGCGATCGCTGGGGATCGAAAAACCGCGATCGTCAACCGCAATTCTAAAGGCGAACGGGCAGGGACGGGATTGCCAAGGTTCGTTTCTTGCGGGACTGGGCCCCAGTGGGCTGCCATGCGCACCGCAACCGAGGGCTGCAACGGGGCGCAAGCTTAGCTTTCTAAGCGCTCTTCATCCGCATGGGGTAAGGGATGGTAGGTGTAGCCTTGGCGGGGGCTTTTTTTGATGTCGTCCTTGATCGCATCCAAATCAATATAACGATCGGCCACGTTGATCAAATTGTCGCTGGTCATCGATCGCAAGCTGACCACTTCCACCCGGGCCCCGCGATAGCTCACCGCATCCACCGCATAGGCTAAATCCCCATCGCCACTGACCAAAATGGCCGTGTCATAGGAACCCACCAGCGCCATCATGTCCACGGCGATTTCCACATCGAGGTTGGCCTTTTTAGACCCATCGGGGAGCTGCACCAAGTCCTTGGCCACCACCCGATAACCATTACGCCGCATCCACAACAAAAAGCCCTGTTGCTTTTCATTGGTGCGATCGACCCCGGTGTAAAAGAACGATCGCAACAGCCGCGATCCGGCGGTTAGGCGGCAAAGCAGTTTGGTGTAGTCGATTTCGATGCCCAATTGCAGCGCTGCATAGAACAAATTCGATCCATCAATAAAGATGGCCACCCGCCCTCGATTTTCCAGAACTTGCTCTGGCGTAAAGATCGGATCTCGCTCCATGTTGTTATTCATGATTGTTATGCCTCGTCGTTTAAAGAAGGAGATGGAACCCGCTCGATCGCCAGCCCATCGAAAAAGGTTTCAAAGGTTCTTAAAGAGCAAAAAGAAAGAAAAAGATCATCAAAAGCTCGGGACTTTTCAGGAGAGTTCTAGCAACTCCCTTCACGATAACCCGATCGCTCCGGTGGTCAATTCCAGTGCAATCGGTGCTCGCAAGTTACTGCGGCATTTCCAGCTTTTGGAACACGGGTTGCGGTTCCGCCAGCCCTTGCCCTGTCGGTAGGCCACCCCAATGGCCATGCCCCCCTAATTGCTCCCGCAGGGACGGATCCGCATTCACGCGATCGAAATCCACTGCAAACCCCAATTGGCCATAAATCCGGCTGCTCAGTTGAGGCACGATCGGGGACAGCCAGTAGGCCGCCAACCGCACCGACTCCAACACCGCATACAGGATTGCTTCCACAGCCGCCCGATCGCCCTGTTTGAACTTCGTCCAAGGAGCCTGCTCGTCTAAGTACTTGTTGCCCGTTTGCGCCAACACCAGCACCGACTGACAAGCTTCGTGCAGCGCCATGGCCCGATAGGCCCGCCCGGCCCGATCGCCCAACGTCGTGCCCAATTGGCGCAACGGATCCGTTTCCGCCACCGTCACTGACGGCACCCGACCCTCGCAATACTTGTGGGCCATCTTGAGGGTTCGGTTCAGCAAATTTCCCAAATCATTCGCCAAGTCCGCATTCACGATATTAATAAACCGCGTTTCATTGAAGTCCCCATCGCGGCCAAACTCAATTTCCTTGAGGAAGTAGTAACGAACCGCGTCGCTCCCATAACGATCGATCAATGCCACCGGATCGATCGTATTCCCCAGCGTTTTGCCCATCTTTTGGCCATCTTTCGTTAAGAAGCCATGACCAAACAACCGTTGGGGAATCGGTAACCCAGCCGACATTAACATTGCTGGCCAATAAATGGCATGAAACCTCAGGATATCCTTACCAATCACATGGGTGCTGATCGGCCACCAATGCTTCAGGGCATTCTCTAGCGTCGGGGCTTCACCGGGTTCTAACAGTGCCGTCACGTAGCCCAACAGCGCATCAAACCAGACATAAAGCGTGTGCTTGGGATCATTGGGCAGCGCGAATCCCCAATCGATATTGACCCGTGAAATGGAGAAATCTTGCAGCCCCCGTTCCACAAATGCCAACACCTCATTGCGGCGACTTTCCGGTTGAATAAACTCCGGATGGTCTCCATAAAATTGCTGAAGGGTCGCTTGATATTTGGAGAGCCGGAAAAAATAATTTTCCTCATCGCGCCACTCAGCCTGCTTGTTGGGATGCACCAGGCAATGATGATCCTCCGTTAGCTCCCGTTCTTCCTTAAACTCTTCGCAGGAAACGCAGTACCACCCCTGTTGCTTTCCAGAATAAATGTCCCCCGCAGCCCAAACGCGCTCAAAAAATTCCACCACAATGGCGCGATGCCGCTCGTCCGTTGTCCGAATGAAGCGATCGTAACGGATATTCAGTTTTTGCCAGAGATCGGCGAAACCCTGGACAATTTCATCACAGTGTTCCTGAGGGTTTTTGTTGCGTTCCTGGGCTGTCCGTTCGATTTTTTGGCCATGCTCATCGGTGCCGGTAATCATTAGCACCGGGTGTCCCTGTAACCGATAAAAACGGCCCACCGCATCCACCGCCATCGTGGTGTAGGCACTACCGATGTGGGGTAATGCGTTGACGTAATAGAGGGGGGTTGTGATCGTGAAGGGGGACGGTTGCAAGGGAGGCGGGGAACTGGTCAAATCTTCGGTGACAACCATGGATCGACAGACGAGATTAGGGGGATTTGTTAAGCGGAAAAACTGAGTATTTTTTCACAGCTTCTTAGAATACGGCCGAACCGAGCTTGCCGTCTATGGAGTACGGGGCGGGAGTCTGGGAGAGTTGAAGGAATTTTGGATCCAATTTTGGGCTTCAATTTAACCGAACTGGGGGACTGGGGCCAGCTTTACCCTAGGCGATGAGGGGGAAAAGCGGAGAGAACGATCGGGGTTTCCATAGATTTGTGCAGATTTGCGCGGAAGATGCCCCAGAAATGCCCTAAACCAGAAATGCCCTAAAACTGCACTCACTCTGCCGTTAACCGGTAGGGGCTGCGCATTCCGGGCTTGAAGGTTCCAACCCAAACCTCGTAGATGCCAGCGGGCCACTGGGGGGCGGTCACTTGGGCGGAAGCCGTGCCCACGGTGTCATCGCCACAGAGGAGCAGTCCGTTGGGGCCGCGCACGGCCAAGGTGGTGTCGTCTTGGCCGCTGTTGACGCTGAGGGTCAAGTTGGCGATCGGGGTTTGCAGGGTCAGGCGGTGATTGGGACTCAGGGAGCTGAAGCCAAGACAATCGTGGCCCGCTTGGTCGGCCGATCGCCCCAGGACAGCGGAGGGCAAGTCATGGGAGCCGATCGCCGTGCCGGTGAGAGACCCTTTGGGGTTGCCGTTGGAAAGGGTCAAGTCCCCATCAATGGAAGTTTGGGCGATCGTGCGGGTGGCCCAGCAGCTCACCATGGCACAACCTAAGGTCAAAATCAGGGCAGGTTTCACGGTTCAAGGTCTCCAGTCGCAAGCTGAATGGGTACTATTCAACCTATTCTCAGCGGTGCGACCTTGGCCCGCCGTTTCGACCTATTTTTGATCCGACTGTGGCAGTTCCACGGAGACGACGATGCCGTTAATTTTGGGGGCGATCGGGGCGGTGGCCCTGCTGCTGTTCTTGGACTGGACTGTGGTGGGGGCTTTTGTGGCTGTTGTGCGCGGCTGGGTGGGGTGGGTGTTGCCGTTGCCCGGTTGGTTGGCGGCTTTTGGGGGATTGGCTTTTTTGGTTTGGTGTCTGAGCGAGGATTAGCGCTGAAAATTGGGCGCTGGGGATTAGATGCTTTGAATGCTGCAAAATCCTAACGGGGTTCGATCGCGGCGACGACCGCTGTGTTTTTCCTGCATAGTTTTTCCTGCATAATCTTGTAGCCAATAGACTTGTAGCCAATGGATAGGCCCAAGCCGGTTTCTTGACTCACGCCTTGGATGATGTGCCCATCGTTTCGGTGATGTGCCCATATCCTCGGTCTTGAAGCGGAAATATGCGCTGAAGCAACCCGTCAGGAATGCCCAAGGCATGAGTCGGCCCTGGGGCATGGTTTGGGTGAATGGGCATTCCCCACAGCCGATCGCGCGATCGAGGGTTTTGATTTTGAGCTTGTCGCCTTCCCAACTCCCAGCTTCCCCGTCTTTGGCCGGTCTTGATCCGCAGCCAACGGCCCTGGCCAGGTTGGCTGAGTTGCGATCGGCCCTGCGCCAGCAACCGATCGGGCCAGAAGCAGCGGTGTGTTATGGCCAGTTGGGGGCAGCACTGGCAAGGTTGGGGCGACGAGTGCCGGCCCTGTGGGCGTTTTTGCATCAGGCCCTCTGTGCCGGTTGGGACGATGCGGACTTGGCCTACCAGGAATATCATCTGCTGCCCACCTGCGCGATCGAGCAGCAGGCCCACGCCCATCACCAACTGGCCCTGTGGCTGCGCGATCAGGACTGTTGGTTGGGGGCCCGCATGGCCTTGGAGGAGGCGATCGCCCTCAATCCAGACGCACCGACCACTTGGACGGCTTTGGGTGATTGGTGGCGAGACTGTCCCGACCCGGCCTTGGAACCGGAGCGGGTCGATCGGGCCCTGGCCGCCTATCTTCAGGCCCTGTACCGCAATCCCACCTACCGCCGACCCTACGATCACTTGTTTCGGTTGCTCCAACGGGCGGGCCGTTTTGAGGATGCCCTGTCCTGTGGGCGTAAGTGGGTTCCGCGCTCCCTGGTGTTAGCCGATCGCCAGCAAGTTCCCCCGGAATTGCCCGCCGCCACCTTGGACTATTGCCCGATCGACCCGGCCGATCGGGTGCAGCTCAAGGCCTCTCGATCGCCCCTCGGAGAGCCGCCCCATCCCGACCTTTGCGCCACTGAATACGAAGTCGATCCCACCTTTGTGGTCACCCTGCCCCAGGGCCGGGCCTGGACGGATCATTACACCAGCGCCATTTTTACCGAAACGGGCGCATTGGTTCAGGAACTCTCCCTCGGGAGCGTGGAGTTGGTGGCCCTGTCGGAGCAATTGCCGCCGCCGCGTCGGGTTGCGGGAACCGTCGCCCTGTTGTCGGTGGCGGGGGGGTCAATGTTTTGTCACTGGTTGCTAAATCTCCTGTCGCGGTTGCGGTTGTTGGCCGATGCGGGCTGGACGTTGGATCAGTTTGACTATGTGGCGGTGAATGAGCAGGAATATCGCTACCAAGTGGAAACCCTCGAACTGTTGGGCATTTCGCCCCAAAAGCTGATCATTAGCAATCCAGACGATCGCCATATTGTGGCCGATCGGTTGGTGGTGCCCTCGCGGGTCGATCGCGCCACGCCCTGGATTTGCGACACCCTGCGGCAACTGTTTTTGCGACCCGCCATTATCCAATCCATGGCCCCGCGCGATCGGCTCTATATCAGTCGTGATTGGGCCAAATATCGCCGCGTCGTGGACGATCGCCAACTCAGTGATTGGCTGGTGCGTCAGCATGGGTTCAAAATTGTGCTGCTGGAAAGTCTGTCCTTTGCCCAACAGGTTTCCCTTTTGGCCCAAGCCAAGGTGGTGATTGCGCCCCACGGAGCCGGCCTCACCAATCTGGTTTTTTGCCAACCGGGCACGATCGTCCTGGAACTGTTTTCGCCGCGCTATGTGCCCAGCTACTTTTGGGAAATTGCCGACCTGATTGGCCTCGCGCACTATCACCTGGTGGGTGAGCCCCTGGATCACTATCCCGATCCGGAGGCGATTTTGAACTATCGCTTCTCGGATCCCGGGGCTGATGGGATTTGGATTCCGTTCGATCGCTTCCAAACGGCCGTCAACCACCTGTTGACCCAGAGTTAACCCAGGGCTAACCCAACGCAAATCCAGAACTGCTCGATCGCTCCAATTTCCGGCCGTTCTGCGGCCTTTCCCATCCTTCTTCAGCAAGCCTGCTCCCCCGATCGGGTGCGTCCGATGGTTGACTGCGATACTTTTTGAAAGTCATTTGCATTTAAAATAAATGCCAACTTTTGAAACTGCTAGCAATTCCTAATAATTCCATTCCTAAATTTCACCAAAAATCACTTATCTGACATGGCTCCTGGCATCTCTGACGGTGACTGGCGGGACTTGTGGCAAGCCAGCCGCCAGATGGCCCACCCCTTCAATCCCCAAAATTCCCCCGATTTCCAAGATTCCACCGATTCCACCGATCCATTGACCCTAATCACGCCTGCGATGCAAGTGGTGCTGCAACAGATGCTCCATTGCCCCCACCACGGCGCGATGAGGCAGGTGTATTTGGAAAGTAAGTTCGTGGAACTGTTGACCCTGTGGTTAGCTCAAGTGGAAGACCAAGGGGGAGCCGATCGACCCATTGCCGATCGCTCGCTGCCCCTGAAGGGATCTGACCTCGATCGGATCTATCAGGCGCGGGATATTTTGCTGCAACGGTTCCAGACTCCCCCGTCCTTGACAGATTTGGCACGACAGGTGGGGCTAAATGACTGCACCCTGAAGCGCCAGTTTAAGCAGGTGTTTGGCAAAACCGTCTTTGGCTATTTACACGATTACCGAATGGAGCAAGCCCGCCGCTGGTTGCTTGATCGCCAGTGGTCTGTGACGGAAGTGGCCCGGCGAGTGGGCTACACCAACCTTTGCGCTTTCAGTACGGCATTTCGCAAAAAATTTGGCCTCAGTCCCCGATCGTTCCAGCGACAAGGCTGAAACTGACGGCCAGCCGAGGCTCAAGGGGCGATCAAGGGACTACTGCGCGATCGTCCCCTGGCCCCAATTTCACTAAAAATTCCGTTTCGCCAAAGAAAAATTCCGTTTCAGCAAACTTTAGTTCCCCCTTCTGAGGTCGCAGCACCGTAAGATCATCTCGCCAATTAATTGAAAGTAGTTCTCAACTGAGAGGTTCGGCGGTGGCGCTCCACCGTCATGCAGGCTGGCGCGAAGAGATTGGTGTGGCTCGTGGATTTAAATTTGATGGCTGGCAAACCCATGACCAAGGGCGCTTGAACAGTAGAAACGTCAGCTCAGAATAAAAATGTCTGCAGCCTCAAGCTTGATCTATTTGCCTCCAGCCACCGTAACCAACAAGAACCAGAAAGAAACTTGAACTCTTTGTTTTCATTGCTGTTTTGGTTTGACGAACATTTCAGAATAAATTTTTGAAAAATCTCCTTGAAAACCGCGAATGAACAATTCATTGATGAGCACTAAATGAGCATTTATTGGCATTTTTTGCAAAATTCGCAAGCAATTTGTTGACAAGGTGGGTGAAGGAACGATGCAGAAACTGGGTGAAATTTTGGTGGCAGCGGGAGCAGTTGCGGTTCCCCTCACGTTGTTTTCAGTGTTGGCGATCGCTCTGATCATCGAGCGAGTAGTTTTTTGGTTTCGGGTGAATCGACGGCAAACCAAAGCCATTCGAGAAGTGTTGGATCTCTATGAATTTGATCCATTGCTAGCAGTTGAAAAACTCAAACGTAATGTGGATTTACCACTAGGGCGAATTTTTCTGGCGGCGGCTTCCTTAGAAGAGGCTGAACCCGATGAAATTGCCTTGGCGATCGATGGGGCAACTCAGGCAGAAATTCCCGTCTTAAAACGCTTTAACAACATCTTTGACACGATCATTACCCTGTCGCCGTTGTTGGGATTGTTGGGGACGGTGTTGGGGCTAATTCAATCCTTTAGCTCCCTGAATTTGGGTGATGTGGGCGGCGCAAAGACCACCGCAGTTACTTCCGGGATTAGTGAAGCCTTGATTTCTACGGCGTTTGGTTTGGTGGTGGCGTTGTTCACGCTGTTTTTTGCTAACACGTTCCGAGGCTTTTATCTGCGGCAAATTGCCCTGATTCAGGAATACTCAGCGGAACTGGAATTACGGCATCGGCGCTACTTGAAAAAGATGCGGATTAAAACAACGGAGGGAGCAACCTATGCGCAGGCGAACCATTGATGAACCGGACTTGCCGCCTCGGATTGAAATTGTGCCGATGATCGATGTGATCTTCGCCATTCTGACCTTTTTCATTATGTCTACGCTCTTTTTGGGGCGATTTGAGGGGTTGGCGGTGAATTTGCCAAAAGCCCAGTCGGCCAAGCCCCAAAAGGTGATTCGAGCCACGGTGACACTCGATCCCCAAGGTGGTTTATTTCTGAACAAAACCCCCGTGGCGATCGAGTCTTTGACCAACGCGATTCGAGGACTTCAGCAATCGGGACAGGATTTAACGATCGTCCTGAATGCCGATGGTTCGGTGACCCACGATCGCGTGGTGGCGGTGATGGATCGAGTGCGCCAGGTGGAGGGGGCCAAACTGGCGATCGCCACCCAAAAACCCACGCAACCCTAAGGGATTGCTTACCTGTTTTTGCTCGATAGCTTGATGGTTTAAATCCGCCTATGGACAGCTCGCAACTGATTGGTCAGCAGCGCCAAAAGGAATCTCGGTGGCTGAAACGGTTTCTGTTTGGCAGCGTTTGCGGGTCGATCGCCCTGCATGGGTTGGCCTGGGGGTGGCAAGTTCGCAACTGGTGGGGCGATCGCTCGGTCACCACCAACAGCGAAATGGAAGTGACCATTTCCAACGTCACGCCCGACCAGCCGCCGGCCCCCCTGGCCACACCTCTCCCGACTGACCCCGTTGCCAATCCGCAGCGCGATCGGGTTCCGTTGGCTCCCCAAAGTCAGGCTCCTTTGAAAGCCGGGGAAGATGCGCCCACTCGCAACCCCAATCCCACGGGCGATCGCGACCCGATCGCCCCCGGCACCAGTCCCACGGGGGATGCACCGGCCATGGCCACGGGTACCGGCCCAATTAGCGATCCCAACGGCACAGGGAACGGGTTCGGCAATGCCAGCCAAGCCACTGGATTCACCTCGGGCACACCGGACGGCGATCCCGAGGGCACGGGGTCGAGCGATGGGGAACCGGCTGGCATCTTGGAGGGGCCGCCCGTGGCCAGCCCGCCCCCGAGTCCGCCGCCTGCTCCCGCCCGATCGCCCGGCCAGCCCCAATGTGTGAGCTGTCCCCTGCCGCGCTATCAGGGCACGGAAGCCAGCCCCCGTGTGGATTTGCGGATTCGGCCCGATGGCAGCGTGGAAGTGCGGTTGCGCCAATCCAGTGGCAACCCGGCGGTCGATCGCGAAACCCTAGAAGCGATGCGGCAATGGCGCTTTGATCCGCAAACCGTGCCCGAGGGCGGCCTGCGCCGACCGATGCGCGTCACCTACGAAGAGGAGGGATCGCGGTTCCAGCGGGCCAACGAAGCCCGTCGTCGCGAGGAATCAGAACGTCGCCAGGCCGCAGAGCAGGCGGAACGGCAACGGGCCGCTGAACGCCCCATGGAACCGACCGCCGATCGTCCGGTTGAGCGCCCCTCTGAACATCCGACGGAACGCCCCACCGATCGCACAGCGGAGCAACCGGCCAGCCCCGCGCCCGCGGCCACCTCCACGGGATCCGCCCCCGCCGCTCCAGCGAGCACTGACCGGGAACCACGCCCCAGTCGCCCCAGTGCGCCCAGCAACGCTAGCGATCCAAGTCCTAGCCGCCCGGCTCCGGAACCGGCCCGCCCCGCAGTGGTGGCCCCCGCCCGATCGCCCGTGGCCCCAGCGGAACCACCGGCCCGCAGTCCCGCCGCTGAGGCTCCGGCTGCCCCAGTCCGCCGCAGTCCCCGGCCCACCCGATCTCCCCGACCTCGGCGATCGCCCCGCCCGGCCCAAGCAGCCCCGGCTCCTCAGCCCGCGCCGGTCGCCCCGGCCGCCCCCAGCGCTCCGGAACCCGCCAGCAGTCCCACCAACTAGCGCGATCGAACACCACTGATGCCCTATCCCGGATCCACCGTTGCTGCGGCGTGATTCCCGATCGTGCTGGGCAGAATTCGGGCGCGAGTGGTCTGGCTCAAGAGGTTGACCGTTTGGAGTTTGCTGATTTTTGAACTTGCTGTTTTGAGTTTGTTTTAGGAAAACCCCATGAACTCTGCATCTCCCCTATCTCTGTCGGTTTTGTTGGTGGCGATCGGAGCGCTGGCCGCTCCCGCTGGTGCTGAGCCTGTGCCACCGGAGCCACTCGATCGATTCCGTAGCACTGCCCCCGCCACCTCAGTAGAGTCCTGGCTCGCCCAAGCCGATCGCCCCACCACCGTGACTCGCGTGGTGGTTACGCCCCTGCCCGATGAGTTGGAAATTGCCCTGGAAACTCCAGCCGGTCAGTCCTTGTTGATTGATGCGAACCAGTTCCGGGCCGAGGGCAACCAACTGATCGCCGAGATCAGCAACGCCAGCCTGTCCTTGCCGGAAGGGGCCGAGTTCAACCAAGCTGATCCCACCTCTGAAGTGGCCTCGGTGCGGGTTTGGCAGATTGCGCCCGATCGAATCCAAGTGGTGGTGACGGGTCGTAATGGGTTGCCCGTCCAGGACGTGACCTTGGCCACGGGTGATTTGGCCTACAGCTTGAACGTGGATGCCAATGCGTCTGAAGAAGAACTGGTGGTGACGGGCCAGCGATCGCCCAGCTACCGGGTTCCCAATGCCTCCAGCGCCACTGGGACGGACACCCCAATTTTGGAAACGCCTTTCTCGGTGCAGGTGATTCCCCAAGCTGTCTTGCGCGATCAGCAGGTAATCAACATTGAAGACGCGCTGAACAACGTGAGTGGCGTAGCTTTTGCTGGGAGCAATGGCAGCCGGGAAGCTAGTTTCAGCATTCGCGGATTCGGCAATCAATTTTCCACTGGGGCCCCGTTGTTGCGAGATGGGTATCGCATTTATGGCGGTTTCCAAGCGATTCCGGAAGTTGCCAACCTGGAACAAATTGAAGTGTTGAAGGGGCCGTCTTCGATTCTTTATGGACAAATTGAACCGGGTGGCATCATTAACCTGGTTTCCAAACAACCCTTAGATCAACCTTTTTATGAAGCAGAATTCCAGGCTGGCAGTGATGAGCTAGTCCGTCCCCGAATTGACTTCAGCGGCCCCTTAACCAGTGATGGCAGTTTGCGCTATCGACTGAATGCCCTTTATCAACATCAATCACCTTTTCGAGATTTTGATACAGATATAAACCGCCTTGCGATCGCCCCAGTATTAGCTTGGAAAATCAGTGATCAAACTGATTTATCTCTCAATTTGGAATATATCCATCAAAAGGGGCCAGCAGACTTTGGAATTAGCCGATTTGGGGATGGCGTTGCGCCTGTTGATCGAGAGTTTGTGATCAACAACCCCGATGACTCAATTACCACTGAATACTTGAATACCGGTTATCAATTTGAGCACCGCTTCAGCGACAACTGGAAAATTCGCAATGGCTTCCGCTACATCAACTACACCTATGACTACAGCGTTATAGCCCTGCCGATTATCGTGAATGATGCGGAGATTACTCGCTTTTATGCTGATCAAGACGGAGACGATCGCTCCTACACAGCCCAAACCAGCGTTATTGGGAACTTCAAAACGGGTTCCCTAGAACACGAAGCGACGATCGGCCTCGATCTCAACTACAGCGAGTTCGCAATTGAGACTCTGTTTGATACGGCTAATCCGAGCACGATCAATATTTTCAACCCGGAATATGAGCGAGTTCCCAAGCCCGATCGCTCAGATTTGCCGTCTTTTCAAGATGACATCACAACATCCACTCGGTTAGGAATTTACCTACAAGATCGGATTAATCTAACCGATAACTTGATGATTATTGCCGGGTTGCGTTACGACACGATCGACAGCGAAACCGATCAGAAGCTGACCGATGAAAGCAGCAGCTTTAACGCAGATGCTTGGACACCCCGCCTCGGAATTTTGTATCAGCCAATTCCCGAATTAGCCCTCTTCGCCAGCTATTCCCAATCCTTTCGACCCACGACGGCCACCAGTTCCAGTGGTGCAATTCTGCCCCCGGAAGAGGGCGAAGGATTTGAAGTGGGTGTGAAGGCTGAATTGTTCGATCGCCGCCTGCTAGCCACCCTCACCTACTTCGACATTGCCAAGCAAAACGTTGCAGTTTCAGATCCCGAAAATCCTCTCTTTTCTGTGGCCTCCGGTGAACAACGCAACCGAGGCGTTGAGCTGGATCTGATCGGGGAACCATTACCCGGCTGGAAAATTTTGGGTTCCTATGCCTACATCGATGGGGAAGTTACTGAAGACACCGATGAAGCCTTAATTGGTAATCGACCGGCGGGCTTGGCAAAACATAAAGCCACTCTCTGGACAAGCTATGAAATCCAGTCCGGTTCCTTCAAAGGATTGGGCTTTGGTGTGGGGTTTGAGTACGCGAGCGATCGCTATGGAAACTTAGCCAATGACTATCGCCTCGGTGACTATCTGATTGGCAATGCAGCAATTTTTTATCAGCGAGATAACTATCGCTTTGCTTTGAATTTCCGCAACTTCACTGACGAAAACTACATCAAAGGGGCCACTGGAAATGAAGGCGGTATTGAAGTGGGTTCACCCTTCACAGTCACAGGGTCAGCTTCAATTCGGTTCTAAGTTTCGTAGGAAGTGCTTGCAACCATTGTGTTGATCTCATTCCTGGTCTTCATGAGGCCAATGTTCAAAAAACTTTCCCTGATTACTCCTTGAATTCCCTTAGAACATTCCCATGAAATCTGCATCTCCTCTGTCTCTGTCGGTTTTGTTGGTGACGATCGGCTTGTTGGCCGCTCCCGCTGGGGCTGAGTCTGTTCCACCGGAGCCACTCGATCGATTCCGTAGCACTGCCCCCGCCACCTCAGTAGAGTCCTGGCTGGCCCAAGCCGATCGCCCCACCACCGTGACCCGTGTGGTGGTTACGCCCCTGCCGGATGAGTTGGAAATTGCCCTGGAAACCCCAGCCGGTCAGTCCTTGTTGATTGATGCGAACCAGTTCCGGGCCGAGGGCAACCAACTGATCGCCGAGATCAGCAACGCCAACCTGTCCTTGCCGGAAGGGGCCGAGTTCAACCAAGCTGATCCCACCTCTGAAGTGTCCTCGGTTCGGATTTGGCAGATTGCGCCCGATCGAATCCAAGTGGTGGTGACGGGTCGTAATGGGTTGCCCACCCAGGACGTGACCTTGGCCACGGGTGACTTGGCCTACGGCTTGAACGTGGATGCCAATGCGTCTGAAGAAGAACTGGTGGTGACGGGGCAGCGATCGCCCAGTTACCGGGTTCCCAATGCCTCCAGCGCTACCGGCACAGACACCCCAATTCTGGAAACGCCTTTCTCAGTGCAGGTGATTCCCCAAGCCGTCCTGCGCGATCAGCAGGTAATCAACATCGAAGATGCACTGACCAATGTGAGTGGTGTGTCCTATGCCGGGAGCAACAGCGGTCGGGAAGCGACGGTGAGCATTCGCGGATTTGGTAACCAATATCCCGCCACCGTATCGGTTTTGCGCGATGGCTATCGACTCTACGGTTCCTTTCAAGCGATTCCAGAAGTCGCCAACCTTGAACAAATCGAAGTGTTGAAGGGGCCAGCTTCCATTCTGTATGGGCAAATTGAACCGGGTGGCATTATCAACCTGGTGTCCAAACAACCCCTCGCCGAACCCTTTTATGAAGTTGAACTTCAGGGCGGCAGCAATGAATTAATTCGTCCTCGAATTGATTTTGGTGGCCCGCTGACGGCAGATGGCAGCTTGCGCTATCGGCTAAATAGTGTTTATCAGCACCAAGCCCCTTTTCGGGACTTTGAAACCGACACCAATCGCTTTTCGATCGCCCCCGCGCTGGCTTGGAAAATCAGCGATCAAACGGATTTATCGCTCAACCTTGAATACATTCACCAAAAGGGGCCGTCTGATTTTGGTTTGAGTCGATTTGAAGATGGGGTTGCACCGGTCGATCGCGAGTTGATTATTACGGATCCTGAGGATTCCATTACAACGGACTATTTCAGCACCGGTTATCAATTCGAGCATCGATTTAGCGACAACTGGAAAATTCGCAACGGCTTCCGCTACATCAGCTATGACTACGATTACAGCGTGGTGGCGCTGCCCCTGACTGCCAATGGCCCCAGGGTCACTCGCTTCTATGCTGATCAAGATGGTGAGGATCAATCCTACACCTTGCAAACCAGTCTTGTGGGTACTTTCAAAACTGGATCGATCGCCCACCAAGCAACTATTGGTCTTGATCTGAATCGTAGTGAATCGCGAATTGCTACGCTGTTTGATCGCTCGAAACCGTCAATCATCAACATTTTTGACCGCAATTATGATGCGGTGGTTCGCCCTGATCGCTCTGATCTACCCCCTTTCAATGATGATCTGACCACTGCCAATCGTCTCGGATTTTATCTTCAGGATCAAATTAATCTCACGGACAATTTGATCGTGGTTGCCGGTCTGCGTTACGACACGATCGGTATTGAAACCGAGGATCAATTGGGTCGCCGTGAAGGCAACAATATTGAACTGAGTTCTTGGACACCGCGCCTCGGGATTCTTTACCGCCCGCTTCCTGAACTATCGCTATTTGCCAACTATTCCCAATCTTTTCGTCCCACCACTTCGACCGGTGCGGATGGTTCAATCTTGAAGCCTGAAGAAGGTGAAGGGTTTGAAGTGGGCGTGAAGGCTGAATTGTTCGATCGCCGCCTCCTGGCCACCCTCACCTACTTCGACATCACCAAACAAAATGTGCCGGTGACTGATCCAGATAATCTTCTCTTTTCAGTTTCTTCAGGGGAGCAACGCAATCGCGGCCTTGAGCTTGATTTGATTGGCGAACTGTTGCCCGGCTGGAAAATTTTGGGTTCCTATGCCTATATCGACAGCAAAGTTACGGAAGATACCAATGAAGCTCTGATTGGGAATCGACTGTATGGCATTCCTGAGCATAAAGCCACCCTTTGGACAACCTATGAAATTCAGTCTGGCTCCTTCAAAGGATTGGGCTTTGGGGCGGGGTTTGAATATGCGAGCGATCGCTACGGCAACCTGGCCAACGACTACAAAATTGGAGACTATTTCATCGGAAATGCTGCCATTTTCTATCAGCGGGATAACTATCGGTTTGCTTTGAACTTCCGGAATTTCACGGATGAAACCTACATCAAATCCACGGTGGGAAGCAATACGGGTCTCGAAGTAGGTACACCTTTCACGGTCACTGGATCGGCTTCCATCCGGTTCTAGTTTTAGAGGATGCCTGAAAAGCCAAAATTGCTACTCTGTCCGCCCCGGCGATCGACCCAGACAAGGGGCTTAAGCCCCTTGCTCCCACAACAATTGATGCCTAGCTCGTACTGAAAGTTACTTCCCAGCTATTCTCTTTAGCCTCGGTTCTAGAGTTGACTTCTGGTTTGTCATCTTCCCTGTTCTAGCCATAACTGATGCTTGAATCAGCATTTCAAGCATGACTCAAAACATTCTTCAAACCCAATCCTGATCATGAAAAAAACCTACGCGATCGCCCTGCTGACCTTGAGCTTGATCACCGCTTGCCAATCCGTCCCAAGCCCTGAAGCGTCCAGCCCCGTTAGTCCTGCGAGTCCCGCCGCCGTTGAACCCGCTAGCAGTCCCCAAGCCACCGATGCTGCGGTCAATAATGCTGCGGTCAATGACAATACTCGGCATTTTGATCAAGCCCTTTATGCCCTCGCCTATCCCGAAGTGAATAAAGAGGTGAAAGCTGGTAAATTCGCTTCTCCCCTCGCCCACTATCAAGCGGTGGGACAGTCAGGAAAAGATGCCAACGGCGAAGACATTGCGGGCTTTTTTATGGGCACAGGTGGCAATGACACCATTTCGGGCTTTGGCCATCACCCACATATCTCAGGCGTGGCGTTTGAGATTGTGGCTGATAAGGGTGGCGAGTTGCCGATTCGTCCCAAAACTTTGGGTCAAGGAGAAGTCGATCGCCTGGTGGGTCAACCCGGCTCCGAGGATGAATTTATCCTGGGCAGTTTGATCACGACCGCTAATCCCAAGTCTGCGCCTTTTTATGTGGGTAAGGGGGATGCAGACTACGCCCAAATTGACAATTTTAAACCCGGTGAGGACACAATTTTGCTCGCAGGCAAACCGGAAGATTACAGCCTGCAACCCCAGGATAAAACCTTACGTATTTCAACTAAAAGCGGTGATTTGGTGGCGATCGTGCAAGGGGTCGATCGTCTCACGGTGGGTGATGTGGTGGCCGATTACGGCATTTTCATCTTGAAGTAGATTTTCAGGATTGATTTTCAACTAAATCGGAACCCGAGGGGACTATGCAAGCTCACCAGATTCGATCGATCCTGTTTCCGCTGCATCGCTACCTAGGCTTAGTTGTTGGGTTGATTCTGATTGTTGTGGGGGTGACGGGGAGCCTATTGGTGTTTTCCCATGAGTTGCAAGATCGGCTGATCGTTGAAAAATTCGGCGCGATCGCCCCCCAAGCAACCCTCGTGAGTATTGACCAAGTGTCCAATGCTGCCCAAACCTTCGCCCAACAGTTATCGGGTTCCATGGTTGAGGGTATTTTGTTTCCTCAACACCCTGGCCAGCCTTACCAAGTTCGCCTTTGGCAGAGCGATCAGCTCATTCAGCTTTTTATTCATCCCTACAGCGGAAAGGTGCTAGGAACCCTATCAGCGCAAGATAACTGGATGAATTGGACTTTTCGGCTGCATTATCAGTTGTTGTCCGGCACAACGGGGCTGATTATTGTTGGCATTTCAGGGTTTTTCATGACCATTTTGGGGATTACAGGCATTGCCCTTTGGCCCGGTTGGCGACGGTTGGCAGCGGGTTTCAAAATTAAGTGGAATGCGCACCCGAAGCGACTAAATTTTGATCTTCACAAGGTTGTGGGTATCATTGCTGCTGTTTTTTTAGTGCTGACCGGATTCACAGGGTTTTGTTGGAATTTCTATGCCCAATCAACGGCGGTGATCAAAGCGATTACCTTCACCCCTGCGGAGCCGGTTTGGCAGTCCAAGGTATTGCCCAATCAAAAAACCTTGCCTTTGTCGGAGCTGGTGGGGCGATCGAATCAAGCATTACCCGGAGCTGCCACGACTTTTATCGCGCTGCCCAGAACACCGGATGGAGTGGTGCGGATTGGCAAGCGCCAAACCCACGAACCCAGTGCCTACGGCCAGAGCAATGTGATTCTGGATGCCTACAGTGGTCAGGTGCTGCGGGTGAATGACAGCCGGCAGGCGGCCTTGGGCGATCGCATCTTGAACAGCTTTGGGCCGCTGCACTTTGGCACCTTTGGCGGTTTGTGGACGCGCTGGCTCTATGTGCTGGTGGGTCTGTCCCCGATCGCCCTGTTTTGGACGGGCGTGAAGATGTGGCAACATCGCAAGCGATCGCCCGCCATGGCAACCCTCCCAACCGATCGCCCCAGTCCCTGACTCCCATTCACCGCCCCGATCGCCCCCTTTGCAAAAGTTTTGTCCTAGAGAAGGGTTGCTTCCCGCCCAAGTTGGCGATAATGGGAAAACCATTGCTAACTCAGCGCAGGAGCCGCGCCCGCATGAGCAACACTGAGCCACTTCCCGCAAGCAAGCTGGTTCAATGGTGGGAATCGCTCTCGCCGCTATCACGGTTTCTATTCTTTGCCCTGGCTGCTCCCCTGACCGTGCTCAATGCCTGGGCCTTGGCCACGATTTTTGGCTACTTCCAATCGTTGCTGGGGGTGCTGTTGGTCACGGCCTTGCTGGCCTTTTTGCTGAACTATCCCGTGAACTGGCTCGCGGCCAAAGGGGTGAAGCGAGGGCTGGCCGCCGTCGTGGTGTTTTTGGTGGCCCTGTCGATCGTCATTGGCGTGGGCGTGACCCTAGTGCCGCTGGTGGTGGCCCAGGCGCAACAATTGGTGGCGCGGCTGCCGGAATGGATTGACTCGGGCCAGCGCCAACTGATGATGCTGAATGAGCGAGCCGACTTGTTTGGTTTGCCCATCAGCTTAGATGGGGTGATTTCCCAACTGAACGATCGCCTCAAAACCGAACTCCAAAGCATTGCCGGCCGCACCCTCAACTTGGCCCTGAATGTCACGGTGGTGACGGTGGTTCGGTTGTTGGATGTGGTGCTAACCATCGTCCTCACTTTCTATTTGCTGCAACACAGCGAAGAAATTTGGGATAGCTTGATTGCTTGGCTGCCCGATCGGGTTCAGCAGCCCTTTTCCCGCACCCTGCGATCGAGCTTCCAAAACTACTTCATTGGGCAAATCCTCACGGCCACCTGCTTGGGTCTGGGGCTAACCACCATGTTTGTGTTGCTCAAAATTCCCTTTGGCCTGCTCTTTGGCCTCACCATCGGGCTGATGGCTCTGGTTCCCTTTGGCGGCTCCGTGGGCATTGGCACGGTGATCTCCCTGATTGCCCTCCAGGATATTGGCCTGGCCCTGCAAGCCTTGGCTGCGGCTCTGATTGTGCAGCAAGTGGTGGAAAACCTGGTGGCCCCTCGGGTGTTGGGCAGTGTGACGGGTCTGAACCCCTTTTGGGTGTTTGTGGCCATCCTCACCGGTGTGCGCGTGGGCGGCCTGTTGGGCGTGGTGGTGGCCGTGCCCATGGCTGTGTTGCTCAAGGAAGCCTTGGCCAATTTGCGGGCCCAAGATCCCACTCCCGGTGCTGTGAAATCTCTGCCCGAAGTGGAACCGGAATCACCATCTGTGGGTATTGCGGCGGCGGCCCCTTCCCCGGTTGCGGAATGCGATTGATGCCTTGAATGAAGTCATCATTGCTCAGATCAAACTCATCAATCTAAGTCGCTAATCTAAGTCGCTTTAAAAGCAACGGTTCTGAGCACCATTCAATAGCATCGATCGTGAAGAAGTCGGTTAGGCTAATTCGCTTGCTCTCTCAAGATTGAGATCGTAAAACTGAACAGAAGACCAATAGCCAAGCTTGTTATGTCCTGTTCAGTTGCCCTGATCTTGATTGGGTTCCAAAACGACTATTTTGCTGCTGATGGGATCCTGCGGTCTGTGATTGACCAGGCCGTTCCAGTCGATCGGATCCTGGACAGTACGGTACAAGTGGTGCGCGGGGCGATCGCCCACGGGGTTCCTACCATTGCGACCCCAATTTTTTTCACCCCCACCTATGAAGAATTGGTGGATCCCGTTGGTATCCTTAAAACCGTCCGCGACGTGGGAGCCTTCCAAGCAGGGAAAAAAGGTGCAGAAACGGTTGAGGCCCTCTTGCCCTTTCACGATCAAATTTGGGTTGTGCCCGGAAAGCGGGGTTTAAATGCCTTCACGGGAACCTCGTTGCATGAGCTGCTCCAAAAACATCAAATTACCCATATCGTGCTGGCCGGTGCGGTCACTTCCGTTTGTATTGATTCCACCGGTCGAGCTGCCCACGAAAAGGGCTATCGCGTGTCAGTTTTGGCCGATTGCACCTGTGCCAGAACTCCATTTGAGCAGGAATTTTACTTAGAAAATGTGTTTCCCCTTTATGCCAATGTGACTGATTCTGAGTCTTTTCTCAAGTCTTTAGAGAATGTCTGAAAAGTGTTTGGAATACCGAGTTAAGGGACGGCGATCACAGGGGCAAAGGGCTTAAGTGTCTTACTCCTGTTGATTGTCGAAGCTTGCAGCGTATCAATTTGGGCTTTTCAGACATCCTCTTAGGTAAAACAGGATAATGACTGATTTTAGTAAAAGTGATGAGCTAAATACCCAAATTCAATACCGACTCATTGAGAGGCTCGCGGAATCCGAACGCCGCTATCGAACCCTAGTGGAAAACCTGAGTGAAATTGTTTTTAAGGTTGATCATTTGGGTCAAATTACCTTTTTAAATCCAGCTTGGACAAAGATTCTTGGCTTTCCAATTGATTTGTGCCTAGGCAAGCCCTTGGCCCAGTTTATGGATGAAACCGAGCAAGGGGGCTGGCAAATGATTTTGGCTGACTTAGATCATTGCGCCACTTTGCGACAGGAAATTCACTTTCGAGACCACAGTCAGCAGACAGTTTGGTTAGAAATTACGATTCAGCCCCGGGGCGCAGATGGTGAATTTTCAGGATCCTTAACGGATGTGACCGATCGCCACCAGGCTGAGCAATTGTTGCAACGGATGAACACAGAACTCGAAAAACGGGTTGCCCAACGAACGCAAGCTCTAAATGCGGCTAATCAGAAGTTACAAGCCACGATCGAGCGGCTTCAGCAAGCCCAATGCGATTTGGTGCAGTCTGAAAAAATGTCGGGCTTGGTGCAGCTTGTGGCTGGGGTTGCCCACGAAATTAATAATCCCGTGAACTTTATTCATGGAAATTTGGAATATTTAGAAGAATATTTGCAAACGCTGATTCAATCTTTGGAGTTTCATCAAGCCCATAACTCGAAAACTGCTGCTGCGATTTCATCACTCACTGAAACCATTGATTTAGAATTTCTGAAAGAAGACTCTCAAAAAATCATCAGCTCGATGCGGACGGGGACTCATCGCATTCGACAAATTGTCTTGGATTTACGAAGCTTCTCGCGAATTGATGAATCTGAGCTAAAAACTATCAGTTTGCATGAAGACATTGACGGAATCCTTAAAATCTTAAATTATCAACTAAAAGCCAAATTACAGTCAATTTCTATTTCCAAAAATTATGGTCAATTGCCTTTGGTGGAATGCTATCCTCGATACCTCAATCAAGCATTAATGAGTATTTTAGAGAATGCGATCGATGCGATCGGGGAAGCCGTTAAAAAAGTAGACTCGAAAATTATCATGCCCAGCAGTTCCACCTATTTTGGAACAATTGAAATCAGTACCTTTGTTCTAGATAGCGAATGGATTGCGATTGAAATTGCTGATAATGGGATCGGAATTCCGCTACTGATTCAGGGCAAAATTTTCAATCCTTTTTTCACAACCAAGGATGTAGGTAAAGGAACTGGAATGGGACTAGCCATCAGCTATCAGATCATTACGGAAAAGCATCGGGGGAAACTCAGTTGCCGATCGCAATACGGCCAGGGCACAACTTTCACGATCCAAATTCCAACTCAGCAAACCAATTTGACAGATTCGCCCGCGCAGGAGTCGGCGAATTCCCAACGCTAGGCCTAGGCTTTGGGGGTGGCAAGCTGGGCCTGGAGGGGGCGGGCGTTGGTTCCCAAGCGGGTTTGCAACTCGGTGAGCAGGGCGGGGGCGATCGACTGGGGTTCTGGCAACAGCAGCCAAGTCACCCCTTCGGAACAAGGGGGCGTGGTGAGGGAGCCTTGGTAGTGGTAGAGCGATCGGGGAATGGGGGGCAACAGGTCGGCGGGGTTCCCTTGCCAAGCGCGATCGAGGCTGGTTCCGAGGGCGATCGGGGCGTGGGCTAATAATTCTTGCAACAGTTGGGGGGCGGCCTGCGGGGAACTGGCGGTTTTGGTTGGGGCTGCGGCCGTTAACCAAAGGCCCAACACCAACAGGGATCCGGCCCGATCGCGATGGACAAAATGCACTTCTGCGGGAAAGGTGCGGCCGGCGCGGTGATGCTCGCTGGGGTGGTGAAAGTGGAATTGCAAGAGGTCATAGGGTCGATCGCCCAGATGCAGGGTGCAAGTGCCGGGCGGGCAGTCCACAAAGATCGATCGCCCCGTGTTGCGGGCCGTCAGGGGTACGGATTGGTAAGCCAACCGCAAATCCACGGGCCCAAGCTGTTTCTGGGCAGCCAGATCGATCGGGGATTGGCGCTGACCGAGGCCACAGGTCGCAAAGGCAGGATCCAGCTCGCTCCAGTGGTTGGGGCCGGTGGGGCCGTCATAGCTCCAACGGGTGGCGGCCCGAACGGGGCGATCGCCCAATCCCGCCCAACTGCCAAGGGCCCCGCCCAGCGCGAGGGATCCTTGCCACAACCACTGACGACGTTTCATGGCTTGCTCTTGACTTCCGAATGGCCCGATTTCGAGTTCCCGATTCCCAAGGTTCAGGAACCAGCGTTCAGGAACCGGTTCCCAAGCAAAAGGAGCGATCACCGGGGCGATCGCTCCTTCTAGGATAGGCAGCGGATCTAGTCGTCGTCGAACTCGTCGAGGGGTGCTTCCAAATCGTCCGGCTCATGGAGATCCACAAGATCCGATTCTTCCGGCTCCTCAGCCCCGTAGCCAAAGGTCAGATCCGAATCATCGGCTTCGTCTTCATCGTCCACCAGCGCATCAAAGTTGGACTCGGCCCCACCACTGACGGCCACCAAGTCAATTTGCTGGCGGTAGTAGTCCACGCCGCGCACTTCCACTTCCACACGGCCCCCGAGGGCATATTGGCGGCGGCTCTTGCGACCAATCAACATTTGCTGGCGCGATCGATACTCGTACCAGTCATCCTTCAGGGAGGACACATGCACCAGCCCTTCAATGCCCAAGGCCTCTAGCTCCACAAAGAAGCCGTAGGACTGCACGCCCACGATCGGGCCGCTGAAGGTTTCGCCAATCCGGGCCCGCATGGCGGCGGTTTTGCGGAGGCCGTGGCTGTCGGCGGCGGCTTCTTGGATCAATCGTTCCCGATCGCTCAGCAGCCAGGCCGCACTGGTAATCGAGGCTTCCAACTCCTGTTGATCTTCCGTGGGCAACAGGTTCCAACCGATCGCCCCATGGCAAGAACTGTGGTGCAAATTCACGCCTTCTTTGCTGCGGGCCGTGCGTCGATCGCGCCCCTTGGCAAAGAGGGTGTTCAAGCTCCGTTGCACCAACAGGTCTCCGTAATGGCGAGTGGGCGCATTCAGGGTGGTGTAAACCGGCAGGGCCAAACCAAAGTGGGAGCGAGGTTCGTGGCTGTAGGCGGCTGGCTTCAGGGCTTCCACCAACAGACGATTTAGGATTTTGCGGGTGTCGCCATCGGTGGCCTGTTGCAGCCACTGTTGCACATCGCGGGGGGTCACCTGATCGGCCTGTTCCAGGGTCAGCTCCAAGCCCAGGTTGCCGGCCAACCGCAGGGTTTCCTGCACATCCCCAGGACTGGGGGCCGCTTGCACTCGGTAGAGTGTGGGCACTTGCAGGGCTTGCAGATGGCTGGCGACCACGGCATTGGCGGCGATCGTCACTTCCGCTAACAGGACACGGGCCGTGGGGGCAATCCCGATCGGGGCGATCGGCGCACCGGGCACATCCTCGCGATCAAACGAGGTCAGCCCTCGGTAACCGCTCAGATCAAACCCACCCCGACTGAGCCGCTGGCCCCGCAGGGCCGCCGCCAGGGTTTTCAGTTGGGTTAACAAATCCCCGATCGCGGGGGCTTGGGGCAACTCCGGATCCGCCTGGTTGCCGTCCAAGAACGCATCGAGCTGTGCTTCCGTCAGGGTGGCATCGGCCCGCACCACGCTGGGATGAATTTCAAACTCCAGTAATTCACCCTGCTCATTAAAGGTCAGCAGCACGGAAGTGGCCAGGCGATCGCACCCTAGACCCAAGGAACCATGGCGTGCGTAAAGATCCGCCGGGAACAGCGGCAACCATTGGGCCCCCAAGTCGGCCGCCACACCCCGCCGCCGGGCTTCGCGATCGAGCGGTGAATCCGGCTCCACATAGTGAGCCACATCGGGCACATGCAGCCCCAACCGCATATGGCCTGCCGGGTTGGTTTCCAAGGTAATGGCGCGATCGATCACCGGGGGCAGCTCTCCGGCCGTGGCGGTCACCGTTGCCACCGTCAGCAGCGATCGCAAATCCAACCGTCCTTGAATGGCGCTCGCCTTCAAGCTGTCCGCCGGAGCCGGTAACGCTGCTGCCGCCGCCACAACCTCCTCCGGGAAGCTTTCATGTAACCCATATTTACAGACCACAATGTCGGCCGGAGCCGCCGCGTCCGCATCGGCCCCCAACACCTTGATCACGCGGCCCAAGGGCGGCAACTGCCCGATCGGGTAACGGACAATTTCCACGCTCACCAGGTAGTTGACGATCGCGTCCAAGTCCACCCCGCTGGTGTCCAGTTCCACCCGGAACAGCAATCGATCGTCCAAAGGAGCCGCCCGAAAAATCCCGTCCTCGCCTTTTTCCACCCGGGCCAACAGAGACGAATTCGCCCGATCGAGCACCAGCTCCACATGACCTTCAGGACTGCGCCGCCGACTGCGACCGCCGCCCTCCTTGATCACCTTCACCAACACCCGATCGCCATTCCAGGCATGATTCAGGTGACATTCCCGCACATAGACATCTTCCGCGTCGTCGTCATCCTGAATGGCAAAGCAAAACCCCTTACTGGAGCAACGCAGCTTGGCCTCAAACATGCCCTCCTGTTCCAACCGGCGATAGCGACCGCGCTCCTTATTCAAAATCCCCAACTTTTCCAGTGCGTCCAGGGCAATCTGAAGCTGGCGATTGCCGCGTCCTTCGCGAGTGCCCAACTTTTGTTCAAGAACCTTTGGCGTGAGCGACTTTTCTGAGGTAAAGCTCGCGAGTAGGGAAGCGATCGAAAATTCCATGAAGCGCGTCAACCTCCGGGCACAGAGAATGGGATGGGGCGAATGAGGCGCGAGCGACAGCCATCACAGTGCTGCGAACAGCATTGTTGAATGCCATGAACATTAACCGTACTGACGACGATCCCTATGCCTCTGGAGCGTTGCTGGTCGGGGCCCGTCGCATCGATCGGGCGGGAAATCCACAAGCGTCACTCGAGCTAGGGCCGGAAAGGTTCCGCATTGGGTGCTGCAAGATCTTGAACCGGCAAGATCGAAGTTGCAGCGTTGTGGCATTGGGAGGGGGTGGTCGATGGGAACCCTCGTCCAAAGACACTCCAAACACCAAATCAATGCAGGAACACACTGGAGGGAGCGGCTGCGCTCGGGCCCATCTACGCTAGAGCGTGGCGTGCACCTTGTCAATCATTGACACGCGGGTTACCCTAGCCGCACGATCGCCGCCATCCCCCCGTTTGCTCAGCTCGCCCACCTAACCGAGATCGGTTTGTGCCATGTTTGCCGAATTCCGTGCCCGTTATCCCAACGGCAGTCTCACATCCGAAATCATTGAAGTGAACCAGGGAAAGTTTATTGTGCGGGCGGCCGTCACCCTGGAAGGCACGGTGTTGGCCACGGGGTTTGGCGCTTCGGAGCAACTGGAGGAAGCTGAAGATCGGGCCCGGTTGCGGGCCTTGGAAGCGGTGGGCTTGTTTTTGGAGCCGGCCGATCGGGGGCAGGCCCAACTGATCAGCAGCACCCCCACTTACCAGCTTCCGGCCGCCTTGTCCGTGGTGACCCCAATTTCGACCCCGATTCCGGCTCCCCTGGCCGCGCCGATGGTTGAGACCGCGCCGATGGTTGATGTGGTTGGTGACCGATTTGATGATCGATCGCCCGATCGATTTGATGGACGATCGGGCATTGATCCAACCCTGGAATCTGCATCGCCCGGCTATGAGGATCTCTACGAGGTCGAGCATGGGGAGAGCGATCCCTTGCCCACCATGGAACCAGAATGGCCCCCAGAGCCGGAACCAGAGCCAGCCCCGGCTCCCGCCCCCAAGCGATCGCGCCGCGCCAGTCCCCCCGCGCCAGCCCCCACCCCCGTTCCTGCACCAGCACCCGCGCCAACGCCCACGGATCTATCCGACGCGATCGCCCAAACAGATGTGCTGATGAAGCGTTTGGGCTGGAACAAGCAACAGGGCGTGGAATATTTGCAAATGGCCTTTGGTAAGCGCACCCGGGCTCAACTGACCGATCGGGAACTGTTGCAGTTCTTGCAGCACCTGCAAACCCTGGCCGACGACCCGGACTTTTAGCCCTTGACTGGCCAGGCTTGGGGCCCAAAGGCCATGAGCTATAACCAGAAAACTGGCGAGACATCAACAACGCCACGACCCAGCAACCATGACCCAGAAACCATGACCGATCGAGCAATGCGAGCACCACGTTGGTTGGTTTGGGGGTCGATTGGGCTAATCACCATTGGCTGCCTGCTGCGATTTTCCGGTCTAGGCCAGTTCCTGCCTTGGTATGACGAATTGGCGACATTGCAGCACATCGCCGTCCAATCGGAATTGGATCTCACCCAACTGTGGCAGGGGCGCGAACAGGTTTTGGCCGACCTATGGCACAGCCTATCGACAAAACCCCAAAAGACCACCTGGGATATGGTCATATCCCTCGCCACCCACGATGCCCATCACCCGCCCCTGTATTACCTGTTTGTTCGCGTCTGGGCCGACTGGTTTGGCAACACGATCGTCAGCCTCCGCACCGCCACGGCGATCATGGGGGTGATCCTGCTGGCTAGTGTTTTTTGGCTCCTGCGGCAACTGAGCCAGCGTCCCAGTCTGCCTTGGGTGGGCACGGTGTTGGTGGCCCTGTCACCGCTACAAATTCTCTATGCCCAGGAGGCGAGGGAATATGCGATCTGGCTGATTTTTTTTGTGCTGTCCAGCGGATTTTTAGCCCGATCGCTGCGCCATTCCTCTTGGCCTCACTGGTTGCTGTATGGCCTTACCCTCACCCTGAATTGGTATAGCCATTTGCTGGGGGGATTCGTGCTGCTGGGCCATGGCCTTTGGGTTGGGGTTTGGGTGTGGCGATCGAGCGATCGAAATTGGCGACGGGCAATCCCTTGGGCGATCGCCGCCGTTGGCACCCTGCTGGCCATTTCCCCTTGGATTTGGGTGCTTTACCGGGCCCAAACCCAATCGATCGCCTCCCTGGCCTGGCTCAACCAGGCGGGGCCCCCAGGAATTCACCGTTGGGCGGCCCTGCGGGCCTTTGCCGCCACCCTGTGGGATAACCAACCGAATTTGTGGGCTTCCTTCCCAACGGCGACCGACATTCCCTACCTGATGGTGACCCTGTGGATGATTGTGGCCTTGGTGGGATGTTGGCGATCGGGAGAACCCTTGCTCAAGGGGTTTGTTCTCAGTGCAGTGGCCCCGTTCCTCGTGCTGGTCTGGCTGCCGGCGATTGTGATGGATCGAACGATGGCTTCCATCATTCGCTACCAGCTCCCCTTGCTTTTGGGAATGCAAGTGGTGTTGGCCAACTGGATTGTCACGACCTGCGAGCAAATTACCCCGAAGCCTGTCCAGGAATGGCCCCAGCCCCTATCGTTCTATCTATTTCGCTGGCGCTGGATGCCCCACTGTTTTGCGGCGCTGTTGGCGATTTTGCTGCTGGTTGCGAACCTGAACGCCGCCAGAGCACGCTCCTGGCAATTGTCCTGGTGGAGCAAGGGGGGAACCGTTCCTGTCGAAATTGCCAAAGCCCTGAAAGAAGTTGATCGCCCCCTGTTGGTGATGACCGATATCCCTGGGTATTCCCTTTCCGCTTTGGCCTTGAGCCACGCCAGCGATCGGTTGAAATCTCGCGGTGTTACCGTTTGGCTGGCTCCCAGTTTCCAAGGCTTGAACTGGCCCGATCGCCCCAACACCTTTTTGTTTAGTCCATCCCCCGATCTCCGCCAAGCGATCGAGCAGCGGGGTCAGCGGTTGATTCCCTTCGGAACTAGTTGGTGGAATTTGTGGCGATTGCAATCCTCAACCCCCGATCGCCCCGCGCCCGATCGTCCCTCAAATTAACCACCGCCGATCATTTTTCTAGAGCGCACAATGCAGATTGCTTGCGCAGATCTCTTGCACTGAACTGGCGAAAATTGGGCCCATGAAGCATGAGCTATAACCAGAAAAATGGCGAAAAATTGACAAAAACATGGCTGATCCAAACGCACGAGCACCACGTTGGCTAGTTTTGGGGTCGATCGGACTAATCACCATTGGTTGCTTGCTGCGATTTTCCGATTTAGGACAGTTCCTTCCTTGGTACGACGAATTCTCGACCCTGCGGCATATTGCGAACCAGACGGATCCTGAACTCCTTCAACAATGGGGAGGCCGCGAACAGGTGATGGCCGATCTCTGGCGCAGTCTTGCTGCAAAACCGGGCAAAACGGCTTGGGATACGGTTCAGTCTTTGGCTTCTGCCAATGCCCATCACCCACCCCTCTATTACTTGCTAGCCCGAGGTTGGGCCCACTGGTTTGGGAACAACATTGTCAGCCTCCGCATGGTGGCGGCTCTGATGGGAGTTGCGTTGTTGCCCAGTGTGTTTTGGCTCTTACGCCAATTGAGCGATCGCCCCAGTTTGCCTTGGATTGGCACGGTGCTGGTGGCCCTGTCACCGCTACAAATTCTCTATGCCCAAGAGGCGCGAGAATATGCCATTTGGCTAGTTTTTGTGGTGCTTTCCAGTGGATTTTTAGCCCGATCGCTGCGCAATTCTGCGCAAAATTCTGTGCAAAAGTCCACTGGCATTCACTGGTTGCTGTATGGCATCACCCTCACCCTCAATTGGTATAGCCACTTGCTTGGGGGGTTGGTGTTGCTGGGCCATGGCCTTTGGGTTGGGGTTTGGTGGTGGCGATCGGGCGATCGGCACTGGCGACGGGTTATCCCTTGGGCGATCGCGGCGACTGGAACCCTGTTGGCCATGTCCCCTTGGCTATGGACACTGTTTCAGGTTAGGAAGGGAGCCGCCACGTCCCTGGAGTGGCTAAATCAGACCTCTGCCCCCGGGATGCAGCGTTGGTCAGCCATGCGCACATTTGCGGCCGTTTTGTGGGATGGCCAGCCCAGCATCTGGAACCCATCCTCCGCCGATTTCCTGCGATGGGTTGTGGTGGTGGTGTTTGGGGTAGCGCTGGTCCATTGTGGGCGATCGAGTGAGCCAATGGTTAAGCGATTTGTCTTTAGTACCATTGCCCCATTTTTCCTGTTGCTTTGGTTGCCCGCCATCGTGATGGATCGCACCATGGCCACCATCATTCGCTATCAATTGCCGCTGATCATTGGTGTGCAAGTGGCCCTAGCCGATTGGATTGCCACGCTTTGCGATCGGATTCCCCCTAAGCCTGGTCAGGAATTGCCTCAACCTCTGTGGTTTTATCTCTGCCGTTGGCGTTGGATGCCTCAACTGTTTGCGAGTAGCTTGGCGATTTTGTTGGTCGTGGCTAACTTGAATGCGGCAAAAGCCCGCTCCTGGCAATTATCCTGGTGGAGCAAGGGTGGGCCGGGTTGGGTGGAAGTTGCCAAGGCCTTGAAAGAGGTCGATCGCCCGTTAATCGTGATGACAGCGGTTCCTGGCTATTCTTCCTCGGCCCTGTCTTTGAGTTATGCCAGCGATCGCCTGAAGGCTCGTAACATCAGCTTTTGGTTAGCTCCCAGCATTCAGAACTTGAACTGGCCCGAGCGTTCTAATACCTTTGTGCTCGTTCCCGGCAAGAAACTGCCCAAAGCGATCGAGCAGCGGGGTCAACGGTTGGTTCCCTTTGGGGCCAGTTGGTGGAATTTGTGGCGATTGCAATCCTCAACTCCCGATCGCCCCTCAACTTAGCCACTGGCCACCGCCGATCGCTTTAATCGCTTTGATTGTTGTGCTGGGTTTGCTGGGTTTGCTGGATTTGCTGAATTTGCTGGACTTGTCTATTTCAACCCGTTCAAACCGGCCGAGCCGGCTTCGGAACCATGGATCAATCAGGGATGCCCGTTACCGCTTCGATCGAGTCATCACCATCGGCCCCTAGGCTCGATCGACGCGATCCGGTGGCTCAGCCCACGCAACCGGAACCGGTCGATCGAGCCATTGATCAAGCCATTGATCAAGCCATTGACGGTGAAATTGTGACCGTTCGCCCCGACGCGGAAACCCTCACACGCCAGCGATTGCCCTACTTTGTGGGCATTTCAGAGGCCACCGCAGGATCCAAGGGTATTTCCCTAAACCTGGTGATTATTCCGCCCGGGGGCGCAGCCGAACCCCACTTCCATCGGGACTATGAAACAGCGATTTATCTGCTCCAAGGACGGGTTGAAACCCGCTATGGCAAAGGACTGAAACAATCGATCATCCATGAGGCGGGCGACTTTATTTTCATCCCCGCTGGCGTTCCCCACCAGCCCCACAACCTCAGCACCAGCGAGCCGGCCCAAGCGTTGGTGGCCCGCAATGACCCCAACGAACAGGAAAACGTGGTGCTCTATGACCCGGCGGCGGATCAGGATACGGATTAATTGGAGTTAATTGGAGTCGCCGCCTGTGGAATTCGGAGACCGTTGTTTAACCCAAACAGGTACAGTAGAAGCCAGTGTTACAAAGCTGTTACAGGCTGGGCAATTCACAGGCAAGAAAACAATGGGCGCGGCGGTTTCCCTCCACAACGTACAAAAAATCTATGGCGATCGCCCCGTGGTGAAGGATCTCAGCTTTGAGATTCAAGCGGGAGAAATGTTTGGGCTGCTGGGCCCCAACGGCGCGGGCAAGTCCACCACCATTCGGATGATCACCACTCTCACTCGCCCCACCGCTGGACAAATTCAGGTGGCTGGGTTTGATGTGGCTCGCCAAATGCAAGAGGTGCGGCAACAAATTGGCGTGGTGTTGCAACAAACCAGCGTGGATGGCGATTTAACCGTTTGGGAAAATTTGGAATTCCACGGCCGGCTGCACCACATTCCCGCCAAAGAGCGCCAAGGGCGGATTGATCGCTGGTTGGACTATGTGGAACTGGGCGATCGCCGCGATAGTCTCGTGAAAACCCTGTCGGGCGGGATGAAGCGTCGGTTGCAAATTGCCCGGGCCCTGTTGCATGAGCCGGAAATTTTATTTTTGGATGAGCCAACGGTGGGGTTGGATCCGCAAACGCGCCGCCGCCTGTGGGAAATTATTCGCGACCTGAATCGCGGTGGCATGACCATGCTGCTGACGACGCACTACATGGACGAAGTGGAATATTTGTGCGATCGGATCGGCATTATGGACGCGGGCCAACTGATTGAGTTGGGAACGCTCCAAGATTTTCGCACCAAACATGGGGAAGGGTTGGTCATGAAACAAACGGCCGATCGCTGGGATTACAAATTCTTCCCCACCCTTTTGGAAGCGAATCAATACTTAGATTCCCAGGCGGTGAAAACCGGGTTGATGGTGCGTCCATCGAACCTAGAGGATATCTTTGTGGAGCTGACAGGCCGCCAACTGGATTAACTGGGGGCAACCGCCCATGGAAATTGATCAAACCACTCACCAGACTTTCGGTTCCAAAGCATCGCCCTGGAAAATCCTGGCTCAATATGTGCTTTTAGGGGCGATCGCCCTGGTGATGTTGTTGCCCCTGCTCTGGCTGATGGGCACATCGTTGAAGTCGCCCACGGAAGATATTTTTTCCTTTCCGCCTCGGCTGATTCCCGCTGCGCCGACCTTGGAAAATTTTGCCAAAGCCTGGACGAGTGCCCCCTTTGCGCAATATTTGCTCAACAGCACGCTGGTGGCAGGGTTAACCGTGGCGTTGAACTTATTGATCTGTTCCTTGGCGGCCTATCCCTTGGCGCGGTTGTCGTTTAAGGGGCGGGAATGGATTTTTAGCGCGATCGTGGCCACCATTGCCATTCCCTTCCAGATTGTGATGATTCCGCTCTATATCTTGGCCGTGAATTTAGGGCTGCGAAATAGTTTTATTGGCTTAATTTTCCCGGCGATCGCCTCGGCCTTTGGCATTTTTTTGATGCGCCAGGCCTTCATGGGCGTGCCGAAGGATTTGGAAGAAGCGGCCCGGATTGATGGCTGTTCTGAGTTGGGAATTTGGTGGCATGTGATGTTGCCATCGGTGCGGCCGGCGCTGATTACCCTGGCAATTTTTGTATTTATTGGCGCTTGGAGCGATTTTCTCTGGCCACTGCTAATTTTGGATGACCCGAATTACTACACATTGCCGCTGGGGGTGGCGCGGTTGTCGGGCACGTTTTCCCTCGATTGGCGCTTGATTGCGGCGGGTTCGGTCATTTCGATCGCCCCAATTCTGGCTTTCTTTTTGGTGATGCAAAATTACATTGTGCCCAGTGAAACGGGCAGTGGCGTGAAGGGTTAGTCAACGGTTAGGGCGGTTGTCCTGGGTTCAGTCCATGCCGCAAGGGATGATTTCACCCGTTTTTGAGCGATCGCCCGTTTCAACGGAACGGTACAGTTGAAACGGTTTGGAATTTTGGTGTCCTGGGGTTTGGTATGGGGTTGATCGCCCGATCGCCCAGCTTCTGCCCGGGTCGCTGCCCAACCGCAAGCCTCAACTTAGCCGTCCGGCAAATTTTTTAGCAATGGCCGTTATCTGGGAACTGGATTTTTACTCGCGTCCGATTTTAGATGCAGACCAAAAAAAGGTTTGGGAAATCTTGATTTGTGAGAGTCCCACTGACTCGCGGGCCGATTGGCAGTCCCTGTTTCGCTACAGCAAATATTGCTCCAACAGCGAGGTCAATTCCGTGACCCTGATGCAGGCGATCGAAGAGGCGATCGCCAAGGCAGGCCAGGCCCCCAGCCGGATTCGTTTTTTCCGGCAGGCCATGAAGAACATGATCGTCAAAGCCTGCCAAGATGCGGAGTTGCCCTGCTCCCTCAGCCACCGCACCCACGCCATCAAGGATTGGATTGCCGATCGGCTCGAAACGGTCTATCCCCAAGAACCGGGCTACCAAGCCACCGCCCAAACGGCGGGCGTGTTCATGCCGCCACCGGCCGCTCAGCCCTTGCCCGATGCGTTGTTGGGGCAAAAGTGGGCCTTTGTTTCCCTGGAAGCGTCGGCCTTTGGCGAGCTGCATGAATGGGCGATCGACTTTGGCGAGGCGTTTCCCTTGTCCATGGTCAATTTAGCGCCCGATACGCCAGTTCCCGGGCTGCTGATTTTTTCGCCTCGGGCCATGGCCATCTCCGCTTGGATGTCGGGTTTGGAAATGGGCTTTGTGCGGATTGAACAACAGGTGAAGCCTTCCAGCCTGTCGAGCGATCGGGAGGAATTTCCCGATCGGGTGATTTTGGAAACCGGCATTGGCGATGCTTGGGTGCTCTCGACCTTGCCCAATGCGGCCCAAAAAGCCGAGGGACAAACCTTTGAAGCCCAAAAGCAAGGGGCCCAAGGAGTGCATTTTCTGGCGGTGCAAACCAACCCCGATGAGGAGCGCTTTGCGGGCTTTTGGCTCATGCGCGATCGCCGCGACAGCTAAACCGTTGATTGACCCCCAAAGTTCAGCCCCCAACTCAACCCCAGCAGAGCAAGGCCCAAGGCAACTGGGAATTAGCCCAGCGCGATCGCCCCGCAGCCCTCAATCAAAACACGCTCAAACCCCCCAAAAACTATCCGCTCCTACCCGAAACAACGGATAGGAGCGGTCTAGCGGGTTATCAACTTGAAACTCAACTGCCGGGTATTGCGAAAGCTTTAACCGCCCCGTCGAGTGACGTGACCCTTTTTGAAGAGGGAGGGCTTACCTAGGCAACCAGCCCGGTACACAGCCAGTATCCTCCAACTTGAAAACCCTGAGACATACTACTGCTACTACCCATGGGCATCACCTCCTGTCTTTATTCAAAGGGCCTCAATCACCTTGAGCCAACTGCTAAAACTTGGACATTGCCCGAAGGCTGAATGCCTGCTGTTTTAAGCTAAATGGCGGACTAGGCCTGATTGCCATTCAAGCTAGCACGTTTTTCAGGAAGGCAGCAACCTGGCAGAGCCTATTAACCTAGCAAGCGTTGGTCATTGGCCTTCCTCAGGCAGTCAGGACTGATGCAGAATTTTCTGAAACC
>MKGP02000091.1 GCA_001913845.2 Limnothrix sp. CACIAM 69d | reverse complement strand
TATCTCTTTTTCTTCTGATACAACGAACTTCGGAACAACTTTCCCATCATCCAAACCTTGCCCGCGCTCGCCAAGAACACCGACCTGCCGAAGCATAGCAGCTATTTCTGTATAATTTTTTGCTGCTTCTCTCTTCTCGATAGAGAGGGCTTATCAACGAAGGTAGAAAGAATTCTCTTAACAGCAGCTTCGTACTCCTCGTCGGTTCGCGCCCTGATGTCTCCCGGTTTGCCTAAAATGAAAACCTCACTCTGCATTGGGTGACGACTCATAGTTTGGTCGCTTATGGGATCGAAGCCAATGTTAATTGAACTCTCCAGCGCATCCCGGTACGCCGCGGCGATCTCATCCCACTTATGCCCTGTAAGCGGGAACAACTTTCTAACTTCGGTTAGACGAACATCAAGCCCTCTGGGTCCAGAAACAGCCACGCCAATGTTCACCCGTTCCCCGCGTAGCGGGTTCGGGCGCGCTTGGATAATAGAGAATTTATACGAGTGTGCCATTATGTAAGCCAGTTTTAATTGCGTTTACTCTGGCTAATGCCATGCCACTATCCCACCAACTAATGATCGCATCGTCATTCGCTTGGGTCAACCAGTCTCGGGGATGGCTATCGATGATGCGGCGCACGCTTGCAGTGTCTATCGCACCTATTCGGTCCAAAACCTCATTTGCAGCATTCACAGAAATGTAGTTTCCAAAATTGGCTTTCAACCAGTTCTTCACATTCACAGTGGGAATATCGGCATCGATCATTATCTCGTTAGGCGGGGGAAAGCCCAGCACGAGCCATGACCGTGAGTAATCAAAAGATAGTACTTTGTGGCTGCTCCCATCTGGAACCACCATGAA
>MKGP02000036.1 GCA_001913845.2 Limnothrix sp. CACIAM 69d | reverse complement strand
CTTTTTCGTAAGCTTCTACAATTTTCTGGCGCAAGTCTAGAGAATAACAACCCATAAATTTTCCTGACGATAGCCCAACTGTACTTATAACTATATCGTACTGATCGTTCTAGGTAAAGGCTGTAAAGAATTATGGATAAGAAATTTAGCGTTTTGGCTGTAATGCAAAAAATCAGCAACAGAACTTGGCCAGTAATTGAATTGACTGTCTCATCAGCTTTTGAATGGATCCAGAAGCGGATCTTGAACAGCTTGCATCGTTTCTAAATTTCATAAACGAATGTTCTAGGCTGACCACGGGGCGTATGGGATCAAATTCTTGCGAAAAATGGGTATGTTGCTTGTTGAGCAGCTCTCCCAAAACTTCAGCGATTTGATGGCATCTTGATTTTGATTGTGTCTTGATCTCGCTGGATCTGACCCCTACTCACTGCTTGTTGTCCTTACCATGCATGTCTTTCGGAACTTAGGTGGCTGCTCCTTCGTGGGGGCGGGCGTTGGGGGATGTTTAATTGCGGGAATTGCGGGTTTCTTAACGATCGGGAGCCTGGGCGCTGACGCGGGGGCGGTTTGGGCCCAGTCGATCGCCCCGGCGGCCGACGGCACGGGCACGGTGGTGACTCCCCAGGGCGATCGCCTCGATATCAGCGGCGGCAGTCGATCGGGCGATGGGACCAACCTATTCCATAGCTTTGAGCGGTTTAATCTCAACACCCAGGAAATTGCGAATTTCCTGGCCACGCCGGACTTGCGCAACATTCTGGGGCGTGTGGTGGGGGGCGATCCATCGCGAATTGATGGACTCATCCAGGTCAGCGGTGGCAACCCCAATCTATTTTTGGTGAATCCGGCGGGTCTGGTGTTTGGGCCCAATGCTCGGCTGAATGTGCCCGCTTCCTTCACGGCCACCACAGCCACGGGGGTGAGCTTTGGTGAGTCTGGGGAATTGTGGTTCCGGGCGATGGGATCCAATCAATACGCGAATTTGCTGGGCGATCCAACGGGGTTGGCGTTTGCCCTGTCGCAACCGGCGGGAATTTTGAACCGGGCAGCCCTGGCCGTGCCAACGGGTCAAAGTCTGAGTTTGGTGGGGGGCACGGTGTTGAGCGTGGGAACCCTGTCGGCTCCGGGAGGGCGGCTGATGGTGGCGGCGGTTCCGGGCGATCGCTTTGTGCGGTTCACGCCGGAAGGGTCGGTGCTGGCGTTGGATTTGCCGATCGGGGGGCGGCCCGGTGCGGATTTGACCTGGGGCCCGATCGCTCCGCAAACGATTCCGGAACTGCTGGCGGGGCAACCGGTCACGGCCAATGCCTTGACAGTGCGCCCCGATGGCACGGTTTCGATCGGCCATTCCGAGGGCCCCTTGGTGGCGGGGGATGTGGCGGTGCAGTCAGCCACGGCCGAAACGGCCACCCTGTCGGCGGCCCATAACTTGCTGCTGCTGTCTAGTCAGCTCAGCACCACGGGCGATTTGCACTTGTTGGCGGGGCAAGCGGCGATCGGGCGCGACAACCCCACGAATCCTTTGCGGTTGAGCGCCGGGGGACAGTTGACCCTCTGGGGCGATCGGCAGGTGGATTTATATGGCTTGCACCACCCCGACAGCGGCATCATCAGTGATCACAATCTTTTTTTAGTGAGTTCAGGAGCGATCGCCGGGAATTTGCCCCTGCGCACGGGCGGTCAATTGTTTGTGACGCAACCGACGGGCGATCGGGTGCTGTTTCGCACGGTCTTTGAACCGATTTTCAGCGATCGTAATGGTCAAACCACCCTCGCCTTCGGCACCACACCGGCCCGCAGCAATCGCGCTCCCTTCATTTCCTCGCCCGTGGTTGCGACCACCACCACCCGACCCACTACGCCCTCGCCCAGCAGCACCAGTTCCAGCAGCAGCACCAACACTGGCTCCACAACCCTACGCCCTGTTGTTCCTCTGAACCCCACAGGCACGGGGACAACGGGCACGATCAACCCCGGATCCATTACCCTGATTCCTGGCACAACCAACGATCCCCCCAGTACCAATCCAACCCTGAGCAGTTCAGTGTCGCTGATTCCGGTGGCTCCCATGCAAACTGGCTCCAATTCCAGTACCACCAACACCACCGTTAGCGGCCTGAACACCTCCTTTAGCTTGATCCCGATCGCCCCTGTGGACTCGCCCACGACCAATTCCACCAGTTCAGAGGATGATGACGATCGATCTGCTTTCTTGCCGGTGAAGCCGATCGTGGTGAACAACAGTTCCAACACCGGTAATACCGGGAACACCGGGAACACAGGTTCTTCATTCACGGTGGCTACGGTTAACCTCAGCCTTGATAGCGCGAACTTTGGCGGCTTGTTGACACCCACTAATCAAGGAATCCATTTCTCTACAGGTAAGTCGCCCATTTCGGCCCCTTGGGCTGCCAATGTGGATGGGTTGGTGCAGTCCACTTTGGCCAACACCACCGAACAACCGGTGAGCGCGGGGGGAAGTAGCCCAGTGGCGGGAACTGCGAATGCTAGCACTACAAATCTGGTTGGCAATAGCCTAAGCACGGCCATTAGCTCCGATGCGATCGTGCAGCGGGCGAATCTGGCTTCTGCGACCTTTGCGGCGAATCCGGGATCCGTGAATAGCGTTGCCGGAAATGTGGCCCCCGTCACCGGAACTGTCCCAACATCTGCATCTTTGAATGGGTCGATCGCGCCTTCTTCCGGCCAGTCGCCCAATGCAGCGCCTTTGGTTCCGCTCTCGGGGGTGACGGATGCGGCCAACAATTCGATGGTGGGAACCTTGGCGACGGGGCTACCGGTGAGCAGTAACCCCTTACCCAACAGTGGTGCAATTGGAGAGGGTGGCTCGAACCTGGCGCATTCGGCCGGCGTGGTGAATTCCCAAACCAACCAGGCCATTAATCAAACGGCTTTGCTGGGGTCTCGATCGCCCGGCTTGGAGGGCACAAATCCCTCGGGTATCCCCGCCAACGGCCCAGTCACCGACCCGGGGCAAGTGTTGAATCTGCAAGCCTTGCGGGCCGAAACCCTGCAAGTGGCCCTTTGCGACAACACCGTTTGGTTAGATTGCCAGCGCAAAGACCTGGAACGGGCCCGCAACAGTGGCGATCGCAAGGCGATCGTGGTGGCCTTGCAGCGGTTGGGCCGGGCCCACTACCAAGCGGGTGAATATGGCGATGCGATTTTGGCCCATCGCGAAAGTCGTGACTTGGCCACCGATCAGCCCCTGTTGGCCGCGATCGCCGAAAGTGACCTGGGCAGTAGCTACGGGGCTTTGGGTCAATATCCAGAGGCGATCGCCCATTATGAGCAGGCCTTGGCCCTGTTGAGATCGAACCCTGCGCCCACGTTGGAAAGCAATATCCTGAATAACTTGGGCCTGATGGCAACTAATCAACAAAACCTGGAGCAAGCCCGCACCTATTTTGAGCAGTCCCTGGCGATCGCCCAGCAACATCGGGATTTGAGTAATCAAGCCCGTGCCCTCACCCAAATTGGCCTGCTGGATTACCAAGCCACGCGCTACGAGGCGGCCGTGAGGGCACATCAGGCCAGCTTGGCCCTGGCAGAGCAGGCGAACGACCAACCGGCGATCGCCCGCACCCTCGATAATTTGGGTTTGGCCTACTATGCCCAAGGAGACTACGGGGCCGCGGCCACGGTTCAACAAAAGTCCCTGGCCCTGTCGCAGGCCTTGGGCGATCGCCACGGTACGGCGCGGGCCCTGTCTAACCTGGGAGATACGTACTATCGACTCCAAGACTTTGACGCGGCCACGGATTATCTGCAACGGGCGATCGCCTCTTGGGAACAGGTGCGCGAAAACCTGACCAGTGATGGGGCCCGGCTGGCGATTTTTGAAACCCAAGAAACCACCTACAGCACCTTGCAAACGGTGTTGATTGCGGCCCAAAAACCGGAACAAGCCCTGCTGGCCAATGAACGGGGTCGGGCCCAAGCCCTCCTGAAACTGTTGGCGGAAGAAAGCCAATGGGGTGATCGATCCGCCGCGCGATCGACCCTAACCCCTAACCCATCGGAATTGACGGACTCGATCGACCTAGGGCAAATCCAGCGGGTGGCCCGCGAGCAGTCCGCCACTCTGATTTCCTACGCGATCGAACGGGATACCCGAGACCACGGGGGCCAACGCCAACTCCTCGACTTGGCTATCAATATTTGGGTGGTACAACCTTCGGGACAGGTGCATTTTCGCCAAGTACCCCTGCCCAACAGCCAAACCTTGCGCGATCAAATCCCGTTGCTGCGGTTGTTTTTGGGAACACGCACCGCCAGCCGATCGGCCCAGTCCACGGCGAACGGCAACCGGCGATCGATCACCCCCGGTTTGCGCCAGCTCCATCGCCTTTTGATTGAGCCGATCGCTGAATGGTTACCCACCCAACCGGGCGATCGACTGATTGTGATGCCCCAGCAGGATTTGTTCTTGGTGCCCTTTTCGGCCCTGCAAGATGATCAAGGCCGATACCTGATTGAGCGCCATAGTTTGGCCATGGCTCCTTCGATTCAAGTGCTCGATCGCACCCAACACCAGGCCCAGCGCCTGCGCCAGGAAGGCACAGCCCTGACCGATCGCCCCTTGATCGTGGGTAATCCAACCATGCCGCGCTTGCCCAGCAGCCGAACCAACACCCGATCGCAGTTGGCCCCGCTGCCCAATGCGGAAATCGAAGCCCAATCGATCGCCCGCATGTTGAACACGCATCCCCTGTTGGGATCCCAAGCCACCAAAACCGCCGTCTTGGGGCAAATGGAGCAAGCCAGCCTGATCCACTTGGCTACTCACGGGATTTTGGATGCGAAACATGGCCTAGACAGCGCGATCGCCCTGGCCCCCGGCAACAGCCCGGGGGATGACGGTTGGTTAACCGCCCGAGAGCTACTGAATCTGGACTTAAAGGCGCAATTAGTCGTTCTCAGCGCCTGCAACACGGGTCAAGGGGCAATTTCCGGCGATGGGATTGTGGGCTTGTCCCGATCGCTCCTGGCGGCCGGAACCCCCAGCGCGATCGTCACCCAATGGGCCGTGCCCGACGCACCCACCGCCTTCCTGATGACCCAGTTCTATCAATTCCTGGGGCAAGGGATGGACAAGGCAACGGCCTTGCGCCAAGCCACCCTGAGAACCATTCAGGAATATCCCGACCCGATCGACTGGGCCGCCTTCACCCTCATCGGCGACACCCGCTAGTTCTCTCCAATAGACTCCTGCCCAAAAGGTGAGCGTCGATGAATTCCAATCTCACCAGCGCCGCAAGTTGAGGAAACGATGCTATACTTCACCGAGTCGGTTCTAGCGGGGAGCAGCCGCTAGAGGTAACGGGGAAAGTTCGGTGTGAATCCGGCACTGTCCCGCAGCTGTGAAGGAGAAGTGTTTCTCCGAGTCAGAATGCCCGCCGATTCAATCCTACAAAGCCCTAAACATCTGCGAGGTACAGATGAACTTACAGCATTTTGCTGACGACCGCCAAAGGCTTGGGTCGTCAAATCTTCACAGCGCAACGCTTCAGCTCAGCACCTTGACCGTGCTTCTCTGTCCGACTAATTCCTAAGTCCAGGTGGGCGCAGACCCCAATTCCCTCCAAGGGCTGACCGCTAGGGCCATCCGGTTTCTACCCAATGGCAAGGGCCAACCACGATGACCGGGGACTGATGATCAGGCCTCCCGATCACTGATTGCATTTTGGACTTTCTCCAGATTGTGAGAGACCCGATCGCCCAATCAAAGTTAGCGGGACTTGGTGTTAGCGAGACTAAGAAGACTGACAAACTCAACCTTCGTTGCTCTCGCCAGTGACAAACTCCAGCACAGGGGCACAACCGCAAATCTTGTGGATTCAGCCCCCCAGCGAGACTCGGGCACTCTCAAATTAATGCCCATACTCGCTGCATTTTGGCTGGATTAGGTCTGTCTGTCGCCCGGGACTTGGGTTCAACATTCATCCCTTGACATCGCGCGGCCTTGCCCAGCCGATCGGCGGGTGCTCTGTTCGATCGAGCACCCCTCAACTGCGCTGTCATCATCACTCAAAATTTCACAAAATTTCAGGAGCCTCAATTCCCATGGTTATTCAAACCGCCACCTTGGGCTATGCCCGCATGGGCAAAAATCGTGAAGTCAAAAAGTCCCTAGAGTCTTTTTGGCATGGCAAATGTGATATCAACGCCTTGCGATCGGTCGTAGAAGCCGTGGAAACCCATGCTTGGACAGTTCAGTTAAAAGCTGGGGTCGATCGAGTTGCCGTCGGAGACCAAACTCTTTACGACCACGTTCTAGATTGGTCAGTGCGTCTGGGGTTAATTCCCGCTCGGTTCCGACAGTTCACAGGCATTGATCAGTACTTTGCGATGGCCAGGGGCAAAGACGGGATTCCTGCACTCGAAATGACGAAATGGTTTGATACCAACTATCACTATCTCGTGCCCGAAATTGAGTCTGATCTTGCTCCCGCGGCCAATTTTGATGATTTTTTAGCAACGGTCAAGCGAGCACAGCTCATTCTCAGCGATCGAACGACTCCCGTGATCCTCAGTCCGGTCACGCTGCTCACCCTCAGCCGGCGCTCCAACGATCTCTACTCAGATTTGGATCGGTTGCTGCCTCTCTACCTTGACCTGCTGGGGCAGTTGAAATCTCATGGAATCACCGAGGTGCAATTCCATGAGCCAACCTTAGTGACCAGTCATGCCGGTGATTTAGAAACTGCAATTAAACACACCTACCATCAACTAGCAACTGCGGGGCTGCCGATTCAACTGGTCACCTACTTTGATGATCTGGGGGATGCCTATAACTGGGTGATGCAACTCCCGGTAGCTGGAGTTAGCCTCGATTTTACGCGAGGCAACAATCTATCTTTAGTAAAAACCCATGGTTTTCCTCGCGACAAAGTACTTGGGGCCGGTGTTGTGGACGGACGGAGCGTTTGGGCCATTGAACCCAAGGGTCTGTTGGAACTGCTTCAGGAATTGCAGGCAATCACACCAAATTTACGTGTTCAGCCCTCCGCATCACTCCAGTTTGTTCCCCATGACGCAACCTGCGAAACTCAACTCCCTCAACCCTTGCGCGATGTGCTCAGTTTTGCAGAGCAAAAGTTAACGGAAGTGGTGTTGCTGGCAAGCGCCCTCAACGGACAGGACACGACCAGCGAGCAAGCGGCGATCGAGTTGCGTTGGCAGGCATTCAAGCACTTCAACTTACCTAACCCGGCAGTGCGCGATGTGTTGCAAACCCTCAAAGTAGAGGATTTTCAGCGCTCCCTTCCCTATGAACAACGGCTGAATCAGCAACCCAAACTTCCCCCCCTGCCCACCACCACGATCGGTTCTTTTCCGCAAACCCAAGACATTCGACAACTGCGGCTCCGGTACAAGAAAGGGGAAGTTTCCCAAGCGGACTATCACCAGGCGATCGATACCAAGATTGCAGAGTGCATCAAACTCCAAGAGGACGTTGGGCTAGATGTGTTAGTTCACGGTGAGTTTGAGCGGACTGACATGGTGGAATATTTTGGACAGCAACTCCAGGGCTTTGCCTTCACAACAGATGGATGGGTGCAGAGTTATGGCAGTCGTTGCGTTCGCCCACCCATCATTTATGGTGATGTGTCCCGATTGCAACCCATGACCGTTCGGGAGTTTCGAGTTGCACAATCATTGACAAACAAGCCTGTGAAGGGAATGCTCACGGGCCCAGTCACCATGATCAATTGGTCATTCCCTCGGGCTGACCTCCCGCGCCGTGAACAGGCCATGCAAATTGCGCTGGCTTTACGAGATGAGGTTGCCGATTTGGAAGCAGCCGGAGCTGTCATGGTGCAAGTGGATGAACCTGCTCTCCGGGAAGGATTGCCCTTGAAATCTGCCCGGTGGAATGAATACCTCAGTTGGGCTGTGGATTCGTTCCGATTAGCCACCGGTGGCGCGAAGGCTGAAACTCAGATTCACACGCATATGTGCTACTGCGAGTTTGGAGACATTATTGAGCATATTGAGCGCCTCGATGCTGATGTTCTATCCATTGAAAACAGCCGCAGCAACAACGCAACGCTCTTTGAGATCACGGATGCGGGATATCAGTATCAAGTTGGGAACGGGGTCTATGATGTCCACAGTCCAAGCGTTCCCAGTGCGGAACAAATTCTCCAGCAGTTGCGCACTGGCGCTAATCTTTTGCCTGTTCAGCAAACCTGGATTAATCCTGACTGCGGGCTAAAAACTCGCCGATGGGAAGAAGTGCTTCCTGCGCTCAAAAATATGGTGCTTGCCACGCAAAAGCTGCGGGAAGAAATTCATGATTCATCCCACTAGCTCAAGGTTGTCTGACCTGACTGTTGGATCACCCACTTTCATTCAGGAAAACTTCCTGTACATCGGCTATGTTGCATGGCAGGGCTACCTCCAATATGGACGAGGAATTGTGGCTTGCACAGTTCAAAAAACGGTGACTAATCGCTTGGGTGGGATTGAGGATGCAACGGCAAGGTCTGTGCAATATATTCCGTTCGACCTTGCTGCTTTATACCTTGACCTTTGCCTTGTGCCTGTTAGTTCAATCGATCGCCTGTTGAGCGTGATCAAAACCTATGCACCCGATCGGGAGATTTTGATTTTGGTCAAGCAAGGTCAAGATGTGGAGATTGACTGGCTGCAAAACCTAGCAATTTCACCTTCTGAGTGTTATCGCCAAGTGTGCGATCGCTGGTCAGAATTTAATCTGGCTTCTTAGCTCAACAGAGGCTGGATTAACACCAAGGATTGCAGTGTTGATGTTGATGATTGCTTCGGCGGATCAGCTCGATGCATGAGCTAGTTCATTGTGTTCTCTTTCATTTATGAATAAGCAGTCAATTTTGGCATTGGCAGACCATCCCACTGTGGCAGTGACAGGGCGAGTGGATCAGTGGCTCCATGATCCTGCGGGGCGGCTGCCGGTGAGCTGCACGGTTCTGGCGGTGCAGGATCGAATGGATGGCCCGGATGGCATTGAAGATAGTTGGCATTTCACGAGCCAGGCCCTCCGCTATGGGGCTGGTGTTGCGATCAACTTGTCAGCGCTTCGGCCTGCGGGTACGGTTTCGCCGAATGTCACGGCCTCTGGCCCCACATCTTTTGCCCGTATTTACAGCGTCTTGAATGAGACGATCCGCCGGGGCGGTCGATTTAAAAATGGGGCGGTCAACTTGCACTTGGATAGTCATCATCCCGACGCTCAGGATTTTATTAAGATTCCGATTGATCGCTTGCCTTGGGCTAAACGCACGCTAATTGTCCATGATGATTTGCTGCAATTGCCATACCTGAATGACATCATGGAGCAAATGCAATCCGGCAGTTTGTGGCTCTCTAAAGCTCGGACTGATGCTGCGGGAAATTTGCTGTATGGCAATGTTTGCAATGAAATCTTCTTGCCATCACGGGGAACCTGTTTGCTGCAACATGTCAACTTGGGAATGTGCTGCATTGAGGATATTCCTGATGCTTTCGAGCATGGCATGAAGATGCTCTGTGCAATTCATCCCCTAACTGGTGTGGGTGAGAGTGGCCTTTATCGATCGCCTGAACATGATCGACAGGTGGGGTTGGGGGTAATCGGCTTGGCATCACTTTTGGCGATCGAAGGTATTACCTATCGCGAGTTGGTGGAAGCTTGGGAATTACGCCTGCGGCCGATCGACCACGCAAGAAGTCAAACCAAGGCCGATCGATTAGTGAACAGCCTGATTGAAGGGTTCGATCGCGCGGCGGCTTGGGCCCAAAAAAAGGGAATGGAGCGCAGTCTAACGATCGCTCCAACAGCTTCCTGCGCTTATCGCTATGTTGATCGCAATGGCTACACAACAACACCGGAAATTAGCCCCCCGATCGCCTGTGAAGTCGATCGCTACAGTGGTGTTTTCGGAATTCAAACCTATGATCATCATCCCCGAGTGGAAATTGCTTCAGAGGTGGGATATGAGGACTATTTTCGGCTAGCCAATTGTTGGCAGCAAAGCATGGAAGCGACGGGACAGGCTCACTCGATATCCTTCAACATTTGGGATACCCAGGTGATTGATCAAGATTTTCTAGAAAAATGGATGCGATCGGCACTTTGGACAACCTACTATCGATTGCCAGTCCGTCAGCAGGCTGCTCTTGATAAAACCATCATTCAACAGAAACAGGTCACTTGCGATCTGTCGGCCGATGAATGTGTTGCTTGTGCTGAATAGGAAGCATTTCTGATGGACTTTTACACTGAACAATTGGCTCGCAAGCGCTCCTGGACACCCACTTGTGGCGAAAGGATGAACACAATGCCGGGCGCGGATCAAGTTTTGGGGCGGGCCCTGGCGCTGCGTGTTCTTGAATTAGAGGTGGCGGAATGGCTAGACGATGCTTTGGGCAAAACGATACTTCCGGCAACGGCAGTTAAATGTCTGCGTTCTAATATTCTTGATGAAGAACGGCACGACAAAGTGTTAGGAATGGCTGCTCAAATCTATCAACTAACAACCGATAGGGACGAAGCAGAGGCCAAACAAATTCATCAGCAATGGATTCATCATCCTGACCACCCATTGGTCAAGGCCTTCGTGTTGGAAAATTCCGTTTTCTTTGTGATTCTGCCCTTGCTGCGGATGTTTGGTGGCGTGGGTTTAGGGATCATCTCGGGCGATATTTCCGGTGACGAGTCTGTCCATGCGGCCGTCCATCGCCAAGCAGCCCATGATTTAGGATTGACCTACAGTAGTTCCTTAGATCGCCTCAGAAGAGATACCGTTGGTTGGCTGGTTGATGGCTTGCGGATTCCTGAAGCAGGACGTTCCGGGAAGCCTCAACGTTGGTTAGATGCGTCAGATAGCTTGCTCTATCAAGGTGCTTCTGATTTGGTGGAAACCCGTCGCGCAATTCAGCCTGCATTTTTTGAAATTGCTAATGATGCCCTGCCGAGTTATCGATAGCCAGTCAAGCAGCGACTTGGGCTTTATCACTGATAATCATAATTATCAGCATTTTCGATCATGAGTTCTGATTTGAAATTGTGACGGATTGGAGTTTTGGGATGGCGACATCTTCTTCTGATTGGCAGGAGTCCTTTGTTGCCAAAAATCTAATTGCTCTGGGATATAACGCTTGGAGTAATTATTTGGCGGGAGGACGAGGTGCAGTGATTTGTAGCTTGAATTTACCGCAGCTCAACATTGCAGGAGAAACATTCCGTACCCATTATGTTGTGAGATCGCGGCTCGCCGCATTTTTAAATGCTTGGCTAGCCTTTCCTGATACGGTGATTCTGAATCACCACCATATGAATGGTCACATCTTACAAGCTGTTGACAGCTACAATCCCGAAACTGATCTGGTTTTGTTGCTGGAATCTGGCGCGCAAGCCGCTTTTTTATATTTACGCGCTTTGCCCATTTCGCCTCCCAGAAGTTATGAGGCAGTTTGCCAAGCCCGGGATGAATTTTGCCTTAAGGAACTGAATGCTACTGGGTTGGAGCAATCGGGGATCGGTTTGAATTTCTAGCGAAATTAGCTGCGGTTTGTTGGTTTCTGGGGCGATCGCCCTGCCCGATCGCCCCAACTGCGATATTCTGGACTGTGCATTGCTCCTGGCTGTTTTATGCGTCTGTCCCAAGCCCTGTTTGTCACCCTTCGTGAAGACCCCGCCGAAGCCGTTGTCACCAGCCACAAGCTGTTGCTGCGGGCGGGCTACATCCGCCAAATCGGTAGCGGGATTTATGCCTATTTGCCCCTGATGTGGCGTGTGCTGCAAAAGGTGTCGCAGATTGTGCGCGAAGAAATGGACGCGACGGGCGCGCAAGAATGCCTGTTGCCGCAATTGCAACCGGCGGAGCTGTGGCAGGAGTCTGGCCGCTGGGATGTGTACAAAGCCGAGGGGATCGCCTTCACCCTGAGCGATCGCCACGATCGGGAACTGATGCTCGGGCCGACCCACGAGGAAGTGATCACCACCGTGGCCAAGGAACTGATCCGTTCCTATCGCCAACTGCCGGTGAATTTGTATCAGATTCAAACCAAATTCCGCGATGAAATTCGCCCGCGCTTTGGCCTGCTGCGGGGTCGCGAATTCATTATGAAGGATGCCTATTCCTTCCACACCTCGCCCGAAAGCCTGAAGGAAACCTACGACGCGATGGATCAGGCCTATCGGAATATGCTGCGCCGCTGTGGCCTGAAATTCCGGCCGGTGCAGGCGGATTCCGGGGCGATCGGGGGCAGCGCTTCCCAGGAATTTATGATCCTGGCCGAAACGGGCGAAGACGAAATTTTGTTCACCGAGGACGAGCAATACGCCGCCAACGTGGAAAAGGCCGTGTCGCTGCCGGTGGATGCGGTTCCCTCGCCCTTTACGAGTTTTGAAACCCTGGAAACGCCGGACACCACCACGATCGCCCGGTTGTGCGAGGTGCTGAAGTGCGACCCGACCCAGGTGGTGAAGAACGTGCTCTATGAAGCCGTGCTGGATAACGACAAGCGAGTGCTGGTGCTGATTAGCATTCGGGGCGATCGGGATGTGAACGAGGTGAAATTGTTCAACGCGATTACCCAACGGGCCCCGAACTACGGCGGCTCGAAGGTGCTGGCCCTGAAAGTGCCCGACGCGGCGGCCCAAGCGGTTTGGACGGCCAAACCCTTGCCCCTCGGTTACATTGCACCGGACTTGAGCGACGACCACATCGCAACGGCCAAGGACACAGCTCCCCAATTCCTGCGGCTGGTGGATCCGAATGCCAGCCAGCTCCAGAACTTCGTGACCGGCGCAAACCAAGCGGGCTATCACGTCGTGGGTGCAAACTGGGGAACCCAATACAAACTGCCGGACGTGGTGGAACTGGATTTGGCGCGGCCGGGCGATCGCGCGGTGCATGACCCCTCACAAATCCTGCAATCGGCGCGGGGCATCGAAGCCGGCCACATTTTCCAACTGGGGCTGAAATATTCCCAAGCCATGAGCGCAGCCTTCACGACGGAATCGGGCGAGAGCCAGCCGTTTTGGATGGGCTGCTATGGCGTGGGGGTGTCGCGGATTGCCCAAGCGGCGGTCGAACAGTCCCACGATAAAAACGGCATGATCTGGCCCGTAGCGATCGCCCCGTACCAAGCGATCGTCACGGTTCCGAACATTGCCGACGAGAACCAAATGGCGATCGCCCAGCAGCTTTACAGCGACCTAAACGCGGCGGGCATCGAAACGATCCTGGACGATCGCGAAGAGCGGGCCGGCGTGAAGTTCAAGGATGCGGACTTGATCGGAATTCCGTTCCGGGTGGTGACGGGCCGGGCGATCGCCCAAGGCAAGGTGGAACTCGTGACCCGCGCCACGGGAACGGCGGAAGAAGTGGCGATCGCTGAGTTGGTCAGCACGCTGCAAGCCAAGATTGCCGAAGCCTTGCGGGCATAGCGTCCCTAAGGCAGTCCGGTCAATTGCAGTCGGGCGGGTAGATTGGCAGGCGCGATATAGACGGTTGATTTTTCCACCTTTGATCGCGCCTCAATCAGCAAATCCTGAGCCACCAATTTATGCAGATAGCTGCGGGCCGTATTTTCGCTAATGCCAAATTCCGCAGCCGTTTGCTTGGCGGTGAATTCCCGACCGGGTTGCTTAAAAGCGGCTTTTAAAATTTCCAAATGGCCTCGCTTCAGGGTCTTGGCGATCGGGCTGCGATCAATCCAGCTCATGAATTCATAAAATTCTCGTTTTTTGCGTTCCAGATAATCGTGCAAAGCCTGAATTGCTTTGATGATGGTTTCCGTTTGGTTGTAGAGAAAATAGGTCAAATCAAAGTCATCAGTTTCTGTGTAGATAAACGCTTTGTCATAGTCACTGCGTTTTGCTTGAATAAATTTGCTAATAGAAACATATTCAAAAGTGTCATAGCCTGACCTCAGTACACTCCAATAAAATAGCGCGCGGGCAGTGCGGCCATTTCCATCGCCAAAGGGATGAGTATAGGCCAACATAAAGTGCAAAATGATTGCTTTAACCACGGGATGGATAAAGCTCTTTGAATTATTGATGCCATAGTCACCGTTGGCAAATGCACAAAGGGCCACTAGGCGATCGGGAATCGTTTGCCAATCAGGCGGCTGAAAGATCGTCTCTTGGTAAGTGTCAGCAATAAAAATCTGATTATCAGTTCTGAATTCTCCAGGAATAGCTTGATTTTCGATTGCCTGATCCGTGGCAATTTGATGAAGTTCGCGAATAACGTCAATTGATAGAGGTTCATGTTTTTTCTCAACGACCTTTTTCATTAATTGGTAGTTGTTAAAAATCATTCGTTGCGATTTATCTTTGGGAGCCAATCCCTTTTCAAGCATTTCTTTGGCTACGGCCCGAGTCGTTGAAGCCCCTTCCAACTGTGATGAGGTAATCGCTTCTTCTTGGATCAGGCTCTTGATCAGGTAACTATGTTTTTCGTCAGTGCGAATACTCACGGCCGGATCGCCCACTGTTTCACCGAAGCCGGCCATGCGATCGATTTGGTGCAAGTTGGCCAGCAGGGAATTGGGCATACAAAACCGAAAGGGGCGATCGCCCTCAGCAGCCAAAATTGGAATGTCTTGGCGAATCACGGCCCTAGCCCATTTGGTTGCCAGCCACGCGGCCTGTTCATCATCGCCGTGCTGAACCCGCCATTGAAAATCATTCCAATGTAGATAGCGGCCCTGCTGATCAATCACGCCATAGCGCGGTAACAGGGGCGACCATTGCTCGAAGGGAATAGCAGCACTGAGTTGCTCGAAGTTGCGCGGTTTCCTGATTCTGCCCATTGCTCGATTCGTTGACCACAAAAAGTAATTTTTGAGTTTTAAACATGACTGTAGGGTAGGAAAACCGTCGTCCAATCATCCAAAACCCTGATTCCACCGTTAGCAGATCGTGGGGGCAAGGGGCTTAAGCCCCTTGTCTGCGACGATCGGGCAGGGAAAATCAACTGTTTCAGCCTCACAGCGAAAAATAACGACACCCCCTAGGGGTTTTACTCGTCGTAATCAGAATAATTTGCGTGTTGCTGGGTATTGCTCAACTCATTTTAGGATTTTTGCGTTTTGAGCGTGGGGCGATCGCTGAGTTGGTCAGCACGCTGCAAACCAAGATTGCCGAAGCCCTGTGACGATCGCTTGAACTCCACCACGGCGCATGACGCGTTTTGCCTGCAACCAGACCTAGGCAAAACACCTTGAGGCTGGGGAGGATGTCAACAAGTACCTACGGGGACTGGGGTGGTTGATGCAGACCGCATCGGAGTAATTCGATGCGGAGTCCCTGGAACTCGGGCGGCAGAGAATTGGTTTGCTGCCATTGATTTAAGACCGCAGCATTCGATCGACCAAAGGTGGCGATCCGAGCAAAATCCTCCGGCGTGGGTAGTGGAGATAGGCGCTCTTCGCCCAAGTCGCCCACTAAAATGACCCGCTCAATGACCATGGCTTTCTGTTGATGAGCTTGGTAGCGATCGCGGTAGGCTGCGGTTGTGAGTTGCCACTGATTGGGGGCGCAAAAGGCACGATCGACCACGATTGCCACTCGCGCGGGGGGGAAGATCCAGGCGATCGCCCCACCCACTAAACCAAAGCTGCCGATTCCTACTGCGATCGTTCTCAAAAATGCCCAGTCGATCGATTTCATGTGACTTGTTCTTCCATTCAGCCGAGGGAACCGACCTATTGGTCAAGATGGGGCCTGATCAATCCTGATTACTGCCACCACTAAAGATTGGTTTCAAAGAGGCCTTTGAGAAGGTCACGAACGGTTTTGGGATCGCCCGTTTGAACACTAGATTCTCGCAGAGCGGCGATCGCTTCCAGTTGGTTTTTATCCACCTCTCCATAGGCGATCGGATAAACCCGAATGCCACTTTGAGCAATGATGCTTTGCACATCCGGCAACTTAAAGCCCGCGTTCGAGTCCCCATCGCTCAACACAATCACGTAAAAACGACCATTGGGATCAGTTTTCTTTTTGGCTACCAACTCATTCAAAGCCACCATTAAGCCGTCATACATGGCTGTGCCACCATCGGCTCTCAGGTTTTCAATGGCTGCTAAGAATTTTTGATGTTGCAGGCGATCGAATGGTGCCAAGGCCAGCCGCCGCACCACCTGATCGCTAAAGGTGACCAGCCCCACTTGATTACCCGAATTAATTTGGGTGGTGGCAGCTTTTAGCCCCTCTTGCACCGCCTTGAGGGGTTCACCATCCATGGAGCCGCTGGTGTCAACCACGGTCATCAAATAGACCGTTTTGCCCACGTCTTTGCCCCGCTTCCATTGGGCTTGAATCGCTTTCAAAATTTTGCCTGAAGGATTGACCGGAGGAAATTTACCCGCTTTGGTATAGTCCGTTTCCACAAAGCCTGTTTCTGTGGCTAGCTTCTGCATTTCAGGCGATCGGGCAAATTCCGCAAAGGCCTTAAGGGCTGCTTTTTGGTCAGGGGTTGTCCAAGCGAAACTGACCAAGGGATTGGTGTGGGGCAAGCCGAGGGGGACAAATTTGGTTTGCTCAAACCCCGGCATTTTTTGAATGGTTTGATAGTTTTGATATTCCAGCGGAAAAGCTTGCAGGGTCGATTTATCCCGCAGAAAAATGTCTTGTAGCTCTGGTGAGGTATTGGTGGCAATCAACACCTGTTTTTGAAACTGCTCAAAGACCGAGGCCACCTGTTGGGATTGAATATCTTGCTCGGTCAGTAATCCACCGGCTTGATCGCGGCCCGCCGCCCGCCAAAACAGCGCATACATCAAGTTCAGCGCTGTGGAGCTGCGATAGGGATTGGGATAGCCGATCGTGATTTTGCCAGCAGCGATCGCGTTCAAAATGCGATCGAACGTGACCGGGCCAGCAGCGGCTAGTTGCTGATAAACCTCGCCCCGCAACACAAAACCGATCGAGTTGGGCAAGAGCCGATCGGCCACAGGCTCAAAGGTCACACCGCTGTCTTGCAACAGCGCCAGCCACAGATTATTGGAAGGCGAATAGGCGGCTGGTTTGGCTTGACCCGCTGCTAACAAACGCATCCCCGCTCCAGAGTCAATGCGGCGCACCCCCACGCGCACGGGCTTGCCCCCGATCGCCACATTTTTTTGATTGAACGCTTCTGCCACATCCACCAGCCAACGGCTATCGGTGCGTTCCGCATTGGACTTTTCAGTGGAGCCAAAAATCTCCACATAAATTTCGGAGTTGCCCGTGGGTTTGGCTGCAAAAACTGGAAAATCTGTCAGATCCGGCAACGGATCAGTAATGCCTTCGATCGAGTAACGAGCTGCGGCTGCGTCGCTTACCAATTCGTCTTGGACTGTGATTTTGGGCAGCACTTGACTGCTCAGAATATTCACGGCATCGTCAAAGCTTTTGGCCTCAGAAATACCACCGCCTAAGCAGGCTGTCAAAACCGTGATGCAAGCACTAATCGCAAAAATAATTGACCATACTTGTCGCTTCAATTGTCGCTTGGGGAGTCGGCGGCGTTTGAACAGCATAGGCTTGTCTCAACAGTCCTCAAGTCGATGTCCCAATCAATTGCAATTCATCCCAATCACAATTCACGAGCTGGATTGGCGTTGGAGCGCGGCTCGATTGTCCTCAACAATCAGGTTCAAGCGGGCCGGCAAGGACGATCGCCCTTCTTGGGTGGCGATCGCTCCGAGTACCAAGCTATCCCGTAATTCGGTTATGGCCGTGCAGGCTGCTTTTAAACGGCCGATCGCCTCCTGTTGCTGACTACGTGCTCGATCGCGATAGGCCGCCGTTTGCACTGTTTCGATCGCCGCTGTGGCTTTCATGGCCTGCTCGGCTAACCCCAATCCCGTCACGATTGCCTCGTATAGATCCGGCACCAAGGACGAATCCCGCTGGGCGATGTCCGCCGCTGCCGCCCGCAGCGATTGCATTTCCTGCACCACCGTTGTCCAAAGGCGCTGGGCGGTTGCCGACTGACCGCCTAAGGATTCCAGAGCTGCAAGCTGGTGATCTAGCCCCGCCGCATCCAACAAATCCTCACTGGCTTTGGGGATCGGTAGTCGCCGCACTTCCAGCACCCACCAGCCCAGCATAATCAGCGTGGCGATCGAACCACCGAGCCACACCACTGGCCGTAACCCCAGCCACAACAACAGACCCGCCCAACCGCCTGCGGTCAGGCCAAGCACCCCATAGGTTTGGGGGAGCGATCGCAGGGTGGGTCGAGACGGGTGAGCCAGCAACGGATTGGGGGCGATCGGCATAAGCAGCAAGGGGATTGCGAGGATCGCAGAACTTGCTACCCAGGCTAACCGATCCAGATTGTGTTGGGGTTAACGGCGCGATCGCCCCTTGCCCCCACGATTAGCCCACGGCTTCCGGGCGGCGATCGTACATCTTTTGGTAATAGGTTTGGTAATCGGCCGAGAGCAGCGGTTCCCACCAACTGCGGTTCGTTAGATACCAAGTGACCGTGCGGCGCAGCCCCTCTTCGACCGTCACCGACGGTTCCCAACCCAGCTCGGTGCGGATTTTTTCGGCATTAATTGCATAGCGGCGATCGTGGCCGGGGCGATCGGTCACGAAGGTAATTAGGCTGCTGCTCGGTTGGGTGGGCAAGCTCCAGCCATGCTGCGGAGCCAGCTCATCCATCAACTGACATAGCAACTTCACTAGGTCTAAATTCCGCACCTCATTGTTGCCGCCGATGTTGTAGGCTTCGCCCGGTTGGCCCTTGTGGATCGCAGCATCGATCCCGCCGCAGTGATCTTCCACATAGAGCCAATCGCGGATGTTTTGCCCATCGCCATAAACCGGCAGCGGCTTACCCAACAGGATGTTGATGCACATCAGCGGGATCAGCTTTTCCGGGAAATGGTAGGGGCCGTAATTATTGGAGCAGTTGGTAATGATTGTCGGCATCCCGTAGGTGTGGAAATAGGCACGGGCCAGGTGGTCGCTGCCGGCCTTGGAGGCGGAATAGGGGCTGTTGGGCGCGTAGGGCGTGGTTTCGCTGAAGGCGGGATCGTCTTCACCCAAGGAGCCGTAGACCTCATCGGTGGACACATGCAAAAAGCGCCAATCGGTCGGTTTGCCCGCCGCCAGCCAATGTTGGCGAAAGGCTTCTAGCAGCGTAAAGGTACCGACCACATTGGTTTGCACAAACGCGCCGGGGCCGAGGATCGAGCGATCGACGTGGGATTCGGCGGCGAAGTGGGCGATCGTGTCGATTTGTTCTTCGCTCAGGAGCCGATCGATCAAGGCGCGATCAGTAATATCGCCCTGGATAAACCGCAGGCGCTCAGCCGCTTCTAGGTCGGCCAAGGTGGCCCGGTTACCCGCGTAGGTCAGGGCATCGAGCACCACCACCCGATCGCCCGGATAGCGATCGCACCAGTGGCGAACAAAGTTGGAACCAATGAAGCCCGCACCACCCGTGATGATGATGCGGCGAGGGGAACGGGCGATCGAGTCAGTCATGGTTATGGAGTCAGCAATCAAGGAATTCAACTAGGCGAATTCAGGGCTATCGCCGCGATCGAGCATAGCTTTCAAGGCCCGTTTCATTTCATCCCGGCTGGTGGTGGCCGTGCCGATGTGGCGGACTACCAGGCTGGCGGCCAAGTTGCCCAGCACCGCCGATTCCCAAGGCGTGGCCCCCAGCACATGGCCCAGGGTCAGGGCCGCCACCACCGTGTCACCCGCGCCGGTCACATCGAAGACCTCCGCCCGGTTGAAGGCGGGAATGTGGGAAATGTTGCCCGATCGCCCAAACAGGCTCATGCCCGACTCGCCACAGGTGATCAACACGTATTCTGCTTCGGTTTTGGCCAGCAGCGTCGCCCCCGCCTTTAGCAAACTGTCTTGGTCGGTAATGCCAAAGCCCGCTTCCCGTTCCGCTTCCGGCAGGTTGGGCGTAAACCAAGTGGCTCCCCGGTAGCGAGTCAGATCCTTTTGGGCATCCACAATCACCGGTTGTCCCGTCAGGGCCGCTTGGATTACGCCGCTGGAAAACACCCCATCGCCATAGTCGGAACAAACCACCGCCTGGGCCTTGGGGGCGCGATCGGCCACAAACGCAGCCAGGCGATCGCAGTCGGTCGCCGTGGGGGGATCGTCGGACTTGCGATCGAACCGGACGATCTGTTGGGTCACGGACTGGCGCGAGTGGGCCGAAATCCGGGTTTTGGTGACCGTGGGGCGCGCCACTTCCACCAGCGCCCCGGTGGTGTCAATGCCCGCCGCCTCAAAGATTTGACGCATGGCCAGCCCCTGCACATCGTCCCCCAAAAAGCCAGCAACCTGGACGTTTGCCCCGAGCTTCGCTAGGTTATAGACCGCATTGGCCCCGCCGCCGGGCACTTGGCGCGTTCGTTCATGGCGGATGATCGGCACTGGCGCTTCTCGGGAAATTCGTTCCACATATCCCGTCAGAAACTCATCCAAGGTCAGATCGCCCACCACCAACACCTGCGCTTCCCCGAAGCGATCGATCAGGGTCAAGAGTCGATCGGTCGATCGGCGCAACAACGGCATGAAGTCTGGATCAAAAGTCATAGGGGGCAAGGTTACGATCGCAAGCATAGAATAGGCTATCAGCACATCAGGATCCCTGCTGAAACCACATTCCATTCATTCAAAGACTCTGCGAGCGGTTGAGCGCGTCCGTATAGGTCATAACAATAAAAAAACCAATTCCTTTAACGGTTAGCCATGGTCTCTGAGTGATGAATTGTTGGTTTTCGTGAACAACCAATTCATATTCTGCCAAGGGTTGCGCAACCTAAGAGGATGTCTGAAAAGCCGAAATGGCTACCTTGTGGGTTGCACTGATCGACGAAGACAAGGGGCTTAAGCCCATTGCTCCTACAGACACCAGCGCCTTTGCAAGCGCCCAAAGTTACTTCTCAAACATCCTCTAAGACAAAACTCTGATTAGATCCAAATTCCTCAAAATTCATCAACTTCAGGAAACGAGTTATTGCGGTCAAGACTTGACTAAATTGAAGCATCAATCATCATTAAATTTCTCGTGATGATTGACTGTGAACAATCAACATTGTGCTTGTCAACTGTGCTAAATTCCGAAAATTTTGATAAGCTTTGGGTTCCGTGGCTAGCGCAATTGGCTGATTTTTTAGATCACTCAAAATGACTTCCATCTGAGGAGTATTTTATTCATGTCTTTCACCCTGATTCATCGCCTTGGTCAATCCCTCTCTGCTGGGCGATTAGTGGCCGCTTCTGCGGTGCTGTCCTTAGCTTTGGTGGGTTGCGGCGAAAGTAAAGTTGCCCAATGCAACAAGCTGATTGCCGTTGTGAACAAAGGGCAGCAGATCAGCTCCAGCATTAAGGGGATGGATGCCCCGGCGATGAAGAAACTGTCCACGGATCTGAGTGGCTTATCGACAGAAATTGGGGCCGTGGAAGTGGCCGATGAGACCCTGAAGGGTTTTCAGGGACGGTTTGTCAAAATCTATTCAGACTTGAGCACCGCTTCGAGCAAAGTGGGCGGCGCACTGGAGGAAATGGAAAAGACGAAAAAGCCGAGTCCTGAAAGCTTGAAGCGGTTGAAGCAACTGCAGGAAGATGTGACCGGGGCCAGCAAGATGGGAGAAACGGCGGCGAAGGACGAAAGCGCCCTGGTCAAGGAAGTGAATACCTACTGTGCCGGTAAGTAGTGTATTGGTTAGCGTGCAAGTCCATTGAATTTGAGATGAAAAACTTGTTGGATGGTGGAGCAACGCTAGGGGATTGAGCTGGATTGTTGTCCCCTGCTAATGGATCGATCGTCCAACAAGATTCCTGTTCTGTGATTGTGCTGGCGATCGGGCGATCGCTGGAAATGGATTGCCTTTGTTAACACTAGGTAATGTTAACGCCAGGTAAACGCTAGGTAGCTGAATTTTGCTAAGCTCCATGGTCACCTTGCGCAGGATCTAGCCCTTGTTGAGGCGTTGGAACTTTACCAGGGCTAAGCACCTGTTTGCCCATCCAACTCACCCGTTTGGGAACCATGATTCCATCCTCCGTGGTGCTCCCCGAGGAATAGGATTGAGCAAGCACCTGCACCACGATCCAAACTAGGCGATCGACGGGCGATCGATTACGCAAACAGCGTTCACCATCGGGACTAACCCGCACAAAGCTGCCTTCTTGAACTGGAAAAACCCAGTCATTAACTTGGAATTCCCCTTCCCCGGCCAAAAAGAGATAAATCTCTTCATTTTGCTGATGCTTGTGATAGAAAAGCAGCGACTCTTTGGGCGGAAGGCTATTAACAGAAATTTCTGCCCCGGTTAACCCTAGTAAATCCTTCAAGAACAGTTTTCCAGGCGCTGGCAGCGATCGATCGCCCAAGTCAAGGGTAAAGGTGAACCGATCGAGGTTGGCAAGCGGCCCCGCGTGGGTCACGGCAAAGTCTGGGCCGGTCTGGGCTGTGGGTTGGGCGCTGGATGAGGCGTGGTACATGGTACTTAACTTTTAGATTGCAAGTTGCAAGTCAAAATCAAATTAACAGGGTTACTTGTAAAATGCAAGGGAGAAGTGCAAAAGTTGCAAACCCCTGAACAGAGATGAAGTTTGGAGCCTTGTGCTATGGCGGTTGACCACCGATCTCACTGCCCGATCGCCTGTACGTTGGATCTCCTGGGCGATCGATGGACGCTGCTGGTCATTCGGGACATGCTGTTTTTTGGCAAGCAGCGCTTTGAGGAATTTTTAGAATCGCCCGAGGGAATTTCCACCAATATTTTGGCCAGCCGCCTGAAGTCCCTGGAAGCCCTGGGGCTGATTACCAAACAGCCCTACAGCAATCACACTCGCCGCATGAATTACCAACTCACGGAGGCGGGCGAAAGTTTGCGTCCTGTGCTGCGCTCGATCGCTCGCTGGGGCCTAAAGCAATTTCCTGAGGCTCGCCTACCGGATGCTTTAGATTCAAGCTCTGCTAATTCAGATTGAGCCTGTGGCTAATTCGCATCAGTCATAGGTGCTTTATAGTTTGAATCTGAACATTTTTACAACACCATCAGGACTGAGAAACGCCATGTCGCGCAAAGATCAATTTCACGAAGCCGTTAAGCATGGCTTAAACAAAGAGGGATGGACGATTACACATGATCCATTTACAATTCAGATCAGTGAAACAATTAAGCTTAAAATTGATCTAGGAGCTGAGACAACTATTGCTGCCCAGCGAGATTGCGAAAAAATCGCAGTAGAGATTAAAAGCTTTATTTCAGACTCAGAGATCAGTGACTTTCATGCTGCATTAGGTCAATATTTGAACTGCTTGCAAGCTCTAGAGGATAAGGAGCCAGATCGTGTTCTTTATCTAGCCGTTCCCAAAGATAATTATGAGGACTTCTTTCAAATCCCCTTCATTCAGAAATCTTTGAGAAAATATTCAGTTAATTTGATTGTTTATTGCCCGGTTCAAGAGGTGATTGAGCAATGGATAAGCTACAGCAATACCATCAAATAATCCAAAATTTGTTGATGGAAGAAGCCCATCCCTACTGTCAGTCCGATGACGTAGAGACGGTGATTATTTGCGACCCGGAACGGCATCACTACCAATTAACTTATATTGGCTGGGAAGGGGATCAGCGAATTTTTAATTTGATTTTGCACCTAGATATTAAAGATGGAAAAATCTGGGTGCAACATAACGGTACTGAAATGGCGATCGGTCAACGGCTGATGGAGCAGGGTGTACCGGCTTCAGATATCGTGTTGGGTTTTCAATCACCCTTTCGCCGCCAATTTAGCGGCTATGCGATCGCCTAGTCAGTTTTCGTCGAACAGGATCAATCCTCTAATGGGCCATAGCCGCCGCCGGGGGTTTCGATCGTGATCGCCTTGTTTGCTGTTTGCATCACTCAGTATCCAACCCCAATGCCTCATCAGTAGAGATGACTTTGAATGCAAATTCCATGAGATTTGGAATATCTGATTGAGTGACTTCCCAAGCTAAATCTAAATCAACCTTATTGTATTCATGAATCAGTTTATCTCGCATTCCTGCGATCGCCCGCCAAGGAATTGATGGGTAGTTCTGACGAAAATCAGTAGAGAGACGCTTGGCAACTTCACCAATGACTGTAATTTCATATAAAACTGCTAAATGCGTTCGACGGTCAGCTTTAAAAGTCTCTCGATCCATGCCGTCAATAAAATCTAAAACCGTTTGGCAGACATGAGCAATATCTAGCAGATACGTTAAATCACGGTTCATAAATAGTGCGAGCAGTTTTCAGAATTTCAGTGCGGCGTAGCCAATTAGCATCTTCCTTGACCGATTGCCGTGTGAGTAAATCCACCGATCGCCCCAATAATTCGGATAGCTCCTCTTCCATTTGCACCAATCCCAGCAGACTGATTTTGGATTGAGGAGCGAAGGTGACTAGGAAATCCAAATCGCTATCGGCACGAAAACGATCGGTCAAGACTGATCCAAAAACCGCTAACTCGATCGCCTGCCATTTTTGACAAAATTCAGCTAGGCGATCGGGATGAATCGCTAGGCGATCGAAAACCTCCGCAGTCGGTTTTGTGATGTCCATAGCTCATGTCCAAACTGACGCTGGCTACTCACTAGTTTATGGGTTTGGCAGACCGTAGCCGCCGCCGCCGGGGGTTTCGATCGCGATCGCCTCACCCGCCTGTACCTGCACCTGATCGGTAGCCCCGAGCGGATTGATCGCCCCGTTCAGCCGTTCCACCCAGGCGCGGCCAGGTTGGCCCGGTGCGCCGCCCGCTAGGCCCGCCGGTTGGGTCGATCGCCGCCCTGAGACGATTGCCGCCGTCATCGGTTCCAAAAAGCGCAGTTTGCGGATCACGCCGTGGCCGCCGCGCTGTTGGCCCGCGCCGCCGCTGTCGGGGCGGATTTGGAAGGACTCTAGCCGCACGGGATAGCGCCACTCCAGCACCTCGGGGTCGGTGAGTCGGGAGTTGGTCATGTGGGTTTGCACCGCGTCGGCTCCGGGGAAGGTTGCGCCCGCTCCCGCGCCGCCGCAGATCGTTTCGTAATATTGATGCCGATCGCTGCCAAAGGTGAAGTTGTTCATGGTGCCTTGGGCGTTGGCGAGCACCCCGAGGGCTTGGTAGAGCGCATCGACGACGGCTTGGGAGGTTTCCACATTGCCGGCCACCACGGCGGCAGGCGATCGGGGATCGAGCAGGCTGGCGGGTGGCACGGTCAGATCGATCGGGCGCAAACAACCAGCATTCAACGGGATTTCGTCGGCCACCAGGGTGCGGAACACGTAGAGCACGGCGGCTTTGGTGATCGCGATCGGGGCGTTGAAGTTGTTCGGCTGTTGGGGCGATGTGCTGCTGAAGTCGATCGCCGCCCGCCGCCGCGCCCGATCGATTCGCACTTGCACCGTAATTTGCGCCCCACAGTCGAGGGCGATCGTTGCTTGCCCGTCCTGCAATTGGGCGATCGCCCGTTCCACCGAGGCGGCGGCGTTGTCCTGTACAAACCCGGCGTAGGCTTGGATCGTGGCGGCTCCGTAGGTGTCGGCCAGGCGCTGCAATTCCTGGCAACCGCGCTCATTGGCGGCGATTTGCGCCTGCAAGTCCGCCAGGTTTTGCACCGGGTTGCGGGCGGGGTAGGGGTTGTCAGCCAGTTGCGCTAGAACGTCGGCTTCTAGGAATTCCCCGGCCCGGACGATCGGCAGGAAGTCAAACAGGATGCCCTCTTCGGCGATCGAGTGGCTGTGGGGCGGCATCGATCCCGGAGTCAGGCCGCCCAAGTCCGCATGGTGACCGCGGGAGGCGACGAAGAAATCCGGGCTCACGCCCAGGACTCCGGCGAGCGATCGCAACCAAACCGGCGTGATCACCGTGATATCGGGCAGGTGCGTGCCGCCGTTGTAGGGGTTGTTGCTGGCAAACACATCGCCGGGTCGCAGTTCCCGCGCCGCCATCAGGGCCGTGACCGTTTCGCCCATGGAGCCGAGGTGGACGGGAATGTGCGGGGCGTTGGCGATCAGTTGCCCAGCGCGATCGAACAGGGCGCAGGAGAAGTCCAGCCGCTCCTTGATGTTCACGGAATAGCTGGTGTTTTGCAGGGTTGCGCCCATCTGCTCGGCGATCGCGCTGAACCGGTTGTTGAAAATTTCCAAGCGCACCGGATCGGGGCCCTCATCCCCCAGCCCCTTCTCCCAAGTCGGGAGAAGGGGAGCCGGAACCGTTTCAGCCGTTTCCTGTGCTATCAAACCTGTCGTATTGATTTGACTTTCGTCCCTCTCCCCACCTGGGAGAGGGGTTGGGGTGAGGGCTTCCAGCACTAGGCCGCCCCGATCGCCCAAGGTAGCGGCCCAGCCCGGTTCAATCACGTTTGTGCCCGTCGGTTCCACGATCACCGCTGGCCCGACGATTCGATCGCCCGGTTGCAGATCCGATCGCCCAAAGACCGGCGCATCCCACCAGCGATCAGCGGTATAAATCTGAATCGTCGTGATCGGTTCCGGCGAGGCTGATCGATCCGCTACCAACAGTGGTTCCGGCGGTAAATCCTTGTGGCGCACCAACTCCAGGGCGATCGCCTCAATCACCACGGGCTTATCGGGCAGGGCGAACCCGTAGCGCTGACGGTGGATGGCCTCGAAGCGATCGCGTAACCAGCCCGCCGGGTCAGGTTCCGTGGCCGCTGGCCAGCTCACCACCAAGGGCGAATCCGTGCCGCCGTAACGCAGCCGAGCCGTGCGGATTGCTCCCTGGAATCCCGGCAATTGCGGCTCCAGTTCGGTTTGCAAGTCGCCAAAGCTCGGTTCCAACGCGGCGATCTCCTCCGGTTCCAAAACCCGCTCGATCGCCCGTTCGCCGATTTGCCGCACATCCGCCAGCCCAATCCCATAGGCCGACAGCACCCCGGCGTAGGGATGGATGAAAATCCGCGTCATTCCCAGGGCTTCCGCCAACAGACAAGCGTGCTGCCCGCCCGCCCCGCCGAAGCAACAGAGGGTGTAGTGCGCCAAATCGTAGCCGCGCTGGACGGAAATTTGCTTGATCGCCGCCGCCATTTTCTCGATCGCGATCGCCAGGAACCCGGCCGCCACCGCTTCTGGGCTGCGGCCGTCGCCGGTCGATCGGGCAATCTCAGCGGTGATCTGCGCGAACCGTTCCGCCACGATCGCCTTGTCCAAGGGGCGATCGCCCTCGGGCCCAAACACCGCTGGGAAAAAGTCCGGGTGCAATTTGCCAAGCTGCACATTGCAATCGGTGACGGTCAGGGGGCCGCCGCGCCCGTAGGCCGCTGGGCCAGGATTCGCCCCCGCCGAGTCGGGCCCCACCCGGTAGCGCTGGCCGTCGAAGTGCAAAATCGAGCCGCCGCCCGCCGCCACCGTATGAATCGCCATCATTGGGGCCCGCAGCCGCACCCCCGCCACCTCTGTTTCAAACTGCCGCTCATACTCGCCCGCGTAGTGGGCCACATCAGTCGAAGTGCCGCCCATATCAAAGGTGACGATTTGCTCAAAGCCCGCTGCCACGCAGGTTTGCACCGCTCCAACAATGCCGCCCGCCGGCCCCGACAGCACCGCATCCTTGCCCCGGAACCGATCGGCATCGGTTAGCCCGCCGTTGGACTGCATAAAGAACAGCTTGCCCGCCAGCGCTTCACCATCTGACCCCGCCAGGGTCGATCGCACCTGGTTCACATAACGCCGCAACACGGGTGACAGGTAAGCATCGACCACGGTGGTTTCGGCCCGGCTGACCAGCTTAATCAGCGGACTCACTTGATGGGAAACGGAAATTTGCTCGAATCCCGCCGCCGCCGCCAATTCTGCCGCGATTTGCTCATGTTGCGGGTAGCGATAGCCGTGGACTAAGGCGATCGCGCAACTGGTGCAACCCTCGGCCCGCGCTGCTTTCAGTTGGGCCAGCAAGGCCGCCTGGGCCGCCGCATCGAAGGGCCGCACCACCTCGCCTTGGGCGCTCAGCCGTTCCCGCACCTCGATCGCCCGTTCGTAGAGCGGCGCGGGTTTGCGAATTTCCAGCGCGAAAATATCGGGTCGATTTTGGTAGCCAATCTGGAGGGCATCGCCAAAGCCTTCGGTAATCACCAGCACGGTGCGATCGCCTTTGCGTTCCAGCAGGGCGTTGGTGGCGACGGTGGTTCCCATCTCGATCGCCCCAATTTGCGCCAGGTCGATCGGCTCGTCGGTGGCTAGTCCCATCAGGTCGCGAATTCCCTGAACGGGCGCATCGGCATAGCGATCGGGGTTTTCCGACAGCAGCTTATGCACCACCAGCCGCCCATCGGGCCGCCGCGCCACAATGTCGGTAAATGTCCCGCCGCGATCGATCCAAAACCACCAACGCCGATCCATGCTCTGCCTCAGCCCATGCGCCTAATCTCGATTCATCATATCGATTTGGGTCGTCGAGGGCGATCATGCTAACTTAAACGGGCACTGGGTGACATTTCCCAATCCGTTTAGAAACTACCCCAAAAGATGGTTTCTTGTATAATCTTTTATATAAGATGTTTGTTTGAGTCTTGAATTTTAAGTTTTATTCTTAAAAATTTAAAGTAGCAAATCTGATTAATCGTCATTGATTTCGCAAATTCAAAGTCTTCTCATTGAGAATATTTAGGGAAGGTTGAAATGGGATTTTCTGAATCTGTTTCTGAAAAAGCACTTTTAGATTGTGGTAGAAGCTGCTGTCTTTGTCATAAATTCTGCGGCTTTAAAATAGAGTTGCATCACATTGTTCAAAAAGCAGAAGGTGGGCCAGATACATACGAAAACTGTATTCCTCTTTGTCTCGACTGTCATGCAGAAGTAAAGGCTTATAATCCTAAGCATCCAAAGGGTCGAAAGTACACAGAGTCTGAATTAAGACAACACCGAGATCGGTGGTATGAAAAAGTATCACATAAGATTTTTGTGTCCGGAAATCCAGATTATATTGAGCTAGATCGAAAGCTCTTTCGCAGAATTAGAGAAATCCTTCCGAGCCAAGGAGGATCAATTTCTTTCATGAGAAAGCATAGCTATGGAGTTCCATTCCCATCCAACAGTCATGATGACTTAAGATCTTATCTAGATCAATGCAAAGACCCTGATTTTGAATTTATAAATTCAGACCTAGAGACTCGAAAATCGCAGTTAACAATAAACATCCAAGAGTTCCACCGCGTATTGTTATATGCTGCCTATTCTTCTGATGATCTTCCCTGTCATTTAGCTATCGAACCCGGTATGAAACGATTCACGGGAGGATCAAACTATGCAAGATATTTGCAAGGTGTAGAAAAAGCTGAAACTGCTGCAACTCAAGTCTGCGAAGCTTATGATGAACTGATTCGTTTTGGGCGTAGAAATTTGGCGCTTGATTAGGAAGATCATATATTTAAGTGCGTAGGGTGTGTGGGAGAACGCAAACGGGGTAACAACTTGGCTCGCATCTTCTCCCACGCACCATCGACCAATTGCGCATTTTGCAGATCGCATTTACGCCCCAATTGCAGCGGTGCGTAGGGCATTAATCAGAGATGCTAAAACAAAGAAGCCGTTGCCCTACACACCCTACGTTTGCTGGTTTTGAGAAACCATGTGCTGAATTATTGAGCGATAGAAGGAGCTTGAATGACAGACCAAAACTGGATGACCGACGAAGATAAAATGATTCATCACTACACTATCCACAGAGATCTTGTGGGCTGGGTCATTCAACAACTCGAATCACAGGGTATTGCCTGCGAACGGACTAGAGGAAATGATCCTGGTGGCGATATTCTTTATTTTTGTCCTGAAGATGAGCCAAGAGTCAAAGAGATCATCCGTGAAATCAACGATGTCTATAATTCAAATCAGGATCCTTAGGACATGTATATTGAAATAAAGACCAAGAGAAAGCTAGGGCTAACCGAAGCCAGAAAAATTATTAGTAAAAACTGTATATCTGCCGTCATTACAACTGGAGAGATAACTCCACAAGCAAAACATCTTTTTGATGAGCATGACATAGCATACGCCGAGAAAATTCCTGAAACTGAATTTACCAAGTCTCAAGCTCAGGAGGAATAGCAATGTTGAGTTTTTCGTTTTATTTGGACAATGGAGAAGAAGAGGAAGTTGTTGATATTCCCGATGAGCTTTATCAATGGCTCACCCATTCAGAATTTTCCAAAATTGGTCAGTCTGAAGAACGAGACGTGAAAATAGATGGTGAAATCACCACAATTGCGGTAGTTCCCTTGATGGGCAGCAACCGCAGAAAACTGAGCAACTTCTTTCGCGATGCTATTGTCCAAGAAAGCGATCGAATGCTCAGCCAGTTAAGCCACTCATCACCCAAAGAAGACTATCTAGCAGCATCTTATGCCCTCAGAGTTTTGCAAAATCTGCGCAAACTAATCGAGGACGAAAAATTCAAATACCTGAGCAGAGCTTATTAGCGCGTAGATACTGAATGATGTGACCGTGATATCGGCTAAGGATGACAAGTCCAGCGGGAAGCTGGCAAGGGCGATCGACTATTCCACCACTTCGCCAAGGTAGCGCTGCACAAAGTCCCGCGCTGCTTCGGGCTTGAGCGCTTTCAGGGCCTTCACAATTTCCAACAGTGTTTCAGCGGTGGGATCGCGAATTTCTTTGCACCAGCGATAAACATTGGTGCGCTCAATTTCCATCTGCATCGCAAGGGAGTATTGGCTCACCTCGTGATCCTCAAGCACTTGTTTCAAAACGCGGCCGGCTTTTCCCATGCCCTCGATCGTCTCAAAGGTCTGGATTTCCGTAAATGACATCCCCATGGCTGACGGAATCCTAAAGGTTGACAGTCACCTAAAAGGATGACTACCATGCTTCATGGAAGCGAGCGCTCAGTAGGAGAGCGAATCATGCAGCCATTGAATTTTTTAGAAACGCCGATCGCCCCGGAATCCTTGACTGAGGGGCGATCGCAGCTCGATTCCTTGCCCGCGCGATCGGATGGGCGCGAAACGGTGAAGGTAATGGTGATCGGGTCGCCGCGTGCCGTGGAGAATACGATCCGCGTGTTGTATCTGCGCGGTTTTGCGGAGTTGTATGAGTGGTCGCCCATGCAGCCGACCCAAAATCCTGGTGAGGTGATGAGTTTGATGCGGCGGCTATTGTCGTTGAGTTGAGTGCTTGTACTAGGGTGTGCGGGAGAACGTTTTTAGGGAAGTGATTGTGATTGCACCTCTCCCGCGCACCATCAATTAATGTGCATGATCAAAATCGGAATTACACCCCATTACTGGTTCTAATAGCTCATCTCAACCACATTGCTACACTGAAGTTAGGATCGATGTCGCACTGCAAGCAGTTTATCAGGAGAGATTAACGAGTCCATGATCGCTCCACAGGATTTATATTTCTTCAGCCCTGATGACTATTTACAACAGGAGGCAAAATCTACCCAAAAGCATGACTATATTGATGGTGAAATCTATGCAATGGCAGGTGCGAGCAGTGCCCATTGCACAATTGTGGCAACCTTAACGGCATTGCTCTTAAAACCCGTTCGCCAGCAAGGGTGTCAGCTTTTTACGGGGGATATGAAAGTGCGAGTTGATCGCCATAATTGCTTTTACTATCCTGATTTGCTCGTCACCTGTGATTCACGTGACCAAGGCACAGATTACTATAAATGCTTTCCTAAATTAATTATTGAAGTGCTTTCAGACAGTACGGAGCTACGCGATCGTGGCGAAAAATTTTTCAACTATAGTGCTCTTGAAAGCCTGGAAGAATATGTCTTGATTAGTCAAGATAAAATGCGGGTTGAGTGCTTTCGCCGTAATGACAATAGTCAATGGGTTTTGGAGTGGTACGGCCCGGGCGATCGCGTCTTTTTTCACAGCATCGATTGGCAAGGCACGATCAACGATCTCTACGAAGATGTGCCATTGCTGGGTTAGAGGCTATCTAAAAAGTATTTTTCGGCATGAGATCAGCGCCAATAATAGTCTTGGGGGCAAGGGGCTTAAGCCCCTTGTCCGCAGCAATTGCTAAACGATCCATGTTGAGTTGATCCCAGGCTCGATCGGGACGGTTCAGAACCCAAAAAGAATCGGAAATCGGGGCAAACCGTAGCGGCGATCGCAGACGGGGCAGCGGCGGCCGGCGACGGTTTCCGGTAAAGTTTTTTGCACCTTTAGCGGTTGTGGGGGCAAAGACCAATGGCAACGATCGTTCAGAAATATGGCGGAACGTCGGTTGGCTCGATCGAGCGGATTCAGTCCGTGGCGGCTCGGGTGATCGACACCGTGAAAGCGGGAAACTCCGTGGTGGTGGTGGTTTCGGCCATGGGCAAAACCACCGATGGGCTGGTGGCCCTGGCGCGGGAAATTAGCGACCAACCCAGCCGCCGGGAAATGGATATGCTGCTTTCGACCGGGGAGCAGGTGTCGATCGCCCTGTTGAGCATGGCACTCCAGGCGGCGGGGCAACCGGCGATTTCCCTGACCGGCGCGCAAATTGGGATCGTCACGGAAGCGTCTCACACCCGGGCGCGGATTTTGAGCATTGATCCCGATCGGCTGCGTCGTCACCTCGATGAGGGCAAAGTGGTGGTGGCGGCGGGCTTTCAGGGGATCTCGAATGCCGATGATTTGGAAATTACCACCCTGGGGCGCGGCGGCTCGGATACGTCGGCGGTGGCCCTGGCGGCGGCCTTGCGGGCCGATGCCTGCGAGATTTATACGGATGTGCCGGGGGTGCTGACCACCGATCCCCGCCTCGTGCCGGACGCGCAAATCATGGCGGAAATTTCCTGCGATGAAATGCTGGAGCTGGCGAGCTTGGGTGCGAAGGTGCTGCACCCTCGGGCAGTGGAAATTGCCCGGAATTACGGTGTGCCGCTGATTGTGAAGTCGAGCTGGACGAACGATCCCGGAACACGGGTGGTGTCGCAGCCGGTGGGCGATCGCCCCTTGGAAAACCTGGAAATTGCCCGGCCGGTGGATGCGATTCGCTACAACACCAATCAGGCGCAAATCGGCTTGTTGCGTGTGCCCGATCGCCCCGGGATCGCGGCCAAGCTGTTCGGCGAGCTGGCTAAGCAAGCGGTGGATGTGGACTTGATTATTCAGTCGATCCACGAGGGCAACACCAACGACATCGCCTTCACGGTGACGGAGCAGGAAGCCGATCGGGCCGAAGCAATGGCCGGGGCGATCGCGCCAACCCTGCGTACGGAACCGACCCGCCCGATGGAAACGGAGGGAGCCGAAGCGGAATTGGTGGTCGATCGGCACGTGGCCGAAGTCAGCATCTATGGCGCGGGCATGATTGGCCGGCCCGGCGTGGCGGCCCAAATGTTCAAGACCCTGGCCGACGCGGGGATCAATATTGAAACCATTTCCACCTCGGAAGTGCAGGTGGGTTGCATCATCGCGCCCGGTGGAGACGCGGCCGATCGCGACCTAGAAGCCCTCTGTCAGCGGGCGGTGGCGGCCCTGCGCCATACCTTTGAGCTAGATACAGATCAACTCTTGCCAGAGGTGCTGCCGATCGAGCAGCCCGCCAGCCCCGATGAGCCGCCCGTGCGGGGTGTGGCGCTCGATCGCAACCAGAGCCAAATCGCCGTCCGCAACGTGCCCGATCGCCCCGGCATGGCCGCCAAAATCTTTGAGCTGCTGGCGGAAAAGAGCATCAGCGTCGATACGATCGTCCAGTCCCAACGGCGGATTATCGTCAACGGCTCCCCCACCCGCCATATCGCCTTCACCACCGCCGCCACCGATGCGGAAGCCGCCCGCGCCGTGCTGCTGGCTGCCGGTCAGGAATTCGGCTGGGGTGAAGTGGTGGTGAATGCCCAGGTGGCCAAGGTTAGCGCCGTGGGCACGGGCATGATCAACCGGCCCGGCGTGGCGGCCCAAATGTTCAACGCTTTGGCCGCCAAGGGGATCAACCTGCTGATGATTACCACCTCAGCGATCAAGATCAGTTGCGTGGTCGAACAGGATCAAGGTGTGGAAGCCCTGAAGGCGGTTCACGAAGCCTTTGACCTTTCCGGTGAATACCAAGCCAGCAACGTCCACGGGCTGACCCCAGCGAAATAGGCGAGCAACATCGTCCAGTTGCGGAGCGTGCAGCGCCAAACGCCCTCACGCTCCCACCGCCGGGCCGAGGTGAGCACCCGATCGGGCAAAATCCGAATCCGCCAGCCCCGCCGCCGAATCGATCGCATCAGGGCCACATCTTCCATAATCGGAATTTCCGGGTAGCCGCCCAATTCCAGAAAGGCCGATCGCCGGATAAAAATCGCCTGATCCCCATAGGGCAAACGGGTCAGGCGCGATCGCACGGAAGCGACCCGGGCGATCGTTCGCAAGATCCACCGCGACGAGGTGATCGCCAAATCAAACGCCCCACCCACCAGTTGATCCCCTGAGCTATCTTCAGGGACAAGGGGCTTAAGCCCCTTGCTGCCAAGATTTGGGATTTGATCAGGATTTGGGGCGGGATCAAATAATTGAATGATTACTTGAAATGCCGTTGCGGGTAATTGCGTGTCGGCGTGCAGAAACAGCAGGATTTCCCCTCGGGCGATCGCTGCGCCTGCGTTCATTTGCAGCCCCCGACCCCGCGCCGCCGTGATCCCTCGCACTGGGCGATCGCTCGGCAAATATTGCAAGGTTGACCCCGCTCGATCGCCATCCACCACAATCACTTCGTAGGGAATTTGTCCCGAAATTTCCGCTAAGTGATCCAGCATTTTTTGAATCCGTTCCCCTTCATTCAGCACGGGCATAATCACCGAAAGGGCGATCGGCTGTCGGATTTTTTCCAGCGTTGCAATTGATCGTTCCAGAGCTGAATTCTGCTGATTCAATTGCCAGAATTGATCTAAATCTTGTGCGTGGTCAATGTCGTACCAACGAGGCAAGATTGTAACGGGCTGATTAGCGGATTGAAACCGGGCGATCGTCTCTGAAAAAACCGTTTCGGTACTCCAAATCATGTTTTGAAAAATGCTGGGCAAAAAGCGATCGCGCTGAAACCCTACCAAACAGTAACCACCATCCTCCGTGGGGCAAATTGTCGCGCCGGTTTCGATCAAGGCTTCTGCCCCTTGGGTCAAAATCGCATCGGGTAAATCGGGGCTGTCGCTACCGACGAGCAAGACCCGATCGCTCCCCTGCCCGAAACAAGTCGTGAACGCCCGCGCCATTCGATCGCCCAAATCCCCATCGCCCTGAGCCACCAATTGGCGATCGTCGCAGTCCAGCCACTCTCGCACGAGCGATCGCCCCAAATCAGGCGCATAAAACACGCGGACATCGGCTTGCTGGGAGTCGGCAAATTCCGTGAGGCGATCGAACCAGTCCCGCCCGATTGATCGATAAAATTCCGTCGCAAAATCCGCCCCGATCGTCTTAGCGAGGCGCGATTTCACTGGCCCCAGTTCCGGTGCTTTAACGAAGAGGGTGATCGTTAGTTCTGAATGGCTCAATTTCACTGGCTCTTATCCATTTGCTATCCTAAAATCTAGAGCGCCAGAACAGTCGCAATATGATTGCAGTTCCCAGCGGATTTAGTGCCCCTGAATATTTAGAGCTGGAACAAGCCAGTAGCCAACGCCATGAGTACCGTTATGGTTTGGTTTACGCCATGGCTAGCGGCAGCGGTAACCATAGCGCTATTTGCATTAATTTGCTGAGTGCGATTCATGGTCATTTGCGCCAAACGGATTGCCGATTCTATGGCAGTGATGTGAAAGTCAGCTATGGCGATCGCTTCTTCTACTATCCTGATGCGTTTGTCACCTGTGACCCGCGCGATCGCACTGATCGCTATGTTAAACGCTACCCCAAATTAATCGCAGAAGTGCTATCACCCTCTACGGAATTATTCGATCGCACTACCAAGTTTGAAGATTATCAAGCAATTGAAACCCTCGAAGAGTATGTGTTAATTGACCAAGAAAAAGTCGCCGTGGAATGTCGGCGACGAGTTGCAGGCGATCGCTGGGAAAGCCAAATTTATCAAGCAGGCGATCGGGTGGAATTAATCAGTATTGGTTTAACGATCGCGATCGAGGATCTCTACGCTGGCCTCGATGAAATGTCCTAGCAATCACCACCCCAGACAAGGGGCTTCAGCCCCTTGCCTACTGCCATTCAACGGTCAGAATCAGGTGGTGTACTCGGCGTTGATCTTCACGTAGTCGTAGCTGAGGTCACAGCCCCAGGCCTTCGCGGAACCGGGCCCGTCGCCAATGCTGACCCCGATCGCCACGGTGTCGGTTTTCAGGTACTCACCTTCGGCGGCGGCTTTCAGGTAGTTGTGGGCGGCCATGCGATCGAACGCTAGCGGTTGCCCGTTTTCCATCAACACGATGTCACCGAGCTGAATTCGCAGGTTGTTTTGGTCGAACTTCACCCCGGCGCGACCGGCGGCCCCGGCAATCCGGCCCCAGTTGGGATCGCGACCGAAAATGGCGGACTTGGTGAGGGCGGAACCGGCGATCGTCTTGGCCACGGCGCGGGCGGCGGCTTCGTCAGCCGCACCGCTGACGGCCACTTCAATCAAGCAGGTAGCCCCTTCCCCATCGCGGGCGATCGCCTTGGCTAGGTGGGTGCAAACCGCTGTCAGCATAGCTTCTAGCTTTTCGGCTTCCGGGCCCCATTGGGTGATTGCGGGAGTGCGCGACTGACCGTTCGCCAGGGCAAACAGAGAATCGTTGGTGCTGGTATCGCCATCGACGGTGATTTGGTTGAAGCTGCGATCGCCCGCCCGCGACAGCATTTCTTGCCAAAGCTGGGGCGACACGGCCGCATCACAGGTGACGAACGCCAGCATTGTCGCCATGTTCGGGTGAATCATCCCCGACCCCTTCGACATCCCGCCAATCCGCACGGGGCGATCAGCGATCGTGGTTTCCAGGGCGATCGACTTGGCCACCAAATCTGTGGTGAGAATTGACCTTTCGGCGCTGACTCCCCCCTCGTCGGACAGAGCTGCCACCACCTGAGGAATGCCGGCCCGCATCGGTTCCATTTTGATGCGTTGACCGATCACACCCGTGGAAGCCAGCAGCACCGTGTTGGGATCGATGTCCAGTTCTTTAGCCAGCAATTGGGCGCATTCTTCTGCGTCGGCCACACCAGCGGCTCCGGTGGCCGCGTTGGCCTGACCGGCGTTCACCAAAATCGCGCGAGCGCTGGGCTTGGCTTGCAGGCGATCGCGGCAGTAGTCCACACAAGCGGCGCGCACCTGGCTGGTGGTGAAAATCCCGGCTGCGATCGCCTCCACTTCAGAGTAAATCAGGGCCAAATCGGGGGCACCTGAGGGTTTCAAGCCCGCTGTAATACCCGCCGCTTGATAACCCTTGGGAGCCGTTACGCCGCCGGAAATCACTTGCCAGTCTGCCATGAGTCGATCGCCCTTTCACGATTGCTAGGTTGCCCAGAGTCCGGGCAATTGGGTGATTATAGCAAGGTCATTTCGGGCGATCGCGTTGCTTCTGTCACGGGATCACGATGCAAGTATTGATGAAATTTGCCAGCGAGAGCGAATGAATAGCGCAAACATTAATCAGTTCCTGACCAACGCTGGGGGCTAACAAGGTTATGCGATCGCTCTCAGGGTAAACTATGTCTTCGATCGCAATTCATAGATTGCGATTTATATGATTTAAATTCCAGAATTGATTGATCAAAATAGCCGATCATTCCGGCAAGTTGTTGCAATTCTGAATCAATTTATTTTGGATTAATTGGTAAACGAATCAGAAATTGAGTACCTCGGCCTAGTTCTGACTGCACCTCCAAAGTGCCGCTATGCTTTTCAGACACAATCTGATGGGCGATCGCTAGGCCGAGTCCTGTACCCTTGCCAACGGGCTTGGTTGTAAACAGCGGCTCAAATAGCCGTTGTTTAACTAACTCATTCATGCCAATTCCATTGTCAGCAATGCAAACCGCAATCTGCTGATCATGGGTGGTCTGAGTTGTAATTTGAATTTGCAGCCCAGCATCGAGGCTTTTGCCTTTCAGTGCGCTCTCCTCTAGGGCATCGATCGCATTGGCTAGCAAATTCATGAATACCTGATTGATTTGTCCTGGATAGCAAGGCAGTAGGGGCAGTTCACCATAGGACTTGAGAATCGAAATTTCAGGACGATGATCACTACTTTTTAAGCGATGTTGCAAAATCATCAGGGTGCTGTCCAGACCTTCATGCAAGTTCGCTGGAATTTTAGTTTCGGTATCAGAACGCGAAAACGTGCGCAACGATGTGGAAATTCCGCGAATTCGCTCGGCTCCCAGAGTCAAGGAATTGATAATTTTGAGGCTGTCTTCAAAAATAAAATCCGGTTCCAAATCTTCCAAAACGGCGGCTAATGCTGGTGAAGGCTGTGGATGCTCTTGCTGATAGAGCCGCAGAATTTCCGCCATGTTATTGATGTGCTCTCGCAGCGGATCCACATTGCTGGCAATGAAGTTGATGGGATTGTTAATTTCGTGTGCAATGCCCGCAATCATTTCTCCTAAACTTGATAATTTTTCCTGCTGAACAAGCTGCACTTGCATTTTTTGCAAAGCGGCTGTGCGGTCATGAACTTGATGTTCCAAAGACTCCGTTAGTTTTTTGAGTTTGAGATGAACTTGTAATCGAGCTAAAACTTCTGTTTGATCAAATGGCTTGGGAATATAGTCCACTGCTCCCAGGGCAAAGCCTTTGGCTTTGTTTTCCGTGTCTGAAAAAGCAGTGGTAAAAATAACTGGAATCGACCTTGTGAGTGGATTGGCCTTGAGGCGGCGGCAGGTTTCAAAGCCGTCAATACCTGGCATTTGGACATCTAGCAAAATGAGATCTGGAAGATTGCGATCGACCTGCGCCAACGCACTTTCACCATCGATCGCCACGCGAAAACGTAACCCGGCACTATTCAGCGCTTCTGATAAAACCGCCAAATTAGTTGGATTGTCATCGACAATTAAAATAAATTCATTCGACGCAGATGCTGACATAGGCCATCAGGAGTTGATTTAATCATCCAGTGAGTGGGAGAGATTATGCAAGCATTTCCCAAAATTTGCTAGATTTTTTGAAGTGTTGCGGGATCATTAAGCCGAAAGAAACAAGCTCAACGACGAGAATGGTTATTGAACTAAGTAGCGCTCAAGCAATGCTTGTAGTTGCTTAAGCTGAAAGCGAGTCGCTAATTGAGTGACCTGCTCAGAAAAAGGGGCCATGTTCGGGTTAGACTCTGTCAGCTCAGCAACCATGGATAAGATTTCTTGAGTATCGCCGTCTATCAGGAGATCGTGCAACCGTTGCACAATTTCTGAAGCGGGAGGAATAACATCTTGGGTCTGAAGGGGTTCAGTTGTTGAGGCAGTATCAAGGATGGTGGCTCGCTCATAAATCCAAGTCAAATTGAGTTGCTCTTGCAAGATTTGAAGCAGCACTTCAGCTTGGACTGGCTTGGGCAAGAACAAGTTAGCGCCCGCATCGATCGCCTCTTGCTGGTTGCTTTCAAAGACACTGGCTGACGAAGCGATCGCCACAACATTGCGCAAAGTCTCAGAGGCGCGAATTTGTCTGAGTAGTTGATAGCCATCCATGACATGCATCATCAAGTCCGTAATGATTAAGTCGGGAGTATGGGTTAGTGCAGTTTCCCAACCATCTTGACCATTTTGGGCTTCCACAAGCTTGAAACCAAGTGGCTCTAAGAGGCTAACAATCACAGAGCGATTCTCCCAACGATCATCTACCACAATGATGGTGCGTTGCTTGCCTTCATAACCCACAATAGTTCCTTGGTCAATTGTTCTAGAAGCGGTTGCCCATTCTTTGGCCTCCGGTAACTGCACATCAAACCAAAAGGTACTGCCTTGGCCCAGCGTGCTCTCCACTTCAATTTGGCTACCCATTAAGGACACAATTTTGTGACTGATAGCGAGTCCTAAACCAGTGCCTTCTGACTGCTTTTTGCTATTGCCCACTTGCTCAAATGGCAAGAAAATCTTTTCTAATTGTTGTGGTGTCATCCCCACGCCCGTGTCCTCGACCTGAAATCGCAGATGGTATAGGGATGGAGCATCGAGCTTTTGGGCTTGGACGCGAAATGTTACTTGTCCTTTATCAGTAAACTTGATTGCATTGCCGAGAAGGTTAATCAAGACTTGGCGTAGTCGCTTCTCGTCAGCGCGAATCCCGATCGGTAAATCTGAATCGGCTCGATAGGTAAAAGCAATGCCTTTTTGCTCAGCACGGATCCGACAAATTTCGCAAACGCCCTGTAGAAATGAGGGCAAATGAAATTCATTGATTGCCAGATCAAGTTTACGAGCTTCAATTTTAGAAAGATCCAAAATGTCATTAATTAAGGTCAACAGATGAGTTCCACACTGATGAATAATTTGGATGCCATCCTGTTCTTTTTTACCCCAGGTTTTGGAACGGCTGAGAATTTGGGCATAGCCCAAAATGCCATTTAGGGGTGTGCGTAACTCATGGCTCATGTTTGATAGAAATTCGCTCTTGGCCTGATTAGCAAAATCTGCTGCGGCCTTGGATTGTTTGAGCTGTGCTTGCTCCGTGGATTGAACATAGACCAAAACGCCGATCAGTGTGCCCACGAGCAGCAAAACAACGATCGCAATGCCATCCAGTAGCTGAAGCTGAGATTCAATATTCTGGCGCGGAATCACCAGTGCCACAGACCATTGCGCTTCGGTGAGTGGTCGAAAACCCACATAGCTTTCAAGCCCATTAATTTTGACCAATTGAATGTCCTGCTGCCGATTGACCATCTGTTGGGCAATGTGGGCCAATCCTGCATCTTGGGCAATTATCAAGCTCGGCGCGGGCTTGTCTATGGTGGACATGAACGCTGAGTTGGGATGTACGATCGCCTCGCCCTTGGAATTGAGCACAAAAGCATAGCTATGATCGCCATATTTCAACTGATTGGTGACTTGCTTGATCCGATCGATCGTGACCACTCCATGGATTACCCCAACGGGCTGCGGTTTGGAGTTTTGATCTTTAAAAATAGGCGCGGCAATAGCCACACCAGGAACACGAGTAATCCGAGCAATCATGGGATCATCGACATAAATTTGCCCAGTGATTGCCTTTTGAAACCATCGGCGATCGCGTACATCGGCCGGCTTGGTCTTGGGAACAGTGCTTTGGCGAATTCCTGCTGCTGTGGTGAAGCCAAAGAACGAAAAATCTCCAATTCGTTGATCTTCAGCTTTTAGATAAGGACTGGCGATCGCCCAGTCCATCGATTGCACCACCTCAACGTGGGATAACATTTCCACGCGTGTTTTCAACAATGCCAACCAACTATCAATATCCTGAGACCTGCTGGTCACGCGGGATAGTGCATCCTGTTTCAAGTTTTCCAGTGTTGCTTGGCGCACAGTTTGATAGCTAATATATGCGCCCACGCCTACGAGCAGCGCCGTGCCTCCCACAATCAACCGCATCAGCAGGTTGCGAGACAATTTCAGGCTGAGGTAAGAACTAAGGCCTGGCAGCGTGGCTGAAAACTTCTTGTCGGTTGGCTGGGAGTGCAAAATCATAACGATCTGAAATCGGTGGCGGGTGATCAGGTCATGAACTTGGACTGTAAACTCTGCTTGAAATTATGGGCAGATCAAGTAACTTATCTGTTTCATTTCAGAGTAAATAGCTGCTTCCATTTCCCTTGTGTCCTTAGGTTGATTGCTGACTGCCAAATCTATCGGAGTTTTGTAAAAGTTTCATGAAAGAAATTGATTGAGTGTAAAAAATTACACAAAAAGACATTCGAGTGTAAAAAATCGCACAAGAAAATCCGAGATCTTTACCCTATCAAAATAAATCTGTGATCAACTCTGTAAAAGTAGGCTGACTCAAGATAACACCTAATATTAGTTTTAGGCAGCAACATGACTCTAATTTCAGAACGAACGGTGGCTTTAGGCAGTGATTTGTAGCACTAGCGGGCAAGACTGATTTAAGTTTTTAAAACTAGTTGGTATATTTGCATTCATAGAATTGGTATACGTGCATTCATAGAATAAACTTCGGTGCTATCTGCAAGGTGATGATTTCCAGTGCAAGATTGCTTACCCAGAAAGGCTACCGGCTGTTCATCATTGCTGAGTTGCAGTACTACCTAATTTTTTAATCAATTAATTACTAAGAGACTGTCTGGAAAGTCCAAGTTGCTACGCTGCACACCCCCGTGATCAACGCAGACAAGGGGCTTAGGGCCTGTCGTCAAATCACCTGAAACCCTGATGACCTCGTTTTTTAAACCAATAGACCTCCTGCACGAATCAGCTAACAGCCCTCATCCCCCAACCCCTTCTCCCAAGGGGGGCGAAGG
>MKGP02000072.1 GCA_001913845.2 Limnothrix sp. CACIAM 69d | reverse complement strand
TGCGGGTAGGATTGGCAATGACCGGGAGACGACTCATGAGCTGGGTGATGCTTCGGGTAGGTCTAGCCTAAAACCAGATTTAGAGCTGCCAAGTCGGCTTTAGCTTCTCTTTATGAATTAGCTGTCAGATATCCTCTTAAGGTCAAGCCGATCAATTCAACCAAGCAATTCAATCAAGCAATTCAATCAAGCAATTCAATCAAGCAATTCAAGAACAAACTTAACTAATCAAGTTGATCGAGAAGTGGATCGAAAAGGTAATCAAACATTACCCAGAAATTCAATCGGCTAGCCAGCTCAAGTCAATTAAGAGGCTAAATCAAGCCGATCGAATGAATTACGATTAGGGAAAAGGCAACTACCCATCATTCGAGGACGATCGTGTTTCAGACAACGCGGCGACGGCTGGCCCTTTGGTACGCGACCGTAACAGCAGTGTTGGTGCTGGTGGCTGCGATCGCCTTTTATGGTTATGCGAGGGCCACGCTGGTCGATCGGGTGGATGACACGATCGAACATGCGATCGAACTAGTTGCTCGATCGCTGGTGATTGAATCGGTGCAAGTGCGCGACCTGGCCGCCATCGATCCACAGCAGATGATTACTCGGGCCCGGGTGAACCTGGAAGCCAGCTTTCGGGACAACACGGGCACGGTTTGGAATGATGTGGAAGACGATCGCATCGATTTGGAGTGGTTTAGCCCCACGGGCCAGCAGCTTTGGACCAGTTTTGCGGAACCCTTGACCATTCCCCTGCATCCCACGCGCAAAAGTGAAACGGTGAAAGTGTTGCGCGACGGGCCCGGGAAGCCAGCGGAGGGACGGGGCCCGGTGGAACCGCCGTTGGTGTTGCGGCAGCGCACTCAGGCCATTGCGCTGGGGGGGCAACCCTTGGGCTATTTGCGAGTCAGTCACCCTTGGTTTGAGGTCACCAAACCGGCCCAGCAGTTGGCGATCGACCTGGGCTTTGGGGTGGTGGCGTTGATTGGGGCTGTCGGGGCGATCGGGTGGTGGCTGTCGGGGCTGGCCATGGAACCGGTGCGCGAGTCTTACCAACGCTTGCGGCAATTCACGGCCGATGCATCCCATGAACTGCGCAACCCGATCGCCACCATTCAAACCAACGTGCAGGTGGCTTTGGCGGAAACTAACCCCCAAATGGAGCGATCGCAGTTGGAGGCGATCGAACGGTTAACCCGTCGCCTGGGAAAATTGGTGGACGATCTATTGTTTTTGGCCCGCCAAGATAGCAGCATTGTGCAACCTCAGTGGGGGACGGTGGATTTGGCGGAATTGCTGCTGGAGGCGATCGAGGAGCAAATGGCCCTGGCCACCCGCCAAGCGTTGGAATTGATTCCCGAACTCAGTGAAATTCTCGATCCGCGAGCCTGGATGGTGCGGGGCGATCGAGATCAGTTGGCGCGGCTGCTGACCAATCTGATTGGCAACGCCATTCAATACACGCCATCGGGCGGGCGGGTTTGGGTGCGGCTCGATCGGGACTTGCGCAAACCCACCCTAAAGCTCGAAGTCCAAGACACCGGCATTGGCATTGCGCCGGAAGCTTTGCCCCATCTGTTCGATCGCTTCTATCGTGCCGATGTGTCCCGATCGCGCCATCGCACCGGTCAATCCGCCGGGTCGGGGTTGGGGCTGGCCATTGTCCAGGCGATCGTGCAAGTCCACCAGGGCCAGATCCGCTTAGATAGTCAGCTCGATCGGGGAACAACCGTCACCATCACCCTGCCCAGCCTGGTCGAACCCCCGCTGGAGGTCGGTAGCTATCAGAACAGTTAGGCGATTACACGCCATCGGAACGCACCATGGGAACCGCGAGACCATCCCCAATTGACTTTAATTTGCAATTTTCATGAAGGGAAATTTATAAATCTTTAGCAAATTGTCTCAAGGAATACTAAAACCAAGGGACAACTCAGTTGAGCATGTTTAATCGCTGCGAATATGGCCAACGCTGAGAGGGTTGAGTACCACCTTAGAAGCAGCCGAAGAACGATTGATATCATTGATATGATTATTAAATAGTCAATAATTCTGCGGTCAAGAATCAGTCCGATCGTCAGTCCTTGGAGCACGCTAGGGTAGAACCATGGGCTAGTTACGATGTAGCAGTCTCTTCGAGCATTCCATTTGATTGTTGATGCGATCGCTTACTCAATTTTGAGTAACCCGGCTTTATCCATAAATCTATGAAATTCATAGTTATTCATAGTTGCAGCGATCACCCATCTTCGGCAATCAACGCAATCGATTGACTTTCTGCCCAAGGAAGTTCAAATCGTCTAAGTATATGAATTGCTCCATTCTGTAATCTTTTTGACCTGCTATGACGACTCCGTATATGCCCCGCAAAAAGGTTGTGCAGAAGCGTCGAGAGTACAACGCTTGGGTGGCCACCGAGACGATCGAGGACTATTCCCTTCGCTATGCGCCCCAGTCCTTTCGGAAGTGGTCAGAATTTTTAGTGGCCAATACAGCCCTAGGCGGTATTTCCTTTCTGGCCCTTGAAGCGATCGGTGGATCTTTAGTGATTAGCTATGGATTCAGCAATTCTTTTTGGGCCATTTTGGTGGTGGGACTGCTGATTGGCCTAGCGGGAATTCCGATTTCCTATTACGCCGCTAAATACAATGTTGATATTGATTTACTCACCAGAGGCGCAGGGTTTGGTTACATTGGCTCAACGATTACCTCGCTGATTTACGCCTCTTTTACGTTCATTTTCTTTGCGCTGGAAGCGGCAATCCTGGCCCAAGCCCTAGAGCTTTATTGGCATCTTCCCCTGTGGTTGGGCTATATCCTTTGCTCTTTGGTGGTGTTGCCGGTTGTGTTTTATGGCATCACGGCGATCGAGCGGTTGCAGTTTTGGACGCAACCGATTTGGCTGGTTTTGATGGGGTTGCCCTTTGTGTTTGTGGGTCTCAAGGAACCGGCCGCCCTCGATCGCTGGCTCCACTTTGCCGGAAACTCCCCCAGCGGAGCCGCCTTTGATCCCTTGCTGTTTGGCGCGGCGGCCACCGTTTCCTTTTCTCTGATTGCCCAGTTGGGCGAACAGGTAGACTATCTACGCTTTTTGCCGGAATGTGGCCCCAACAATCGGATTCGCTGGTGGTTGGCGGTGTTGGCGGCAGGGCCCGGCTGGATTGTGTTGGGAGTGGCCAAGCAGTTGGGCGGGGCCTTTTTGGCAACTTTGGCGATCGAGCATGGGGCTTCCTTTGCCAAGGCCAAGGAGCCGGTTCAAATGTATTTGGCCGGATTCGCCACCGTTTTTGACGATCCCCAAGTGGTGCTGACGGTGGGGGTGTTTTTCGTGATCATCTCCCAGGTCAAAATCAACGTCACGAACGCCTACGCGGGATCCCTGGCCTGGTCAAACTTCTTTTCGCGGCTCACCCATTCCCACCCCGGGCGAGTGGTGTGGTTGGTGTTCAATGTGTCGATCGCTCTGCTGTTGATGGAGTTGGGGGTTTTTGAAACCCTAGAGGCCGTGTTGGGTCTCTATTCCAACGTGGCGATCGCTTGGATTGGGGCGATCGTGGCGGACTTGGTGATTAACAAACCCCTCAAACTCAGTCCGTCCTACGTGGAGTTCAAACGCGCCTATCTTTACAACTTCAACCCTGTGGGATTTGGCTCGATGGTGGTGGCTTCGGTCATTGCCATGGTGGCGTTTGTGGGGCTGTTGGGGGAATCGCTGCGGGCCTATGCGCCATTTTTGGCCCTGGGAATTGCCTTCGGTCTGTCGCCACTGATCGCCTGGGCAACCCGAGGCCGCTACTACATCGCCCGGCCCAACGAAGTGCGCTTGAATTTTCCGGCTGCCACTCTGGTCAGTTGCTGCGTTTGTGACAACGAGTATGAGCCATCGGATTTGGCCTTTTGTCCCGTTTACGACGGCCATATCTGCTCCCTCTGTTGCAGTCTGGATGCCCATTGTCACGATTCCTGCAAGCCCTCCGTGGGCGAGCAGGTGCGCTTGGCTCCCATCGTGGCGCGGGCCATTTTTGGCGATCGCCTGTCTTTGCGGTTGGGTAAGCGGATGGTGCGTTTTTTGGGGCTGTTCGCGGCCATGGCTGGCCTGCTGGGGGCGATTTTCGCGCTGGTTTATACCCTCGGGCCGATCGCTGAGTTACCCCTCGCGCAATCCGATGTCGAATCAATACCGCTGCTGGAAACCTTTGGGGTTTTGTATGCGATGTTGCTGGTTTTGTCGGGGATCGCGGTTTGGTGGTTGGTGCTGACTGATGAGAGTCGCGAACTGGCTGAAGAGGAGTTGGACAACCAAAACCTGCAACTCCAGCAGGAAGTGCGCGATCGCGAGGCTGCCGAAGCTGCCCTGCAAGACTTGGCCAAGGATCTGGAGCAGCGGGTGAAACAACGCACCGCCCAATTATCGGAAGCCCTGACGGTGTTGAAAAAAGCCCAAGCACAACTGGTGCAAACGGAAAAAATGTCCAGTTTGGGGCAAATGGTGGCAGGGGTGGCCCACGAAATTAATAATCCGGTGAATTTCATTCACGGCAACCTCGAACATGCCTGCAACTATGTGCAAGATATGTTGGCGCTGTTGGTTGCCTATCAATTGGCCTTTCCCAAGGCCACGCCGGAAATTTTGGAACTGGCGGACGAAATTGATGTGACGTTTGTGCAGGAAGATTTGCCCAAACTCTTGAAATCAATGCGGGTGGGAACCGATCGCATTCGCGAAATTGTTTTGTCCTTGCGCACCTTTTCGCGGCTGGACGAAGCGGAGGTGAAAAGCGTAGACATTCACGCGGGGTTGGATAGCACGCTGATGATTTTGAGCAACCGACTGAAGGCTACGGATCAGCGCCCAGCGATTCAGATTCAAAAACACTACGGCGAGTTATCCCCCATTGAGTGTTACGCGGGGCAAATGAACCAGGTGTTTATGAATTTGCTGACCAATGCGATCGACGCGATCGATGAGGACAAACGGAGCGATCGGGAACCGCCACAAATCGCCATCACCACCACCTTGGCCGATCCCGAAACGGTGCAGATTGTGATTACGGACAACGGGCCCGGAATTGCCCCTGAGGTGCAACGAAACTTGTTTGATGCTTTTTTCACCACCAAAGATGTGGGCAAGGGAACTGGCTTAGGTTTGTCCATTGCCCAACAAATTGTGGTGGAGCGACATGGCGGCCGGTTAACTTGTCGATCGGAGCTGAATCATTCAACTAGTTTCCTGGTTGAAATTCCCATGCGGCAATTTGTGGAAGATTAGGCGATCGCCTCGCAGATCCAAATCTACGCCCCGATCCCAATCCCGATCGCCCTGGGCCAGAACGGTCAGTCCCTTGCCCTCAAGATTTGGCAACGGAAACATCAAGATCCTAGGGCGTGTCGTCAAATCGCCTGAAACCCTGATGATCTTGCCCTCCCAAGCGATCAGTCGTAGGGACGGGGTCTCCCCGCCCAGTTCCCGTGATCCTTGGGTGTTCCCAGGGGTGGACAGGGTTGTGGCGATCGCCCGGGTTAGGGTTGGGAGACCCAACCCCTACGGTGATGGAAATGACGACAGGCCCTAAACCCCTGTTGCCGATCGCCCCTGCTTGCCCAACCGAAACACCACAAAATAGGCCAAATAAATGACATAAATTGCCAAGCCTAAAACCCCCAACACACCCAAGAAACTGGGATTGGTATTGTTATGGAAATATTCCCGATAGAGCCAGGTGGGTTCCAACCAAACACGGCAAGCCGCATCCTTCACCAGCACTTCGGTGGGTTTCAGGGCACAAGGTAAGGTCAACACCTGCGCCACCGTCCCGATCGTGCAATAGATGGTCATGGCCCAGCGCCAAGCCTTAAACGCAAACTTCAATCGGCCTTGGGGTTGGTCGTCAATTTCTTCATTTAAATCGACCCAGAACCACAGCCCCAGCGGAATCAGCACCCGCGCCCCCAGCGCCGCCACAAAGCTCACGGGCAAAGAGCCAATCATCAAATACACCGTGATGGCCAGCAGGCTCGAAACCCGCCAATAGATCACCATCAGCTTTTGCAGCGCGTCGGCCTTAGCCACAAGCGCCCACAGCAACAGCCCTAGCGGTATCAAAACGGTAAACAAAACCGCCACGCGGTAGTCCGTCCAAACCAAGGATTCCAACCAGTTTTCAGCCATAGGAAGGGGCGATCGAGCCGACAGATTTTGAAGTTTTGGGTGTGCATTGTGTCGCACACTTTGGCGCACTCTATGCTACCGCGCTGTTTCCCCTTATGGGCCGCGCTGTGGATGGCGATCGCCCCGACGATGCCCAACCGGTTTGGCTGAATCCCCACAGGTCACCACGAGTGCCCACAGCTCAATCTGTACTCGTTATGATTATGGTTAGTTAATAATGACCAACTCCCAAACGTCATGGCTGATTCTGCCCAGGTTGCCCCACCCAAACGCCGCCTCAACAATGCCTTCCAAAATTTGATGTCCTTGCATTGGTGGATGGCGGTGGCCTATCTCGTTTTGTTTGTGGGAGGAACTTTCATGGCGCAACTGCCGCGCGAGGTTTCCTTTCGCCCCGGTCTCTATGATTTCCACAAGTCGATCGGGATTTTAACCATTGGTTTGTTGTTGGGACGGGTGCTGTTGTTGTTCCGAGTTTGGTGGCGCAAATATTCCCGTCGGCTGCCCAAACTGTCCGCCCATTGGTGGCGTGTATTTCTGCTGCATAGCAGCCTCTATGGCTTCATGATTGTGGTTCCGGTCACGGGTGTTTTTCTGTCTAATTCCGTTAGACCTAATAATGTCAAATTCTTTGGCATTGTTGTGCCGGAACTGTTTCCCCAAAATGCTGAGATGGTGGATTTGGGGCGTGGCTTACACTTTTGGTTTTCCTATAGCTTTTTGGTGTTTGTGATTGCCCACGCGATCGATCAATGGAAAGTTGTTCGTGCTCTTTGGCGGCGTTGGACAGGTTTTTGGAAAAGGTCATCATCCAGCAATTCCAAAACGGCTCTCAAGTAATCTCAAGTCATTTCAAAGAATCGCCAGTCATCTTCAGTGACCTCCAATTATTTGAGGAAAGCCGATCGCCCCCGGTGAGAAAGCCCCGGAAGATGGATACCGCTCCGCCTTCCGGGGTTTTGTCATTTGTCTCACTTGCCTTGAAAGCCCAGGGCGATCGCGCTAGGGTATCGAAAGCGCTGCCGTTGACCGAGCAGCACCGATTGCGCATCATTTTGACCAGATCAGCCCCCCTCGATCGCCCTGTGAACCATGGCCCAAACCGCAACCACCGAACAAATTGCCTACGAACTTTCTTGGGTTAGTCGGATGGCGGATCTGAGTCCGCAGGAGTGGGATGCATTAGCCAAACCCCTAAAAACTCCCTTTTTGGAATGGGCTTGGTTGAATAATTTGGAAACATCGGGCAGCGCAATCCCTCAAGAAGGCTGGTTGCCATCCCACTTAGTGGTGCGCCGATCGGGAAAGTTGGTTGCCGCAGCTCCCCTCTATCTCAAGGGACACAGTTATGGCGAATTTGTGTTTGACCAGCAGTGGGCGGATTTGTCCTATCGCCTAGGGGTTGATTACTATCCCAAACTATTAGGAATGACCCCTTTTACGCCAGCGGAAGGCTATCGATTTTTAATTGACTCTGCTGAAGATGAACGGGCGATTACTGAAATGATGCTGGGGGCGATCGATCATTTTTGTAGCCGACATCATGTGTCTGGCTGTCATTTTCTGTTTGTGGATCCCCAATGGCAACAACTCATGGAATCCTTGGGCGATTTCATTACCTGGAAACATCACAGCTACATTTGGACGAGTAATAACTATCAAACATTTGAAGATTATCTAGCCAGCTTCAACGCCAATCAGCGCCGCAATATTAAGCGCGAACGAAAATCCATGGTGAATAGTGGCTTGGAGTTCAAAACCTGGCAAGGTTCACAAATTCCCCACGGCTATTTTTCCAAGGTTTATGATTTTTACAGCAGCACTTGCGAGAAGTTTTGGGGCGGCAGCCAATATTTAACGCGCAAATTTTTTGTGGATTTGGCCGATCAATTAGCCGATCGCGTGGTGTTGTTTACGGCCCATGCCCACGGCGACGATCGCCACCCGATCGCCCTCTCCTTTTGCATCACCAAGGGCGATCGGCTCTACGGTCGCTATTGGGGTTGTACGCGGGAAATTGACCACCTGCACTTCAATGCCTGTTATTACGAGCCAATCGACTGGGCGATCGCCCACGGAATTCAACTCTTTGACCCCGGCGCGGGGGGACAACACAAACGGCGGCGCGGATTCCCGGCAACCCCTAACCACAGCCTGCACCGGCTTTATCATCCCCGGCTCGATCGCATTTTGCGAACCTATATCGATGAAATTAATCAATACGAACAACAACAAATTGATGCCATTAACGCTGAGTTGCCATTTAGCCAGACTCAGCCAGAACTAAAACTCTAAAACAAGATTTCTGTGGATTTTTTAAGCAAGGTTTTAAGCAAGGTTTTAAGCAAGTCTTTAAGCCGTTTTGCAGCAGAACCTTCACGCAGTTGTTAAACTGGCCTTCTACCTGAAGCGATCGTCCTGTTGCAGGGCATATTCAACGGTAAGGCTGTAGCAGCAGTGTTGCAGGGATTGGGCAGCAGTGCCAGGCTGAGCGATCCTGCAATTCAACGCTGAGCGCCGCAACCCATGAACATCGCAGCACAATCACCCCGATCGGCTGGTGTTGTTGAGTGAATCCAATTTCTGGCTACGATCCGCTGGAGTGCCCGTTTTTATGAAGCGTCTGATTCAAATCGCGAGCATGGTTTTGTTGGGGTCGATCGCGGTGGCCACCGTTGAAGATGTGGCCTCCGCCAGATCTGGAAACCTGGCCGGGCGCTGGTTCAACCAAATGGCCAGCCATTGGCAAGCGGGCAAACAACAATTGAGCCAAGTGGGCCAGGGCGATCGCCTCAGTTGCGATCTGGTGTCCGTGGGCCCCAAGCGCCAAATTACCCGACTGTGTGCAGCCCAAAGCCACCTGTAATCTGTGATCAAATCTGCGACCAAATCTGTAATCAATCAACCAAGTGCTCGATCGCCCAGGATCCGATCTCGCGCTTGGGCAAATTGACGCTGATGATGAGCGATGATCCGGCGATCGCAATCCGACCAGCATCAAACCAGAGTTAGATTCATTTCTTTACGATCGCCGCACATTAATACAGCACCATTCCTGACGCTTCCACAACGTGGCCACAATCCAACCACTTTGCTCCAACGTGTCAGAAATTGCCTTGGCTTGATCTAACAAAATACCACTCAACACTCCCCAAGTCTTTTGATGGCTAATTTGTTCTAATTGCGGAATCAAATCCACAATTACCTCCGCCAAAATGTTGCAGAAAAAGCCATCCACTTTGCGATCGCCCAACATCTCTTGCAGCTTCTCAAAAGATCCCTGCTCCAGATGCACCCGATCGGGCTGAATCTGATTCAGTGAAATATTCTCTTGAGTTGCCCGCAAACACAAGGGATCAATATCCACCGCGTAGGCAGTTTTGGCCCCCACCAACAACGCCCCGATCGCCAAAATTCCCGACCCACAACCAATGTCCGCAATGATCTGCTCCGTGGGCTTGCCGTCAAAGCGCATCTCCATCGACTCCATGCAGAGTTGCGTTGTGGGATGGGCCCCCGTCCCAAAAGCAACCCCCGGATCCAAACGCACCACTACCCGCTTACCCGCTTCCGGCACATCCAACCAAGCCGGACAAATCAAGAACTGATCGCCCACTTCTTGCGGCTGCCAATGTTCTTTCCAACTGCTCGACCAATCCTCTTCATCAATCAAATTCCATTTGACCGTTGGCTCAGGCAAATTGGCCAAAATGGCATCTTGGCGTAACCAAAGCGCCAGGGCAGAAAGATCTAGCAGTTGCGCCTGCTCTTGGGGCAAATAGGCGGAAATCAAACAATTCTTGCCTTTGTATTGGCTAGAGGTGCCTCGGCAACCAAAATCTTGAGTTCGCCAATAAACGGTGTCTTCGAGTAATGGGTGGCAGCGAATGTTGATTTCCCACCAACTATTAGCCATGGATCAAGTCCTGAAGGGGCGCTTTTGAATTTCTGTCGCTTCATTGTCCCATGGCCCTTGCGATTCCTCAGGCATCAGGCATCAAACATTAACCGGAATTGAGCAGAATCAAGATCCAGCAGGATTAATCAGGATGAATCAGAATTAAGCAGGATGGATTAAGACCCATTACCGATGAGGAGTCCAAAGAGGAGTCCAGCGGGGTGATGATGGGCAACTCAACCGCAATTGCCATCGTAATTGCCATGCCCGAATTGCCATGCCCGAATCGCCATACCCGAATCGCCATGACCGACAACCGCGATTATGGGCGATCAAACAAAAAACAATCGATCGCTCCCCACTGATCCGCCAGTCCGCCGCAATTTCGGTTGATAATGGCAAGCGGTGTTCCATCGCCATCCACCGGTCGTGCGCCCAGCCACCGACTTGATTCAACGCGGCGATCGCCCACACGCGATGCCCAGTGCAACCACCAACGGAGACCGATCGATCCTATGACCCGGATTGAAACCAAAACCGAACCGATGGTCGTGAACATGGGCCCCCATCACCCGTCCATGCACGGCGTGTTGCGGCTCATCGTCACCCTCGACGGCGAAAACGTCCTTGACTGCGAACCCGTCATTGGCTATCTCCATCGCGGCATGGAGAAAATCGCCGAAAACCGCACCAACATCATGTTTGTGCCCTACGTCAGTCGGTGGGACTACGCCGCCGGGATGTTCAACGAAGCAATCACGGTTAACGCTCCCGAAAAGCTCGCCGGCATTGAAGTGCCCCGCCGCGCCAGCTACATCCGCATGATCATGCTGGAGCTGAACCGAATCGCCAACCACCTGCTGTGGCTTGGCCCCTTCCTGGCCGATGTGGGTGCGCAAACCCCCTTCTTCTACATCTTCCGCGAACGGGAGATGATCTACGACCTGTGGGAAGCGGCCACGGGCGCACGGTTGATTAACAACAACTATTTCCGCATGGGCGGCGTGGCCGCTGACTTGCCCTACGGCTGGATCGACAAGTGCCGCGACTTCTGCAACTACTTCGCGCCCAAAATCGACGAATACGAAAAGCTAATCACCAATAACCCAATCTTCCGCCGCCGCGTGGAAGGCATTGGCACAATCAGTCGCGAAGAAGCAATCAACTGGGGCTTGTCGGGCCCCATGCTGCGCGGTTCGGGCGTGAAGTGGGATCTGCGGAAAGTTGACCACTACGAGTGCTACGACGAACTGGATTGGGAGGTGCAGTGGGAAACCGGCGGCGACTGCTTCGCTCGCTACCTGGTGCGGGTGCGGGAAATGCGCGAGTCGAACAAGATGCTTTTGCAAGCGCTGGATCAGATCCCCGGCGGCCCCTACGAAAACCTGGAAGCCCAACGGATGCTGGGTGGGCCAAAGTCCGAATGGAACGGCTTTGACTACCAATTCATTGGCAAGAAGTTGGCTCCCACGTTCAAGATTCCCAAGGGCGAACATTATGTGCGCCTGGAAAGCGGTAAGGGCGAACTGGGTGTGTTCATCGTGGGTGATGACAATGTGTTCCCCTGGCGCTTCAAGATCAAGGCTCCAGACTTCACCAATTTGCAAATTCTGCCGCACTTGCTGAAGGGCGTGAAGGTGGCGGACATCATGGCGATTCTGGGCAGCATCGACGTGATTATGGGATCGGTCGATCGCTAAATTTGCCAACCAATCAATCTGCAAACCGATCTAAATCAAAAGCGAGGTCTTCCTTTGAGGGGATCTCGCTTTTGATTGAGTGCTACCAGAGTCCAGGAATTGGTATCAGAGGAATTTTGATCGAGGTTTACTAGCGATCGAACCTCCAATTCGTATTGGGTGCGATCGGCTCCGGGGCCAGTGCTGCGCCGTAACGTCCCCACGGCACTGTAAGACCGATCGAGGCTCCAGGCTTGATCTTCCAGTCGGGCACTTTCCCAACGAATGGTGCGATCGACCTGACCGCCCGGGCGCAAAGTCAGTTGTTCAACACCCGTACACCGCAAATTGCTGAGGGCTAACCATTGAGACCCCGCTTGCAACCCGGCGGGCCCTTGGCAGCGATTGCAATCTCGCTGGTCACCGGGCTGGGCGGTGCTGGGAAAAGGACAGGCCATGCGGGTGCAGCCGATCGCCCCTTGCGGATCCGGGCTGGGTTGCAAACGGCCCTGCACTTCAATGAGTCGATCGACCCACCGTTGCGGATTGGCTAACAGATCCGCGATCGGGACAAGCTCCACTCGCCGTTCCTTGACCTGAACCGGTTGTTTGGTTGAATTCGGCAGCATAGCCCGATCGCCCGCCAGAGCCGCGCCGCCGGTACAGAGCAGCACGGAGAGCAAGGCGGCCCGCCCAAGGAACTGTTTGAACAAGGCTGGATCCTGGAACATCATTGCAACTGGGTTCCTCAAACCTATTTCAGGGGCGATCAAAGCCTAAGAGGATGTTTAAAAAGTATTCTTTGGCACGGGCAAGCACCAATAGTCGTAGGGACAAGGGGCTTAAGCCCCTTGTCTGAGTCGATCACTGGGGCGTACAGAGTAGCAATTTGGGCTTTTCAGACATCCTCTAAAGGAGTGGCCAAGTGCTAAAGCTGCGATCGCCCCAGCAGCCTAGCTGGCAAACATGGCAGTGATTAAATCCGCAAACCGCTCAAACACCACGTTTCGCCGCACTTTCATCGTTTGGGTTAACAGACCGTTTTCGATCGACAGGGGTTCCGCCAAAAAACGAAAGGTGCTGATCCGTTCTTCGGCTTTGTAACCGGGGCGATCCTTCACCTCCCGCGCCAACTCATCTCGAATCAGGGACTGGACCCGATCGCTTTGGAGATCCACCGAATCAAGCCCCTGTTCTGCGGCCCAAGCGGCGATCGCCTCCTGGTTGGGCACAATCAAAGCCCCGAGAGTCTTTTGGTCTTGACCCACCAACACAACTTGGCTGATGTAGGGACTGCGAATACAGGCATCCTCAATCGGCTGGGGTTCAATATTTTCCCCATTGGTCAAGACGATCGTGTCCTTGGCCCGCCCGGTGATGGTGATGTCCCCGATCGGCGACAGCCAACCCAAATCTCCCGTATCAAACCAGCCTTCCGAATCGATCGCCTTCGCCGTTGCCTCCGGTTTGCCAAAGTAGCCCGCCATAATCTGTGGGCCCCGGGCCAAAATTAGGCCTTTGTCACCCACCGGCAGCGGCTGGCGGGTTTCCAGATCAACCGATCGCAACTCCGTGGCCGGCAGCGGCAGCCCAGAAGTTCCCCGCAAATTCCGCCAATTACGTCGCACCGTCAGTACCGGGGAAGTCTCGGTGAGGCCATAGCCCACCAGCACATTCACCCCCACAATCTCAAAGAACATTTCCAGATGGGCCGCCAAGGATCCGCCGCCACTGATGGCATATTGCAGCTCGCCCCCGGTGGCCTGCCGAATTTTTTGATACACCAGTCGATCGCCCAAGCGGTGTAGCGGCCAATGGGCGATCGCCCGCGCCCCCGCCAGCAGTTTTTCCAAACCCGCCGCCGGTTTCGATCGCAACTCCAGCCCTTGCCAGCGGCGCTTGGCTCGCACGTAGCGCTCACTGAACCCCAAAAAGGTTTGGGCAATTTTTTGGGTACTGGCCGGTTGGGATTGGAATTGCTTTTGCACCCCTTCATAAATTGACTCCCAAAGACGCGGCACAGCCATCATGTATTGGGGCCGATCGGTTTTCAGATCTGCCTTGAGCTGGCGAATGTTGGTGTAAACCAAGACGCAACCTTGACAGAGCAAGTAATAGTCCCCAATGCGGCCAAAGGAGTGCCAGGTGGGCAACAGGGTCAACACCCGATCGCCCGGTTGGGGAGCCACCACCGTTCGGAACGCACTGAGCTGATAGAGATAGTTCCCGTGGGACAACATCACCCCCTTCGGTTGCCCCGTAGTCCCAGAGGTATAGATCAGCGTGGCTAGGGTTTTTGGATCCTGTTGGGGTGGCTGCCAAGGCTGAGTTTTCAGGCGATCGCGCCCCCGCTCCAGCAACGCCAAAAAATTCAAAAGCAACACATCATCCCCGATCGCGCCCGATCGCACCGGCTCCTCATCCGACAGCAACACGATCGCCACCAAAGGCAAATCTCCCAGGCGATCGGCCAACCGATTCAGCGTCTTTTGATTCTCAACAATCAACAACCGCGCCCCGCTGTCCGTCAGGATGTAGCGCAACTCCTCCGTTTCCGCCAAAGAACTCCGCACCGCATTGGCAAAACCCGCCGCCATCGTGCCCTGATCCGCCACAAACCACCGAGCACTATTGTCCGCAAACAGCGCCACCCGAGGCGGCACAACCAATCCCGCCTCCTCCCGCGCACTGGCATCCTCAGGACTCAGCAGCGTTTGCAGCCCCGCCGCAAACGTTTGCAGATATTCCAGCAGTTCCGCAAAATTCAGCTCCAGCGCTGGTGACGAGTGGCGATCGCGCAGGGCCGGCAACGTGCCAAAGCGTTGGGCCGCCCGCACCCACACCTGAGTCAAATTTTGTGCGCCCGAATAATCCACGGCACGGCCCATCTGGGCCCGATCTTGGGGAAATAGCTCCGATTCGGCAAAGGCAGAAGCAATCATGGCAAAGGGGTGCTAGAACAGGCGATCAACAAAGCAACACAACCGTTGATTAACCCTATCGGGTCATTTGCCGCTTCAGCAACTCCCTCTGGGCGATTGGATAAATGGCACGGCAATATGCAATTGCTTTCGCGGCCAGCTCAATCTGTCACCTAACAGTTCATGACCTGATACTACCCGAGCAATCTCAAGCGAATCACTCATACTGGAGACTGCTAGCCATAGCCACTAATTCGATTCTGTGCTGATTTGTGCTGACTGTTGCGATTCCGACCTATAACGGGGCCGATCGCCTGCCGATTGTGCTGGAGGCGTTGTTGGGCCAGGTGGAAACCCAGGCGATCGACTGGGACATTTGGGTGATTGACAACAATAGTGACGATCGCACCCGGGAGGTGGTGGCCGCGTTTCAAGCTCGATCGGCCCGAATTCATTGGGATCAAGAGCCACAACAGGGGGCGGCCTTTGCCCGGCAACGGGCGATCGTGCGATCGGGTGCGGATTGGGTGGCTTTTTTGGATGATGACACCGTGCCGGATCCCGATTGGGTGGCGCGGGTGTGGCAGTTTGCCCAGAGTGATTGGGTCGATCGCAACCTGGTGGGGGCTTTTGGGGGGCGCATCCTGCCGGTTTTGGAGGGGCTGGAACCGGTGGGGTTTGCACGGATTCGATCGCTCTTTGCGATTGTCGATCGGGGCGATCGGCCGTTTGTCTATGAGCCAGGGCGCGGCCTGTTGCCGCCGTCTGCGGGGTTGGTGGTGCGTCGGGCCGCTTGGCTGGCGGCCGTGCCGCCTCGGTTAATTTTGGGTGGGCGAACGGGAAACACCTGGCTCACGTCCGAAGATCTGGAAGCACTGGTCTACCTCCAACGAGCGGGCTACTCTGTGGCCTATTGCCCCAGCTTGTGCCTTAGTCACCGGCTCCCGGCAACCCGCTTCACGGCCGATTATCTCCGTTCCTTTGCTCAGGGCATTGGCTGGAGTCGCTATGTGGTGCGGCTGTTGCGGGTGAATCGATCGCGCCGATTCCTCATCCCGTGGTTCTATGGTCTGTCCGATTTGCGTCGGTTGTTGTGCTGGTGGCTGCAACATCCAGGGGGGTTGCGATCGCGAGATCCGGTGTTGGTTTGCGAGCGATCGCTCCTGATCAGCACCCTGACGAGTCCTTGGGTGATGGGTCGCTGGTTTCGCGATCGAGAGCACCGGGGCGATCGTCAAGCCATTGCCCGTGCGGTTCAACGGGCGGCCGGCTCGTCGCAGCCATGGACTCCCCAAATTGCGATCGCGATTCCGATTTACAACGGAGCTGACCGACTGCCTGCCCTGTTCGATCGGCTCCAAGCGCTGGCAATTCCGCCCGATTTGCGGTGGGAAATTTGGGCGATCGACAACAACAGCAGTGACGGCACGATCGCCCAACTGCGCCAAATTCAACAAACTTGGAACCGCTGCCCTTTACACATCAGCCAGGAGCCACGCCAGGGAGCTGCCTTTGCCCGACAACGGGCCGTGCGGTTGACGGCGGCCCCTTGGGTGGCCTTTTTGGACGATGACAACTGGCCGGAACCGGACTGGCTACGGGAGGCGATCGCCTTTGCGGAGGCTCATCCTCAAGTTGGGGCCTTTGGGGGCAAGGTCTTGGGAGCCTACGAGATCGACCCGCCACCGCCCCTGCGTGACTTGGAAGGCTATTTAGCCATTCGCAGCTATCCTGAGTTTGCCGATCGCCCCGGCCCCTTCCTGGCCCAGCAGTTGCGCCTCCCGCCCGCTGCGGCGTTGATTGTCAACCGAGCTGCTTGGTTAGCCACCGTGCCCCCGGAACCCCAATTAAGCGGGAAATTAGCCGGTCGATTCGTGCAAGGGGATGATTATGAACCCTTGCTGTACCTGGCGCGTGCGGGCTGGGAAATTTGGTTTGCGCCCCGCCTAAAAACCCATCACCAAATTCCCGCTTGGCGGCTCGATCGCGCCTATCTGATTCGCCTGGCCCGGGCCTGTGGGTTGGCTACGTTTGCCCTCAAACGGATCATTACCCCCCCGATCGCCTGGCCTGGATTGGCGCTGCGAATCATGGTTGCCAATGGCTACAAGGCGCTGAAGTTGCGATCCTTGCGCCAAGATGCCGACCCTTCGATCGCGCTGACTGCCACGGTGCGCCAAGCCTTTTTCTGGGGTTGTGCCCTCAGTCCCTTGGTGCAACTCCGATTGCCTGGGGGTCAGAAGCCCAAGACCTAGGCGATCGACTAGGAGCAATTGACTAGGAGCGATCAATCAGAGAGCGGGGAGATGGCTGCGAGTGATTAGAATCCTGGCTTTCGCGATCTTGCTGATCCACCGCATCAGGACGCGACTCGATCGGGGAGTCTACCTCATCAGACTCGGAGGACGAATCGGGGCGATCGGTTGGAGTCGGCGTAGATTCAGGAACTTCAGTCCCAGCAGGGCCACTCCCCGATCGTTCAACCCCTTGCTGACGAGCCTTATAGAAGGTTTCCAGACTGTTGCGATCGCCCACAAAGCGCCAATGCCAAGGTTCATAGGACACGCCTTGACGATTGCCCTCTGGAAACGACAACTCGAAATTAAACCGAGCCGCCTGATCCGCCAGCCAGCGAAAAGCCCTCGTTTGTTCAAAGTTCTGATTCAAATTGGTTGAAGGTGCATTGGCATCCCCAATATCCACCGCATAGCCCGTGTGGTGTTCGCTATAGCCAGGAGGCGCACTCACCTCAGCCCGCTTGGTGGCCGCTTGGTTGCGGGCAGCCTTGATGTTAAAAAACACGGACTGTTGCTGCTCCACGGAGCGAAACGCCGACAGCACCACCAAATTCACCCCATCTGCCCGAGCCGCAGCAGCCATGGAGCGATAGGCCCGGGCCGCCGATCGCCGCAATCGCATCTGGCCATCGTTGCTAATGGGGCTAAGTTCCGATTGGGGGGCTTCTTCGTAGGGCAAATGGCCCAACAGGGAGTTGGGATCCGGCGTAGGGCTGGCGGGAGCCGTGGGGCTGGGGGCGCTACCGATCATCTGGTCTAAGCGAGCCTGCCAGGCATTGGGCAACTGCCGCGCTGACCAAAGGTAGGCAAAACCGCCCGCCGCGATCGCCCCGAGGCCCAACAATCCTCCCAAAAGACCGAGCCAGGGCCGTCCCTGAGGCCGCGCCGGCCCATTCACCGCCTGTTGATTTGCATCGCGCACCGCTTCCGGCACTTCGGCACTGCCCATCACCGTCAGCAAGCCAGCTTCCAACTCTGAAGCGCGATCGGGGCGCGAGCGTTTTGCCACTTGGGGGCCAACTCCCGCCGCCGCCGAGGAAGGCTTGGCAGTTTGGTTCGATTCAGCCTTCTCAGCCCTATCCGAAGCATCCATACTGAACCACTGGGGCGCTTGCTAGACGATTGCAGCAAAAACTACGCCCCCATTCTAGGGATATTCATCCGCGCCATGGGCCCAAGGCCAAAAAATCAGCCCTTATTTAGCCCTTGGCCAGAAGTTGAACCGCAACCATAAGGGACTGATTGTTCAGGATCGCAGCGCGAGCACCGGGGGTTTCGGAATTCGGATCAGGCTATTTCTGGGTGTTTGCTCTGTGTGCTAGCTTTAGGCGCTTATGAGTGGATGAGCAGGCTATTTCTTTAGATTGAGTTAATTCTGCTAATTGAATAATGTTAATTTGCGAATTGCCCATTGGGTTAATGCTAATTTGGGGATTGCCAATTTTGTGAATTTCGAGTTGGCGAGTACCAAGCTGGTTAGTACGAATTGATCACCCTCCCGGGGTGATCATGGCCCACCTAATCACTGATTCATGGCATTTGCGTCAAACATAACCATGGCTTCAAGGAAAGGCTGCAATTGGGTTGATGTCCAAGAAACTGGATTAGTGCCAATTCAATTAATGCTGATTCGATTAACATTCATTTAGTCCGTGATTCTTGAGGAAAATGCTAGAAAATTTTCAGGTTTTTGAACAAGATTTATCAGCGGCAGCCCTCGCTGACTATTGCCAAGCCTCTGCCCTGGCGATCGATACGGAAACCATGGGCCTTAAACCCTGGCGCGATCGCCTCTGTTTGGTACAAATTTGTAATCCGGCGGGGCAAGTAGCCGTGGTGCGAATTGCCCGAGGACAGACTGTTGCACCCAACCTGAAGCAGCTTTTGGAAAATGAGGCGATCGAAAAGGTTTTCCACTTTGCCCGCTTTGATGTGACCATGTTGCAATACCACCTGGATATTGCCACGAACCCCATTTTTTGCACCAAAATTGCTAGTAAATTAGCCCGCACCTACAGCCCCAAACATGGTCTCAAAGACCTGATTAATGAACTGGAGGGGGTGGAGTTGGATAAACGCCAACAGAGTTCCGATTGGGGAAATGCGGTGAATTTATCGGTGGCGCAATTGGAATATGCCTCCAATGATGTGCGCTACTTGCTCAGTGCTCGACAAAAATTAATGGCAATGTTGCAGCGTGAAGAACGTTGGGAATTGGCCCAACAATGTTTTGTGGCTCTCCAAACGATCGTGCAACTCGATTTGCTGCAATACGAGAATATTTTCGAGCACTAAAGGCTGCGGTTGTTGCCCATAATGCCTGCAAGCTAGGAGCGCTTAAATCAGGTTCAAAATTTCCTGGGCTGCCCGATCGGTGGCTCCGTCGCCCCCAAGCCGATCTCGCATGGCTTGGTAGTCCTGCTGAAGCTGGGCGGCCCGATCGGGTTGCAGCAGGGCGATCGCCTCTTGGGCAATTCGATCGGGGCTGGCCTGTTCTTGCATCAGCTCCGGGACGATCGCCTGTTCGGCCACCAAATTGGGCGGCGACATGAATGTAATTGAAAACTTCAGCAGGTGACGGGCAATCCAAGCGGTGATCGGACTCACTTTGTAAATCACCACCTGCGGCACTTTCAGCAGCGCCAACTCCAGATTCACCGTGCCAGATTTGGTCAAGGCTAAGTCGGCGGCGGCCATGGCCAGCAAGCTATCACCGACAATTTCCGCCTGGAGACCAAATTCAGCGATCGCCTGCTCAATGGCGGGTTGGTAAGCGGGCAGAGAAACCGGAATCAAAAACCGAGCCTTGGGGTGATGATCCTGCACTTGGCGAGCGGCCGCAAAAAGGCTGGGCATCAAGAGTTTTAGCTCTTGGCGACGGGAGGCCGGCAGCAACACCACCGCCAATTCATCGGCGCTCAGTCCCCAATGTTGGCGGGCGGCGGCCCGATCGGGGGCTTGGGCCAGGCGATCGATCAACGGATGCCCAATCCACTTCACGGCGGCTCCGTAGCGCTGATAGTAGGTGGCTTCCTGGGGAAAAATCGCCAGAATCACATCCGTCAGCCCCACCACCTGAGTGGTGTTGCGATCGCCCAAGGACCACACCCACTCTTGGGGCGCAATGTAGTAAGCGGTGGGCACTTGGGGCAATTGGCGCTTAAAGAAATGGCCCATGGTCAAATTGGGGCCAATGTAGTCAATAAAAACGGCCACATCGGGCGGCTGCTGACGGAGGGTGGCCTTGGTTTGCCATTGGAGCTTTAGGGTCGGAATCACGAAGGGCAGAGCTTCCCAAAGGCCGATCGAACCGATCGCACTCGTATCAAAAATCAGCCGGGCCCCCGCCGCCGCCATGCGCGGCCCCCCGAGCGCCGTAATTTCCAAAACCTGACCCCGAGCCGCCGCCGCCCGTTGCAAGGCCTGGATCAACAGGGCCCCTTGCAAGTCCCCGGATACTTCCCCCGTGCTCAGGAAAATCCGCAAAGGGCGATCGGGCGTTCCCAATTTAGTCATGGCTGCTGCGGGGTGGTTTGCGGCCGGTCATCGGGCCCCGCCGTCCCGCCTTAGACTGCTGCAAAAACCGAATTAAGTGTTGCAGTGCTTCGCAGGAGGGCAGCAACATTAGCTCCTCAAGGGCTTGCTCCAGCGTGGCTTCAGAACGATACAAAATCCGAAAGGCCTTGTTCAGGGTTTGGGTGGTCAGGCCATTGTCTAGCTCGTCATAGCCGGCCCGCTTCAGCCCCACGCGGTTCAAGGTGCGCACCCGGCCGGGACTGCCCTCCACCAACATAAACGGCGGTACATCCCGATCGATTCGGCTCATGCCGCCGACCATGGCCAACCGGCCGATTCTGACAAACTGATGAACCCCCAACACGCCGCCAATGGTGGCCCGCGACTCGATCGTCACATGGCCCGCCAAGGCCACCCCATTGGCAATCACCACCCCATCTTCAATCAGGCAGTTGTGGGCCACGTGGCTGTAGGCCATCAACAGGTTCCCGTCCCCCACTTGGGTCACTTCCCCTTCGTGGGTGGCGCGGTTGATAGTCACGTATTCACGAATTTTGTTGTCGTTGCCAATGATGGTTTGGCTGAGGGCCCCTTGATATTTGCGATCTTGAGGCTCTGTGCCGATCGCGGCTCCTGCAAAAATTTGGTTTCGTTCCCCCAAGGTGGTGTAACCGTCAAGGATCACATGGGGGCCAATCTGAGTTTCGGCCCCGATTGAAACGGCGGGGCCAATGACGGCATAGGGGCCGACTGTCACCGTGGGATGGAGTTCTGCGTCGGGATGAACGATCGCCGTCGGATGAATCGCTGCTTTCATGGGATCGGTGCGATCGCGCTGCCCTGACACACTAATACGTTTAGCCAATGCTGAAAAGTCTAGTTCGTCAACTAGTCCGCTAATCCACCAGGGAGAACATCAACTCGCCCTCACAGGCCAGTTGCCCTTCCACTTCCGCCCGGCCGTGCATTTTGCCGAAGCGTTTTTGCTTCACCCAAAGCAGTTCGACGGTCATGATCAGTTGATCACCGGGAACCACGGGCCGACGGAAGCGCACCTTGTCAATGCCCCCAAACATGAACAAACCTTGACCGGGGTTGTCTTGCATTTGGGTGAGCACCACGCCGCCCACCTGGGCCATGGCTTCCACAATCAGCACCCCTGGCATGATCGGGCGATTGGGAAAGTGGCCTTGGAAGTGGGGTTCATTGAAGGTGACATTTTTTAGCCCCACGGCCCGCTTACCGGGAACATAGTCGATGATTCGATCGACCAAGGCGAAGGGATAGCGGTGGGGGAGCAGCCGGTGAATGTCTTCAACGGTGAAGGTGGTGGGCCCAACGGGGCGATCGGCCTGATCCGTTGTGGTTGTGTCCTGGGTCTGGGCGGTGACAACGGGTTCTGGAGCAGAAACAGTGGACATAGGACTTTACAACCTAAACAACGGGCCAGTGGGCGATCGAGTGGGCAAAACCACGGATGGTCACGAACTCCTGTGAGGGATGGGCGTGCCTATCCGCTGCTGGGCAATTGGATGGGTGTTGACTGAGCAATGGCGGAACCCTGGGCTGGCACTGGTTTTCGAGGACTCATTGCCGATCGGGTTCCGATCAAGGTTCGATCGATGACTGATCGGTTTTTGATCAATCAATTTTTAATCAGTCAATTGCCGATCAACTTTCGATCGAAGACCCATTGCCGATCACTGCCGCCAGTTTGGTCACCAGTTGCCCATGAAGACGATGGCTGGCTTTGTAGGCCAAGTAATGGGCGCGCGGAATGGTTCCGAGCAGGGCCAAGTCGCCAACTAAGTCTAAGATTTTATGACGCGCTGGCTCATTTTCATACCGCAAGGGCGGATTCAGCCAGCCCGCTTCGCCACAAACTAGGGCATTGTCCAGGCTGCCACCTTGGATCAGGTTGGCGGCCCGCAATTGTTCAATTTGGTGGGCTAAGCCAAAGGTGCGGGCGGGGGCAATGTCGTGGGCAAAGGAGCCGGGTTGGGGTTCCGGCTCGATCGGGCAGAAGGTTTCTCCGGGTGACCAACTGTGCCATTGGTTGCCGATCGCCGGTAGGGCAAAGTCAATCCCATAGCTAAATCGCAGTTCTGCGGCGGGCAAGGCGGCCACAAAAGCATCGCCCTCATGGATCCAAAGGGGTTCGGCAATGGTTGCCGGATCGGTTGCTGGCGTGCGGGTGCTTGGTAATGCCCGCAGACCGGCCAGGGCGATCGCCCGACACCATTCAATGGCGGAACCGTCCAGCAGGGGCACTTCGGGCCCATTAATCTCCACTTGGGCCGCCCCCACGCCACAGGCCACCAAGGCGGCCATCAGGTGCTCGATCGTGCGGACGGTGGCTTGTGGATCTTGGGGCGATCGAACCTCGGTGGACAGTTGCGTTTGAGAAACCAAATCCCAACGCGCGGGAATGGCCGGGCGATCGGGCAAATCCGTGCGCACAAACCGAATGCCCGGTTCCAAGCTGGGCTGCACCCACAGGGTCACAGGCAATCCGGAATGTAGCCCCACGCCCGATCGACTAAAGGCCTGGCCCAGGGTGCGCAGGGGGGCGATCGGGCGCTGGATCTCCGGCGTGATCGCCATCTCCTCCGAGGACGGCCCAGCCATTGCGGGTTCCGGTTGGGGTTCCGCTTGCAGTTCTGGTTCTAATGCTGTTGGTAATTCCCTTTGCATCGCCCCTAGAACCGCTCGCCGATACCAAAGTGCAGTCGATTGCCGCCCTCGCTGTTCCAGCCATAATCCAGCCGGATAGGGCCAAACGGGGTGCGGGCCCGTAGCCCAACCCCATAGCCCACGCCCCAACCGGGCTTTTCACGCACAACGGCCGGTTGCCCGGGCACATCTTCCCCGGAGCCAAGGTCGGTGGCAAAGTCCAGGAACAGCACGCCGCCCACGGGAATTTGTTCCGTTACCTTCAACAGCGGGAAGCGATATTCCACCGAAGATTGGAAGAAGTAGCGACCGCTGCCCACCTCGCCTTCATCAAACCCGCGCACGGAGTTGGTGCCGCCCAGGGGGAAAGCTTCATAGGGAGGCAAGTCTCCAAACACGCCGCCCGCTTGCAGGTTCACGGCGATCGTTTCGGGGCCGTTGGTGAACTTGGTGAATTCCACCGGGAAATAGCGGCTGTAGTTGGCCCGCAGTCGGGTGAAGAAAATACCGGTAATGGGAATGGCTTGATCCAGACCCACCCGGAAGAAGGAGCCTTGGGTGGGGGTGACTCGATCGTTCCGGCGATCGTTGGTCAAGGCCAGTTGCAGGGTGAAGATGTCGTCCTTGCCATCCTCGTTGAAGGCCAGTTGGTTGCCATCTTCGTCTTCGGGGCTGAGGTCGCCATCGCGATCGACAATGCGCACATGCTGGAACTCTGCCCCCAAGGAGCCGCTCCAGGTGCTGGACAGGGGCCGGCTAAAGACCACGCGCCCCCCGGTGCGATCGACCCGAGGCAGATCGCCGTTGTCCAACTCCACTTCTCGCTCACCCCCATCAAAAATCAGCGAGATCGATCGCCGCTTGTAGAGGTTCACCGTGTAGGACGTTCGGTTGGGGTCACCCGCAATCCAAGGATCCGTGAAGCTGAGGTCAAAGCCCAAACCCCGCTCCGACAGTTGCACTTCTGCGCCTAGCTTTTGGTTATTGCCTCCCAGGTTTTGTTCCTGGAAGCTGACGGAACCAAAAATGCCGCTGGTGGAGCTGAAGCCCACTTCCGTTCCCAAAACGGCGGTGTTTTTCTCCTGAAGATTCACCGACACATCCACCTTGCGCGGATCCGTGCCGGGATTGAGGGTCAACTGCACATCTTCAAAAATGCCCAGCCCAAAGACGCGCCGCAAATCCTTCTGAATTTGATCGCGGTTAAACACTGCACCCGGTTTGGTGTCCATTTCGCGGAACACAATGAAATCACGGGTGCGGCCGGTGACCGTTGTGCCGTCTTCGTTGGTGGGTTTGCCCTCGTCGTTCAGGAAGGTGATGTTGATGTCTTCAATTTGCCCTTCCGCCACTTCCAGGGTCACGTTGCCGTCTCGACCCACGCGCGGCGATCCCACCACTTGGGCCAGCACATAGCCATTGGACTGATACCACTGGGTGAGCTGTTTGATCGACTCTTGCAGCTTGTTCAGGTTCAGGGTGGAGCCATATAGGGGGCTGAAGATGCGATCGATTTCCGTGGCTGGCAGCACCGTGGAGCCTTCAATTCGCACCGCCTGTAAAACCGGGTTGGGGGTGACCTCAAAGGTGACCCTTACCCCCAAGGGGGTGTCGTCCGGCACGGCACGCACGTTGGCGAATAGCCCCGTGGCAAAAATGCGGTTAATGTCCTCTTGCAGTTGGCTGCGGGTGGCCGTTTGGCCCGGACGGGTGCGAATGACTTTGTAAACCTCCTCTTGCAAGGCGGCTTCTGCGCCGGCCACAACCACTTCCGCAACCAGAACTCTGGCTTCGGTTGGGGTTTGCTCAGGGGCGGCGGGTTCTTCGGCGGCCGGGCTGGGGGCGGGTTCCCCTTGGGCGATCGCCCCGGTTGAGGGCTGGGGGCTGGGTTGTGCGGGCCCGGCGGCGATCGGGCCGTTGACCGGGTTGGCCGTTGGGGTTGGTGCTGTCGGGCCGGCGGCCACCGCGATCGGGGCGGGTGGCACAGGATTGGCCGTGACCGCTGGGGAAACCAACGACAACTCCGGAGTCATGGCCACGGATTCCGTGGCTGGCTCCGCCGTTGACTGGGTGGCCGATGCCGAGTCCGTGGTTGGCTTCGTTGCCGATTCCGCCGTTGATGCTGCTGCCGATTCCGTCGCCGTGGGTGGTTCTGTCGCCCGGGCTGCTGGACTGGTCACCGAGACGATCGTGGCACTTGCAGCCAGCACTGGCCACAGGATCATCAAACGCAAAACACGCATACACTCCTCACCTTAGGACGCAGCCAACTTTCGATGTGGCGGTGGAAACAACGGGTTAGCGTCCAATTTAGCCATTGAGATGGGTTTGAGGCTCGCTGCTGCGCCGTTGCTCCGAATTTAGGGGTCGGACATCGATCGAGGATTGCAATCGACCACGCGCCACCGGGAGCCATCTCACTCCATCTGAATTCGGTTCGCTAACCGACAACCCAACCAACAACCAAAACAGTGCAATCCTACCGCAGGAGTTTGTCGCTTGAGAGTGGCCAGGGGATCTCTAATTCGCCAAAACCTTTTCCAGGACTCGTTGATAAGCTCCTTCCACGTTTCCTAAATCCTGACGGAAGCGATCCTTATCCAACACTCGGGCGATCGGGTCGGTCTCCTTGGCATCCCACAGGCGACAGGTATCCGGGCTGATCTCATCCCCCAGCACAATGCGCCCACCGGAGTCGATGCCGAACTCGATCTTGAAGTCCACCAAGATAATGTCGCACTGCTGGAAAAAGTCGCGCAGAATTTCGTTAATCCGTTGGGTCAGCTCCGTAATTTCTCGTACCTGAGCCGGCGTGGCCAACTTCATGGCGTAGATTCGACCCTCCGTCACCAGCGGATCCCCAAATTCATCGTTCTTGTAGCAGAACTCAATCAACGGGGGTTCCAGTGGCGTGCCCAGGGCAATCCCCGTTTGCTTGCAAAGACTACCGGCGGCAAAGTTCCGCACAATCACTTCCAGGGGCACGATGGTCAGGGCCCGCACATTCATTTCATTGGGAGCGGGGCAGTCCACAAAGTGGGTCGGCACGCCCGCCGCTTCCAGCTTGCGAAACAGGTGTTCCGACATGGTGCAGTTAATGCGCCCTTTACCCGCGATCGTCCCTCGTTTTTGGGCATTGAACGCCGTGGCATCGTCCTTGTAACAGGCCAACAGAATGGTGGGATCCGCCGTGGCGTACAGGATTTTGGCTTTGCCTTCGTAAAGCTTTTGTAGAGCGGTCATGGATTCCTGAAGCGCAATAATTCCTGAAGCGCAATAAATTTCGACCCATCCAGCTTAGGGCCTGTCGTCCATGGCCAGCCGCTGAGCGATCGCGACGGCTCGATGGCCACCCGGTGGCCGGGTTGGATGGCTGCAATCCTGCACTGCCGTGTGGCTGTTGTGTGGCTAGGGTCTCGCCTGCTTAAATCCCCACCCGATCGCGATCGGGGTTTAGCCATTGCCACAGGAAATCGTAGTGATGGATATAACCTGGTTCCTCAGCCACGCGGGCGGCCGCCAACAGGGGCGACACCAGCGCCTTAATCGTGAGGGCGATCAGAAACGGGATTCCCACCAGGGCGCTGCAAAGGGCGGCCGCTACCAAAACGTTGAGGTGAAAATTCACGGCCGATCGAGCGTTGGCCTGAGCACGGGGGTCAGGAGCCGCCACCATAATTGCGATCGCCAAACCGCAGCAGACCAACTCCAACAACACGGCGCGATCAACCCCGATCGGGGCCAGGGTCACCATGCCCAAACCGCAGCCCAAGAACACTGACCAGTGGGCCAACGTTGCCAGCCAATCTGACTGATCCGGTTGGGGCGAATCGGTGCGCCAAGGCTCGAACTGCCATTGCCCAAGTTGCCATCCCATAAACACCTCCTGACCGGTCAATGCGGGCGACGATGTGCGGCGGCCGTCTCAACCGAGTTTCAACGTTTCAACCCAAGGTCAACCGACTGGTGTTAGCAACCACGCCACAGCAACGCGATTGGGTAACCAAAACATCGATACCTTAGTTCTATCGACTTTTGGGGTCAGCATCCTGAGGACTTGGCGGCTTGTAATGTTTATTTGCACTCATTTGTGCCGATCGCGCCGCTTTGCTTCCCCGCTACTCCAGGGGGCGATCGCGGAGCGCAAGTCACCCAAACTTATTCCTAAACCAATAATCCTGCGTAAATCCTGAGCAAATCCCGAACCAATTCCAGGCAAATTTCGAGCAAATCAGTGAAGCCTGAGCACATTTTTCCTGATCAAACTTTACGTATCTTTACGCTCTCATCTCCGTTGGCCCCTCAGGCTTTACGCTAAAAACGCCGATCGGCCTCCCTGTTTTTGAGACTCAATCCTTTAACACCCTATGTTCCCCACCCATCGCCCTCGTCGTTTGCGGACTAGCGAAACCCTGCGCCGCATGGTTGCGGAAACCGTCGTCACCACCAACGATTTGATCTACCCGTTGTTTGCTGTGCCGGGTGAAGGGGTGGCGAACGAAGTGAAGTCGATGCCGGGTGTTTATCAACTCTCGATCGACAAAATTGTTGAAGAAGCCAAACAGGTTTATGACCTGGGAATTCCCGCCATCATTTTGTTTGGAATTCCCGCTGACAAAGACACCGATGCAACCGGTGCTTGGCATGATTGCGGCATTGTCCAAAAGGCAACGGAAGCCGTTAAAAAAGCCGTGCCCGATTTGGTGGTGGCGGTGGATACTTGCCTGTGCGAATACACCAGCCATGGGCACTGTGGCTATTTGGAAACGGGCGATCTCAGTGGGCGAGTGTTGAATGATCCCACCTTGGAGCTGTTGAAGAAAACTGCGATTTCCCAAGCCAATGCCGGAGCCGATATCATTGCACCTTCGGGGATGATGGATGGGTTTGTGAAATCCATTCGGGAAGCCTTGGATGCGGCCAAGTTTCAAGATATTCCGATCCTTTCCTACGCGGCCAAATATGCCTCGGCTTACTATGGGCCGTTCCGGGATGCGGCTGAATCAACCCCGCAATTTGGCGATCGCCGCACCTATCAAATGGATCCGGCCAATGGGCGGGAAGCCATCAAGGAAATTGTCCTGGACATGGCTGAAGGGGCCGATATGTTGATGGTGAAGCCGGCCCTGGCTTACATGGACATCATTTGGCGCGTGAAGGAAGCTAGCAATTTGCCTGTGGCGGCCTATAACGTCTCCGGTGAATATTCGATGGTGAAGGCGGCGGCCCTCAACGGTTGGATTGATGAGCAGCGGGTGGTGATGGAAACCATGACCAGCTTTAAGCGATCGGGCGCAGATTTGATTCTGACTTACCACGCCAAGGATGTGGCTCGCTGGCTGAGGGGCTAAGCGAATTTCTGAAACGTGTTTTCAGGCACTCACCAAGCACCAGTTGTTATGGGGCAAGGGGCTTAAGCCCCTTGTCTTTATTGATTGATAAAGCTTTTTGTCTTTGTTGATTTGGGATTGGTTGAGCAATGAGATGACTGAGCACCAGTTGTTATGGGGCAAGGGGCTTAAGCCCCTTGTCTTGGTTGATTGATAAAGCTTTTTGTCTTTGTTGATTTGGCATTGGTTGAGCAATGAGATGACTGAGGAACCGGTTTTGGAGAAATCGGTTTGGGCTTTTTAGATTTGGCTTTTTAGATTCGGTTTTCTAGATCCAGGGTGCTTCTGAGGTCAGTGGCACAGGGGGCGGCACTCGAATTCAGGAAGTTGCGTCTGCTAAAACAGGCCTCAACAAGTCTCTCCTGGAAATCTTATGACACTCGTTACCTCCCTGGCCGATAGCGGCCCCGGCTCCTTGCGTGCGGCCCTGGCGGCGGCCCCCAATGGCGACACCATCACCTTTGCCCCCAATTTGGCCAACCAAACCATTCGCCTCACCAGTGGCCAACTGTTGGTCGATCGAGACATCATCATTGATGGAGCCAATGCGCCAGGGTTGGTGATTAGCGGCAACGAAAGTAGCCGGGTGTTTTATGTCAGCAAGCAGGGCGGTTCTGCCACGTTTCGCAACCTGACCGTGGCCGATGGGCGCACCCGAGGAGCCACCAACGTCAGCACTTCCGGTGCGGGGATTGGCACTGACATCCGCGTCAACCTGACGATCGATAACGTCACCTTCCGCAACAACGAGGCGGAAAACTTCTCCGGCGGTGCGGTGTCCTTGGAGTTTCAAGGCAAGGGCACAATCACCAACAGCCGCTTTGATAACAACCGAGCCAGCCAAAAAAATAGCGGCTCGATCGTGGAGTTTGGGGCCGGCGCGGTGCAAAGCTGGGCCGAAACAACGCTGGTGGTGCGCAACAGCGAATTCACCAACAACAAAGGAACTAACGGCGGGGCGATCGGGACAATCCAAACCGAACTGTTGGTGGAAAACAGCCGGTTTGTGGGCAACGATTCCAGCAAAGGCGGCGCGGCCTTTTGGGGCCAAGGTGGGGCCATCTATGCCGACGCGGCCAGCAAATTTGGCGACGGGGTGGGCGGTCAGATGATCATTCGGAGCAGCTACTTTTCGGCGAACCGAGCCGCTGCCCAAGGGGGGGCGCTGTCGCTCTATCCCTACCGACCAGACAGGGCGCTGATTGAGAATTCAATCATTGTTGACAACACTGTGGTGGCCGATCCAGGTGGAAATGGCTTGGGGGGCGGTGTGCGCTTGGCCGTGGGCGATTCGATCATTCGCAACAGCACGATCGCCAATAACAATGCTGAAACCCAAGGCGGCGGGGTTTGGATTGCCGAAGATGCTTCGGTGCAAATCATCAACACCACGATCGGGAATAACAAAGCGGTGAATCCCGATCCGCTGCGGGGGATTGGCGGCGGCATTTTCTTTGCCAATAATCAGGCGAACAAACTGATTAATGTCACTTTGGCCAACAACACCGCCAGCGGCTTTGGCGGCGGCATTTTCAAAAACGATGCGTCTTCCGTGGAAGTCACGAACAGTTTGTTTGTGAACAATCGGGCCGGTAACAGCTTTAGCGAATCGTTCCAAACCAACCGCACCCTGACCGATGGGGGCAATAACCTGCAATTTCCGGCCTCATTGCCCGGGGGCAAAGATCCACAAATCACCGGCAGCGCGATCGTGGCCGATCCCAAGCTGGGGCCGCTGCAAGACATTGGCGGTGGGCAATTGGGCTATTTACTGCAAGCGGGCAGCCCGGCCATTAACGCTGGAAAAGCCGTGGCCGGCGTGACGACGGATCAGCGCAGTTTGCCGCGCGATGGGGCGATCGACATTGGCTCCACGGAATTTGGCGGGGGTGGCGGGGGCACAACTCCGCCGCCCACTGGTCAGTTCACCGCTGGCAATGATGACCTGAACTTGACCGATAACGCCGATTCTGCCGATGCCCTGGCCGGGAACGATCGAGTGGTGGCCCTCAGCGGGAGTGACAATGTTTTCGGGAATGCGGGCGATGACAGCCTGTTTGGCAATGCGGGTGATGACACCCTGTTGGGCGGTGATGGTGCGGATTTCCTGTTTGGCGGGCGCGATCGCGATCGACTCTTTGGCAACCTGGGCAACGACCAGCTTTTCGGCAACATCGGTGACGACGAGCTGTATGGTGGCCGTGATGCGGATAGCCTGTTTGGCGGCCAAAACAACGACAGCCTCTTTGGCAACATCGGCACGGATTTCCTGTCGGGCGACCTGGGCGATGATTCGCTCTTTGGCGGCCAGGACAATGACACGCTGCTCGGGGGCGATGGAGCTGACCTGCTCTCGGGCGATCTGGGCAACGATCTCCTCACGGGCGGCGCGGGGGCCGATCGATTCATCATCGGTTCCGGCAAGGGCACGGAAACGATTACGGATTACCAAGACGGCACAGACAGAATTTTGCTGGTGGCTCCCTTGGCCTTTGGGGGCCTGAGTTTTGCCACAGTCAGCGGCGGGGCAGAAATTCGCTTTGGCAGCGAGGTGTTGGCCTTTGTGCAGGGGGTGAGTCCGGCGGTGTTTGACCCGGCGGATTTCGGAACCATTTAGCACCATCCAAGGGGCGATCGCGGGCCATTCCGACCTGGCCGATCGCCCCTTGCCATAATGGGAGCAATTGCGATCGTGAGGATCCGCCGATGATTGCCCAAACCCCCAGCACACCGGGAATAATCCAGCCGAAACCGATCGACTATCCCGACAGCGACGGTCAGCCGATGGCAGACAACACCAAACAATTCCTTTGGATTCAAACGATCCACAGCAACCTCGCGGCCCTCTTTGCTAACGACCCCCAAGTCTTCGTAGCGGGCGACTTGCTCTGGTATCCCGTCGAGGGCGACAACAAAACTCGCCAAGCGCCCGATGTGATGGTGGTGTTTGGCGTACCCAAGGGCGATCGGGGTTCCTACATGCAATGGCGCGAAAACAACATCGCCCCGCAAGTGGTGTTTGAAATTTTGTCGCCGGGGAATCGCCTAACCGAAATGATGAAAAAGCAGATGTTCTATCACCGCCACGGCGTGGAGGAATATTACATCTATGACCCCGATCGCAACGACCTGAGCATCTTGATGCGGGGGGCGGAGGGGAGTTTTGAGCCAGTTGACGATCCCCATGATTGGGTCAGTCCCCGGCTGGGCATTCGCTTCCAGTGGGATGAGGAAACCCTGGCGCTGTTGTGGCCCGATGGCCAGCCGTTTTCAACCCTGTTGGAAGAGCGCCAACGGGCTGAACAAGCCGAGCAACAAGCCACACAAGCACGGGAGCAAGCTGAACAGGCCCAACAACAGGCGGAAGAAGAGCGCCAACGGGCTGAACAGGCCCAGCAGCGAGCCGATCGCCTCGCGGCCCGACTGCGAGAATTGGGGCTAGATCCCGAAATGATCGACCCCTAAAGCACAGGAGAGGGAGCAAACGTCTATGCTGCGATCGATCAAAATCAGCCTAGTGGGGTGGGGACTGTGGCTAGGAATGACTGCCCCTGGCCCCTCGATCGCCCAGGCCATGCCACCGGAAACCCCCAAACCGCCGGTCTTGATTAGCTGCGACCCTTTGCCATCCGAGCCGTCCACCATCAAAACCCAATCGCCTGACCAGGCAGAGTTGCTGGGCGATTACCGACTCTGCGCCAACGATCCCACGGCGGCGATCGGCTTCTATCAAACGGCTGTGGCGGGCTACCAAGCCTTGGGTGAGGATGCGGCCAGCCAAACGACAATTGCCACCTTCAAACTAGCCCGGGCCCTGCTGACAGCCGATCGCCCCACCGAGGCCCTCACCGCCTACCGGGAAGCGATCGCCCGTGATCCGGGCTATGGATTTCTCCCGCTTTTTCTAGAGCGGCAGGTGTCGCCTCTGGGGGAACCCGTAACCGATTTTGGCCTGCGGGGCGATGCAAACGCGGGGCCCCTGCGGGCGGAATCCTCGATCGAAGCCAGCGCCTATTTTGAAATGGCCTACGATCTCAATCGGCTGCAAAGTTGGCACGATGCCGTCAAGGCCTATCGGATGGCGATTTTGCTAGAACCGCGCTTTGCCCATGCGCACCTTGGCTTAGGGGTCGCTCTCCAGAAAATGATGGACTATGACGCAGCCCAAGCGTCCTATCAAACCGCCCTCCAGTTATCACCGGATTTGGTTTGGGGTCACTACCATTTGGGCCGATTGCTAGCGAACCGCTATCGGTTGGAGCCAGCCGTGGCGGAACTGCGGAAGGTAGTGGATGCCCACACGGGCCTGGATACCCTGGGTGAGCCGAATAAGCAGGCGATCGTCTACGACATCATTGGGGATATCTATCAAACCCAGGGCGATTCTCCATCCGCTGACCAGGCTTATCAGCGGGCCTTAGCCCTCGCGCCCCAGGGGCCAGCCTTTTACTTAAAGCTGGGGCAAAATTACCTAGCTTGGGGGCAGCATCAACGGGCGATCGATAGCTTTCGCCAGGCCCTTGCCCAGCTCCCAGCGGACGCGGCCGAGCGAGAAACTGCCGAATTGGGTATTGCTGAAGGGTTTGTCTGGTCAGGACGTTGGCCCGAGGCGATCGCCCAGCTCGAATCAGTGCTGAAGCGTTGGCCCAACTCTGCTGATGCCCAGAAATTAAGGGAATATGTCAACAGTCGGCCCCGCTAGCGTCGGTTATCCTGTCCCATGGTTCAAAAATCATTTCCTAGGGATATTTCGAGATGGCTCGACAACTGATTAGCTCCGGCTCGTCCTTTGAAGCAGAAATCGGCTATAGCCGCGCCGTGCGCCAGGATCCCTGGGTCTTCGTGTCGGGCACGACGGGCTTCAACTACGACACCATGACGATTTCCGACAGCGTGGCTGAGCAAACCGAGCAGTGCCTCAAAAACATCGAAGCCGCTCTCCAGCAAGCCGAATCCTCGTTGAAAGATGTGGTGCGCGTCACCTATATCCTGTCAGATGCGGCGGATTTTCCCCAATGTTGGCCGGTGCTGAAGCAGTATTTCGGGGAGGTGCGCCCCGCTTGCACGATGATCTCGGCGGGGTTGGCTGATCCGGCTATGAAAATTGAAATCCAAGTGACCGCCCTCAAGCAGTCCTAGGCGATCGATCTCGGTTCCTAGCTGGGGCTGGAGTTGACCCGGGCTGATCGCAGGCTATCGGCGCGATCGCCCCATCCCCAAAATTCCCGTGGCATCATGCCCACAGGCCCGATTCAAGGGTTTTGGGACGTTTAGAGTTTGGGGAAACCTATGAAAGTTGCCGTTTTCAGCACGGAACCCTACGATCGCCAATTTTTGGATGCCGCCAACGCCAACGCCGGTCATCCCCACGAACTGGTTTACTTTGATACCCGGCTAGAAGCCCACACCGCCGCCCTCGCCGCTAGATTTCCCGCCGCCTGCATTTTCGTGAACGATGACGGAGGGCCCGAAACCCTCAAACTTCTGGCCGATAACGGCACAAAACTGATCACCCTTCGCTGCACGGGCTACAACAACGTCGATCTGCGTGCTGCCCAGGACTGTGGCCTCACCGTTGCTCGTGTCGCGGTCTATTCTCCCTACTCCGTAGCCGAACATGTGGTGGGTTTGATCCAAGCGCTCAACCGCAAGCTACACCGAGCCTATAACCGCGTGCGGGACGATAATTTCTCCCTCAATGGCCTGTTGGGCTTTGATCTTCACGGCCGAACGGTCGGGATTGTGGGAACCGGGAAAATTGGCGTGATTTTGGCTCAAATCATGACCGGATTTGGCTGCAAAGTGCTGGGCTATGATGTCTACCCCAACGCCCAATTTGAAACGATCGGGACAGCCCGCTATGTCTCCTTGCCGGAGCTGTTTGCCCAGTCAGACATCATCTCCCTCCATTGCCCTCTGACCCACGACACGCACCATCTGATTAGCAAACAGGCGATCGATCAGATGAAGCCCGGCGTAATGCTAATCAACACCAGTCGCGGCCAACTGGTGGACACCAAAGCCGCGATCGAAGGCATCAAATCGGGTCAAATTGGCTATCTGGGCATTGATGTTTATGAACAAGAGGCCGAACTCTTCTTTCGTGACCTGTCCGACACCGTGATTCAGGACGATACCTTCCAGTTGCTGCAATCGTTCCCAAACGTGATCATTACCGCTCACCAAGCCTTCTTTACCCGCGAAGCCTTGGGGGACATTGCTCGCACCACCATTGAAAACCTCACCGCCTTTGAGCAACACCAACCGATCGCCAATGAGGTGCGCCTTCCCGATTAGGGAAATGTCAGATCACGGCTTATCGATCGCGACTCGGGTTCTTTTCTGCCCTTCTCAGTCAAGGCCTTCAGTGTTAATTGATCCGGGGCGTGCGGTTGTGCGCCCTCTGCGCCCTCATGGATTTGGCCCATGATGAGCAATCGGATCAATCAGCATCGCCCTGCACCGGTTGGCCAGAACTTGCCGGACTTTGCAGGTTTGAAAGACAAGACTTTAGACAAATACAACAATTGGTTAAAAAGGATTGCGGGTTGTTGCCGTATCATTCTTAGAAGTATTTTTAACAAACCATAACGTTTCTCAGCCAAGGAGCGACCATGACGATCGCGGTGGCCCCCGAGCAGCCCACGACCGCAGTGCAGCACGTTCCGCGAGAATATCTCGACCCACCCCAGGAACTGTTTAACCCCACGCTGCTAATGATGGTGGCCGCCACCGCGATTGTGGTGCTCTCCGTCTGTGGCTATTGGCTCTGGCACTGGCCGGACTGGATTTGTTTTTGTGCCAATGTGCTGGCGATGCACCTGTCGGGAACCGTCATTCATGACGCATCCCACAACGCCGCCCACAAATACCCGATCGTCAATGCCATCTTGGGCCACAGCAGCGCCCTGATGTTGGGGTTTGCGTTTCCTGTGTTCACGCGGGTTCACCTGCAACATCACGCCAACGTCAACGACCCCAAAAACGACCCCGATCACTTCGTTTCCACCTGCGGGCCCCTGTGGTTGATTGCACCCCGGTTTTTCTATCACGAAATTTTCTTCTTCCAACGCAAGCTCTGGCGCAAGTATGAGTTGCTGGAATGGTTTCTGAGTCGGATGGTGCTGGTGGGCATTGTGTGGGCCGGCATCCATTGGGACTTCATTGGCTATGTGATGAATTTCTGGTTCTCGCCCGCGTTGGTGGTGGGGTTGGCCCTGGGATTGTTTTTTGACTATTTACCCCATCGGCCGTTTGAGGAGCGCAATCGCTGGAAGAATGCACGGGTCTATCCGAGTGCTCTGCTGAATTGGTTGATTTTGGGACAAAATTATCACCTGATTCACCACCTTTGGCCCTCAATCCCCTGGTATCACTACAAAACGGTTTATGAACGGGTGAAGCCGTTGTTAGATCAGAAAGGATCGCCGCAAACGCTGGGCATTCTGGGAGACCAAAAAAATTTCTGGAGTTTCATGTACGACGTGTTCTTGGGCATTCGTTTCCATCGCCATTGAGTCATTGCGGCTGAGGTGGGGCGATCGGGAAACAAGAGCCAGTCCCAAATCAGCATGATTTGTCAGGAAACCCGGGTATTGATCGCTGATTGATGACGAATTTGCTGATTTGATCCCGATAAATTTCTGATTAATTCCTGACCACTTCCCGATCGATTGCTCAATCTTCGTTCCGTTGCTCAATCTTCGTTCCGTATCAATCCCCTGTCTGGTGATAGTCAATGCCAGGCAGGGGTTGCTTTTTGACCCGATCGCTCCCGGGGGGTGACTCGGGAGCCAAGCTGTTGGGTGGATGGGTTGGCTCAACCCATCGGTTTCTGGCTCTGTGCTCTTTGTTGGCCACAAGCATTTTGCCTCGGAAAAATTCGCTACACCATTAGCACTTCCCCGATCGCCCCCTGTGATCGGGTTGTGGCCTTGGGTTGCGGATGCAGCACCCTGCTGCTTTGCCCTCGTCTCCCGAAGCCGTTTTCAGACCTGCGCGATCGATGATTTCAACCGGGAAAAATGGAACCAATCGCTCCAACACTATGTGGTCACAGGTTTTGGCTCCCCGCTAGGGCGATCGGGACAACGTGCCTAGCCATCCGGATGGCCAGCCGCCGTGATGGGAACCATGAGGAAATGCAATCAGTCCTTGGATGAAACTGTATGCATTTTGTCAAACACTCGTTACAAGATGTCATAATCTAAAAAGCAGATAGGTCATTCAACCTTGACGTTGCCCCACCCGTGGGGATCAAGGCTGAAACCAACGACCATCTGCGGTGCGATCGAGCCGAATCCCTACGACGGCACAACAACTCGGCGATCGCGCGGGACTTCGCAACCGCTACACCCAGTGAGGTGACTACCATGGATCATTCATTTGAATTGAGCCTCGAACAGCAGTTCAACATCCGCTCCTTCGAAAGTCAGGTAGCCCACATGAGCCTTGAGCAGGCCCAGCAATTCTTGGTTGAGCTGTATCGCCAAATGATCGTCAAAGAAACCATGTACAAGGAGTTTCTGAAGCATGAATGGGGTCTCGGCGAGCGTTTTCAAGCACCCTAAGCCAGCGCCCTAGCGGTTCCCATCCGCTGCAACCCGATCGACCCGGTGCGAGCTGCCTCCGTCTCCTGCTCTGTTCCCGTTGCGAACCGAACTGGGGGTGTTGGGGTAACGCTCTCCCACCCAAAGCCAAAGGGTTGTCCCCGTTCCGAGAATTGAATTGCTGAGCTTGGCTGCTGACTCTGTGCGCCAACTTGTCCATGGCCCTCTGGTTCAAACGCTTCCGAACACCACCCCACAATGTCATGTTGAATGGTTTGCCTCCTAAGAACACCGGGCCCGGCACCCGAAAGTTATTCCGAAAGTCCATAAAGAACGCTAGCTTGGAGGGGATACGATTTCGATCGGATCCCCTCTTGGCTTAGGGGGTATCGTCATTTGATCTTCCATCCCCTCATTGTCGTAACAAGGGGCTTAAGCCCCTTGTCCCCAGCCCCTTGTCTCCCACAATCCGCTAACGGCAGATCTAGGGTTTTGTGCTCAACGACGACAGGCCCTAAGGGGCCAAGGGGTGATGGTAACTGTTCTCGATCGCTACGTTGATCGCTGTTGGTGATCACTCCTGATCGCTGTAGCGGTGGCGATCCGTTTAACTCGTAGTTGGTTGGTTTTGAGGTTTGGTGCGAGGATTTTGACCCATGGCGCGGGGCGACCAAATTTATGTGATGCGATCCCTGGCCGGGTTGCAAAGTGCCTATGAGCATCACGGGATTGATTGTGGCGATGGAACCGTGATCCATTATTCCAAGCGCGGTGAAGTGCCCAAGGTAACGCGCACATCACTGCTGGAATTTGCCAGCACGCAACCGGTCACCGTAAAGCGTTATGCCACTTGCTATTTGCCCGATGCGACGATCCAGCGCGCAGCCAGTCGGTTAGGGGAAACAAAATATAGCCTGCTGCTGAATAATTGCGAGCATTTTGCCACCTGGTGCAAAACGGGCCGGGCGGTGAGTCATCAAGTACAAGACTTTTTACCTTTCCTGGAAAAAGCTGATCCTGATTGGGTGGATCAGGTGCTGCATCAGCCTACGGAGTCGGGAGATGAGCAGGCCCAGGTGCAGGCAATTCTCGATCGCGCCTTGGCGGATATCAAGCCGGTTTGGAATAATCTGCAACCGCAATACAACCGGGCTGTGGATGAGCTGCGGGATTGGCATGAGGTGGCGTTGTTGGCCATGCAACAAGGGAGGGAGCCGGTGGCGCGGCGGGCGATCGCCCGGAAGTTGGCGGCCAAAGAGCGGGCCCAAACCCTCAAGACAGATCTCGATCGGTTGGCGGAGATGACCGAGACGTTGCTACGGAACGCTAAAAAGATCCCATGAAAAATCGCAGAACCCACTGCGTAGCTTCGTTACAGCTTCATTGGCGCGGCTTCGTTAAAGCCTTTTCTTAAATCCTTAAGGGTGCAAACTTGGAGCGTTGGCGCGTGTTGAGGCCTCGATCGCTGAAGCCTAAAGCGGTTGGTCGCTGGGAATGCTGTCTAGGGCGGCCCGCCAGCCTTGATCGGCCGTCCAGGTGATCGCTCCGTCTTCGCCGGTTTGGTAGAGTTGCGCCCGTTGCGATTGCAAGAGGGGTGTAACGGTGGGTGCCAGCTCACGGGTGGAAGCGATCGCCCAGCGGGGTTGCAAAGCGGCCACCAGTTCCGGGGCGAGGTCTTGACCTGGCCACCAAAGACCCGTGACCGATCGCAACTGTCCTGTTTGGGCGAGCAATTTTTGTTGAGCGACGGAACAATTGCCCAGGAGAAACCAGCGCTCTTTCCCCAACTCCAAGGTTAAGGCGGGGGCGATCGGGTCAATGATCGTGAGGTTGGCGCGGCCCATACGCAAGGTTTGACCGGCTGTCAGGTTGCTGTAGCGACCGTTGCGCACCCGAGCCGCACTGACCATGGCTCGATCAACATTAGAAGCGGCCGTTTGCAGCGGTTGATCGTATAGGTTTGCGATCGGTTGTTGCTCCAAAATTCGCAGCCACCCTCGCCGTCGATCGGGGCGATCGCTCATCACCACCCCAACTTCAATGCGATTAATGCCCTGTTGGCGCAAAAAGGGCAACACCGTAAACTGGGCCATGGGCAAGTCTCCGGCCCCCGCCAGCAACAAGCGTCCTCCATCCCGCACGGCTAACATTGGTTGGCTGCCCGCATCCAGAACGGTGGCCGTGAGTTCCCCGCTGCGAGCCAACCAGCCGGGCCCGATCGCCACCACTAAAGCCCCGATCGCCACTAGGCCCCAACGATTAGCCCGCTGGAACCAGGGCAGTTGCCAAACGGCCACCAGCAGGAGATATAAAACCAACAACTGCCCGATCGAGATCGCTCCCACGGCGATCGCGCTGCCCGGCCAACTGGCGATCCATTCTCCAAAGGTCAACAATCCCCGCACGGGATAAACCAAGCCGCTGGCCAACCAGTTTCCTAGGGGCGGCAACAGGCCAATCGCCACCGCTGCGATTAACCCCGTCACCGTTAACACCGATACCCAAAGACTGGTCAAGGCTGAGGCGATCGGCCCGTAGACAGAAATTTGATAAAAAGCCCATAGCTGCACTGGAATTGTCCAAATTGTCGCCGCCAGGGCTGAGGCGATCGGTTCCGACGCAAACTCCGGCAGCCAGCTTAACCGCTGGGCGATCGCCGTTGCCGACACCACCAGCCCCAAAGTGGCCAGCACACTAAACTGAAACCCCAAGTCCCAAATCCAGAGCGGGTTCCAGCACAACATCACCACCACCACCGCCAGCAATGCGCCTAAGGAATTGACCTGGCGTTGCTGAGCCATCCCCCACAAAACCGCCGCACCCATCAACCCTGCCCGCAGCACGGAGGGGCTGGCCCCCGCCAGCCAAACATAACCCCCGAGCAAAATTCCACCCCCGATCGCTACCCCTAAGGGCAAAGGGCGCACCCGAATCAACCCTAAAAAGACCCCCAAAATCACCACAATCTGAAAACCAGATGCAGCCAACACATGGGACAGACCAGCTCGCACAAAAGTGGTCTGTAGATCTGCGGGCAAGTCCACTGCCAGCCGACCCAAAATCAAGGCTCCCAGAAACGCGCCTTCCGGAAATCCCATTACCTTGACTAGGGATTGCACCAGGCGCTTACGCACCATCTGGGGATTGAAGGCACTGAGGCTCCACCAAGAATCCGGTTGCACGGCCCCATCAATGGTCTGAACCGTTTGCCCAAATATCCCTGCAAAACTACCTTCCCGCTGCAAATACCAAGCAAAGTCAAACCCGCCGGGGTTGGTGGGCCGTTGCGGTCGATATAACTGTCCCGTCACTTCCACCATCTGACCCGGCTTCAGCCCCGTTGCTTGGAGCAGAGGAACCGTTGCATAGACTCGGCCCGTGACACTCTGGGCCAAATTTTGAGGGGGTGGGTTGATGGCGGGGCCGGTGGCCGTTGGAATTTGCAGTAATTGCGTGGATTGCAGCCAAAATCTGGCTTTGCCGGATTGGGTGATTTGATAAGCCGAGTCCACTTGACCCCGAACGGTGGCCAGCTCGATCGCCTGGCCAGTCTGTTCCAAACGGGCGATCGCGCGGCTAATGTCATCCGTGCCCGGCTGTGGCAGCCGCCATTGCAAATACAGCGTGGCCATCAATCCCACACAACCCGCCACCACCCAAAATAAGGGCTTCAAGCTCGGGTCAAGCCAGGGCAACCGTCGGGCGATCGCACTTGATCTGACCCCCGCCATCACCAGCCCCAAGCCCAGCAGCCACAACCCGCCACCCGGCAGTCCCCAGGCCAGCAATCCCGCCACAAATGCCAACCCCAAAATTGCCGGCCCCGTCATTGTTGCTTCAACTCCTCGTTGTGAAATCCTCGTTTAGAGAAAAACGATTAAAAAGGGCGATCGAGTAGACATCCTGCCACCCGATCGCCCCAATTCATTACTCGGCCAAGTGCCAGCCTGTAATGCGCCAGCACCCTGCGCCCGCGCTCAGACTAGCCATGGAATGCACTCCCGATCGCCCATGGCTTACAGCGACAGGCCCAACCGCAATCCGAAAATTGCATGGAGCACCATGACTCCAAACGCCAACGACCCCAAATAAGCATGGGTTGTCCGCAATGCCGGTTGACCGCCCCCAAACTTCGACATGGAAATTGCACCATTAGCACCCAACAACCCCAGCACCAGCGTCCCCGTCCAGAAGTGAGGGCTTTCCAGAATTGGCTTCTGTTGCATGATCAGCGACAACAAACCGCCCGAGTAACCCATCGCCATAAACGTCGTCATCCAGAGAGCCAAGCGCTTATGGCTCGTCAGCATGGTGACCTTTGCATCACTCGGCTCTGCCAGGCGGCCCTTCCAGCCCATCACGACCGCAGCAGTTCCCATCGCAAACATCACAATCCCCATCATCAGCGGGTGGCCCCAATGGGTGACCGGTTCCGGCAAATTCAGTCCCCGAAACTGAGCCGCGATCGGCTCCAGAATCTCCGTCAGCCGGTCTGCAACCGTCGAAAGCAAATCCATTCTCCTCGTCCTCTCTCAAAAGCGGCTCATCGAGACCTAATAGCCAGGCCCATCAGTCCTTTCGAGTATAGAGACTTTCGCGATCGCCCCCTTTGCCCAACCCTGGTTCTCTAAACCCCCGTCAGCACACCAGCGGTCGATCGGCACAGCGGAAAACCCATCTCCTCTCGCCGCTCCACATAAAGCTTCGCCACCTGCCGCGCCATCCCGCGAATTCGGCCGATATAGCGCGTGCGCTCCATCACCGCAATCACACCCCGCGCATCCAACATATTGAACGTGTGCGAACACTTCAGCACAAAATCCAACGCCGGAATCGCTAAACGCCGCTCAATTAGTTGCAGCGCTTCCTTCTCATACAACCCAAACAGCGCAAACAGCATCTCTGGATCCGACGCTTCAAAGTTGTAGTGACACTGCTCAATTTCTCCCTGCATATGAACATCGCCATAGAGCAGCCGATCATTCCAACGAATATCCGCGATCGCACTCACCCCTTGGAGATACATCACCAACCGCTCCAATCCATAGGTAATCTCGATCGACACCGGATCGCAATCCAAGCCACCGCACTGCTGGAAATACGTAAACTGCGTCACCTCCATTCCATCCAGCCAAACCTCCCAGCCCACACCCCAAGCGCCAACCGACGCATCCTCCCAGTTATCCTCCACAAACCGCACATCGTGATCCTCCGGGCGGATTCCCAACGCCCGCAGCGAATCTAGATAGATCTCTTGGATATTGTCCGGCGACGGCTTAATCAGCACTTGGTACTGGTAGTAGTGCTGGTAGCGATTTGGATTCTCCCCATACCGCCCATCCGTTGGCCGCCGGCAAGGCTCCACATAGGCAACCGACCAAGGTTCCGGCCCCAGCGCCCGTAAAAACGTATGGGGATTTTTCGTGCCCGCCCCCTTCTCCGTATCGTAGGGCTGACCAATCAAGCACCCCTGACCAGCCCAGAACTCATGCAACGTCGCGATCGCATCCTGAAAAAACACTGCCGAATCCTCCTTATCCACTCAGTCATCCATAAAACAGCGCGCCCCGATCGTACCGATTCCGGGGCGCGCCTCGTATCCCAATCAAAAAATCGAAAAAAATTTATCCGCTCAAAGCGTTACGGGGAGGGGGATTGGGGCTTTAGGGAAAGAGAGGAAAAAAATTTTTCTTGAAAAGGAGTTGACAATCAAGAAAAAGGTTGTTAATTTAATAAAGCGCTGAGGGGGAAGCGAAA
>MKGP02000014.1 GCA_001913845.2 Limnothrix sp. CACIAM 69d | reverse complement strand
CTACCGGCGATCGCTGGAAATCCGTGAGCAAGTGCTGGGAGCCGACCATCCCGACACCGCCAACAGCCTCAACAACTTGGCATTACTCTACCAATCCCAGGGACGATACGAGGCAGCGGAACCCCTTTACCGGCGATCGCTGGACATCCATGAGCGATTGCTGGGAGCCGACCATCCCGCCACCGCCACCAGCCTCAACAACTTGGCATTACTCTACGAATCCCAGGGACGGTACGAGGCCGCGGAACCCCTCTACAGTCGCGCTATTGCCATCGATCGCCGCCGCTCCGTCCCTCGGGATTTAAAGTTTGCTTCCCGTTTGCTCACCCTGGCGCAGATTTATGAAAAATTAGAGCAACCCGACCAAGCCCAAAAACTGTTCCAAGAAATTGTTGTGATCTTGCGAGCTAAACTATCCAAAAATAATCCACAGCTTTTGTTAATGGAAGCCAAGCTCCGACCCAAGAAATCGAACAAATCCAAATCAAAAAATCGTCAATCTAAAAAGCGCTCGTAATTAGCCAGCCGAAACCGCAATTTCCGCTCGATCAAGTGTCATCGTTTGGGCAGATTGTTGATGGAATTGTTCGAGCCAATGTTTGACCCGATAGGTGGCCAAACAATCATCCTCGTTGTAAGTGACGATCGCCTCTAAATAGGAACGATCGCCCGTTTTCAGCCACTTATCGTACCAATAGACCGCCTGGGAGCCATTAGCCGTGCGATCGCGCCACTCAAACCCCAAATAGCCCGCGATTTGCTTCAGGGCATAGCCTTCCACCGGCAACACCACCGTTTGCGTCACCCAAGCATGGACATCCACAAACCGATCGAGCAGGGATTCCAGCCGCTGGGCAGATAACCCATAGAGCTTGGCCAGGCGCTTGCTCGCATCCCGTTCATACTCACAAAAATGGAAAATCGGTGCGCTCGGGTAGCGATCGACCAGCGCCAAAAACTCACCCCAAATTCGCTGCTCATCCTCGGGAGTTTCCGCTAGAAATCGGTGAAAGGTCGGCTGCGGTTGCGATCGATCCACCACTAACACCCCCAATAGGTAATCCAGCGATAGATCCGGCTCCGCTTCAATGTCGAAATAGAGTTCCACCGGGGCAACGGGCAGGCGATCGGGCAACCAAGCATCCCCCGTCGGCAGGGCGATCGGCTCCTGGGTCAACAGGGACTGGGTTTGGCGCAACACAGCGGTGGCGGCTCCGTCGAACTCGGGAAACTCCGCCAACCGATCGAGCGGTGTGGCCGCCAACTGCTCGATCGTCTGGATTTTTAGCCGCTCCAACACCCGGTAGCGGGCAGGGGTTACACCGGGGATCAGCGACAGGTGCTTGGTTTGCCGCGCCCGATCGGTGCAGTCGCCCACCCAATGGCAGAGGGAACAGCGGTTGCGGGAAATGAATAGCTCCGGCTCCCGATCGTCCTCCATCAGCGTGTCGATCAGGTTGGCCAGCAAGTCTTGCACCTGTTTCAGCCGCGTCCGCAAGTCCACCCAATGGGGCGATCGACCGCGCAAAATCACCCCCGCCTTGGCCGGAGCTGCCCCCTGAATCATCGTCAACAAGTCCGCATGGAGCGCCGCCACCAGTTGATATTCCAGCTTTGGCTTCTTGCCCAACCGAATATCCACCGGCTCATAGATCCAATCGCCAAAGGCTGACTGGCCCGGCCGTTTCACCAATAGATCAGGATGGCCCACCAGCTCCACACCGGGGATTTCCTCAACCCGCAACAGGCCGCCCACAATCAACCCCGCGCCTGCTTCCATCAGCGCCAAGGTGGTCGCCGCGCCCGCCTCCCGATCTCCCCGGCGAAACTTGGGCCGCACCAGCTCTAGTTCCAGCTTTTCGGCAATTTGCTGGGCCGCATCGCGCTTGTGGCGATCGCTCTCATCATGGAGTTTTTGGATAAAACCGGCGGTGGGGGCGCGCCGACTGGGATCGCCATAAAAGTCCAAAAAGACGCGCCGGGGGCAGCGCTGAAAAAAGAGCAGGTCGTCAGCGGTTAGGAGCATGGAATTAAAGTTAACCGATCGCACGATAGGATAGGAGCGCAAGTCGCGGGTTTGCTCCAGTCCATGAAAGTTGGCGTTATCGTTTTTCCGGGTTCCAATTGCGATCGGGATATGCAGTGGGTGTTTCAGGGGCTATTGGGCCTGCCCACGCGCATGGTTTGGCACCAAGACAGCGACCTGAGCGATCTTGATGCAATTGTGATTCCCGGCGGTTTCAGCTATGGCGACTATTTGCGCTGCGGGGCGATCGCCCGGTTCTCGCCGGCCATGCGATCGGTGATGGAAGCGGCGGAGCAGGGCAAGCCGGTTTTGGGCGTGTGCAACGGGTTCCAAATTCTGACGGAGGCGGGGCTGCTGCCGGGGGCATTGATTCGCAACGAGAATTTGCACTTTGTGTGCGATCGGGTGCCGGTGAAGGTGGAACGCAGCGCCCGCCTTTGGACGGAGGGCTACGCGGCGGGGCAAGTGCTGAACCTACCGATCGCCCACGGGGAAGGTCGCTACTATGCCGATCCGGATACGCTGAAGCAAATTGAGGACAATGGGCAAGTGCTGTTCCGCTATGAGGGCAGCAACCCGAACGGCTCTTGGAATCAAATCGCGGGCATCTGCAACGATCGGGGCAATGTGTTGGGGATGATGCCCCACCCGGAGCGGGCAGCCGATGCGGCGTTGGGCAATACGGACGGGTTGGCGCTGTTCCAAGTGATGACGGCGGCGTTAGTGAGTGTCTAGAACGCTCAAGGATTGGCTCTGAAGTTATGACGCTGCGATCGCCCGATCGTCCCGATCTGTTTGTTGCGGTGGCTCACAAATGGGCGCGATCGCTCCTGGTGTTGGGGGCGATCGGGCTGATGGCCTGTGCGCCTTTGGAGGCGAGCACACCGGAGCCGGGCGGTCAGCAGTTGCCGATCGAGGCACGCACCACGATCGGGACTCAGGAAATTTTGCTGGAGGTGGCTCGCACGTCGGAACAACAGGCGATCGGGCTGATGTTTCGGCGATCGTTGGCTCCGGGTCGGGGGATGTTGTTTCCCTTTGAGCAATCACGGATGGCGCGGTTTTGGATGAAAAACACGCTGATCCCGTTGGATATGGTGTTTTTGCGGGAGGGTCGTGTGGTGGCGATCGAAGCGAATGTGCCGCCCTGCCGCCAAGATCCCTGCCCGAGTTATGGCCCCAATCTATGGGTGGATGCGGTGTTGGAATTACCAGCGGGGCGATCGGCTCAGTTAGGTCTAAAAGTGGGCGATCGACTCACCATCACCCCCGCCAAACCCTAGCCACCTCATCAACACCAACCTCAACTCAGCATGAGTACCTACGGGGAAAAAGTCAGAAAGTATGAAGCCAAAATTTGCAAGGCTAATGAACTCGGATTAGAGGCATCTAAACAAGATTTAGAACGATTGGTGTACTACTATGCCAGAGCCGAGAAGAAGGGCTGGGACTATCAGAGAAAGCCGATCCAAGTAGCGAAGGATAGAATTGCTCATATAGACTGGCAGGAACTCAGCAAGATGATTGGAAACGTGGTCACCATAGAATCGGCTGCAAAGATCATCCTAAAAATCCTGTTCAGGTAGTCTGACTAGACTGCTAATTCAGTCCCTTTGACGATTGCACTCAAGTTTGCTTGGTGATAGGTTGCTAACCTAACTGGTTTAAAACTCCTATCGATGTGTTTGCAACATCCATCATGATTTGTTGCATTTCATCCTCTCTCCAAGGTTCACATCTTGCGTATATGGAGGCAGCTTGGAGCATGATAGACGAGTGATTATGACCAATAAAGATATTTTTACAGTAATTGCTATTAATCTTCATGCAATAATTCGCCGCTGTTACCCTGTCAATTCTGTTCAGCGATCCCAAGTTAGGTCTAATTTCCACAAAGGAACCATCAGGCTTGAACACCTGAACAATTTCAGTTGCAAAGTTCGAGCCTTGTAAGAACACTACATACGGAAAATGGTATTCATCCAACATAAAGTTCCTAACTTCATTGATATTTTTGTAAACTCTTTCGACTGCATTCCCTGCCACCATAAACACTTGATCTTGACTCGTTCCAACAAGCACTCCTGCTTTGATATTTTCTACATCTTTCCCCTGGAACTTTGCTTCGCTAACTAGAATCACTCGCCATTTACCTTCTTTATCCTGAACTTCGATAATTCCTCCATCAGGTTTGATACTTGAATTTTTCACGAAAAGAGTTTTTCCCAATCGTTTATCGATTGAGTGTAGCTTTTCATTAATCTCCTGCTTGAGAAGTGTTGGTCTAAACCTAAATTGGTACCTCGGATATTCCTGCTTAAGCCTTTCAAGTACATTCATGCTGGCACTACGAACAGACTGTTCATGCACCTTAGCATCTTCACCATAGATGCCGACTGCGCCTCCCGATGAAACCTGTTGCTTGGTTAGCCGTTCTGTTTGCTTTTTACTCATTGGAATGCTCCTCCAAGATAGGATCGCACTGTGCTTGTTGATTCACAAAAGCAATTTCATCAAGGACGGTGTGGATGCTAGAGCTTTTCATTAGTCTATATTTGGGCAGGAACAAATCTGATTCAATTTGCTCAATATGTTTGTCTAAATAGCTATAGAGTTGACTGTCTGAATCTACTAAGAGTGAATGTCGTCTTTCTTCAATGCAAACACGGCCCGTTGTTCCTGAACCAGCAAAAAAGTCGAGTACTATCGACCCTTCAAATGAGAGGGCTTTAACAAAACGTCGGATCAGTTCAGCAGGTTTCTGCGTTAAATGACCAACTCTCTCTGTCGAATTGCCATTTAATCGTCCTATTTCCCAAACATTCGTAGGATTTTTTCCCTTCTCAATACTTTCTGGGTTAAGACGCTTATCCTTTTTATATATTTTTTTTGTTGCTTCATCAAACGGCACTCGAACAGAGTCAAGGTCAAAATAGTATCTCTTCGTTTTAGAAAGCCAAACTGCTTCTTCGTGTCTGTTGGCAAAGAAGCGATGCGCGCTCATACCATTCTTGTAGTACCAGATAATAAGATTGACAAATCGTAAGGCCGTTTCATGACGAGTGTAATGAAGTATTTCGAGAAGGTCTCCTTTTTTTAAGTCCTGATATTGAAAGCCACCAAAGATTACACAGTTACCCGAATCAGATAACACGCGATAAATTTGATCCAACCACTCTTTTGCCCAATCGAGATAGTTATGGAAGCTATCCCAGGCATCCAGATCAATATTATACGGCGGATCTATAAGAATTAATTGAACTGATGAATCAGGTAATGTCTTCAAGAATTCAACTGCATCTTGGATAAAGATACCGTGAACCGTATAAGATGCTTGGACTCCAGTTATGGTCGAACTGTGTAAAGCGCCACCCTTTCTCAACTGATTGATTGCTCTGTGCCCACTATTAAAGTGCGATTTATTAGGCATATATAACCATTTTAACCTATGGTAACTGACGGCTACTCGATTCTTCTATTCCACTGTCGTCTAATTATATGTTAGACAATGGCTGCATGATAGCTCTTCTCAGTAGGGTGTTGTCAAGTATCCATGTCTACCTCGAATAACATAGGCATTGTCCTGAAAGTGCGGGATAATATACTCATCCATAGAGACTTGTATCGCCACCAGAATACGTAGAGAGGACTATGCTTACGGCCCTCTATTCAAGATGGCATTCATCTTCAGATTTATGATCTTTCTCCGAGGGCAGCTCGATTCGTTGAGCGATTGGTTGCGGGTAGACCGAAAATATTCTACTACTATCTCTGACTAGACGGATAATCCAGTTGCGGTGACAATGAAACTCAAAAATATTGAGATTTTAGTGAATGGAATTTCGCGTATTTGTCAACGGTGGCATATTTCTAAGCTGTCACTATTTGGCTCCGTGCTGCGTGATGATTTCACCCCAACCAGCGATGTTGATGTTTTGGTCGAGTTTGAACCTGGCTTCACTCCAGGCTTTCTAAAACTGTATCAACTGCAAGAAGAGCTATCTGCCTGCCTAGGAAAGCGTCCAATTGATCTAGTAACCTTCAAATCACTAAATCCCAGAATTCGCGACCATATCCTAGAAACAGCCGAAACCTATTACGTCGCAGAAAGATGATGACTACTGAGCTTATCGTCTGATTCGCGAGAGGTAAATCATGAGCGCTGTCAGAAACCATCATCACTTCTTTACACCGGAAGAATATTTTCTCTGGGAAGAACAGCAACTTGAAAAACATGAGCTAATTGACGGTCAAGTCTATCCCCTGGTGCGGGGTGGTAATATCCATAGCAGAATTGCCGTCAAGCTAACTGCATTGCTTGACAATCACTTAGAGGATGCAAGCTACATCATTGGTAACTCTGATCTTCGGGTAAACATCCTGGGAACCAACGATTACACCTACCCCGATGCCAGCGTTAGTTGCGACGATCGCGACAAAAGCACCAGCCAATACATCACCTATCCCTGCTTAATTGCCGAAGTGCTGTCCGAAAGCACCGAAGCCTACGATCGCGGTCAAAAATTCCGCCGCTATCGCCAAAACCCCATGCTGATCGACTATCTATTAGTCAGCTCCACCAGCATCGCCGTGGATTTGTACCACAAGAATCAGGCAGGCGATTGGCTGATTTTGAACTACCAAGCCGGTGACACGATCGCCCTCAAAAGCATTGATTTGCAATTCCCGATCGAACAGATCTATCGCGGTCTCAACCTCACCCCAGCCGCCGACTCTTCAGCATGAGTCAGAACGCTAACTGATTCAGCAAGATCAAGGCTATTTTCTGCGACCCACCCTCAACCACATTGCCAAAAGAACCAACCTTCAGGTTGATCCGCACCAAATCGCAGAAAAATATAGCCAATGCCACCATCACCAAAGTTCGGCCCCTCGCAAATCCAAGTATTTTCTGATTCATCCCAAAAAATATCGATTGGACTAGTGGGCCGCTCTAAAAATTGGTATGAAGCACTAAGTTGACCCACAAAAACCCAGCCTTCCCCTGGGGCTTCACTCGGGCTTTGCAACCATGCCGGAACGCTGCCTAACTTGGTCACAAAACCAACGCTGTCGGTGGCAGCATCGGGCAAGTCCCAATATTGATCATCATCAAAAAATACTGGTTTTTGATTCTTGGTCACCGCATCTTTTTTGGGAATCCAGGTCGTAATTCGGGCTTCCAACTCTAGCGGCGGTGAGTCGGCCGGCATGGGCACGAGCCGATCGGACAATACTTCTGGATCCAGAATTAAACAGGCGTTGGCTCCTGATCCCCCTTCCCAGGTGGGGCATGTGCCCGGATCGTGATTGCACTGAAAAACGAGCAGCACACGACCCGATCGCCCCAAATCTAGTCGCTCTGGATGGTGAATGAGTTGTGCCAAAAGGGACTGACTTTTTCCGCAATGACTACAGATTGGATATTGGTCTGGCGGCAGGCCCCAAGGGAGTCCCCCCAGCTTATCTTCTAACTGATTTTGAGGCGGTAGATCGGCACTGAGCTTGAGGTTCGGTACAAAATATTTCATGATTTGGCCTGAGTGAAAAAATGGATGGAACCCGCTTGAGTTGTTGATGAATCATGCGGGTTGAGTTCCTGTGGAGTTCCTATTAAATTCCTAGACTTGGGGGCGATCGCCCTGAATCAACGCCGCCGACTCCGATCGCCCCAGCCGATCGAGCTGGTTCAGGGCCACATAACTGATCCCCACGGCCGCCACACCGTTGATCGCAAAGGCCACGCCCGCCATGCTCAGGGAAAGCGGATCGGAAACAATCCCCATCAGCATCGGAGCCACAGGGGTCATCAGCCAAACCCAGTCCCAAGCATTCGTCCACCCGATCGCATCGCGCGATCGCATGATCAGACCCAGCAGGAGCGAACCGATGATCGCCACTCCCACCAATCCCGTGGCCCAGGCAACCGGTCGGCGCACCTGCCACAGCAAGGCCCATTGGGCCAGCGCTCCATAGAGCACGATCAAACCCGTGGTGCAGCCGATCGCCACCAACACCAACAGGCCTTGGGTGGAGCTGTTGAAACCAAAGGCCAGGGCCCAAGGCAACCAAAGGGCGATCGTCAACCCACCGTTCACCAGCAAGGCCAACAGGGGTGGGCTATTTTCTCCCCAGAGCCAGTCATTGATCGCCCGTTGGCTCGATCGCTCGTCTCGGGTTCTTTGGAAATGGCGATAGCGGGCCCAATCCAACAGGGTTTGGCGCGGCGGCAACAGCAACACCACCCAAGCGAACATTTGAATCAGCCAAAAGAAACCTACCACCGCCCAGCCTTTGAAGTGGCCGGGATTCCAGGGCATAAAAAAGCCCATGGCCAACAGGTTGAACCCGATCGTCAGCCAATAGCTTCGCCCTTTGGTGATGAAGGTGTTGGCGGGGTTCTGAAAACGCCGGGTCACGGCTTGCCAAAAAGCCAGCGCCACCCCCGCAAACCCCACGATCGCGATGGCGGCGCAAAGCTGCGGCTGGACGATCAAATCTTGACCAAACCAGAACCAGGAAGGAGATACGGGAGTATCCATCGTGCCTCGGATCATCACCCCTCGGGCGATCGTCAGGGCGGGGGCAAACAGGAAGAGGCCCAAAATGCCAAAGGCCCAACCCGATAGGGCTTGTCTGCTGTCGCTGACGCTGGCATAAAACAACCCCAACAGATAAAGCGCACCCAGAAAAGCCACCGCCACCCCATCCGCCAGCAACAGACCGCCGAGGCCAAGGCCCGCTTGCAGGCCGGCTAGGGTCTGTAGGGGCAAGGCCAGCAACACTGCCCAATGGATCAGGGCCGGCGCACCCAAGAGTTTTCCCCACAGGATTCGGTGGCTGGGTTCCGGGGTCATGCGAATGAAGTCGAGGGTTCCCTGTTTGCTTTCCTCAAGCCAGTTGGTGATCAGGGCTTGCGTGCCGCCCAGCACTAACAGGCCCACCAGAATTGAAGACAGCCAAAAGAACAAATCCAACCACCACAGGGGCCAATTCAACGCAAAGGTTGAGGACGACAGCAATTCACAAGCTCGCAGTTCTTCATCGGCCTGGCCGGTGCAATAAAACCGCAGGATGCCTTCGGTTTCGGTGGAAACGGTGGCGGTTTCCACGGCGATCCGTTGCCAGCACATCCAAAAGGCTGCTTGGGCAATCAGGGAACTGAGGGTGGCTAAGGTCAAGTTGCGCGAGGTGCAGTTGCCTTTCAGTTCTCGCAGCAGTTGGGGATTCCAGTTTCCGAGCCGATCGAGCCAGCGATCGAGCTGAATTTTGAGCGATCGCTGGGTGGTTTGCAGGCGATTCAGCCAGCTTGAGGGGCGGGGGTTCATGAGGCTTGTTGGTGTCCCAGTTTCAAGAAAATTTGCTCCAGGCTTTCTCGATCGCGCCGGAATTCCACAATCGGAATTTGGGCCCGCACCATTTCCCCGAGCAGGTCGGCACAGTCAGTTTCATCACCCTGAAAGTCCACAGTAATGCGGCCGGTGGTGGGATGACATTCCCAGGCGATCGCCCTTGGGTCAGTTTTCAGGATGGCTTGCAAATCATTGAGCCGATCGAGGGCTGTGATGACCAGGGTGTGGCGTGCAAATTGGGCGTAAAGGGCTTCCAGAGGTGCGCTGGCCACCAACCGCCCCAGTTCCATTACCCCGATCGCGGTGCAAAGTTCCGCCAAGTCGCTGAGCACATGGGACGAAATCAGCACGGTCATGCCAGCCCCTTGCAGAATCCGCATCAGGTTGCGAAATTCCAAACGGGCGATCGGGTCAAGGCCGGAAACCGGCTCATCCAACAGGAGCAAAATCGGCTCGTGAATAATGGTGCGAGCTAGGCTCAGCCGCTGTTTCATGCCGCGCGAAAGGGTGGCGATCGGGCTATCTCGCTTCGGCAATAGTTGCACCAAATCCAGCACCTCATAAAGCCGCTGCCGCAGGTGCGATCGCCGCAGGCCATAGAGCCGCCCAAAATAGTCCAAATAATCCCAAACGGTTAGATCTTCATAGACCGGGAAATCGTCCGGTAAAAAGCCAATTCGCTGTTTTAGTTTTGCCCGCCGACCGCGCCGATGGGGATCTTCACCGCTGAGAGATTCGCCAGTTAAATATTCACCATCAATCAAAATTTTGCCAAGGGTTGGCTCCTCCACGGCCGCCAACATCCGAATCAGAGTGGTTTTGCCTGCTCCGTTGGGGCCAATTAGCCCATAGACTTCCCCAGGGGAAATTTTCAAATCCACCTGATTGACGGCCAGCTTGCGATCGAACTGCTTACTTAAACCACGGGTTTCAATTGCCCAGTTCATGGCCAGGTTCTCGGTTGGGGTCTCTTGCCTGGGATGTCCGCCTGATTGATGCGATAGCGAAGGGGCATGGTGAAGGGTCAAGCATTCAGCGGCAACGTTCAGCCTCTTCCGAATTTACCCAATTTCACTGCTATTGATCGCAGATTGGCTATTCAGTCTCTCAAGGCAGGCAACCGAATCGCCTGGAGCGGTTTCCCGATCGGCGGGGGCCAAAGGCACGGTTCGCAAAGGGCTGGAAATCTTCAGAGTTCGTTGTCTTTTGGGTTAAGAAATATCAAGCAAGATTGCAATTACCCCGGATTCGTAACCTATGATAAATGCAGGGCGCAGGATTGCGCCCTGAGGCTTTTTAAAACTCAATACCCTGCTGGGCAGGAATTCCCTGGGCGATCGGGTGTTTGATGCGGTTCATTTCAGTCACCAAATCCGCCATTTCAATTAACCCCTGAGGAGCATAGCGCCCCGTGCTTGCCACATGGCAATGGTGAGGCCGATTTTGAATTCCCCCTTGCACCGGTTCCAGGGCCAGTTGCTGATGCTTGAGGGCAATGTGCAGCTCATCGAGCACCACCAGGGAAATGTGCGGATCTTGGATATAGATTAGGGCCTGTTCCCAGGCGGCCGCAGCCATGGCCCGATCGCGATCGGGATCCTGGGTTTCCCAGGTGAATCCACCGCCCATGGTGTGCATTTGCACCGGGAATCCCAAGCTTTGCAACCGGGTAAGCAACAGGCGATCGCCATCGGGAAACGCCTCGTTATTTTTCACAAATTGCACCACCGCCACGGGCAAATCATGGGCTAAATGGCGATAGACCAAGTTCATGGCGCTGCTGGTTTTGCCTTTGCCCAAACCAGTGAATAGCAAATATAAACCCCGTTCGTTGCCAGCTCGATTGTTTCGGGCCTTGTCCTTGGCGGCCTTAATTTTTTGCAGGCGATCGGGATTGATAGCTGGCGTTGTCTCAGTTTCTAAACTGGGTTGATGATCACTCATGGTTAATTGAGGTCTTTTGGTACTTCATTTACCTTCAAATTTTAATCCTGAAACCATCTTTAATCGGGTTTCAGGAGGATCAAATTAGTGGTATGCTGAGTCGGCTAACACAGTTCGAGTTACCTAACCAAGATTTAGGTCAATCTAGGTCAATCTTGAATTTCGATTAATTATAAAATCATGAAAGATAAAATCATGAAAAATCGCCAATTTAATCATCAAGAATTCAATCATCAAGAAAAAAGTAAGCAAAAGAATCGGTTAAATTCTCGAATTAGCGATCGAATCTTGATGGCAATTGGTTCACTTGTGGGTTTCTGCTGTTTGAGTTTTTCCTTGCCCGGTTTAGCAACAATCCATGAAAAGCCACTTAACCCGTTGGTGACCGGTCAAAGATTTCTACAAAAATCATTGATACCAAAATCGCAATTGCAGACTGTGATTGAGCGGCGAGTAGTTCCTGAATTTGGTCAACATTTTCAAGATCTCAAGGTTGAAGGCTCCATTATTATTTACGATCCCCAGAAAAATCAAATTTATGAACACAACCCAAATCGCAATCAAACGCCGTTTTCTCCCGCTTCCACTTTTAAGATCTTAAATTCGCTGATTTCCCTCGATGCCCAAGTAATTCCCGATCAGGATGTGCGGTTCACTTGGGATGGCATTCAGCGACCCTTTCCCGGTTGGAACCAAGATTTGAACATGCGCGAGGCCTTCAAGGTTTCAGCCGTCTGGTTCTACCAAATTCTGGCGCGTCGCGTCGGCTATGAACGCATGAAAGCTGGGGTGATGGGGGCAAATTACGGCGATCGCAACATTGGCGATCCCTCTAATATTGATCAATTTTGGCTTTCGGGCCCGCTCAAAATTACCCCCGAAGAACAAATTCAGTTTCTTCAGCGTCTTTATTCAAATCAGTTGCCTTTTTCTGAGCGGGCGATCGCGATCGTGAAAGACATCATGATCATGGATCAAACGGCGCAATATACCGTCAGAGCGAAAACGGGCTGGGCCATGAGCGCGAACCCTCAAATTGGTTGGTATGTGGGCTATTTGGAGCAAAATCAGCAGGTCTATTTCTTTGCCACAAACTTGGAACTTCCGGAGCCGGCCCAAGCAACTGCTCGCAAGGAAATTACCTACCGCTGCCTCAGAACTTTGGGACTGTTGTAGTCCTGTCGTGCAATTACAAATACATGACCGAATTCTGAGATCGAGAAAATTTGGTCAATGAATTTCCTCCTGATTTTGCCCTTAGGAGCCTTGATTTTCTGCTTATCAATCTTGCTGGGCTAAGTTTTCTGAAAATTCAGTAGAATCATATTACTTGTCCATTGATGATCGGTTGTCAATTAACCGACGATCAATGAATTGACGAGCTATCAAAAAATCAATTTGGGTTGATGCCGTGAACAATTCCGTGAACCATTCCCAAGGGCGGAACTGGCGCGATCGCCTTATGCAAATTTGTTTTGATCGATCGGGGCGATCGCCCTGGCCCTTGTGGTGGAGTTTAGCGATCGCAGCGCTCTATGGTGGCCTGTCTCTGCATCAAGGATTCAGCGGTGAATTTGTGGTGCAAGATGATGCTCGCCAACATGTGTTTTGGATGCAGCGATTTTTAAACCCTAGCCTTTTTCATAATGATCTAATTGCCGATTATTTTGAATCGATCGCCCCGATCGGTTACACCAAACTCTATCAACTGGCCGCTTTCTTACAAATCAATCCCCTGATTTTCAATAAGCTCCTACCGCCGATCCTTGGACTGATTATCACCTTCTTTACCTATCGGGTCACTTTTGCTATTTTCCCAGTTCCCGTAGCCGGTTTTTTAGCAACTATTTTGCTCAATCAAAGCCTTTGGCTCAAGGATGACCTGGTTTCTGGTACGTCGCGTGCTTTTGCTTTTCCACTCTTTTTAGCAGTTTTGGATGGATTAGCTCGCAAGTCGCCTCAACTGTTGTGGAGTTCCATTGCCCTTCAGGGGTTAATTTGTCCAACCTATGCCTTGGTTTCTGGTGGTTTAATTTCGCTGAAACTTGCTTGGGTGGGCTATCAAAAGCTGGAACGCGCCTGGTTGTCAGCCGCTTGGACGATTCGCAATCCTTCGGACTTGAAAGTGGCAGAAGACTTGGCATTACAGAAATCAGATCTGGTTTTGGCAATTCAAAGCCGCCTCATTGATGCGGAACGCCAACAACTATTTTTATATATCGGTGCTTTGGGCAGCTTGTTTTTTGCGCTGTTGCCGGTGCTCTTTTTGGGGCAAGATTTTGGGCCGGTGGTTTCCGAAAAAATTGCCCGCACAATGCCAGAATTTTTGGATGGAGGACGCACAAATATTTTTGATCGTGACTGGATTGATTACTGGTTTTTCGGTCGTGGCACTAATCTCATTCCCCGATCACTCCTGACACCAGTTACCTTAATTTTTGGCTTTGCTTTGCCTCTTTTTCAAATCTCCCTTTCGCAGCTCAAAAGTATTCAAGCGCGATTTCCCCTCAGCCACCGCATTACGCCTGAGGTTAACAATTTATGGCAACTGGGCTTGGCTTCGATCGGGTGGTTTTTGTTAGCCCATGGTTTGCTGTTTCGGCTCCATTTACCCAGTCGCTACACGGGGCACAGCTTCCGAATCATGATCGCGATCGCGGCAGCCATTAGCCTTGTGATTGTTTGGGAAGCTCTCCAGCGCTGGGCCGGGCGATCAATTCCAAATTTTGATTCCTCTGCGGTTTATTCCTTGCCCCCGCTTTTCAATGCCGCAATTGCGCAAGCCATTCGACCAAAACCGAAATCCCTTCGCTGGAAAATTTATGTTTCCAAAAGCTTCAGCATTGTTTTAATTGTGCTGGTGTTGGGGTATCCGCTGTTAGTTCCCACCTTTCCAGCAAATAGTTATCAAACGGGTCGTGCCGTCAAGCTCTATCAATTCCTTCAGGGGCAACCAACGGATATTAAAATTGCTTCCTTGAGCAGTATTGGGGATGATATTCCCACCTTTGCAGGTCGTTCGATCCTCACGGGCAAAGAATACGCTGTCCCTTACCATTTGGGATATTACCGCCTGTTTCGGGAACGAATTTTACGAACTATTGAAGCTCAATACAGCACCGATGCCCAAACCATGAAATTCTTTTTGGCGCGATATCACATTTCATTTTGGCTGATCGATCGAGCTGCTTTTTCAGAAAATTACCTCAAGGATTCCTGGCTAGAGCAATATCCAGAGGCCAGTGAGCCAGCACTGCAAACCCTGAGGCAAGGACAAACACCCCTCGTGCAATCCCTAATGAATAGTTGTGCTGTGTTGCAAGATCAAACCTGGGTACTGCTGGATGCGCAATGTTTGCGAGACAGCTAATTTTGAGAGTTGTGGTGAAAGCTCTAGGAGTCTTGAAATTTAAAAGGATACTTGAAAGGTCAAAATTGCTATTCTGTATGCCTGAGCTATCATCATAAACAAGGGGCTTAAGCCCCTTGCCCCACGACCATTGCTCTTTAGCAAGGGGCTGAAGCTCCTTGTCTCACGACTATTGTTCCTTGCATTAACACTTTGCATTAACACTTGGTCAGCATCAAAGAAACTTTTTAGAGACTATCTAAAAATACTTACTTTCAAGCTATTGAAATTGCCGCATGAATTGCCGATCGAGATAGTCTTTCCAAACCCAAGCCCAAGCTCCCGTAAAAGCCCAACGGCCACGGGTAGCGATCGCCTGGCCATTGGCTAAGTTAATAAGGCTGAGAAATTGCTTTTGGGCTTTGAAGGGCTTCAGGGGCTGGCCCAAAATGGCAGCTCGCAAGTTGTCAGCTAGAGGGCGGCCTTGACGCACCGCAAACACGCCGGCTTTGGGGCGTGGCTGTTCCAGCATCGTCGCCACATCTCCCGCCGCAAAGACTTGGGGATGGGAGCAGGATTGCAGATAGCGGTTAACCGCAATGAATCCCTGGGGATCAGTGGCGAGGCCGGTGGCCGCCAACCAAGGGGCCGCTGCGACTTGGGTGGCCCACAGCACCCGATCGGCCCAAAACAATTGCCCCGAGGCGGCCCGCAACTGAGTATCTGTGCCTACGAGGGTGGCGTGGGTGATGGTCTCACTCAAAACCAGCTCAATTCCTTGGGCTTGCAGCACCTGGGCCACCCGATCGCCCACCGCCGGGGCCAAATGGGGCAGGATCGTTGCCTCTCGCTGGATCACAGTAATCGACAGGCGATCGCCCACTAGGGGTTGCAAACGTCGCTGGGTCGCCAAGGCCAGCTCAACACCACCCGCGCCGCCCCCCACCACCACCAACCGCAACGGCCTGGATCCCCATTGGGGCAAGGCCGACAATAGCGCATCCCAGTTGGCCAATAGGGCTTGGATCGGCTTTGCGGCAATAATCGATCGCCCCAGAAGCGGCTGAACACCCGGGGGAACCAGGGGCGTGCTGCCCAAATTAACCGAGAGCCAGCCAAACCCAACCGTTTCCCCGCTGGCTAGTTGCACTTGCCGATCGCCCAAATTCAACCCCACGGCGCGATCGACCCGCAACGCCACCCCCGCCCGATCGCAGAGGGCCTGCAAATCAATAAAACAATCTTCCCGGCTATAAACCCCTGCCACATGGCCGGGAACCATGCCCGAGTAGGGTGCTTGGGGCGCTTCGCTGATCAGGGTCACCGAGTCGATCGCGCCGCTGGGTAGGGGTTTTTGGATCAACCGTCGCAGGGCGATCGCGTGGCTGTGACCGCCCCCCAACAAAACCAAGGATCGGGCTGACTGTGGCAACTAGAAAAATCCTCAAGTTTCCCAAAAAAACTCCCACCCAACAAAAGCTGTCACATGGGACAAGTTGGACGGGATGGATTAAACAGCTCAGTGCTTAATCTTTGTAGGGGATTAGGGTGTGTCGTCATTCCCTAGGGCTAGGCAGAAACGATTGATTTTCCATATCCTGATCGTCGTAACAAGGGGCTTAAGACCCTTATCTCTCACGATCCGCTAAGGGTGGAATCGATGTTTCAGACAATCTATTGATTTTCCATATCCCAATCGTCGTGGGGGCAAGGGGCTTAAGCCCCTTGTCTTTCACGATTCGCTAAGGGTGAAATCAGGGTTTCAGGAAATTTGACGACAGGCCCTAGCACTTATTCAAATCAATGCCAGCTTCCTTAGCAAATGCTTGTAAACCCTTGGTGTTCAGGGTTTTCAGAGCTTTGGTCGAAAGACGCAATCGCACCCAACGATTACCTTGGGGCCACCAAATTCGCTTCCATTGCAGATTAACTTCTTGGAGCTTTTTGGTGCGGCGGTGCGAGTGGGAAATGGCGTAGGCGTTGTTCGCCTTTTTGCCGGTCAGTTGGCAAACACGGGACATGACGTTCTCCAAGCAGGACGAAAAGGTAAAACTTAGCGGTTGTGTTGATCCCGGCCCATCAAGCGATCGAGGCAAGATTCACCACAACTCCAACCCAAAAGATGCCTCTCCGGGCAATGGCCCGTTGGCAGCATCGGCCATGGCGGTCGGCTTAGGCGGGCGATCCTTCAGCGGGCGATCGATGACCGATTGAGAGCGCGATTGATCAGTATAACCCAGATGGCAACCCAACCCGGACAGCCCAGCCCACCAGAACCCCACCCCAACCCTGAAACTAATGCCGAGCGACCCGATCGATCGCCTGTGATGAGGATGTTTGGCAAGCAGCTTTTGGCACGGGCCAAGCATCAATCGTCGTGGGGGCAAGGGGCTTAAGCCCCTTGTCTATATCGGTTTAAGCCCCTTGCTTACGTCGATCGCTGGAGGGTGCAAAGTCGCAATTTGGGCTTTGCAGATATTAGGAGTCTAGGGTCAGCAGTCTGTAGCTCAGATCAAGCACCCCTAGGGCAGGGAATGTTCCGATCGCCCCCCATGCAAGCCGCCCCCATGCAAACTACAAGTATCCGATTCGCGAGCCTCGCCCTCGGTCGCTTCCTCGTTGGGCGGCGTGGGGATCAACTTTTGGCGAGACAGCCGTAGCCGAATTTGATCCAAGTAATCCTGCACACAGACGGGCCCCCGTGGTGGCGGCCCATCGTCGGGCCAAGAGGCCAAATCCTGACAGGGACAGGGCCCCGCTTCCAAGTAGCTGTCATTGATGGGATAGAGCAAACTACACCGCGCGCAGGGCAGCAAGCTCCAATGTCCCGACAACAAATCTTTCATGGAACAGACCGTGCCCGCCAGGTGATACATCTGGGGCTTTTCGAGAATTTGCCGCCAAAGTTGCTCAAATTCTGCGGAGTAAGCTTCACCGTCAATGGTGCGGCGAGTCCCGAGCAAGCGATCGTCGTGACTGCACACCACTTGCTTACCCAACTGCAACCAAAGAGCAAGATATTGTTTGACGCGTTCTTCAGGAGCCATTTTGGTGTGGAGTCCGGGGGCGAGGGCCAAAGGTTAAAGCACTGATGGCCAGGATTGGGAGTTAGTGCTAGTTTGATTCAAAAAAACTAGGTTTAGAAGCTTGACTAAGAATCAGTTCAAAACTGGCCTTAAAAAACAAATTGAAAAAAGCAGATTAGAAAGGGCAGATTAGAAAGGGCAAATTAAAACTCCAGGTTACGGGTTTAGTTCCCAAGCACCAACTTCTGAATTAAAACTGGATTAAAACAATAACTGGGAGACTACCTGGGGAATGCCCGGAAAAATACCCGAGGAAATTACTGGGGAAACCTGAGTGCATACAGCCTTTACCTTGCTTACTAGGTACAGTTACCGCACTTGGTAAACCAGTTACAGTCTTTAGGCGTCCCTCGTCATGATGTGTCTAGAATTTCAGGTAAAGGCTGTAGCTCGCATAAAAACAGGTTAACCGGAAAGCTTGAATGGAAAATTGAGCCACCAACTATCCTGCCTTCGATCCTAAGCGAAGGATAGAGGGGCCACCGACAAAGAATCTTGAGCTTAGATTAAAGTTCTGGACAATTCTTGGACAATATTTAAGGAAATTAAACAGTTTTTATCCGGTTGTTAAGGATTGACCGATCGCCCGTAAATTAACTGCAAAGCCCGCTGTGACCAGATAACAGGCATCGGATCGGCTACCCAGTTCCCGCACTAATTTTCCGAGGCGATCGCGAAACAGGCGACCAGCGGGGAAGGCCGGAACCACACCCCAGCCCGTTTCTTCGGCCACAAAAATACACATGGCTGGCAAGGCGGCACAGGCGGCCAACAGCGCTTCACAGGTTTGTTGCCATTCGGGATCGGGGCGATCGAGCCAGTTGGCCACCCAAGTTCCCAGTGAATCCACCAACAAACAACTGTCGGCAGGCGCTTGGCCCAAAACGGCGGCCAGTTCCAGCGGTACTTCCCAATTTTGCCAAGTTTCCGGGCGGCGCTGGCGGTGTTGGGCCACACGATCGGCCCACTCTTGATCCTGGGGATCCAAGTACGAGGTGGCCACATAGATAACCGATCGCCCCGAGGCCGCAGCCAACCGTTCCGCCCACTCACTCTTGCCCGATCGCGCCGGCCCCGTCACCAGCACCACCCGCGACCATCCCGATCCTGAAGTCTGAGACTGAGCCATGATGGCGGGTTCCTCGGTCAATAGTTGGGTGAATCAACTACTCGCTGACTCGCGACATCAAAAACCAAGGGGCCAGCCCGATCGCGCTCCCAATGCCCACAGCACTGGCCGCCAACATTTGCCAAAACGATTGCCAGCGCGATCGGCCCGCCACCCGTAATTCCACCTTGGCCAAAAATTCCGCCGCCAACAACAACATCACATCCGTTGTAATGTCCAACCGCGACAGCACAATCACAACGGCCATCGCTGCCAGAATTGCGCCCCCAAAAGACTTGGTGGCCGTTTGAAACCAAGAAAAGCGCCCAAACTCTGGCCAAGGCAGCTTAAGGGTAAATAGGGCCGCCAAAGCCACAGCCACCAACAGGCCCACCCCTGCCACCTCTGCCAGCAAGGGGGGCTGGGGCACAGCCAGCAACGTCACCCAACTCAAGGCTAAGTAAACCAACGCCAGGATGAATAGTGATAGTCCGGTGTGGTTGTTGTATAGACGCATGGAACCTTGTCTCCTCTTTAACTACAAGGTTTTATTGATAAAAAAGGCAATTTTCATGGAAAACCAATGCGTAATTGAAAAGCCAATGAATTTTAAGAAACCGGTGAACTTAAAAGCTGGTGGAAATCGCTTGAACCGGGCAGGTGGGAACACATTGCTCGCAAACCACACAGCGAGATCGAGCAAATTCTAGGCGGAAAGTTTCTGGGTGAAGCGACAACGCCCCCGTGGGACAAACGCCCGTGCAAAGACCGCAATGGACACAGCTTGCTTCATCGATCGAGATTTCTCGATTGGCAGAAGAAACATCAATATCGAGGGATTCCATCCACTCCATGGCCGCGTCCATTTGGTCAATGTCGCCAATGAGTTCAACGACTAATTTTCCAACGCGATCGGGGGCCACTTGCGCTCGAATGATGTTGGCAGCCACGTTAAATTCTTTCGCCAATCGATAGGTGATTGGCATTTGCACCGCATGTTTCGGAAAGGTGAGTGTGACGCGCTTTTTCAAAACAAATCACCGCCAACGAACGATCGGGGGAACCAGGGCAATCGGGTCAATTCAGGTCAATTTAGGTTAATTCGGATTAGTTCAGATTGGTTCAGATTGGTTCAGATTGGTTCAGATTGGTTCAGATCAATTTGGGAAAACCACAGCGCTTGGGCCGGCGGACCGGCTGATCGAGCCTTCAGTGACCAATGCCCCCTAAATCCTAAATAGCGAGCGGCCCATTCAGCGGCGATTCAACAAGACCACGAAGACATGTAACGAAGTTGTTACAATCAAAATAGCCCTTGCAGAATACTGTTAACCCTAGAACACTGACCAAAGCGCCAATCACCGGAGCAAAGCGGTCGTGATTGGGGTTGTGGGGGCGATCCCGTTGGTTTCGGAGTCATGGGGTTGGGGCGATCGGCCCAACCTGCACCGAAAACTCTGGAGCACTAGCAACGGGGAACCAAAAACGAGTCACCCAAAAGAAGTTCGGGCCCGATCGTCCTCAGCTCTTGAGGACTATATCGCTAGCCTAGCACCAGAACTGATCCGCCATTCCGCTTTGCCCTCTTGTCTTGCCATTCTGCCATGAGCCAGCTTTCTCCCGAATCCACTTCCCAGCCCTCAACCGTGATCCCCGGCGCTACCGCGGCCGGTAGTCGTCTGCCAAATTTGGTGGTGGCCATTGTGGCGGCGTTGTTAGGGGTGGTGTTGTTTTTGGGGCTACGCACGGAACCCAACAGCAACATTCTGGAACGGTTGGCGCGTGACTCTGTGCCGTTGGATCAGGCGATCGTCAACGGCAAGCCGACAGTGCTGGAGTTCTATGCAGATTGGTGTACCAGTTGCCAGGCCATGGCGAATGATTTGCAGGAGTTGAAGCAGGACTATGGCGATCGGGTCAATTTCTCGATGCTGAATGTGGATAACACCAAATGGTTACCCGAAATTCTGAGCTATCGAGTGGATGGCATTCCGCACTTTGTCTTTTTGAATGCCCAGGGTCAGGAGTTGGCCCAGGCGATCGGGGAGCAGCCAAAATCAATCATGGCGGCGAATTTGGCGGCCTTGGCTGACGGAACCGCCATCTTGCCCTACGCGAAGGTGAACGAAGGTCAAACATCTGAGTTTGATGCTCCGTTGTCTGGGGATGCGGCCCAAAAATCGGCGGCAACGGATCCTCGCAGTCACGGTGCGTCGGTTGCCAATTAGGACTAGGGAACCGGCCGTGAATGTTGGTCATGCTCATCAGTCTCGACAACCATAGAGGATGTCTGAACAGCCCGAGTTGATCCTCCTGAGTTGATCCTCTGTGCGCCCCAGTGATCAACGCAGACAAGGGGCTTAAGCCCCTTGCCCCCATGACGATTCGCGCTTGGCCCGTGCCAAAAGGTACGTTTCAAACACCCTCACAGCTCTAGAAGTCTTTCAAGCCCTCTAGCAACTTCTAGAAACAGAGCTAGAAATACAGCCGCCCATTTTTACTTTTCCTTGGCCCCTGGCATGTCTTCCCGTCTTTTTACAACTCGAACTCAACTGGCTCGCGGCCAAGGTAAATCGGTTGTGCCGCGAGTTTATGAACAGTCGATCGCGATTCAGGCTAGTGCCACGGCGGTTGAGTGGTGCTTCACCGATCGCGAGTTGATGCATCGGTGGCTGAACCCGGCCCTGCGCTGTGATCCCGTGGGCGATCGCTGGGGAACCAATTTGGGCGATCGCACCCGATTTGTGTTGCAAATCCCCCTGTTGGAACCGGCGCTGCAATGCACGGTGGCGGAGCGATCGCCTGGCAAAATTGTTTGGGCTTTTTCTGGCTTTTTTGTGGGGCGCGACTCTTGGGAATGTATTCCCGATGGATCCGGCACTCAGTTAATCAATCGGTTTGAGTTCGTGATCCCCAATCCCCTTGTTCGCTGGGGGTTCGATCGGGTGGCGGCCGGGTGGGTGCAAGGTGACATGCAAGCCCAGCTCCGTCGCCTGAAGCGCGTGGCCGAGGAAGTTTACCACCTGCGATCGGGGCAATAGCACTGTCCTACGTAAAATTACGTAACTAAAATAGAACATTGTCCGGAAATTGCCGTCAAGCTCTCTAAAAGACAGTAGAGTTCAAAAGGATAGCCTCTTTTCCTGTGGGTTTTTCAGGTGGGCTTTCCTTTGTTCTGGTTTTTTCTTGGATGAGCACCATGGACGATTCATTTTGCCATGGGTTCATTCACCGACTTTTTTGATTTCTGGATTGATTTCTGGATAAATTCCTAGATTCATTTCTGGATGAATTCCTAGATACAGCCCTTACCTCGCTTAATAAGTACAGCAGACTGTAGGGTGAGCAATGCCCACCGACTAACAGCTTCGTATCATCTGCGATCTGACGTACCAATCGTTTGAGGTAAAGGCTGTAAGTTCCTGGATTGGTTTCCATAGGGTCGGTGAGAATTCCAGTTCCTCGCCACACATCTGCTGCCGAACGGCTACGTTGTCGGAGGGTTTGGTATGTCTAAAGCATCTTCCATGCACCTTGCTCCCCAGGAGCTAACATCCATCGAACAGGATGTTTTACGTGTTATTCAACAGTGCGATCGCAAGGGCTTTGCAGCCACGTTGGATTTAATTCAAGTGAACACGGGCTATGCGCTGGATGCGATCGAGCGGGCCGTTGAACATTTAATTCAAAGCCGTCTAATTCGTCCTCTGAATACGGAAGCTTGGGGTGATTGATTGCGGGCTGACGGAATAGGAAATTTCACTGAAGAAATTTCACTGAAGAAATTTCACTGAAGACTGCTCCCAATCATCTAGCCTTGCCATTCTAGTCCTTGAGGCCCAGGTGGGATTGAATCTGTCGCAGCAACTTGTGCATTTCGGGCAATCGGCGATAGATGGCAGAAGTTTTGAGCCATTGACTGTTGGCAATGGCTGGGTAGCCGGAGACAATCTCACCGGCCGGTACGTCACTGTGCAAACCGGACTTGGAGGAGGCGATCGCCCGATCGCCCATTTTGACGTTGTTGGCTACGCCCACCTGCCCGGCCAGAATCACCCCTTTACCCAACTCCACGCCCCCCGCCAAGCCCGCCTGGGCCGCGATCGCACAGCCTTCGCCCAGTTGGCAGCCATGGCCAATGTGAACCATGTTGTCGAGCTTTGTGCCCCGGCCAATGCGGGTTTCGCCCATGGCTGGCCGATCGATCGTGCTGTTGACTCCCACATCTACGCCGTCTTCAAGCACAACGCGCCCGGTTTGATCCAGCTTTTGCCAGCCTTGGGCCGTGGGCACAAAGCCAAATCCTTCATCACCAATCACTGCGCCGCTGTGGATGATGCAGTGTTGCCCAATGATCGACCGCTCGTGAATGGTGCAGTTGGCATGGAGCCAGGAATCAGCCCCGATCGACGCGCCCCCATAAATCACCACATTGGCCATGAGGCAAACCCGATCGCCGATCGTCACCCCCTCATAAATCGCCACATGGGGCCCGATCGACACCTCTTGACCCAGTTGCACGGTCGGATCAATCCAGGCGCTGGGGTGAATCCCCGGCTTGGGCTTAAAGGGTTGATAGAACAGCCGCACAGCCACCGCAAATAGCATTTTGGGATCTTGCACCGCCACCCAAGCCAACCCCTGCTCTCGGGCTTGGCTGATTAATTCGGAACGATTAGGCAAAATCACGGCGGCTTGGGTGCTTTCCAAACAGTCCGCAAACTTATCGCCTTCCAGATAGGTCAACTGGCCGCCCTGGGCCTGGGCGATCGGGGCGATCGTGGTCAGCTCAGGATCATCCGCCAAGGAAAATTGATCGAAGGGGCGATCGCTCAGCTTTTCTAACTGCTTTAATAATTCGCTAAATTTCATGGCTCAAACTTAACGGCTTAAATCTATTCAAACTTAAGTTATTCAAACTCAAGAGTCATTCCACAAACCCCAAGCAAGGGAACGGAAACCCGGTTGGGGACGCACCGTCGTGCTCTCCCGCAGGAGGATTGCAACGATGGTGTGCCCCCGCATTCCATATGAGGATTGCAAGGCAAGGGGCTTAAGCCCCTTGTCCCTAAGATCTTCAGGGGTTCCCGCAATCTTCAGGGGTTAATGGATCCTAGCCTGAGATTTAGGCCTCATCCAATGCCGCAATCCCGGGCAGCACTCTGCCTTCCAGCAACTCCAAGCTTGCGCCGCCACCGGTCGAAATGTGGCTCATTTGGTCAGCCACACCCACCTTTTCCACCGCTGCCACCGAGTCGCCACCACCAATAATCGTGGTCACGCCCTTCGGAGTCAGGGTCGCCAAGGTTTCCGCGATCGCCTTGGTGCCGGCCGCGAACTTGTCGAACTCGAACACGCCCATGGGCCCGTTCCAGATCACCGACTGGCAAGTTTCCAGCGCCGCTTGGAACGCCTTCACCGAGTCGGGGCCAATGTCCAGACCCATCCAGCCATCGGGAATCGCATCCACGCTGACGGTTTGGCTGTTGGCATCGGGCGCAAAGTTATCCGCCAACACCACATCGGTGGGCAACAACAATTCCACGCCCTTTTCCGTGGCCTTTGCTTCCAGGGCACGGGCCAGCTCCAGCTTGTCCTCTTCCACCAGCGACTTACCCACGGCCAGGCCGCGAGCTTTGTAGAAGGTGAAGATCATGCCGCCGCCAATGAACAGCTTGTCCACCTTGTCCAGCAAGGTTTCGATCACGGTGATTTTGCTCGACACCTTCGAGCCACCGACGATCGCCGCCAAAGGACGCTTCGGATGTTCGATCGCCGCTTGCAGGTATTGCAGTTCCTTTTCGATCAGGTAACCCGCAACGGAGGGGCTGAGGAACTTGGTCACGCCTTCGGTGGAGGCATGGGCCCGGTGAGCCGTACCGAACGCATCGTTCACGTACAGATCAGCCAGCGAAGCCAGCTTCTTCGAGAACTCAGGATCGTTTGCTTCCTCTTCCGCGTAGAACCGCACGTTTTCCAGCAGCACCACATCGCCATCGTTCATGGCTGCAACCGTTGCTGCTGCCTCGTCGCCAATGCAGTCATCGGTTTTAACTACCGGCTTGCCCAGCAGTTCCGACAACCGCACAGCCACGGGCGTGAGACGCATCGAATCAACAACCTTACCCTTAGGACGGCCGAAGTGGCTGGTCAGGATGACCTTCGCGCCTTTGCCGGTCAGGTCTTGGATTGTGGGCAGGGCGGCCCGAACCCGGGTGTCGTCGGTGATTTTGCCAGCATCGTCGAGAGGTACGTTGAAATCAACGCGCACAAGGACGCGCTTGCCAGCTACATCAGCCGCCGACAAATTTGCTACAGTTTTCTTTGACACGATAAAAACCTCCTTTCAATGCGTCTCGCGGAAATTCGCGCGGGAGTTTTCGCGGAAGTTCACGCGGTGAATATTTTCCCCTAAAGATGTTCGAGACGATTCTTTTTCCGATCGATCGATCGCCCGAATCTCGTGAGGCGGCCGAAACCGTTGCCCAACTGGCGCAACTGCACAACAGTCGATTAGTCATTCTGTCGGTCGTTCCAGGCCCCGATGAAGGGGCCATTGAAGCGGCTGAAACCCTCCTCAGCCGGGCTAAAGCCATGTTTGCTGATCGGGGTCTCGAAGCCGAAGTGATTGAGCGCGAGGGAATGCCCGCGTTCACCATCTGTGATGTGGCCGATGAAGTGGAAGCCAGCCTGGTCGTCATGGGCAGCCGGGGCATGGGTCTAACCACCGAAGGAGCCGCCGAGAGCACTGCCCATCGCGTCATTGACCTGTCTCCCTGTCCGGTGTTGATCGTTCCTTAAATGCCAGGGATTCGTGAAACAGCACAGCCAACACCAGCCAGAATCAAAACTAAAACTAAAACTAAAACAAGTTTTCCTGGAGCCTTGGCCTAGAGTAATCCTGCCAGGGAAAGCCAGTTTCTAAAAGAGTTCCCGTGCATTTACGCCGGGGCGCGGCAGACTTCATGCATCGCTAAATCAGGGCGCTTTCCTTGCTCAAAAGGAGGGCGCTTTTGCTTGTTATCGGAGTTATGGTGGGATTAATTCCTGCAAAGGCTCCTTGTAAAAGCTTCCTGCAAAAGCTGGTTAGACCCATGCGATATTTCCCGGGACACCAGCGCCCACCTTCTAACTCTGGGTCTTATTTTGGGTATTTATGAATTTTGGGTCTCTACAACGGGTCAGTTTTCCCAGGTATCTGAAAAGGCTGGTTCAGCGAATTGCAACACATAAACTTCCCCTGAATTACGTCATTACGGTTCCCTTTGTGCTGCAAGTGGGAATCGTGGTGGGCTTGGTGGGATATTTGTCCTATCGCAGTGGCAGTGATGCTGTTGAATCTTTGGTCGATCGGCTGCTAGATAATAAAGCAAATCAAGTTCAGCAGGATTTAGATCATTACCTATCCATTCCCAAAATCACAACCCAAAACAATACTTTTTTGATCCGTAAAGGTCACTTGAATAGCATAGACCTAAACGGGGTTGAGTCATTTTTTATTGAACAGCTTAAGCTATTTCCTAAACTGAGTACTTTGGCCCTGTCTAATGAAGCGGGCGATTTTCTAGCCGTTGAGCGTCCGGATCCAAATGCGCTGATTATTCGTCGGTTGCAAGCTGCCTCGCCCGATCGATCGCTCCTCCGCTATTGGGCCAATCGTCAGGGTCAACAGCGCGTTTTGCTCGAAGTTCGCCGTGATTATTATCCCCATCGCGATCCACCCCACGATCCTTGGTACTTGAAGGCCAAGCGCAACCCTGCTGGTCTTTGGACATTGGGAATTAGTCTATCTAAGGGGAAGCAAAATCCCATCTTGCACTTGATTCGGACTGTGCCTTTCTATGACCAGTCTGGCCAGTTTCAAGGCGTTTTGGGAGCGAGTTTTTACTTGCAGCAATTTGGAGACTTCCTCCAGTCCATTAACACCAATGGTCAGGGACAAATTTTTGTAATGGAACCGAACGGGCTGTTGGTGGCCAGCTCTGCCAATGAATTGCCCTTTGATGCCAGTCCTCGAAAAATATTAGCCCAAAATACTCAACACCATAATCGGCGCTTGGATGCCACTCAAAGCAAGGATAATTTAATTTCAAAAACGGCACAAATTATTAGAAATAATAAAATCAATCTAGGGCAAATTAAAACGAAGCTTAAGCTAACGATCAAAATTCAAGAGCAAAACTATTTTGTACAAATTATTCCTATCCGAGGCGAGCTGAACTGGTTCACGGTGATTGTGCTGCCCCAGTCAGCATTTATGGATCAAATCCATAGCAATATTTACCGCACAATCTTGCTGTGCCTGCTGGCTTTGTTGGGAGCAGTAGCCACAGGAGTTTGGACTGGTTATCGGATTAGTCGATCGCTCCAATGGTTGCGAGTGGCGACCAAGACTCTCAATCATGATCACCATACCCAAGAATTACAGCCAATTGAAAATGTCCAGATTTTGGAATTTGATCTGCTCAATCTTTCCATTCAGAAAGTTTTGAAAGCACTGAAAAAATCTCGACAAGCCCAAGCAGATTATGAAAAAACTCTGCAATTGAAGGTTGAAGAAAAAACCGCCGCCTTACAAAAAAGCCAAGCCCGTCTTTTAGAAGCCCAAAGAATTGCCCATGTGGGCCATTGGGAGCTGAACGTGGCTAAGCGGGCGATCGTTTGGTCACCGGAAATTTATCGAATTTGTGAATTTGACAAATCCACCAAGGGTTTGAAAGCTCAGCAGTTAATCAACCTCATCCATCCGGCCTATCGAGAGCGATTTCAGCTAGATGTCATTGATTCAGTGATTGCTCATCGGCCTTTTGACGCTGATTTACGAATCATCACGGCTAAGGGTAATTCCCGTTACATTCAAATTAAAGGTAAGCCGATCCTGAATGCGCAGCAAGAAATTATTCAAGTTACCGGAATCATTGCAGATATCACAGAGCGCAAGCAGCTAGAGCGGGCCCTCAAAACATCGGAAGCCCAAGCCAAGGACATTTTGAACAGCGCGATCGCAGGAATCGTGAGTTTGCGTTTTTTTAAGAATCACACTTGGAAAATTGATCGCGTTTCTGCCGGTTGCGAAACTTTATTTGGCTATACTTGCGAAGAGCTATTAGCCAATCATAACCTCTGGATGCAAGATATTGATCCAGAAGATTTGCCAAACATTCAAGATCAAATTATTGAAGACATTCTTCACGAAAGAACAGGAACCTATGAATATCGAATTTATGATCGCCAAAGGAGCATTCGGTGGATTTCCCAAACCAATAATGCTGTGTGGGATTTGTTGGGAGATTGTTGGCACGTGACGATTACTGCCATTGATATCACTGATCGCAAACTAACAGAGGTTGCCCTGAAGCAGAGTGAATCAAAATTTCTCGATATTTCCGATTCTTCACCAGCTAATATCTATATTTTGGTGCGCCGCATAGACGGTTCTTTCTATTTTGAGCATATCAGCCGGGCGGCTGAAGCCATTCATGAAATTCCCGTGGCAATGATTCTTCAAGATGCCAATATTCTGCTCGATCGCATCCACCCCGATGACCAGGAAGCCTATTACCAAACCGTTGAACGCAGCATTAAAGATTTGCGACTCTTTGAGCATGAATGGCGTGTCATTAATCCATCAGGGAAAGTGAAATGGTTACAGGGAAGCGCTAGCCCAAAACGACGAGAAAATGGCGAAATTGCTTGGTATGGCGTTGCAATTGATATTACCGATCGCAAGATTGCTCAAGATGCTTTGAATGAAAGTGAAAGTCGGCTAGTGCGGCTTTCCAGTGTGTCCCCCGTAGTGATCTATTCCGTGGTGGAAGAACCGGGAAAACCGGTGGAGTATGAATATCTTAGCGCTGCTTTTGAGGAAATTCATGAAGTTCCTCTCAGTGCAGCGATTCACAATCCCATGATTACTTTTAATCAAATTCACCCAGATGATCAAGAAAGCTACATCCAGGCTGTGGAATGGTCAAGCCGAAATTTACAGAACTTCCGCCATGAATGGCGAATTATTACACCTTCCGGCAAGGTGAAGTGGTTGCAAGCCAATTCACGCCCAGAGCTGCGTGGGAATCAGGAAATTGTTTGGCATGGGGTTGTTCAAGATATTACAGATCAAAAGGCGATCGCCAACGCCTTGGCTAAAACAACGGAAGAACTCGATCAATTCTTTTCTGTGGCACTGGATTTACTATGTATTGCCGATGTTAACGGACACTTCCAACGCTTGAATTTGCAGTGGTCTAAAATTCTGGGCTATCCCTTAGAAGAATTAGAGGGATCGCGGTTTATGGACTATGTTCATCCAGAGGATGTGGAAGAAACCATGCTGGCTTTGAATGAACTGGTTCATCAAAATGAACTTCATGGATTTGTGAACCGCTATCGCTGCAAAGACGGTTCCTATCGTTGGATTGAATGGCGCTCCGTGCCGGTTAACTCGGTGATTTATGCAGCAGCTCGCGACATTACCGATCGCAAGCTGGCCGAACTGCAACTTCAGGAAGCGAAGGATAAGGCTGAGGCAGCTAATCGGGCAAAAAGTCTATTTTTGGCAAATATGAGCCATGAACTTAGAACACCTTTAAATATTATCTTGGGATTTTCGCAGCTCATTAACCGCGACATTCATTTATCAGAAAGTCATCGCGAGTATATGAACTTAATTCAAAATAGTGGCACTCATTTATTAATGCTAATTAATGATATTTTAGATCTTTCTAAAATTGAAGCGGGTCAATTTACCCTCGACGAAGAAGAAGTAGATCTTTATGAAATTCTCTATTCCTTGCAAATTGCTTTTCAACAACAGGCTCTCAAGCGAGAAAATCAACTCATTTTGGAAATCAGCGACAGAGTTCCTCGATATATTATTTTAGATTCCAAAAAACTGAAGCAAATTCTGTTTAACTTAGTTGGTAATGCAATTAAGTTCACCACCCAAGGATCGATCGCGATTCGAGTTGATTTAATTTCAACCCTAATTGTTAATACATTTCAAGTCTATCCCTATCCATCTTTGGCAGGGGGTCAATCGTCGGTTGATTCCGGTGCTTGCGACCCAACGTTGAGCGAAAATCCAGATTTCAAGGCTACAACATTTCAATCATGCCAAAATGAGACCTATAAGGGGCAGTTTTGTAACCATGACTATCTTCAGTTTCAAGTGATTGATACAGGAGCCGGGATTGAATCTGAGGATTTGAAAGCGATTTTTGATGCTTTTTCCCAATCGGCAGCCGGCAAAAAAAGCTCGGAAGGCACTGGTTTAGGCCTAACAATTAGCCAACAGTTGGTGCAGTTAATGGGTGGAGTGTTGACGGTGGAAAGTGCCGTTGGCTTGGGGAGCACGTTCATGTTTACCTTGCCGCTGCGTACTGGTCGATCGCCTGGGAAAAAGTCTGAACATCAGCCTTGGGGGCCGCCTCAAAACCAAACGACGATTGCTGAATCAGCGCGATCGCCCGCGTCTTTCTGGGGCGATCGTCTGGATTCTAAAATGTTGTCTCAGTCAAGGCTGAATCACCGGGAATCGGGAACTGTGGCTGATTCTCTGGCGAGCGATCGCCCAGTAGAATTTCCAGCGATCGGTTTGGCAGCCATTCGATCGCGCTATCGCATTTTGGTTGTGGACGATCGCCCAGATAATCGCCTGTTGTTAGTGCAATTGTTGAGTCAATTGGGGTTTGCGGTGCAGGAAGCCATGGACGGGGCTGATGCGGTGCAGCGGTGGCAAGATTGGCATCCGCATTTAATTTTGATGGATTTAAGAATGCCCGGTTGCGATGGTTATCAGGCAACTCAACAAATTCGGGCGTTGGAGTCTTCGCGATCGACAGTAATTTTGGCGATCACGGCCCAGGCATTGGTGGAAGATCGAGATCAGGCGATCGCGGTCGGCTGTGATGACTATTTAAGCAAGCCGATTTCTGATCAAATCTTGATCCAAAAACTGGACTATTATTGCCAGAAATACTGCCAGAGCACCGATCAATTCTCTGATTCGCTCAATCATGAATTTAATGATCAGGTGGATGTTTCGTTGACAGTACCAGCCCATTCCTTGGGATTCGTTTCCCCCTTGGATGATGCGCTGAACAATCGATCGCATGTAGATCAATTGCTAAACCAATTGCCCGATCACCTTGCTGATCATTGGCCTGACCACTTCCCCAATCAATTGGGCGATCTCGCTGATGCCCTCTCGGGCCTTCGACATCACCAACGGATCCAAGAGTTCCTGGCCAAAATGCCCCGCGATTGGCTCATGCAGTTACAACATGCCGCGGCCCTTTGCGCTGAAGACTCCATGCGCGAATTACTCCAGACCATTCCCGAGGAACAGGCCCCGTTGTCTGATTATTTGAGACAACTGATTTACGATTTTGCCTTTGACAAAATCCATCAACTGGTTAGCTGCTGCTTGAATGCGCCTTTTGAGTAATGTTGAATAATGCGCCTTTTGAATGGCCAGAATTCAGGATAGCAAGCGAGCAGCGGAGTCAAAGAGCCGCAAAATAATCCCTTAAGCTTGGCTAAATTCTGCCTTACTGCGTAAATCTTGCAAAATTCCGTACATTTCCGCCGCAAAGCCCTTGGGGTTCCAAAGCGGGGCGGGATTCGCCGGATTCTTGGCCTGTTGCAGTTTGTGTCGCACCGCACTGCACAGTTCCCGATCGCGCCCTAAGCGTACCCCCCACTCAATATATTCATCCCAAGTCCAGGCCATGCCCTCGCGGTCAAGGCCCGCCGCCCGCATCAGGGAATAGCCCAAGCGAGAGAAGGACTGCTCGCCCACCCTGGTCACGATCGGTTGGTTGAAGTAAAGGGCTTCCAGGTTGTGGGTTGCGCCGCTGTAGGGATAGGAATCCAGCAACACATCGGTGATTTGATAGACGGCCCGGTGTTCTTCCTCACTGGCGGTGCGGGGCAACAGCCGCACCCGATTGGGGTTCACGCCCTGGCGACGGCATTCCTCGTGATAGAGACTCAGCATCAGTTCCAGGTCTCCAATCCGCGATTTGAAGAACAAAATGCTATCGGGCACATAGCGCAGCACATGGACTTGGGCTTGCAGCATTTCCATGCTGACCTTTTGGCCCGTGGGCACGCTGAGGAAGATGGTTTGGTTGGGGTCAATCCGGAACGCTTGGCGCTGTTTGGCCCGATCGGTCGGCACAGTGGGCAGATAGGACAGGGCCGCAAAGGAACCCGACATCCGCACGAGCTTTTCGATGTAATAGTGCTCAACGCCGGCCGGGTGGGTGTTCCAGTCCACCAGGTTGTAGTTGTCGGGGCAAATGTGGGGCGCGTCGTAGCCCAACCAGGTCAGACAAACGGGCGCGGGCCGGTGGTAGAGCACTTCCGCATGGGGCAGGATCGTGATCGAATCGAGGTCAAACAAGATATCGAGGTTGTCTTCCCGGGCCCGGCGAATGATGGTGGGGGCGTTGGCATCGGGGAATCCTTCCTCGCCGGGCATGTAAAACTTTTCGGCCAAGCCTTCAAACACCTTGGTTCGATCGTCCTTGGGCATGTCGCCAGTGACATAAAGGAACAGGTGCGGCGTATGTTCCTTGAGGGCGGTGAGGATTTCGCCACTGCACCACCCCACGGAATGGCGGCGATAGTGGCGAGACATGAACCCAATCCGCAGCCGATCGGACGTGCGGGGCGATCGGGCCGTGGGCATGGCATACAGGGGGCTGTTGGCGGCCTGGTGATCCTTAAAGGCATTTTCCACCAGCTTGCGATAGGCCTCCGCCAGGGCATTGGCCACCCGAGTGTTGGCCGCCACATCGTCGCGCAGGTGGGGCATATCAAACAGCACGTTCCCATAGAGCTTCGTGATGTCGAAGGGAGAGAGCTGGTCAATGACCTGCACAAACTCGCCTTCGATTTCCAGGAACCGCTGACGGGCCACCTGGCCCAAGCCCATGAAACAAAAGGCTTTGGTCGAGATGATGCCCGCAAGGACGCGCTCCCGGGGGCTGCTGCCTGGCTCGTTGAAGGTGCGCCAGCAGCGATCGGCCACTTGGCGGGCCTGGGGCAAATATCCCCAGAACAATAGATGTTCCATCAAGTCCCAATGGGCATCCAGGTGCTTGCGATCGAAATGAATCGCCCGCTCATACCACTCAAACCCTTCCGGGCGCTTGCCCATGCCAACCAGGGTTTGGGCAATTCGGATGTAGCCCTGAATCCCTTGCACTTTCGGATCCACCGCCAAGGCCTGTTGCCAGCACTGAATGGCCTCTTCCTTTTTGTCGGCCACTTCAAAGGTGCAACCCATGCTCCAGTAGGCTTGGGCCATTTGGGGATTGGCCTGAATAGCCCGCTGAAAGCATTGGATTGCCTCGTCCGTTTGCCGCTTGCCCAGCAGAATGCTGCCCAGGTTTGACCAAGCTTCCGCGTAGTTGGGGTTCAACTGCACAGCGGTTTGGTAAGCGTTGGCGGCTTCTTGGTAGTTGCCGCGACCAAGCATGATGTTGCCCAGCAGCTTGTGGGCTTCCGGGAAGGCATTTTGAATTGCGAGGGCTTCGGTCACCAGTTCATGGGCCGCGTCCAATTCACCCCGATCGAACAGTAACGCCCCCAACCGCTCCAACAACTGGGCAAAGGGAACCGCGCTCGCCATGGTGCGCAGGTCGGCTTCGCGCCCCAGATCACAGGTGGTTTGGCTGGCTTTGGGGGGAACGGGCTGGCCGGCGCGATCGGCCTGAGTCACGGCGGCGGGCGCTTCGATGCCCCAGAGGGCTGGGCGCACGGCCAACCCCCGACGATAGTGTCGTTCAGCGCCGGCCAGGTCACCAATTTCCAGTAGCAGGTTGCCCGACACCAGCTCAATTTCGGCCACGCGATCGAAACTACCCGCCAAGTAATGCCACTGGGCATATTGGCTGTAGGCCGGCAACAGATCCGCCACCAAGGCCCGCAGGTTATCCAACACCTCCAGACTATCGGGCTTGATCTTTTGGGCCTTGGTGTAATACTGAAGCGCCTGATCCCAACTGCCGATCGCGTGGCAAATCAGCCCCGAGGTGTTCAACACCGCCGGATCGTTGGGGGTGAGGGTGAGGGCTTTTTCCACATATTCCACCGCGATCGCCATTTCGCCCATCTGATAGGCGATCGCCCCGAACCAGTGCAGCGCCTCCGGGTGGTTGGGATGGTGCTCCAGGATTTTTTTGTAAATCAGGCCCGATTGTTCGAGCTGACCCGATCGCAGCAGTTGGATCGCCCGCGTAAGGGCCTGAGAAACAGCAGCATCATCCATGACAAAATCCAGGGCAGAGGGAGGCGAAGTTGGCAAAACGCGCAAATTGGAGGGGAAAAATTGGCCAGAATCACGACCGTTGATCAACCCCCGCCCGCTTGGGCCCTCCATTGCTCAGACCGGCCGGCAGGGGTTGCAGATCCCTAGACCACTGTGGCCGGCTCGCGACTGGGTTCGTTGTAGTAATCCACCAAGGTGCTGGCGGGGGGATATTGAATCGGCGGCAGGCGATCGGCCGCAAAATCCTTCAGGAACTGCACATGTCGCCAAAGGAGCGCTTGGTGAGAATAACGCTCCAGAACGGTGTTGCGGGCCGCTTGGCGAATGTGGGCCATTTGGGTGGGGTGCTCCAGCACTTCCGACACCCGATCGGCAATTTGCTTGGGCGAGAAGAAATCGGCTAGCAGGCCGTTTTCCCCGTCGCGAATCACTTCCTGCACGGGCGCGGTGGCCGAACCCACCACCAAGCAACCGGCCGACATGGATTCAATCATCGACCAGGAGAGGACAAAGGGCCGCGTGAGATAAATGTGAGCCTTTGAGGCTTGCAGCACCTTCAGGTACAGGCCATAGGGCAAGGAGCCAACGAAGTGGATCCGCGACAGATCCAGGGGCAACCGTTCCAGCATCAGTTGCTTATAGGTTTTGCCATCGGGCAGGGCGCGGCCATAGCAAACCCGATCGCTCCCCACAATCACCACATGGCAGTTGGGGCGCTTCTCTTGCAGATAAACCAACGATTCCATGAATTCGGGGAAACCGCGATAGGGTTCCATGCCCCGACCCACGTAGGTAACGATTTCATCCACATGGGACAAATCTAGATTCGGCAGCACGAGCTTGGCATTCGGCTCGGGCACAAAGAAATCGGTGTCTACGCCGTCGTGCAGCACATGAAGTTTGGATTGGTATTCGGCGGGGAACTGCGATCGCTGCCAGCCCGTGGGGCAAATTCCCCGATCGCAGGTGTAGAGATCCTGCAAAATCGACGCATTTTTAATCCGAATCCTTGCCTGATCGTCCACGGACAGGGGTTCCGCCGGATCAAAATCCGCATCGGCTCCCTTGGATTTATAAAACCACTCGAAATAACCCAAGAACTTGGTGTCCGGGAAGGCATCTTTCATGAACAGGGTGGATCCCCAACCGGAGTGGCCATAAACCACATCGGGCACAAACCCATTGGACTTCAGCGCGTCGGCCACCCGGAACATGGATTGCCCCTGAAGCACGGCGGCCTCGAAGGGGCGGATGTAGTGATGGGTTCCAGGGGCGGGGTCGCGGCTGGGCTTGAACAATACTTTTTGAACGCCGGCAATTTGCCACTCGGGGTTTTCGTTTTTCGTGCCAAAAACCACTTGGTTTTCGGGATCGCGCCCGAGGGCCGCCGCGACGTGGCGAAACTGTGCGGGGAAGTTGGGATGCAAGAACAGAATTCGCATGATCGCCGTGGGTCGTCCTAAAAGTCGTCCTGAAATTCGATCGAGTCTCAGTGTCCCACCGAAGGGCCAAACGGGCAATGCGAATTTGCGCAAATTGCCCCTTGACTCGGGGGCCGGCAGCCGGTGATCAGAACCCGCCGCCAGCGTTGGGATTACTTGTTGGGAGCATTGTTGGGATCGTGAGCCTTGGATCGCCTTTCTAAGGAACCCAAACCAGTTCCCCTTGACGGGCTAACGATCGCGAAGCAGCCGCCAACAACCGCACCAGGGCCGTGCCGACGGAACCATCGGAGCGATCGAGCGGTGCGCCGTCCAAAACGCCGGCTAGAAATTGATCGCAAACCTGCCCCAGGGGTTCACCGCTCGCCAACTCGATCGACTGCTCCGATTGGTTGCAAGGAAGCCAATGGCTGCCAGATTGTTCCAAGGATCCCGCCCACAGGGTGAGGGGCGATCGGGCGTTCATTTCATCAAAAACCAACGTTCCTTGGGTTCCGACCAGGGCCAAACGTCGGGCCCGATCGGGATTGTGCCAAGCCAGATGAATCGTGGCGGTGAACTGCTCAGGATAGTAAAGGGTGAGCCAAACCAAATCCGCCAAACCCGCCACCGGACTGGGGCGATCGGTCACCTCCAGCCCGGTTCCGCGCCCCCGTTGTAACCAGGTTTGCCCCTTGGCTTGCAGGGCGATCGGGGTTGACTGCAGCCAATGGTTAAAGATGGCAATGTCGTGAATGGCCAAGTCCCACAACACATCCACATCCTGACGCACGGGGCCCAAGTGGGTGCGAGCCGCATAGCCATAGCGCCGATCGCCGATCGCGCCCGATTGCAGGGCTTTGGCCCCGGCTTCCACCGCCGGATGAAAAAGATAGGTATGGTCAACCATCAGCCGGCGATCGACCCGTTGCGCCAGGGTACACAAATCCTCGCACTCAGCTACATCCAGGGTTAGGGGCTTTTCCACCAGCACATGCTTGCCCGCCAACAGCGCCGATCGCACCAGGTCAAAATGGCTGGCGGCCGGCGTGGCAATCACCACGGCCCCAATGTCCGGATTGCTCCAGATCGATCGGCTGTCGCTGACCCGTTGCACCTCGGCCCAACCGGGATAGCTGGCAAATCGATCGCCCACGGCGGCTAGCAGGTCTGGATTGGTTTCCACCACGGCCTTCAGATGCGATCGGGGATGCTCCAGAAAATTGCGAATTAGGTGTGTTCCCCACCGACCCGCCCCAAATACCGCCAGTCCTAATCGATCGGTCATTGCCTTTAGCCCAAAAACTTCAACGAGGAATCTCAACCTAAGAAGATGTCTGAAAAACCCAAATTGATCCCCCAACTTGCCTCAGCGATCGACGAAAACCAGAGGATTAGGGCGTGTCGTCATTTCCTAGAATCAGGTGAAAACGATTGATTTTCCATGTCCCAGTTGTTGTAACAAGGGGCTTAAGCCCCTTGTCTCTCACGATCTGCCAACGAGGGGCTTAAACCCCTTGTCCCTCACCATCTGCCAACGGTGGAATCAGGGTTTCAGGCGATTTGATGACACGCCCTAAGCCCCTTGCTCCCACAACAATTGGAGCTAGGCAATTGCTGAGCAATACTTTTCCAGCAGCCTCTAATAATTCCGGTCTGGAAAATTTCCACCTGGAAAATCTCAGTCCGAAACTTCAGCAATGCACCTCAAAAAATCAGATCCGAAACCCAACCCCAAAGTACTGCCCCAGAAACCAAACAGGCTAAACTCGAAGGGCTGAAGAAGGGCTACAGGGTCGATCGCTTGTCCAGCAGCCAATAGGTATTCATTTCACCACGACCTTTGATATGAATTGAACCCCGTTCTTCAAAGTGATAGCGATCCTTCAGCCGTTCGTAGGTGGAATCGGTGACTTGAATCGAGCCAGGAACTCCATGGGACTCCATCCGCGAAGCAATATTAACCGCATCGCCCCATAGATCGTAGATGAACTTTTTCGTGCCAATCACACCGGCAATCACAGGGCCTGTGTTGATGCCAATCCGGATTTCCAACCGTTCACCCAAGGGCCCCAGGGCATGGGCCATGCTCGATCGCATTTCCAAGGCCATATCCGCCACGGATTCCGCATGGTTAGACTGGGGAACCGGCACGCCCCCGACCACCATGTAAGCATCCCCAATTGTTTTAATTTTTTCGAGATGGTGCTTTTCCGCAAGCCGATCAAAGGTAGAGAAAACTTGGTTTAAGCAATTAATTAATTCCAAAGGCTCCAGTTGCGCCGCCAAGGAAGTAAATCCCACAATGTCGGCAAACAGAATCGTTGCTTCTTCAAATTGTTCCGCTGGCGATTCGTTGGAATCCTTGAGCTGATCTGCTACCCGACTGGGCAAAATATTCAGCAATAATAATTCCGATCGTTCCTTTTCCTTGCGCAGTTCAGCAGTGCGCCGTTCCACCCGCTGCTCCAATTCTTCAAAGGACTGCTGAAGTTGGGTGGCCATGCTGTTGAAAGCATCTGCCAGGCGATCGACTTCAATGATCGGGCTGCTAGCAACGGTTTGCTCTAAATTGCCCTTGGCCATCTCTCCCGAAGCTTGGGCAATTCGACAAATAGGCTGGGTAATCCAACGGGCCGTTAAAATTCCCACGGGAACCGAAACTAAAAGCGCCAAAAAGCAAAGGGCGATCGTGTTTCTGGTGTTTTCATTAATTTTGGCCATGAAATCCGATTCGGGAACCACCACCACAATCAGCCAATTCAAGCCATAGGCATCCTTGAAAGGCGAAATTTGTAGAAACTGACGTTCATTATTCAGCCAAAATTCAAACTGATGATCGCGATGAATGTTCGAGAGTTGATCAAACTGGTCATATAAAAATTCAGCGCTCGATCGCAAAAGCCGATTGTTGCTTTGAAGCGCATGAACCCGTTGTAGTTCTTTTTTGGCTTTCTGGGACTGCTCCACCCAAAGGGGCTGATCTTTCAAGGAAGTGGCCACCAGCTCGCCGCTGGGTTCGACAATAAAAACCTGCCCTGTTTTGCCAACTTTCAAAGTCTGCAAAAAGCCGCGAATTTGATCCGTACCAAATTGGCTGGTTAAGATGCCCGCAGGTTGCCCGTTGCGATCATAAATGGGCAGGCTGGCATTAATTTGCAACAGGGGATTTCCGAAGTTGAGATAAATTTTGCTCCAGGTAGGTTTCCCAGCCTTGAAAGCCACTTCGTAAAAGGGCCGTTTGCGCACATCATAGTTAGGCACGCTTTTGGCTAACTTAGCTCGTTGCCCTTTGTCGTCAATTTCGTAATAGTTTAAGTTGCCGCCACCGGGAATGAGCTGTTCGGCAATTTGGGGCGTTTCGGTCGTGGAAAGGCGATTGATCCAACCCACCCGCAAATATTGTCCCTGTTGATTGGCAAACCCCACATAGCCAATGTTTTTGTAGGTGATCGTTTGTCGCCAAAAATAGGTGCGAGCTTCGGCAATTTTTTGTAAATCAATAATTCCCAGCTCGATCGCGTCGCGATTAACCTGATTCACCAACTGGGGAGTTTCCACATACGATCGCACCCGATCGCTCACCCTGGCGGTCACCTCATTGCGCAATTGATTGGCCAAATCTCGCACTGCTTCCTGGCCACTCTGAAACGACAGCCAACCCACCAACCCCACGGCGGTTACTAACTCGACTAAAAAGGGTAAAACCAGGGTGGTACGGAGACGAAACTTGCGGCGCACGGGTAAGGGTAGGGACTGAGATGAAACTTGTGTCAGTGGAATTTCTGAGCTGACCATAGGAACTGATTCGCGATCGCCAGGATGGCTCGGGTGTTCAAAGCTCAAGGATGAGGGATTCGGAGCTGTGGCCCAGGACGGGAACAAAACTGCCACAGGAAAGATTGCATCTTCGCTTTACGGTAATCCAAGTTCCTGGAAATGGCGAAAGATTCCGTCTATCAAGGGGGGCGTGCTGAAGGAATCAATCCAGCGAATTCCTGTGGCCATCAGTTCAATTCGACTGTGTCAAGAAATATTAATACTGGGTGCGTTTTGATACCTGAAAAAATCCTTGATTACTGAATTGCTGAACCATGATTGCAACCAGCGAACCATGATTGAGTAATGATTGGTTTGTTCATCGAGTTATTTCTTCATTTGATCAGTAACTTGATTCAGTAAAATGAATCGACAAAAATTGAAGCAAAAATCAATTATTAAATTAGTAGTTGAATTAGTAGTTAAATTGGGCAATCAAGATACTCAGCGGGAGTTATTCGGCAAGCGCTCTTTGAGTATTTAAAGATAGAAACCAACTGATCATGAACCAACAAGTGAATTAGACCGTTTCGCGAGAGACCGGCGCTGCTGATACACTAAAGCCTGGATTTTGCACAAAAATGTGAGGCGATCGGGAATCGATGTTAGCCCGAGTATGGAGTGCGGCCTTGGTGGGCATCGACCCGGTGAAGGTGGGAGTGGAGGTGGATGTCTCCAATGGGATGCCAGGAATTGCAATCGTGGGGCTACCGGATACGGCGGTGCAAGAATCTCGCGAACGGGTGAAAGCGGCCCTGAAAAACGCCGGATTTGCCTATCCCATGCGCAAAATCGTGGTGAATTTGGCTCCGGCCGATTTGCGGAAAGAGGGGCCGAGTTTTGACCTGGCGATCGGGGTGGGAATTTTGGCCGCCTCCGGACAAGTGAGCGCAGCCCTGTTGGGGGATCACTTGTTTGTGGGAGAAGTGGCGCTGGATGGAGCCTTGCGGCCAGTGACGGGCGTGTTAGCGATCGCGGCGGCGGCGGCTCAATTGGGCATTGTGGGCTTGGTGTTACCGGCGGCCAATGCGGACGAAGCGGCGATCGTGCGGGAACTACAGGTTTACGGGTTTGAGCATTTGTCGGAGGTGGCGCGGTTTTTGAACCAACCGCAAACGATCGCGCCGCATCAACCGCCCCAAGAAGGGCGATCGCCCGATCCCTTGGCGTTGTTGGACTTGGCCGATGTGAAGGGCCAAACCCAGGCCCGGCGAGCGTTGGAAATTGCCGCCGCTGGTGGCCATAATTTGATTTTTGTGGGGCCGCCGGGGAGTGGCAAAACCATGCTGGCTCAGCGGCTACCGGGTATCTTGCCCCGGTTGACCTTTGCGGAGGCCCTGGAGGTGACGCGAATCCATTCGGTGGCTGGTTTGCTGAAGGAGCGGGGAGCCTTGGTGCGCGATCGCCCCTTTCGCAGTCCGCACCATTCCGCCTCTGGCCCCTCGCTGGTGGGTGGTGGCAGCTTTCCGCGACCGGGAGAAATTTCCCTGTCCCATCGAGGGGTGTTGTTTTTGGATGAGCTAACGGAATTTAAACGGGACGTGCTGGAGTTTTTGCGCCAACCCCTCGAAGAAGGCTGCGTGACCATCTCCCGGGCCCGGCAAACGGTGCGATTTCCGGCGCGGTTTACCCTGGTGGCCAGCACCAACCCTTGTCCCTGTGGCTATTACGGTGATTCGGTGCAGGCCTGTACCTGCTCGCCCATGCAGCGCCAACGCTATTGGGCCAAGCTGTCGGGGCCGCTGATGGATCGGATTGATTTGCAGGTGGTGGTGAATCGGCTGCAACCGGAGGAGGTGACCCGATCGAGCGGTGGAGAACCCTCGGCGGCCGTGCGCGATCGGGTGTTGGCGGCGCGGCAGGTGGCCCAGTCTCGCTTTGCCCAAGAGGAATCGCAATCGCCCGTGCAGTGCAATGCGGAAATGCAAAGCCGCCAGATTCGCCGCTGGTGTGCCCTGACGGATCAGACCCGATCGCTATTGGAAAACGCAATTCGACGGTTAGGATTATCGGCAAGGGCAACCGATCGGATCCTGAAAGTGGCCCGAACGATCGCGGATTTAGAACAAAGCGAGACAATTGAACCGGGCCACGTGGCTGAAGCGGTGCAATATCGCATTGTCGATCGAATGCAATAGATAGGTCTCACAGGTCTAACAATGAAGCTTTTGGTTTTGGCTTCCCATCCGGTGCAATATCACGCTCCGGTATTTCGGTGCATGGCCCAAGAATTGGCCGCCAGAGGTGATGAATTGTTGGTGGTTTATCTCTCGGATTTTTCAATTCAAGGCTATCGCGATCGGGAGTTTGGCCAAAGTATTGCTTGGGATGAACCCCTACTCAATGGCTATCGATCGGTCGTTTTGAACCCCAACCAAACAAAGCAACCCAAAGGTTTTTGGAGTTTGCGAGCCACCGGTTTTCCGGCCCTCTTGCGCCAAGAAAAACCCGATCGCCTGCTGATTCACAGCTTGATTTATAAGGGAGCTGTCACCGCTGCCATTTCCGCCAAATTTCGGAAAATTCCTTGCAGCTTGCGAGTGGAAACCAATGATCAGGCAGTGCCGCGTCAGGGCTGGAAAAGCCTCGTGCGATCGCTGGTTTATCGGTTGCTGTATGGGCTGTTTGATTCGGCCGTGGCGATCGGCTCCCTGAACCGTGAGCACCTGATTCGTCACGGAATCCCCGCCCGCCGAATTGCCATGGCTTACTACTGCGTGCCCGATCGGTTCGCAGATTTATCTCCTGAAAAAAAACAAACGATTCGGGCCAAAACCCGTGCCGCCCTTTGGCTCAATCCAGAGCGAACTGTTTTGCTCTTTAGCGGTAAATTAATTCCCAAAAAAAATCCCGGTTTAATTCTCCAGGCGATCGCCCAGTTACCCCCGGCCTTACAAGCCCAATTAGCGGTTCTGTATCTGGGCGCTGGGGAATTGCAACCACAACTGGAAGCCCAAGCGGAAACCATGCCGGACTTAGCAGTCAAGTTTTTAGGGTTTCGGAATCAGCAGGAATTACCCCCCTTTTACTTAGCGGCAGATGTGCTAATTTTGCCCTCCAATCGGGCAGGAGAAACCTGGGGATTGGTGATTAATGAAGGTCTGCAAGCGGGCTTACCCTTCATTGCCACGGAAGCGGTGGGTTCTACGGTGGATTTTGGTGAATTACCCGCAGTGCAAACAATCCCGATCGGGGACGCAACGGCCCTGGCAACTGCGATTCAACAGGTGATGGGTATTGATCGACAGTTCGATCGGTACGCCACCACCATGGAGCACTTTTCAACGGAAACCGTTGCTCGGGTCATTGTGGAATCTTTGGCGAATTTTTAGGTCAATTCCTGATCAAAGACCAATGAATTTCCAATGAATTCCCCAATGAACTACCCCGCCGCAAGCGGACGGGGTATCAGAATCAAAAAAGAGTAAGCTGCTCATCTCTGTGCAATTTCAGATACTCATTACCCTGGTTCTTAACGTATCTCGCTATCATCCCTTCATCTCC
>MKGP02000037.1 GCA_001913845.2 Limnothrix sp. CACIAM 69d | reverse complement strand
CGACCTTTGACTAAACCACTCTTAATGATGTTTTGAGAATCACAATGGGGACAGTGCATTGTCATGGCCAAGCTGAACAGCGACTCACCCCATTCTGCCATAACATTATCTACTTGAAGCTCTCCAATATATTAGCTATCCCCGCCTGATTATTGAGGTGTTGTCGCCCAGCGCAGCCCGGTTCGATCGCACCGCAAAATTCGCTGATTACCGCACGATTCCCAGCCTGACTGAATATGTGCTCGTTTCGACGGATTGCCAGGCGATCGAGCTGTTTCAAAAGAGCGATCGGGGTGAATGGCAACTAGCGAATCCGAGTGATCCGGTGCAATTGATCAGTGTTAATGCTTCGATCTCGATCGCGGAGATCTATGAGGATACGGATCTTGTGGGTTAATCTTGCTGGCGGATTGCCAACGCAGTTCAGTGAGCGGCAATCCGCCAAGGATAACCCCTTGCAGTAACTATGAAGCAACTATGAAATGGTTGGTTGTTGGGGTTTCACAAGGGGCCATCGCCCCCTGTGAAAACGAGCGATCCAAACGGGAGGAGCCGATCTAGACCAGTAGGAACCGACTGGCGATCGCGCTGGCTTCCGCCGTTGAGCGACCACGCAACACCCCAATCAGTTCATCACCGCCGCTGAGGCCTGCCGTGCCGTCGTTGTCGATGAACAGACCCAGGGCCGTGGCATCCACGGTGGTCGTGCCCAGGACGTAGGTAGCCCCGCTGGCCAGTTGCAGGCGATCGTCCGTGGGGCTGAAGTCCGTGATCAGGGCGTAGTCACCTAAGCCGGGGTTGCTGTTGTTGGTGTTGCTGTAAAACGCGCCGCTGCTGTTGCCCAACACAAACAAATCGCTACCGGCTCCGCCGACGAGGGTGTCGATTTCGCCAGCGCCCCGGAGACTGTCAAGGCCTGCGCCCGTTAGGGTGTCGTTGCCTTGGTCGCCCGACAGGGAATCGTTGCCCAGGTCGCCAAACAGTTGGTCATCGCCCTGACCACCGAACAGGACATCCGCATCTTGACCACCGCGCACAAAATCGTTGCCTTGGTTGCCGTAGAGGGTGTCGTTGCCTTGGTTGCCTGCGAGGCTGTCGTTGCCTTGGTTGCCGAAAACCTGGTTGTCGCCACCCCGCGCATCGAGTCGATCGGCGGCGTTGGTGCCGCGAAATTCCCGCGCTACGGGCAGGGCCTCATCAAACCGAATTAGGCCCAATCGCACGGGGGTGACTTCCGTTTCAAAGGGCACGGTGCCGTTACCGGGCAGGGTGTCGGCCGCCAAGCCGAAGTCGTTGTCGTTGACGATCGCGAGGGTGTTGGCATCAACCCGCGCCAGGCCTTCGGGTTTGTCCACGTTCACATAGCCCGCTTCTGCGGCGTTCACGAGCAACCGCTTGGCAACGGGTTCAATGCCGGCGGCTTTGAGTTCTGCGTAGGTTAGCTGCTCGATCGTTTTACCGGGGGGCAGTTGACGCAAATTGGCGGGGGAGTTGATGTTGGTCGCGCCCGCTAGGTCGATCTGATAGATCAATTTGTTGGAGCTGGTGTCCGTCAGATCGTCGCGTTCAATGACGGCAAATTGACCGCCCCCGATCGCCACGGCATCCCCAATCTTATCGGTGCGTCCATCGCCACTGCGGGTGATGTCATCAAGGATGTAGAGATATTCGGCGGTCACTTCGCGGGTGCTGATGTCCAACTGCACAATCCGCAGGTTGCGCGATCCTCGGGAGGTGGTGTCGGCGGTGCTGTCGGGATTGTCGATCGCGCTTTGGATGAAGGCATAGAGTTTGTTGCCATCCAAGGCCACGGCTTCAAACCCGCGATTGGCCCGTCGCGACCCATAGACAGCGGGTAGGATTTCTGTGCCAAATGTGCCGGCGGGTTGTTGAGCAGCGGCGGCGGTTCCCTGGGGAATGAAGCGGTTTAGGAGTTTGCCGGTGCGATCGAACTGATAGATGGCGGGGCGATATTCATCCACCATCCAGAACGAGCCATCGGGGGCCACCACCACCCCTTCCGAGTCAATGCCTACGGGGTCGTTTGTGAGTCGGTTGCCAAACAAGTCCACGGGCACTTCGTCCGTGTAGGCTGCACCGGAGGCGGCCGCTTGCACGTTGGGCAGGCCGGTGATCGGGCGATTGTCGGCGGCCTTCAGCCCGATCGTCTCAGTGAGGGTGAAGGTGCGAGTGGCCGGATCCAGGGAAAAGCGAATTAACTGCGGCTGAAAATCGGGCAATGCGAAGGGGCGCTCATTGCCGGGCACATCACGCAACAGGTTGGTGGGTTCACCATTGGGGCCGCGATCGGTATGGGTCAGGAATTGCAACCGCCCGTTGGCATCTCTTCCCTCGAAGGCTAACCCGGAAAACCCGCCCAGAAAAATCTGTTGACCGGGCGTGGTTTGGGAAGGGTTGCGGGGGTTGGTCGTGGCTGTTGTGCCCAACAGCGGACGGTTATTCCAATCGAAGGTTGAAATTGTGGTGGCCATACAGCACAGGAAACAACAGTGGGCAGAAGCTCCCGAACGATCGAATCGTGCCTTGGAGCTTGGCCACTGTATCGGCCGGGGCTTAAGCAACCGTTAACACTAGATTGCTGTTTGCTTAATCTCGCCTCAAACCTGCACCAGGGCATCCCAACGGTGGAGCGTTTTTGCCGATCGCAGCAAGCGCCGAGGGAGCGATCGCCCGGTTAGGAAGTTCATCAACCAGGGGGACTGATTCCAGCGATTGATCCGACGGGACAGGACAAACTCCTGATCGAACAGTCTTTGCAAGTCGCGATCGTAGGCGGAGAGGGCTGCGCGATCGAACTGGCCCACCCGAATGGCCGTTGCGGCCACGGCCGCCGCCAGCCGCCCCGAGTCGATCGCCTTGGCCGTACCAAACCCCGTCAGCGGATTGCACAGGCCGGCCGCATCACCCGCCAGCAACACCCGATCGCCCGATCGGCGGATCTGGGCCGAGCCACCAAAGGTCATGGGCCAGGTTTCCGGCTCAGTGATGGGTTCTGCGGTTGCCAAGCGTTCCCGCAGCCAGGGCTTGGCCGCAATCACTTCCGACAGCAACCCGGACAGGCGGGTGGGATCGTTGCCAATTCGATCGGCCCGGGTGCCCAAGCCAACTTTGAACCGACCATCGGCCAAGGGAGCGATGAACAAAAATCCCGGCAAGAGGGGTTGAATATAGTGTGCTTCGATGTGGGGTTGCTCGAAGCCGGCCACGTTGCGGTAGTAGCGGTGGAGTGTCAGGGCCCGATCGGTGGGGTCTTCGGTTGGGTTCAGCAACAGGCTGGCCACGCGCGATCGGGCCCCATCGGCTCCAATTACGAGCTTGGTGTGTAGGGTTTCCGTTTGCTCACCGATTTTCAACACCGCCGCCAACCGATCGCCCGCCGGTTCCAGGGCCACCAATTCACAGCCCAGCCGCAGATCCGCAGTCGATCGATCCACAAACTCCAACAGCAGGGCATCCATGGCCTGGCGATCCATGGTGTAAATCGGGGCTTGGTCGTCCGGGTGGGGCAAGGGGGGTTGGTAGCGATCGCCCCGATCGCTGAAAATCCAAGCGCCGGCCGGACAGGGCAACAGGTCGGGGCTGGCGAGGAGGGCTGCTGCCAAGTCAGCGCGGTTGAGGCGATCGAGTGCTGCCAACAGATCCTGGCCAAAGGCGTTGCCGTCCACTTTGTCGCGGGGAAAAACGGCGCGATCGATCAGCACATGGTCAATGCCCCGCTGGCTGAGGGTGATGGAGCTGGCCACGCCTGCCGGCCCGGCTCCGACGACTAAAACATTGGTTTCCATAGCAGTGGATTGAAGGACAAATCTTTTTTGAAGATTGAATATTGTCTATTGATCTTCTTAGATTGCCCGATCGTCAACTTGCCAAAATTGGAGGCGCTGGGGGCTAAAAATTCAAAAAAATGGGCGATCGGCTATTCCACAATTTCGCCCAAATATAGCCGCACGAAATCCCGCGCTGCTTCTGGATTTAGCTTTTTTAAGGCTGTGACGATCGCCACGATCGTTTCGCCTGTGGGATCACTCAGCTCATGAACCCAACGATAGGGAACCGATCACTGCAAACCCAGCTCAACAGCCAGCCGATTTTGGCTGATGTTGTGGACTTTGAGGATTGCTCTCAGTGCTTGTCCGGCGCGTCCCATACCCTTGATCGTCGCAAAGGTTGGAGTTTTCGTAAATGCGATCCCGATCGCTAACGTTCCTCTAAGAATTCGCCCAAATATAACCGCACAAAGTCCCGAGCGGCGGCTGGATCAATCTCCTGAAGTGCCTGAGCCAATTCGTAAACCCGTTCAGCGGTTGGATCGCGCACCTCGTTGCACCAGCGATAAACGTTCGAGGTGCTAATTTCCAGGGCTGAGGAGACCTTTCCCTGAGTAATACCGTAAGTCTCGAGGACTTGCTTGAGTGCTTTCCCGGCTTTTCCCATGCCCCAATCTTGCTGTTGTCGTTGAGTTGGAAAGTGGGTGGGGCGATCGGCTATTCCACAATTTCGCCTAAATATAGCCGCACGAAGTCCCGCGCTGCTTCTGGATTTAGCTTTTTTAAGGCTGTGACGATCGCCACGATCGTGTCACCACTAGGATCGCGCACGTCATTACACCAGCGATATACCGTGGTTCGCTCGATGCCCAGCTTGGCGGCGAGGGCATACTGACTGACATCGTGCGAGGTCAAAACTTGCTTTAAAACTTGTCCGGCTTTCCCCATAGGCTCAATCCTCTCAAAAGCCTATAGGTTTCGTAAATTGGCTACCATTTGGACTAGTAAATTGATCGGTTGACGTATACAGATCGGACTATTAAACTTAAGGAAAGTCCAAGTAAGTGAGATTTTGCAAAGCTGCTCTAAGTCCCCGTCACATTCAATGGTGGGTGGAGACTGATGCCTCATTGATCTTGCTTTGCTTGTGCCAACGGCCAATTCATTTCAGGAGGAACGGCCATGACGACTGTAACTGACTTTGTGGAAACGCCGATCGCCCCGGAATCCTTGACTGAGGGGCAATCCGCGCTCGATTCGTTGCCCGCGCGATTGGACGGGCGCGAAACGGTGAAGGTGATGGTGATTGGGTCGCCGCGTGCGGTGGAAAACACGATCCGCGTGTTGTATCTGCGCGGCTTTGCGGAGTTGTATGAGTGGTCACCGATGCAGCCAACCCAAAATCCCGGTGAGGTGATGAGCCTGATGCGGCGGCTGTTGTCGTTGAGTTGAAAAGTGGGTAGGGCGATCGGGGGCAGGTTTGAAGCCTTTTCCCGATCGCTCTTTTGTGCTGTGCTACGCTCAACGCCTTACGGCATCAGAGGTTTGGGCACCGTGACCCGTCCCACATACCCAGCCCTCAGCAATTCTTGTGCTCAACGCCTTACGGCATCAGAGGTTTGGGCACCGCCGCCGTCCTGGCGTTGGGGGCTTTGGCGTTCGTGCTCAACGCCTTACGGCATCAGAGGTTTGGGCACGGAATTTGACCACAGATCATTGCATTTTTAATGGGTGCTCAACGCCTTACGGCATCAGAGGTTTGGGCACCGGAAGGTTTACGGACTAAA
>MKGP02000098.1 GCA_001913845.2 Limnothrix sp. CACIAM 69d | reverse complement strand
CCCAAGGGGGGGCGAAGGGGGAGCCAGAAATCGGGAGTTACGGCGATTTCGTTGTTGATTTTCAAGTCCCTCTCCCGACTTGGGAGAGGGATTTAGGGTGAGGGTCTTGATTGATGCAAAAGGTCTAATCAGTCCATTCAGGCCAAGCAAACTAAGCAAATCAGGACGATTAACCGAGATCAAGCCAACGCGATCGACCCAAAGCAAGCCAGATCAATTCAGGGCGATCAATCCAAAGCGATCGGGCGATCACAGTCCTAAACCCTTGCCGCAGCCGGGCTACCGGCGTTGCTGGCTTGACGCATTTGTCGATCCTCCGGGTAATCCTTGTCGGGAATTGGGACGTAGGAACGAACAATTTTGCGGAATTCATCCCCTTCGATCATTTCTTCGTCGAGCAATTGATCAACCAATCGATCGACCAGTTCTCGATGCTCACGGAGGATCTGACAGGCTTTTTCGTAGCAGTTGACGGCAATTTCCCGCACGGCACGATCGATCTTGGCGGCCACCTCTTCGGAATATTCCGGCTGCGACATCCAACCCCGTCCCAAAAACACCTCGCCCGATTGGCTTTCTAGGGCCAAAGTACCCAGATCCGACATGCCATAGCGAGTGACCATTTCGCGGGCCAAGGTGCTGACCACCTTCAGATCGTTACTGGCTCCGACGGTGATTTCGGAATCGCCAAACACTTCCTGTTCGGCCGCCCGGCCCCCCAGGGTCATCACAATTCGATCGAGAATCCAAGCACGGGTATAGAGACCGCTATCCACCATTTCCTCATTGAAGACCTGTTGGGCAAACCCGCCAATACCGCCCGATCGGGGCACGATCGTCACCTTGTTCAGCGGGTCAGAATGCTTCAGCAGCGTCATCAACAGGGCATGGCCCACCTCGTGATAGGCAATCAGGCGTTTTTTCTTGCTATCCAACAGAGGAGCCAACTTCAGGCCAATGGTGATCCGGTCGATCGCATCGTCAATTTCCTCCAGGCTGATGGCCGGCTTCCGTCGCCGGGCCGTCAAAATCGCCGCCTCATTGAGCAGGTTCGCCAAATCAGCCCCCGCAAAGCCGGGAGTGCGCCGGGCGATCGCCTCGATCGACACCCCTTCTTCAATCTTTTTGGTGCGGGCATGAACCTGCAAAATCGCCAGCCGCCCCGTGTAGCTGGGCAAATCAACGGTAATTTGGCGATCGAACCGGCCCGGTCGCATCAAGGCCGAGTCCAGCACATCGGGGCGGTTCGTGGCGGCAATAATAATCACTCCGGAGTTGCCCTCAAACCCATCCATCTCGGTCAGCAGTTGGTTGAGGGTTTGTTCTCGTTCATCGTTACCGCCGCCGATGCCCGCGCCCCGTTGGCGACCCACCGCATCAATTTCATCAATAAACACAATGCAAGGAGCGCTCTCCTTCGCCTTGCGGAACAGATCCCGCACCCGGGATGCGCCCACCCCCACGAACATTTCCACAAATTCCGAACCGGACATGCTGAAGAAGGGCACACCCGCTTCCCCGGCGATCGCCTTGGCCAACAGGGTTTTACCCGTTCCCGGCGGCCCCACCAGCAACACCCCGCGCGGAATCTTGGCCCCCACGGCCGTGAAGCGTTCCGGCTGCTTCAGGAAAGTCACCACTTCCTGTAGCTCCTCCTTGGCTTCCTCCACCCCGGCCACATCATCAAAGGTCACGCCGGTTTTGGCTTCCATCTGGAACTTGGCGCGGGATTTGCCAAAGTTCATGGCCTGGCCCGAAGCATTAGCCGTGCGGCGCACAATGTTCACCAGCAGGGCAATCACCAACCCCACAAACAACAAATTGGCAATCAGGCTCAGGGCCGCGGTGCGATCGACCGACTCTTGCACCGAGAGTTCCACCCCCTTCGCCCGGGCAATTTCGATCAATTCCGGGTTGCGCTCAAACAGAGTCACTTCGTAGGGCGAGCTGGCGCGACCATTTTGATCCAAAAAGACCCGGGCCAGTTGTTCTGCGGGAAACAGATCAATTCGCTTGACCTGACCCGCTTCCAACTTTTCCATCAGGTCGCCGTAGGTGAGGGTGCGGCCGCGGCGCTGGTTGGCGGGCTGGTTGGCAGGTTGGCCAGTGGTGGAAGTCGCCTCCGAGGAAGAGCGATCGTTATGTTGGCCTTGGGCCAGTTGACCTTGGGCCAAGGCGGGCGCGGTCACCGTCAACAGGTTAAACAGCAGCAGGGCCGAGGCGATCGCCCGTCGCCGACGATGGCGCGATCGGGTGGGTAGGATCCATGAACCGGGATGCCCCCCACCGGTTCGATCGCCCTGCGATCGGTTGGCGGTGTGGTGCGATGATTCCGAGGGAGATCCTATTCCAAAAAAGCGCATCATGCTGAAAGCTGCTGGCGGTGTGGACTGTTTCTAGTCTAGCTTGCTCCGTCTAGGCCCTTGGCGGTTAGCGCAGCCCGGTTCGATCGCCGGGTCAGCGGTTGATCTCCCGATCGGCGCAATTTCTGACCAGCACAATCTTCGGATCGACAGATCGGCACGATCTCCAACCGCTTAGCGATCGCCCACCCGTTGGTCATCCACGGCCCCAAAAATTGCCTCAGGATGAACATAGTGCTTAAATTCCAGCAAATTGTGGAACGGATCAGCTAAGAACGCCGTGTAATGTTCCAATTGCTCCCCAGGAAACCGACGGCGCGGGGGCTGCTCAAAGGTGAGTTGTTTGGCCTCGGCTCGATCGATCAAGGTCTGCCAGTCGGCCAAAGCCGCAAACACCAACCCAAAATGACGTGGATAGATCCCCTTTTGCGGTTGGCAGGCCCCAGGACTCACGTGGGCCACAATTTGGTTGCCATAGCAATTCAAAATCAGCGAGTTGGGCCCCTCTCGCCCAGCGGTGCAACCCAGCCCATCAATATAAAAGGCCTTGGTTTGGGCCAGGTTGGCAACTGGAAAAGCCAAGTGAAATAGGGCGATCGCCCGGGGACTTTCGGAACCGAAGGGTTGACCCATGGGAGTTACTTCCAAATTTGCATCCAAATCCGCATCCAAATTTGCGGGAGCGGGAATAGTTGAAGCCCCGGTTGCCGAAGTTATCGCTGTTGAAGTGATCATGATGAGAACGGTTTAGAGAAATTGCCAAAGCCAGAGGGAACCACCACCCACCTGATAGCATGGCAGGAGAGGTCTGAAGGAAAAGGCTGCCGTGGATTTCAGCGCGATCGCAACGCCCATTACCCAGCAAGCAGCTCAACACCCCTGGCTCACGGCGGCGGTGCTGAACACGCTGCTGCTCACCCTAGTGGCGATCGCCCCCAAAAAACTGCTCACGCCGGCCGGCATTGTCCATGCTTGGATTTTGGGTGTGTTGGTGTGGGGTTGCATGGGCTGGCCGGGCTATGCCGTGGTGGGGTTCTATTTTTTGGCGGGGTCGGCCGTCACTCGGGTGGGTTTGGCCCGCAAGGAAGCCGCTGGCATTGCTGAAAAACGATCGGGCGCAAGGGGCCCGGAAAACGTTTGGGGATCGGCCCTTGGCGGGGCCCTCTGTGCTGGGGCGATCGGGCTGTTGTCATTGATGCCAGATCGGGCGATCGCCCAAACCTGGATCCCTCTTCTCAGTTTGGCCTATGCCGCCAGCTTCAGCGCCAAACTCTCCGACACCTGCGCCAGTGAAATCGGCAAAGCCTATGGCCGGCGAACCTTTTCGGTGATTTCCTTTCAGCCCGTGCCGCCGGGAACCGAAGGAGCCGTCAGCCTGGAAGGAACCCTGGCCGGTTTGGCCGCCTCGATCGCCCAAGCCCTTGTGGCCTGGGGTGTGGGCTTAATTTCTCCCTTCGGAATTTTGGGATGCGCGATCGCCGCATTCCTGGCTACAACAGTGGAAAGTATTGTGGGCGCGACTTGGCAGGAGCAGCAGCCATGGTTAACAAACGAAGTCGTGAACGGTCTGCAAACCCTGCTGGCGGCCCTGCTGGCGATCGCGATCGGGTGGCCGGCGATCAGCCCCTAGACTCACCCGCCGACCCCAATCCCCGCAGCCTCGGGGCCACGGCCCAAGCCGCGATCGAAAAGCATTGGGCCAAGGCCGGCCGCCACGAAGCCGCCGTCCTCAAAGATCAGGATCCCGAAGAGTTGCATCAAATGCGCGTGGCCCTGCGACGGTTGCGATCGGCCATGGTGGGCTTTGCCTCGGCCATTGAGCTGCCCAAACGGGCCAGCGAGCGGGCCGTGGGGCAAGTGGCCAGAATTTTGGGGGAACTGCGCGATTTGGACGTGATGGACGAAACCTTGCGCGATCGCTACCTCCAAAACCTGCCCCCGGAAGAACAGCCCCTTTTGCAAACGGTTCGCGAAGAGCTGGCTGGCCAACGCCAAAAAGCCTTCAGTCGCGTTAGCAAAACCCTGCAAAAACGCGAATGGCCCGCCATCAACACGGCCCTTGGGCGTTGGATTGCCCAGCCGCGCCTGCGGCCCGCCGCCGATTGGCCCGCCGTGGTGGTGGTTCCCGATTTGCTGTTGCCCATTTTGTCCCACTGGTTAATGCATCCCGGCTGGTTGGTGCAAACCGAGGGGCGATCGGTCACGGATCTTTCGTTGTTGGAGTGGGCGGTGATCCATGACCTGCGCAAGGTGGCCAAACGGGTGCGCTATCAAATGGCCCTTTTCACCGATTTCTATGGCAGTGAATACGAGCGATTGCTCGACGCGATTGGCGATATCCAAACCGTGTTAGGCGATTTGCAAGATATCGCCGTGCTGGAAAACTTTTTGGTGAAAACGATCGGGATTCAGTGGGCCACCGATGCGCCCGTCTGGGCTGGTTTGCTGGAACAACAGCGCGATCGGGCTTGGGAAAACTGGCTGAAGCTCCAGGAACAGTTCGATCGCCCCAATCAACGGGAACGGATCCGAGACGTGGTGAATCGCCCCCACCTCAACTCCTAGAGGATGTCTGAGCAGTAACTTGGGGTACTAGCAAAATTACGAGTGGTCGTGGGGGCAAGGGGCTGAAGCCCCTTGTCTTCGCTGATCGGTGAAACCTGCAAGGTAGCAGTTTTGGCTTTTCAGGCATCCTGCCTAGCAGTTTCAAGGAATTGATCCATCAAGCAGCCCCGTCCTCGCCCAGACCATACCAACCTTGGAGATAGGTTTGCAGCATGGCGGCGGCCGTCGTGCGGCTGGGGGCCCGATCGGGCATAGACCACCACCCCCAAGCGCGATCGGGCGATCGCCAAAAAGCTTGATGGGACAAGGGTGGATCGGCCCAAAACTGCGCCCGCCCGGCCCCCAACCAAGCGGAACTGTGATGCGTCCATCGATCGTGGCTGAACCGATAAATTGGCAGCCCCCCCGGCAGCGCCACCCCCCAACCATCCCAGGCAAACACCGCCCGCACTCGCCCACCGCGCCGCTGCCAAGCCTGAGCGGCTCCCAAGGCCGCCACCACTCCCGCACTGAAGCCAATTAGCCCGATCGCCCGTTGGGGATCGATCGCCCGCAGCGCCTCCAGCACCCGATCGCTCTGATAGGTGGCCTCCCAAATCACCAAAGGTTGCGGCCAGGCGAGTTTCCAGGTGGCCGCTAAAAATTGCTCCGTCGCCGATCGATCCGCAAAGCCGGGACAAATGCAACAAATCGGCCTGGCGGCCTGGGTGCGTTGGGGCTGAGATCTGGGCCCTTGAGCCTCGCCAGTGAGTGGAGCGTCATTGCGAGGGCCATGGCGTTGAAAATCAGGGGTTTGATCCACCCCATTGAAACGATTGCCAGCGCTCCAATTATTTGCATACTTATTTGAATTTTCCATTGAGATTGTTACACCATTCCCCATTAATGTTTGCGTTTAATGATCAAGCATTACAAAAAGACAAGAACTCTGCTCAAGATCTCCAAAGAAACTTGTCTTCTTCTCAAGAATTTCCCTTAACTGGTTCCGATTGACCAACTGAAATTTGATTCCGCTTTCATAATAGAAATGAATCCCCCCACGAGGCATTTGCTGTGGCTGCGTTTTCTCAAAAGGCTGAAGGTCAATCCCCCCTGATGGCAACCCAAATCAGCGCGATCGACCCATCGGAAGTCGAAACCGGGCCCGGTGATGATCGGGTGGCAGTTTTGCTGATGGGCTATGGCGAAGTGGAATCCTATGCGGATTTTGCCAATTACAACGAACAGGCTTTGAACCTGTTAACTGCCAAGTTTGCTCCGGTTCCCCAATGGGTTTATCCGCCTTTGGCAAAATTATTGGCGGCCTTTGATTTGCATGAGTGGAGTCACCAACATGGTCAGTTTATCTCCCCCCACAATGCCATTTTTGAGCGTCAACGATCGGGCATTGAGCAAGCACTCAAACAACGTTGGGGCGATCGCGTCTCGGTGTTTAAGGCGTTTAACTTCTGTCGTCCCCATTTGCCAGAGCAAGTTTTGGCAGAAATTCGCGATCGGGGATTTAGCAAGTTACTGATTTATCCCTTACTGGTGGTGGACTCCATTTTTACCAGTGGAATTGCTATTGAGCAGGTCAACCGGGCCTTGAGTCAGTTAACCGATGGCGACACCCATTGGGTGCGATCAATGCGCTATTTCCCGTCGTTTTATGACCAGGCTAGCTATATTCAACTGCTGGCAAAGTTGGTGAGCGAAAAAATTGATCGGGACTGGCGATCGCACTTCTTGCCGTCGCAAATTGGCATTGTGCTACTGAATCATGGTTGTCCCCACGAAGCCAAGGGATTTGTGTCAGGAATTGCCGAAAGCCAAGCCCTGTATGAATCGGTGCGCCGGGAGCTAATCACTCGTTATCCCCTGATTTCGATCGGCTGGCTCAATCACGATACGCCCATGATCGATTGGACACAGCCCAATGCTCAATTGGCGGCTCGCAATTTAATTGAACTGGGAGCCAAAGCAATTTTGATGGCCCCGATCGGGTTTGCCACCGAAAACCATGAAACCTTGCTGGATGTGGACCATATTTTCCTAGCGCTCCAGCGTCAATATCCTGAGGTGATTTATCAACAATTGCCCTGCGTAAATGATCATCCTGAGTTTTTGACCATGGCGGCGGATTGGGCTGATCCGCTGATTACGGAGTTATTGGCAGAAACCAGCACTGTAATTCATTTTGCCGGGTTCGATCGCTCCAGCCTCGATTCCGAGCATCATCACCACCAAAGCCATAGTCATGATCATGGTCATGATCACAGTCACGATCACGGTCATGCTCATGGTGACAATCACAGCCATCATGGCCATTCCCATGATCACGCTCATCATCAACATTCCCATCATTAAGGTTTCAAATTCAAGGTTTCAAATTCAGCGATAGTTGCAGAATTGAAGCGGGATGATTCGGCGTGGGAATTGGCTCGGGACTGGTGGTTTGGGCTGGGCAATATTGTTTGTAGTGACACTGATCGCAATGGGTTCCGGGATTGGGTTCCCAGGCGCGATCGGTTCGTAATCGCTGGGCCAAGTCTGCAATCACCGCCTGGGCTGCGATCAACCGTTCTTCAGTGACAGGAATTCGCACCGATTCCCCGGGCCGCAAAAAAATGAGGTTGATGTATTTCAGCTCCCGTTCCCATTGTTGATTGATGGCGATCGCGTAGAGGCCCACTTGCATTGTGAGCTGATCGAGATCTGGCTCCACAAATTGCCGTGAGGTTTTGTACTCAATTAGCTCAAGGGAATCCAAATCAAACCAATCGAGGCGATCGAGCCGACCCGTGAGGGCAAATTCCAAGTCATTGATTTGTAATCGACCTTGAATTTTGGCCTCCGTGGCCAGGGGTTTGAGGAAGCGATCGCTCGGTTCAATCCAGTGATGGAAATAGCGCACCAAAATATCGTAGCCCTCAGCAATTTGGCGCTCCGTGAGGCTAGCGGTTTCCTGAGTCCAGCAAGCATCAATCCAACTGAGTCCTGGTTTTTGGGGATAGCTATAGTCCCAATCGCGGTAAATTCGCGTGAGCGCCCCATGGAGCGATCGCCCCAGGGCCGCACCGCCAAAACCCACCGTCGGAATTTTATATTCATAGCGAAATTGATATCGAGCGGGACAGGTTTGGTAGGTGGTTAATTTGGCCGGTGAGAGTCGATAGGACATTTGGCTTCAGAGGGCTTCAGAAAAACCGGGAATTTTTGACCGCAGAATCTACCGCAGAATCTATAGATTAAAAAGAATTGGGAGCCGATGCTTAATTTCGGTTAGATTTGCTTAGATTTAAGGCATAGCTTCAATTTTAAGACCTCCAAAATGGCCATGGGAATGCGAGCGATCGGGTTAATGAGCGGCACCTCCGTTGATGGAATCGATGCGGCATTGGTGGAACTATCGGGAACGGAAACGGACTTGGAGGTGAAGCTGCTGCGGTCTGAAACCTTTGACTATCCAGCGGCCTTGCGATCGCAAATTTTGGCGGTTTGTGCCGGTGAATCCCTATCCATGGCGGCCATGGCTCAGTTGGACGACGCGATCGCCCGGGAATTTGCGGCGGCCGCCAAAACGATCCAAACGGCACAACCGGATCCAGAACCCATCCGCTTCATTGGATCCCACGGCCAAACGGTGTTCCATCGCCCACCCCAAACGGCCAACGAGCAACCCCTGGGCTACAGCTTGCAGTTGGGTCGCGGCAGCGTGATCGCCCACTGGAGCGGCATCACCACCGTCAGCAACTTTCGGGTGGGCGACTTGGCCATGGGCGGCCAGGGTGCGCCGTTGGTACCTCGGGTGGATGCTTACCTGTTGGGAGATGAGCAGGAATGTCGCTGTGTGCAAAATATTGGCGGCATTGGCAATGTGACCTATTTACCGGCCCGGCGGGGGTTTGCCAATTTGACAGTGTGGGAGGGGGCCGTTTGGGGTTGGGATACGGGGCCGGGCAATGTGTTGGTGGATTTGGCGGTGCAACACCTGACGAACGGGGCCCAAACCTTCGATCGCGATGGAGCTTGGGCGGCCCAAGGACAAATTTCAGATCCCCTGGTGACCCAGTGGCTGGCGGATCCCTTCTTTAGTCAGGAACCACCCAAGTCAACCGGACGCGAGCACTTTGGCCCGGACTGGTTGGCCCGCAGTCGCCAAGCGGCGATCGCCCTGGGTCTGTCCGATGCCGATTGGTTAGCCAGCCTCACGGAACTGACGGCCCGTTCCATTGCCGACAGTTACCACAACCACTTGCCCCAACTGCCCGATCGGGTCTTGGTCTGTGGGGGCGGCAGTCGCAATCGCACCCTCTGGGCCCGTTTGCAACATCATTTGGGATCAATCCCACTGGAAACCACGGATCAATGGGGACTCTGTGCCAGCAGCAAGGAGGCGATCGCCTTTGCCGTTTTGGGCTACTGGCGACTGCTCGATCGCCCCGGCAACCTGCCCGCCGCCACGGGAGCGCGGCAATCCGTACCCCTCGGCGAGGTGTGGCCCGCCCCCACCGCAGGGTAAACTCGATGGCAGGTTCGTAACAAAACATTTCAAATCTGAGTTTTTCCCTGGAGGCCCCACCCTTGGCAACCCCCACCGGATTCGGCAAGCCCAAAGCCCAACCCAAAGCAAAATCGAACGATCGCCGCGCCGCCGCCGCCAGTCAGCTTGATGAGATGCGATCGAAGGGAATGCCGGAATTTGAAGTTTACGTGCGGGTCAAAGACCAGAAACCCTGGTACCCGGTTGGAGCCTTGGCGGTGAACCGCAGCAACCAAATCAATCAGGCCATCTTTGCCAATGAAAATGACCTGCGCCAAGGGGCGTTCCGGCTTTTTCCGCGCCTGAAAAAACAGCAGGGCAATTTGGAATATGGCTATCGGATTAAGGCCTACAAGGACGATCCGATTACCCTTGCGGTTCAACCCACATCGGTGTTGCCTGGGCCGCTGCAAGGGGCGATCGACCAAGTGCGGGAAGGTCTGGGCAGTTTGGTCAGTCGGTTCACAGCTCGCCGCTCCTAGTGCCTCATTTCCTAACTTCCTAACCTAAGAAGTTAAGAGGATGTTTAAAAAGGATCTTGCGACGCTTGCCAATCCCCAATAGTCGTGGGGCAAGGGGCTTAAGCCCCTTGTCTTCGGCGATCACTGGGGCCTATGGATTTGAAAAGGATCTTGCGACGCTTGCCAATTCCCAATAGTCGTGGGGGCAAAGGTCTTAAGCCCCTTGTCTTCGGCGATCGCTGGGGCCTATGGAGTCGCAATTTTGGCTTTTCAAACAGCCTCTACGACCCAAGTTCGAGTCTCACGACCTGGGGCGATCGGGCAGTAACCATTACTGGGATCGCCCCCAAGATCGACCATCAGCGCAATTTGGCTAAGATGGTGACCTACAGAAGCATTGGACTCTTTCACCAGGAGAGCGATCGGCATGGCCCAACCCGTTCCGCCCGTCATTTTGGCCCCCGTTGAAGATTTGGACCGCGAACGCCAATGGCTGGAGCAGTCCCTCGCAAACCTCCTCGACTCGGAATATATTCCCGAGGCCGTGAACCGCCAAATTGCCCGCGTAGCCACCAATGCCTATATCCGTCAGCGCATGGAAGGCGAGGATGATATTGATGGCATTGCGATCGCGATTTTGACGGAAATGCAGGGGTTTGACTTTTCCAAGAGCTTTTTCAGTGAATTTGCGATCGCCAATGCGGTGAGTGAGCTACTGCTCGATCGGATGGGCATTGAACCCTGTTGTGGTCGCGGCCGCTTTGATCCGCCGGCCGCCGCCTAGGAAGCTACCGGGGTTAATCAACAGCTACTGGGGCGTTGCTGCCGCCCAGCCGCAACCCTGAGCACCAGTCCACGGAAAAACCAATCTTTCGATAGGATGGGAAGGCAAAAAGGTAACCGCCAAAGACCGCCCCACCCATGACCGCGAAAGTATTGGTTGAGAAGAAAAAGCTCAAGAATCCGCCCCTTGAAATCCACACCCTGGGCGATCGGGTGCTGCGTCGTCCGGCCAAGCGCGTGGCCAAAGTGGATGCTGAAGTGCGCAAAATCGCTGAAGACATGCTGAAAACCATGTACAGCGCTGACGGCATTGGCCTTGCGGCTCCCCAAGTGGCGATCGACAAGCAAATTATTGTGATTGACATCGAGCCAGACAAGGCCGATGTGGAACCCCTCATTTTGATCAACCCCGTGGTGAAGTCCGCAGGCGGCCCCCTGGAATGCGACCAAGAAGGTTGCCTCAGCATCCCGGGAGTCTATTTGGATGTGGAACGCCCCACCCAAATTGAAGTGGCCTACAAAGACGAAACGGGCCGCCCCCGCACCCTCAAGGCCGATGGGCTTTTGGCCCGCGCCATTCAGCACGAAATGGATCACCTGAATGGGGTGATGTTTGTCGATCGGGTCGAAAACGAACTGGCCTTGACCACCGCCCTCAAGGAAAAAGGCTTTGTCTATGGCGATGTGCGTCCTGTGCGCTAATGCTCGGGAGCCGCGCCAACCGATTTCACACCGTGGCCTAGTCGAGCAACTTCGGTTGCTGGGCTAGGGCCGGAATCCCCAGGTCTGCGGGCCGGAGAGGATATCAGCAAGGCGATTTCAAGAAAGCGATTTCAAGAAAGCAACTTTAGGTCAATTCAGTCCAAGATTTTTCAGCAAAAATTCGGAGCAAATCAAAACCCATGCTGACTCCTAAGAGTGGCTTATTTTTGGCGATCGCCTGCGTTGCCGCGATCGCAGCGGTGGGCTGTGTGTTTGAACTCACGTCCGGCGAACCGGAATTGGGAACCGTCACCACGGGGACGATTCTGGGTCTAAGCATTCCCGTCACGATCGCCAGCTTCTTTGGGGCCATCAAAAACGCCCAACAGGATTAGGGCTGGCCCCGTCCCATCGCCCACAACCCTAGTCCCTAGGAGCCAATTCTCGGCAGGCTGCCTTCGCGCGGCAGCGTTGTTTTGGTGGCTCGGTTCGTTTTCGCAATGATGTAGTCGATCGCTCCGGCCAAATTCGGGGCGATCGCGTCGGGTTCGTATCCTTCCAGGCGATCCCGATCGCGAATTCCGCTGAGCACACCCACAACCGGGATTTGAGCCGATCGAGCCGCTGCAATGTCCGCCTCCGTATCTCCCACCATCCAAGTCAGGGCTGCGGGCGACAACTCGCCCATGGCCTTGGCCATGAGTTTCGGCTTGTCTTCCACGTCGCGGGTTTTCACATAGTCATTTGGCAGGCAATAGCGGCGATCGGGGGTGAAGAACCGAGCCAAGCCACACCGCTCCAGCGCTTCATCCAATTCCCGCACCCGGCGCATCGTCATCACCACCAGTTCCCAGCCCATGCCTTGGGCCCGCTCCAGCGCTTGGATGGCACCGGGAACCGGTTGATCCAGCGACATATATTCCATGCGGTGAACCGTGTCCCGCCGCAGTTGGGCAAATTGATCCGCCTGGGTTCCGTCCAAGCCCGATCGCACACCAATTTCAGCCTCTTTGACTTGGGCCCGTTTCAGGTTCCAAAATTCCTGCTTGGATAAACGGTGGATTTCTTGACCCGATCGAGCAATTTCCCGCAAACAGTATTGATAGACCTGGTAATACCGTTCTGAAACATCCGCGATCGGGCCGTCGAAATCCGTAATTAGTCTCATATGTCACCAGTTACCTGACCATGGACAAGCGAATTTCGCAATCAATTTGCAAACTGATTGCCTTGGCTCGCCCTTGGGTTTGTTAAGAGTTGTAATGAAATCTATCTAATGACAGTTCACCCCATTCGTCAATTGAAAGGGTCGTTATAATCACCGATCGTTCATCGAAATATGCAATGACTTGATCCAAGATTGCTTATTTTCATTCTCAATAACCCTAATTTTTAAGCAGTTCCCAACAGCATTTTTGGGCCCTGGACTGGCGCTGATTCCCGATCGCCACTGTCGATCGCCACTGCCGATCGTCGCTGCAATCACGCGCAGTTCTCCTCGATTGCCCTAGCGCAGTGGCACGATTCACGGCGGTTACTGACGCTCAGAATTCACGATGGTCATTCATCACTAAAATTCATATCGAGTTCGAGTTATCAAAACCGGTTAAAAATTTGGCACAAATTCGCACTCAATGAAGCAGCAATTTGGCAGTAATTCCCCCAGAGTCTGGCGCTGATTTGCCCAAATGTGCCTGCGGAGCCAGCCCTAAACGGCCAAATATTGCGAGTTTGGCCATGATCGATCGGGGGGCTGCTCCTACGACGTGATCCCCTGAATTTACGGCTCAGCCCCGATCGGGCGGCCGATGGTCGTTTTAGCCATGGCAGGGACTGTTACGAAACATTTCAGAAATAATGCTAATATGAAGTTGCCCTTAACAAGTTCTAGGGCAACCCCCCAAAAGTCACGCTTTTAGACCCCCACTTCACCAAGTCTTTACGCAAAAACGGCAAATTTTATACGTTTCTTTAACTGGGTCTGGCTTAGACTTTTTAAGCTGAAATCGAGGCAAGGGGAGTGTATCTTGCAATGAGCCTTGAAGTATGGCCTGCTCTCACGTCAAATCTCGATCGCACGAAGCGAAATTACCCCAAAGCCCCATCGGTTTTCGCAACAAATCGGTTGTTTTTGTGCCCAGCCAAACAGGATCTTGGTTTGCAGCTTGTCCGCTGTACCTGTTGAGACATCACCTGAGTCTCTGAAGCATTGCTCAACCTGACTTGAACGGTTTTTCCAAAACGGCTATCCCCATTCATCAATTTTGGTCGGTAGCTGCGGCATCCAAACTCGGTGTGCCTCCTCTGCAATCACGACGCTTCAGCGTCATTTGTTAGCTTTCTTCAACTTCCCAGATGTTCCAACTTCTCCAATTCCTTCGTGACAGCATCGATCGCATTGAAATCCGCGATCAGGAAATGGCCCTTTTGATCTATCGCCTCATTCCTAGCCAATGCCCCTTTGCCAGGGATGTGAAATTGTTTGGACGCTTGTTGTTTCGGATTCCACCCCTGTGCAAGCTGAATCCGCTCTATGAACAGTTGATGGGCCTGCGATTCCGCGCCACCTGCTATTTGGTTGACCAATGCGGCATAGATTTGCTGGCCTTGGGCTAAGCAACCATCAAAGCCACAACTGATCGCCCAACAGGGCCATCACGCTGCTCGCAATGGGCACGGTGAGGTTGTCGATTCCCCACTTGGAGAAGGCTTCCAACCCCGTTGCCAACCCGGCAATTCCTAGGGCGATCGCCCCGGCCGGCCAACTGAACCCTTGGGTACTAAACAAAATACTGGCGGCCACCAGAAAACTAACGATGGCCATGGTGGCACTACCTTCCCAACTTTTGGTGATGCCGCCTAATTGATATGGGTGGCGGCCAAACCGCTGCCCCACCAAGGCGGCCAACCCATCACCCCAGGCCATGACCAAAATGCCCAGCGCTGCATATTGGGGGCGATCGGCTGGCCAGCAAAGGGCAATGACAAGACCAATACTGATGGCATAAAACAGCGTGCCCAAACTCCGGCGACCCACACCGTTCACGCTGGGGAGCAAGGGCAGGTGATAGGACAACCAGGCACCCAAGGCGGCCAACAGAGAAGCCGTGATCCCCACCCAGGCCGGAATTTGCAACCACCAGGCCAAGAGCAACACATGGCCGGTGCTGATATGTACCACTTTGCGCCCCACTTCGGGCCCCGCAACTTGGCGGCGATAGAGCCATTCGGCGGTGAAGATGGTGGCTCCCAACCAGGCGGCCACTAGGGCGATCGACCCCAGCAAGGACGGCGTGAGGTTGAGGTGAGGATCAAGAAAAGACATGGGAGTTGCAACGCAGCCGAACCCGATCCACTCTAGCCTGGATTGCGGCGCTCCCGATTTCCCCGGCTGGGGGCTACCCATTTGGCGGCCGCCCGGTCAGCTTCGTTCACAACCCAGCTAGCGGCGACGGCCACTGCTGCCAAAACCGCTGCGCCGACTGGAAGATCCCGAGCTACGCGATCGCTCCCGCGAGGAAGAACCGGACGATCGAAAGGTGCTGCTACCAAAGCCGGCCCCGGTCGATCGGCTGCGATCGCGGCTTGGGGAACGAGTGGCGCTGGACGGTGTGGCGGTTGTGGTGGAGTCAGGGGCTGCGCTGGGCGTTGCGGCCGGAGATGAACCACTGGTACTGGAGCCAAAGCCGCTCGATCGGGAAGTGGGGCTGGGGCTAGGGCTGCGGGTGGGGCTGTTTGCTGGCGAAGGTCGCAAATTTTGGGTGGTGCGGAAGTTGCGATTTTGCACGGGCGCTGGGGGAGCGTTGTAGCGCTGTTGGTATTGCCCGGCGGCCTGTTCATAGGTTCCGCCATAGCCCCCAAATCCCGTCAGCACCGATCCCGATCGATAGGGCGGCGGCACGTAGTAGTAGGGCTGATAAAAATCCAGGTCAATTTCCAACTCCCCACCGCGCTGCATCGGTTGCCAATAGGTGGGTTGCACTCCTGCCTGTTGCACTTGGGTCGGTTCACCGCTCAACATTTCAATCTTGAACGTGGGCAGCAGATGCAACACCGGAGAACTTGTGGGGCTGCTGACGGCCAGATAGCTGGTTTTGCCCGCTTTGGCTTCCGCTTCCGTAATTTGAGCCATTTGCAAGTTGCTGATCCGGTAGGGACTCATACCCGGCGGCGCATTCAGCAACATGAGGGTATATTCCCCGGTGCTGTTGTTGTAGCTGGCCTGTTGCACGGGATAGTTACCCGCCACCACGGGCGCAGCGGCCCTTTGGCTGACGATGCCATTGTTCGTCGGATTGTTGGCATTGTTGGCGGAACCGCCGCAGGCCGCCAAGCCACCCCCCAGGGCGATCGCCAGGGTTAATGCGGTGACTCTGCTGAGGGCTAGATATCGAGATCGAGACCACACAGAACCTAACGAGTCTACCCACAGTAAATGAGAAGCCATGGCAGCTACAGGATTTCAGAGAGATTGAGAAGGTTATGGATCAATCCCCATGACTCTACAAAACTTGCGGGATGGCTTGCAATGGCTGAAATCAGCGATGAACTATGACCGGTAATTCCTCCAAGACAGATCCTGATCGCCCCAAGATTGCAAATAGCAAAACGACGGCTCAGTCCAAAAACTGAGGCCGTCGAGAGAGGAGAAAAGAAATGAGACGATTAACGCGGTTGAAATTCAGCTCAGGGTTTTGACGGTTCAAAACCTCTGCTGGGGCCCTTACTGTTGGGTCACCTGCTTGCTGGTATACGCATCCATGGCGTAGGCATAGGCGGGGCGGCGCTTGCCGTAATCGATCGAGGAACCCGTGATCGCTTCGGCCAGGGTTTCAAATTCTTGGGAATTCCAGTTGCGCGAGTGGATCGGTTTGGTCTGCTCGCCCAGGAAATAGGCTTGGGTTCCGAGGACGACGGCTGCGAGCCAGCCGATCGCAAACAGTGCGATGAGTAAAACCATGACAACCTCTCGGGATAGTCGCAACGTCTTGTTGCTTTATGTAAATAAATGTAACAAGGTATTTACAATCTGTCAAGGCGATCGCCCAATCCGGTTTTCCCAGGGGTGCTTTGCCCTTCCCAAAACTGCCAAATTTAGCCAATTCAAGGGTTTCTGTGGATGATTGCTACCGGCTTGGTTCTTTCAACCATCCGGTTTTTCACCCCGAACCCCCGAATGCAGCCCATCAAAAAGCGATCGGTCATGACCGATCGCTGAGGAACAGAAGCCTAGATTCTGAGAATTCGGCTCAAATTGTTAAAGAACGTTGCAAGACTGGGAAACGAAATCAGCCCCTAGGACAAGGCCGCCTCTAGGCGATCGTGGGCGGCCGGTTCCGCCAAGGGCGTGAGGATCCCCAATTCCGATTCTGGGATGCCCAGCAGGTTGCCGTAGAGCTTCACGTATTCGATCGCGGATTTTTCCCAACTGAAATCTTGGCCCATGGCCCGCTGTTGCAACTTGAGCCATTCCGCCTTGAACCGGAAGGCTTCCGAAGCCCGCACCATGCAGGTGAACAGATCCAGCGGTTCGTAGCGATCGAAACAATAGCCCGTGCCCGCTTGACCCACGGGATCGTTATGTTGCACCGTGTCCACCAGGCCGCCTGTCCGCCGCACGATCGGGATGCAACCATAGCGCATAGCCAGCATTTGACTGATTCCGCAAGGTTCAAACCGTGACGGCATCAGGAACGCATCGCACCCGGCATAAATCCGGCGGGAAAGGGCATCGTTGTATAGCAAAAAGACTGAAACGCGGCCAGGATGGCGGGCCGCCAGTTCCCACATCTGGGTTTCATAGTAGCGATCGCCCGTTCCCAGCAGCACAAACTGCGAATCGGTGTAGGCCAAGAAGCGATCGATCGTTTGCATGATCAGATCCACCCCTTTTTGTTCCACCAACCGCGACACCATCCCCACCAGGAACGTGCTGGCGTTGATCTCTAGGCCCATTTCCTCTTGCAGGGCCACCTTGTTCAACCGGCGATTCTCGATCGTCTCGGCCGTGAACGGTTTGACCAAAGCGCGATCGGTTGCTGGGTCGTAAACCTCCGTATCAATCCCATTCACAATTCCCGACAGCTTGCCGCTAATCCAAGACATCAACCCCTCCAACTGCTCGCCATAGGTGGGGGTTTGGATTTGGTGCGCATAGGTGGGTGACACCGTGGTGACCCGATCGGCATATTGCACCGCCGCCGCCAAGGTGTTGTGGCCCTGCATATACCAAGGACACCAGGTCATTTGCTCCAATTTCCAGCGCCAAGGCCCTTGGTAAGCCAGATTGTGAATCGTAAAGACCGTTGAGATGTCCGGCGATTGGTGCATCCAAACCGGAATCATGCCCGTATGCCAATCGTGGCAGTGAATGACCTGAGGTTTCCAATAGTTCCAGGCGAATTCCGAAGCGGCATTGGCAAACAGGGTAAACCGCCAATCCTCGTCATCCCCAGAATAGATACGCCGCGGCCAAAACGCCGGATGCCCCATTAGGTATAGGGGAACGTCGGTTCCCGGCAAGGTTGTTTCATAGACGGCAAACCGCTGAAACATGGCATCGCTCCACCAAATTGGCTCCTTGGGCGCGTCCACTAACTTGTCAGCGATGAAGCCATAGAACGGCATAAAAATTCGCACATCGTGGCCCATGGCCCGCAACACCTTGGGCAACGCACCAACCACATCGCCCATGCCACCCACCTTGGCCAGGGGAGCTACTTCAGCGGAAACAAACAGGATTCTCATGGGGCGATCGCTTCTATATAGAGATCAGATGCTATGCAGGGCTGTAACTGTTTTACCAGCGGTTCGGTGTTTTGGGAGTGCTTATTGCTGCCGATCCCCACCGATCCCCTGAAGCCGATCGCCCCGTGGGGCCCCATCAGGCAGTCACGAATTTTGCAAACCGGGTTTTGTGTGCCCATCCATCCTGCTTATTGCGAAAATCAGCACATTTTTGCCCGATCTCAGCCGTTGGTTTTCCCGATCGCCCTGGTTTTGTCAAACCTTGGCCAGCCGCACAATGACGGGCAATGCAGGATTTTGTGATTCAAGATGCAGACCACCTCGCCAAAGGTGGGTATCCTAAAATTAGAGAACGCAATGATTTCGAGTTTTGATATTTCTTTACCAATTTGCCATCAAAACCGCAAAACGACTTCAAAATTCGTTACTATAGAGTTTCCTCAGTTGCCCAGCGGTCGTTCGCGGAGCCGAACTGCCATGAAAAAAGACCCCACAGCTACGGATCTCGTTCGCGCCTACCTTCGTGAAATTGGTCGCGTTCCCCTGCTCACCCACGAGCAAGAAATCGTCTTGGGCAAGCAGGTACAACGCCTCAACGTTCTGCAAGAGGAAAAAGACAAGCTGACCCTGCGCCTGGGCTATGAACCCGGCTTGACGGAATGGGCAGCGGCAATCGGCTTGAGCCTAGATGAGCTGAAAGCCGCCATTCGCGAGGGCGATCGCGCCAAACGCAAAATGGTGGAGGCAAACCTACGTCTCGTGGTGTCCGTTGCCAAGAAATACATCAAGCGAAATGTGGACCTTCTGGATCTGATCCAAGAGGGCACGATCGGGATGCAGCGCGGCGTTGAGAAGTTTGACCCCACCAAGGGCTATCGGTTCAGTACCTACGCCTATTGGTGGATTCGTCAGGCCATCACTCGGGCGATCGCGGAAAAGGGGCGCACCATCCGCCTCCCAATTCACATCACCGAGAAACTGAACAAAATCAAAAAAGCCCAGCGCACCCTGTCACAACAACTGGGCCGCAGCGCCACCATTGCCGAGTTGGGCGATGAAATTGGCCTCTCTCCCAAGCAAATTCGGGATTACCTGGAACGGGCCCGCCAGCCCCTGTCGTTGGATTTACGAGTGGGCGACAACCAAGACACAGAACTTGGCGAGCTGCTCGAGGACGAAGGGCCCTCCCCGGAGGAATTTGCCACCCAGTCTTCCCTGCGCGGTGATATTGAAACCATCATGGCCGACTTGACCCCCCAACAGCGGGAAGTGCTTTCCCTGCGCTTTGGGTTAAGTGACGGCCAGGCACTCACGTTGGCCAAAATTGGCGATCGCCTGCAAATTAGCCGTGAGCGTGTCCGCCAAATCGAGCGCGAAGCCCTCACCAAGCTCCGCAAGCATAAGGCGGATATCCGTGAATACCTTGCCAGTTAATTAGCCTGGGTTCATCTGTCACTGATCTTAAGTCCGTTTCTTAGGCGACCATTCATATAACTACTGCACGCTGGATCAATCAGACCCAGCGTGTTTTTTGGCTTCAAGGGAGCAGGGCGATCAACTCCCTCGGAGCCTCTTTTCATAGGGACTTAACTCGAAAGCAACATGAAAATTTCATGAAGACTTCATGTGTTCTTCATAGATTAAATCGACATTATGAAGTGTTGATGAAGAGACTAGGCGAAAAAGGTCTCAAAACCTATGATTGGGATCAAGCGGTACTTAACCAAATGTTCTTCTACATCTTCATTTGGTGATTCTTCATGAAATTCTCAGTTGTTATCCCCTGTTATAACGCCGAACAATGGATTGATCAAGCTCTGCAAAGCATTGCCGAACAAACCATTCCAGCTAGTGAAGTCATTGTGGTTGATGATGGTTCCACCGATCGCTCGATCGAGTGCCTCCGCCGCAGCCCAGTACCTACTAAAATTTTGCGCACACCCAATCTGGGACCCGGAGGAGCCAGAAACGCAGGAATTGCTGCCGCCACTGGCGATTGGGTTGCCTTTTTAGATGCCGATGATTGGTGGAAACCCAATCACTTGGAGCGCATTCAAAGCCTAGTTGAAAACTCGGACGATGTGCTTTATTTAGCTGCCGCTGAACACTATTCCATCAGTGCCGATCGAGTGGTTTCCATGTCCGATACGGGGCCGTTTTCAGAACCAACTGGACAACTAGATCACGCCACCTATTTTCAGCTTTATCGCAAGCACGGCATCTTGGAATTGTCGAGTTTGGCTGCTCGTCGATCGCACCTACAAGCCGTTGGCGGGTTCGACGAAAAAGCATCCGGTGCGGAAGATTTAGAGCTAGTGTTGCGAGTCATTCACGGCCAAACCTGGGCCTATGATCCAGTGCCTTCCAGCTTGTATCGGTGTAGCAATCCTGCCAGCTACTCCCGCACTGCCCATGCCAATGAACAACGCTTAACCGCCAAGTTTCGAGTCTTTTTGAAACACCGCGACCATTATCAAATCAGCCAATCAATCTTCATGGAGCTGGGCAAAACCATGATGAGCAAGGCAATTATGAGCGGTGATTGGCGAATGCAGCAGCGGGTTAAAGAGTTGGTTTATTACTACCTATCAACCCCGCAGAAAGCCGTCTTCTCGATCGCTGGACAATTGCCAACCTTCTACAGCCTGTTGAATCAACTGCGCAATCAATTGAAGGGGGAACAGTACCGACCTCGCAAGGTGTTGAACCCGGTCAGTGCTTAATCCCTTCAACATTGCTTACGTTAGCCCGTTGATTCTATTGCATCATTCCTGAATCTAGGCCACTCAATTTTAAACTTGGGTTAGAGTCTTGCTTCAGGTGGTTCACCGCTAGCTGCTAATTGAGTTCTGTACTTTCATCTTGAATAGAACCAGAGCATTAAACCTGTTCTGGTTCTATTTTATTTCTTCTTGTATTTTTCAGGCTTGCCTTTCCTTTGAATTGATTTTTGTGTTTCGAGAATGGATTTGGATTCCGTTGAAATTAGCGTTCTAATCGTCAAAATGACCAGGCCATCGATAGACCACTGGAACGTAATGAGACCTTGCTTAATCAACTTAGATCACAAATTAACTGTTTAATTTCATGGATAAATAGCGTGAGAAACGGAACAACTTGCTGCACGATGAATCTCCGTAGAATCCGGTGAGGTCGCTTTGGGCCCGCCTGGCTGAGGTCTAAGTTGACCCTGGGTTGGCCCTAAGTTGGTTCTGAGTTAGTTCTAAACTGACCCATTGGAACCGCCACCCTCTGCTTCAGCCGCTCGCACTGTCTTGGTGTGCTGGGCTGCTGAATGCGTTAGTCCCGCCACGACGGAGAAACTGTAGCGCTCATGTTCGATCGCCTCTTGGCCCAAGCTCCCCAGCTCGCGGCCTATCCCCTGCCCTTGCGGATCGCTAGCTTCATCGGTGTGTTGTTGGTGTTGTGGTTGCCGGTGGCGGCCCTCACCTGCTGGCCCCTGGTGCTGTCCCTGGGTTGGAGCCACAACCTCACCAATCTGATGGCGGTGTTGACTTTATATTTGGCAATCCTGACCACCCTATGGCTGTGGGGGCGACGGGTGCGCGGTCAGCAACGGCCCCTCTCCGCCTATGGCTGGTCTTGGAACCGGGGCATGGTGCAGGATTTGGCGATGGGCGTGGCGATCGCGATCGGGAGTTTTGCCCTGCTCCATGGTCTTTATTACCTGTTGGGTTGGTTTTGGTGGGAAATACCGCCTAATCAGTCTTGGTTAACCATTTGGCTAAATGGCATCCTCAACGGCGTGGGGATTGCATTCCTCGAAGAGCTATTTTTCCGAGGTTGGTTTTTGGCAGAATTTCGCCACTCCATGCCCCGGAAGCAAGCGGCCGTTTGGACGAGCGCGATTTTTGCGACTCTGCATTTTCTGAAACCTTTGGATGCGGTTTTGGCCACCTGGCCCCAATGGCCGGGCCTGTGGCTGCTGGGGATGACTATGGTGCAGGCGCGGGCCTTGGGGCGGGCCCAACCGGGCAGTTTGGGTTGGTCGATCGGGATGCATGGCGGTTGGGTTTGCACCATTACTGTTCTGAGCCTCAGCGGCATGGGACACTACAGCCCGGCCGTGCCCGCTTGGCTCACGGGCATTGGTGGCAACCCCTTGGCCAGCGTGTCGGGGTTAGCCTTCATGGCGATCGTGTTTGGGCTGTTGCGCTGGCGATCGCAGCAGCGATCCACAACCCCCATTCACTAACAATCTTTTAGACAATCCCTCAAAAATTCACGGGGAATCCCGTCGAGATCTGATCCTCTGATCAGCCCCATGGCGAATCCAAGACCTCAGCCAGATGTGTCAAAATTCCTGTACGCCTTGATTTGCGCCCCAAATTTCCCATGACTGTTGCTGCTGTCGATCGCCCCGTTCAACCCGATTTCCAAGACGACTTTGATGTGATTGTCGTGGGAGCCGGCCATGCGGGCTGCGAGGCGGCCTTGGCGGCGGCCCGGCTCGGTTGCAAAACCCTGCTGATCACCCTGAATTTAGACAAAATCGCCTGGCAACCCTGCAACCCGGCCGTGGGCGGCCCGGCCAAATCGCAGCTCGTCCATGAGGCTGATGCCCTGGGCGGCGAAATTGGCAAAATTGCCGATCGCACCTATCTGCAAAAGCGGGTGTTGAACGCCTCGCGCGGCCCGGCGGTCTGGGCGCTGCGGGCCCAAACGGATAAGCGCGAATATGCCGCCGAGATGAAACAGGTGGTGGAAAACCAGCCCAACTTGCTGATCCGAGAAGCGATGGTCACGGATCTGATTTTGGGCAACAACGACGAAATCATCGGTGTGGAAACCTACTTTGGCGTGGCGTTCCGCTGTCGATCGGTCGTGTTGACCACGGGCACATTTTTGGGCGGGATCATCTGGGTCGGTAACAAGTCAATGCCCGCCGGTCGCGCCGGGGAGTTCGCCGCCGTGGGGCTGACGGACACCTTGAAGCGGCTGGGGTTTGAGACCGATCGCCTGAAAACCGGCACGCCGGCCCGGGTCGATCGGCGATCGGTGGACTTCAGCAAAATGGAACCTCAGCCGCCCGACCCTGACAACCGTTGGTTTAGCTTCGACCCAGCGGCCCATATTGAGCGGGATCAGATGAATTGCTATCTCACTCGCACCACCGCCGAAACCCATCGCCTGATCCAGGAAAATCTACATCTATCACCGGTCTATGGCGGCTGGGTTGATGCCAAAGGGCCGCGCTATTGCCCCAGCATTGAAGACAAAATCGTGCGCTTTGCCGACAAGGAATCGCACCAAATTTTCATTGAACCGGAAGGGCGCGAGATTCCAGAACTTTATATCCAAGGTTTCTCAACGGGCTTGCCGGAACGCTTACAAATTGCCATGTTGCGATCGCTACCGGGGCTGGAAAGCTGCACGATGTTGCGCCCGGCCTACGCGGTGGAATACGACTATTTGCCCGCCACCCAGTGCTATCCCACGATGATGACCAAAACCGTGGAAGGGCTGTTTTGCGCGGGGCAAATTAACGGCACGACGGGGTACGAAGAAGCGGCAGCCCAAGGTTTAGTGGCGGGCATCAATGCGGCAAGGTTGGCGCAACAAAAACCGCCGATTATTTTGCCGCGTGAAAGCAGCTATATTGGCACGTTACTCGACGATTTGTGTACGAAGGAATTGCGCGAACCCTATCGAATGCTGACCTCGCGATCGGAATATCGGCTGTTGTTGCGATCGGACAATGCCGATCGGCGGTTAACACCCTTGGGTCGCGAAATTGGCTTGATTGACGATCGCCGCTGGGATCTGTTCCAAACCAAGCAGGCGAATATTGCCGCTGAACAGGAACGGCTGCAAACTTCGCGGGTCAAGGAAAATGACCCGTCCGCTCCGGCGATCGTGGCGGCCACAGGTGGCCCGATCAAAGGCTCGGTAACTTTGGCGGAATTGCTGAAGCGGCCGGGGTTCCACTATGAACAACTGGCAGAGTTTGGGCTAGGAAATCCCGACCTCGATCGCGCCGAAACGGAAGGGGCGGAGATCGAAATCAAATATTCGGGTTATATCCAACGCCAACAACGACAAATCGAGGCGATCGCCCGCCAAGAGAATCGCCGCCTACCGGAAAATTTGGATTACCAGGCGATCGAAACCCTCTCGAAGGAATCGCGCGAAAAACTAGCAAAGGTGCGTCCCCTAACGGTAGGTCAAGCATCGCGAATCGGCGGCGTGAACCCGGCGGATATTAATGCGTTGTTGATTTATTTGGAACTGCGCGATCGACAACCGGCAACTACAATCACGGCTTAGCGATCGTAGTAAACCTAAAAGTCCAGTGTTGGGTTTCGTGCCTCAACCCAACCTACTGGATACTATAAGGTTGATCAATTTTGAGTCTGTCCGTCTTAATCTTCTTAATAGATCATGATTATGAATTCTCGAAAATCAATTCCTAAAGCCATTGAGACCAATATCCTGGTCAACAGTAAGCGACGTTGTGCTCTATGTTTCGGACTGAAAGGAGATTTGGAGGAAAAGAAGGGTCAAATCGCACATTTGGATCAAAATCGCTCCAATAATTCAGAAGATAACTTGGCATTTTTATGTTTTGATCATCATGATGAATATGACTCAAAAACTAGCCAAAGTAAGGGACTAACCATTGGTGAAGTTAAGCACTATCGCGATATGCTATACGATGAAATTGAATCAAGGTTAAAGTTTCCATATTCTGAAAATTCAGATCAAGACGATAAGCGTAGAGCACACGATCAGAAAATTTTTGATCGTGCAAATGAGATTATTTCAGAAAAAAATCTGAAGATTTTTCTAGAAGCTCTTCAGTGCAATGATTTATATATGGAAAAAGATCTAAGCCAACTTATCGACTTTCATACTTTCTTTTTAGAAGTAGGAAATCAATTTCTTTCTCATGAGTTGAAAACCAGGGCAAGTCAACTAAATCAATCCATAGACGAACTGGTGTGTTTTTTGGGACTTCATTTCTTTCAATTTCCAAGAGGAGAAGTCAATGAGAAAAATTTTAAATTTGCTTTGTATCCCAATCTAAATTGGGAACGTGAAGGAGATTACAATCTTGAATCGTTTCAAAAATACCGAGATTTCCAAAAACAGCTTTATGCTTGTTGTAGTCAAGTGGAAATTTCATACAAAGAGTATAGAATTGCCATAAAAGAAATACTTTTCTGTTGATTTTAGATGGTTGGTTGTATCAGCCAGTAGGTTGGGTTTCGCAAGGCTCAACCCAACACCAACACTGACAAATAGCTACGAGCAATTTCATTCAACTAACTAAAATCAACTCTGACCTCTGGCGAATCCTAGTCATCACTCACTCACGACCAACATTATTACTAAATACAATTTCTTCTGAAGCCCCCCACATCACATCATAGATACCAGCCTTAACAAAGCGGTGGAAGCTAGAATACTGCCAATCTTTAGGCGCATTCACCAATTGGTGGCGAACTGGATTGTAATGAATATAATCCAGATGATTCATGAAATCTTGATCATCACGAATCTGGTGTTCCCAAAAACGGCGTTGCCATATTGCCCTCTCATTTTTAGTATTTCGAGATGGCGTTGAAGGCGACGTATCCGAGAGAGGATAATTTCGACTAAAATGGCTTTTGATTAAGCGCCAACGGGTCGGAAAATTCGCATCATCTTGGGGTAGCGTCCAGAGGCAGTGAAGGTGATCGGGTAAAACTACGATGCCATCAATGGTGAAGGGATGCCGCTGCATAACATATCGAAAAGCAGCTCTGAGGCGATCGACATTCAAGGGGTTATGGAACAGTGGATGACGATTTTGAGTGACTAGGGTAAAAAAGTAAGTCGCTCCAGATGTTTTGGATCTTCGATACTGCATAAAATGGCTGGTTCTGTTGGGTTTCGTGCCTCAACCCAACCTACTAAAATACTACTAAGCCAGGGAAGAAGTTATGCAATGGAATAAATCGATCGAATATTCAAAATTAATCAAGAAGATTTTAGAAAGCCATGTTGAACTTTGCCAGCGACAAGCCAACTCTGCTCTAGAAACTTTTTTGGTTGCTGATGATGTTAATCATCACTATCTCTGGATGAATCTGGGTTGGCAGAAGGGCGATCGCGTCAATGGCCCAACCGTCTATGTGCTTATTCGCGAAGAAAAATTTTGGATCGAAGAAAACTGGACAGAAGAAGGAATCGCCACCGATCTGCTACGAGCAGGCGTACCCAAAACAGATATTGTTTTGGCATTTCATGAACCCAAGATCCGAGAGTTGACGGGTTTTGCTGTCGCCAACTCGTTGCCATAACTTATCTCAGCAATCTTCGCGATTGACTTTCATCTCAGTCATGCATAGAGGTTTGATCATGCAAAATTTTCAAGTGATCGCCTCAAAAGTTGCGATCAATGAGAACCAAATCTCAGTATTCTGTCATCGATGGAAAGTCACAGAGTTTTCGTTATTTGGGTCAGTCCTAAGAGACAATTTCCAACCTGAAAACAGTGATGTTGATGTGCTTATTTTGTTTGCCCCGAATGCATATTGAACACTGTTTAACTGGTCAGATATGGAAAATGAGATTCAACAAATTTTCCAACGAAAAGTTGATCTAATCAGCCGCCGAGGACTAGAGCGCAGCCACAATGAGCAGCGCCACCAAGCAATCCTAGATTCTGCCCAAGTGATTTATGCAGCCTCGTGAACCAAACTACCTACTGCGCGATCAACAAGCTGCCACCGTCACTACTTGATAATTTCAGTTTATTGAAGGGTGAGATCAAGCCTTCAGGAAGCAAATGTAAACTGGATCACCCAACTTGATTGATTAGCCACTATACAATTCAGAGATGAAGAATTAACACTAGATTCAGGCCCAATGGGGTAAATATAAAATGAATCACCATGACGAAGAGTTTCTAGCTAAAGCAGCCGCAGCCAAAGCTAAAGTTAAACAAGTCGCGCCAGATCAGGTTGATTCTGATGCTGAAAATGGCTCCATTGTGATTGATGTACGGGAGCCAGAAGAGTACGAGGTGAGTCAAGTTTCAGGTGCTATAAACATTAGTCTCAGCACAATTACTGAAGAAATTCAGAAGGTTATACCAGATAAATCGACCCCAATTATTTGCTATTGCAATGGTGGAAATCGGGGATCTTTGGCCGCAGTGGAATTGCAAGAGCTAGGCTATACCAATGTCAGTTCAATTGAAGGTGGGTTAAAAGCCTACCAATCGTTGACACAAGAGAGTGACCAGTCCTAGTCAGTTGGGTTGCGTACTTCAAACCAAACTTACTCAGAGGATATCTGAAAAGCCAAAATTGCTACTCTGTACACCCCAGTGATCGACTTAGGCAAGGGGCTTAAGCCCCTTCCACGACTATTGGCGCTTGCCCGTGCCAAAGGCGCTTGCCCGTGCCAAAGAATACTTTTTAAACATCCTCTCAGCTCAACCGGGTAGCGAATCCAGAAAAGCAGTCAACATTCGGCGCGGATCGGCTTTTAACCTCACTGCCACCAAACCCAATAAACCACTAGCCGCTAAGCCCAAAAACCAACCGCCCACCGGCCAAGGCACATCCGCCACGCCATAGCAGTAGAGCGCAGCGAAAGCCAGTCCCAAAAGCCCCAGAACAGTGCCGCCCCAAAATCGCTGCCAAGTCGTCAAATTCTGGTCTGGGTTGAGATTATCAGGTTGCGTCTTCATCAATTCACCGGACAATGATAGGTGGGCGATCGGGAGTTAAATCATGATCTGCTTCTCCAAGGTAGCGAAACTCAGCTCAGGATTGTGTCCCCAAGTTCAAGATTTATAGATCAAATGGACTTTTCGTTTCAATGCACCTACTGCCATGAGGTGCATGAAGGATCACCAAGCTTTGGGTTCACAGCGCCCGACCCCTACGTGGCACTTAGCGAGGAACAGAAGCAGTCGATCGCCTCGCTAACTGACAATTTGTGCGTGATTCACTATGAAAATGGCACGGTCGATCGCTTTGTCCGGGCAGTGCTGGAAGTCCCCATTCATGGCATCGATCGCCCCTTTCTCTGGGGTATTTGGGTCTCAGCGAGCGAACAAAGTTTCGATCGCTACGTTGCTACGTTTGATGACCCGATCGAGGGCGATGGTTTCTTTGGGTGGGTCTCAAACCGAATTCCTGAATATCCTGTGGAATCAATGCGATCGGGTGATGTCTACATTCAAATAGGTCAGCAGCGCCCCAAAGTTCTGCTCCATCAGCCAAAGCAGGAAGTCGATCAGTTATTCATCGATCAGCGAGAAGGAATTTCAGTCGATCGTGCTCAATTTTTAACCGAAAAGCTTTTGCATAAGCTTTAAAATATATCAAGGTGTGTCAAGCCACGTAGAAAATAAAAACAATGAATCAACAATGAATAAATATTCAAACAAATATGAATTTCTTTTCATATGAAAGTGCATCGTGTAGAGTTGGTTCATCGAAAATATCGAAAACCGTTCTCCATGCACATACACATATTAGACAAGTGGCAGCACACTCACAATTTCTTGGCTGATCATAACCAAGCAGAAAAAAATACAAAAATTGTCTTGCTGCTGACTACAATCACCATGGCAGCCGAAGTTGTCGCTGGACTAGTTTTCGGCTCAATGGCGCTTTTGGCTGATGGATGGCATATGGCAACCCATGCCGCAGCGTTTGGAATCACGGTCTTTGCCTATCGGTATGCTCGCAAGAATGCCAACAACTCTAAGTACACTTTTGGCACTGGCAAAGTCAGTATTTTGGGTGGATTCACCAGTGCTGTTGCATTGTCTGTCATTGCTTTATTAATGACTATTGAATCATCAATACGTCTATGGCAGCCTCAAACAATTCATTTTAATGAAGCGATTTATGTAGCAATCCTTGGACTGCTTATCAATCTTCTGAGTGCAATCTTGTTACAAGATCATCATCAGCATTCCCATGATGATCATGAAAGCCACGATCATCATCACGATTACAATCTCCACGCTGCCTATATCCATGTGCTGGCTGATACCTTAACTTCTGTCCTTGCCATTGTTGCTTTGCTGGCTGGCAAATTTTTAGATTGGATTTGGCTAGATGCAGTCATGGGTTTAGTTGGTGCTGTTGTCATTGCTAAGTGGGCCTATGGACTAGTGAAAGATACTGGCTTGATTTTATTGGATGGCTCACCAGACAAAGAAATTAAGCTAGCCATTATTGATGCGATTGAGCAAAATTCTGATAATCGAGTGACTGATTTACATGTTTGGAATCTCAGTCAACAACATTTAGCAGTGACTATTTCACTCGTTACCCATCACCCGCAGCAGCCAGAGCATTACAAGAATTTACTCAGCCATATTTCTGGTCTATCTCATGTTGTAGTTGAAGTAAATCAATGCCAGGATGAGTTTTGCTTGGACTCAGAGAGTGGCAATTTTTATCATCACTCTACATCGTAATGTTGCAGTGAAACAACTGTTAGGAAACCTATCTAACTCCACTGTTGTATCAGCCATTGCATTGTTTCCCCTTGACTTTCCTGTTGGCTTCGTTGCAAGGCCGCAGAAACCAGGGTAATCGACAAGTTGGGTAATACTGCAGACGTTTTAATCATGCCGCTGCGACCTTGATCAATTCCAAATTCCACGACCTGGGATTGCACCGAATCCACCACCCAATATTCCTGAATTCCTAGCTGTTCGTACAACAGTCGCTTAAATCCCAAATCTGAATTGAGGGAACTGGCGGCAATTTCGATCACCAACGTGGGCGGTGCATACTGATCCAGATCAATGATCGCGTTATTGGCCGGTGACAAGCGGCGATCGGCCCCCAAATAAAACGCAATATCCGGCTGAGCTTCCCATTTTTCCAATTTCTGGAAGCTTACATTCGTGTAGCCGTCAACTTGCACTCCCAACTGCATGGCACACAGCAACACAAGCGCACTGAATAGTGAATGATTTCTAGCGTGTAGTGGCCCAACTGGTGACATATCAATCAGAAACCAACCGTCGTGATAAAAGCATCGAGCCGCTGCGGATTCGGGGCGATCAGCCTGCTGGCGAAAATCTGTCCAAGAGCCAGCCAGCCAGCCTTCATCCAAGACAGTAACGGTTGGGTTCGGTGCGATCGATGCAATGTCGATCATGGATTGTTGGCCTCCGTGCGATCGCCTCTTTCAATTGTGACTTAAGGCCTTAATATCTCTAAGTTGAACTTTTTGACCAAGAATAAAGCTCTAAGCTGATAGCTGTGAATTTATAAACTGAAGACCATGATCGAATCGAGGAATCATTCAACAGTTCAAATTTTGTAAAGACTCCACGATATCAGGACGATCAAAGTCTTTAGAGTTCCGGTTAAGAAAACAAGCTTTTTGTGGTTTCCTTCCTTCCAAATGATGTATGACCGAAGCATACACAACCGAGTCTTGAGCACTTAAGCCATACTCAGATTCACAAGTAACTGCATAACTCAAAATTGTCTGAGAGAGCGTGATGATTCCGGCCACATCAAGCAACTGATTCCGATAAAGCAAGAATCTTGATTGCTCCTCCTGAGTACTGGCAATAATTAAGCTGGCAGCATCTTGTAGATTCTGAATGCGGGCTCGATGAACTTCTGACCGTCGTAACTGACTCAACTCTTGATTGAGTTCTTCTTGGAGCTTTTTGCGCTTTTGAGCTTGTCGATACAGCTTTTGATTGGGTTCAACTAATGAGTAAGCAGGTATGATCAGATTCACTTGATGTGATTGGCACAGCGCCAAAATTGCCTCACACGATTTATATTCTTCTTGCTGAAAAACCAACTCTAGAAAGAAGTTAGTCTCAACATAGATACTGATCATGCAACCAGAACCTCATGCTCGATTTTTCATCCTTGAATCGCTGAATAAAGCCCCGATTCCAGAATCCAGCTTTGAGACTCATCCAAGTCACTCGGCTCTGGATTGGCATAGATTAGCGTAGCCAACCAAGTGGAAACAATCAAGACTAGGCTCTGTTCAGCGACCTGATCTATATCAATATTGGCTCGATCAAAATAGGGCTGAAGAATTGACTCTGCGTTGATGATGTAGTCAGGTTCCCGGAGCGATAGGCCAGGTTCCGCATCACACCAAAGATAAAAATGATCTAAGAATGCAAATAGGAAATAAGGCACGTTGGGTTGATCGCCATGAGCTAACAGATTCTGGCGAAACTGAGCAACCCAACTCGATGATTTTTGGCGGTAGCGTTTGACTTCAACCATCAGCACCAAACGCCCATCTGCGCCGCGCACAACTAAATCTGCTTGCATTTGAGGAGTTCCAGTTAACAGTCCAAGCGCAATTCTGACCAGAAGTGCCTAGCTTCAGTATCGCTGTGAGTCAGCATAAAAGTACAGATGCCGACCTAGGAGCGATCGGCATCTGCTGATTAATAAGTTTTGAGGCAAGTCGCGATCGCGTTACCCGATCGCCCCTTCCAATTGCGCCTTAGCAGCGGCGATCGCCTCGTCCAGTTTGCTGGCATCGCGGCCGCCCGCTTGGGCCAGGTTGGGTTTGCCGCCGCCGCCGCCGCCGCAGAGTTTGGCGATCGCCCCGATGAATTTGCCCGCTTGCAGGCCCTTGGCGATCGTTGCTTTGCCGAAGGCCGCCACTAGGCTCACTTTGCCGTCATCGGTGGCCGAAGCCAGCACCACCGCCGCGCCGTCGCCCAGCTTTTGGGCCAGCCGATCGCCCGCCGTGGTCAGGGAAGCCGCATCGACCCCATCGATCCGCGCCACCAAAATGCGGAAGTCGCCGATCGCCTCGGCCTGGCTGGCCAAACTGTCGGACTTGGCGATCGCCAGTTCCGCTTTCAGGGCATCCAGTTGTTTTTGGCTGGTTTTCAGCTCCTCTTGCAGGGTGCTGACCCGATCAAGCACTTCCTCGGGCTTGACCTTGAACCGATCGCTTAGGTCGCGCACCACCCGATCGCGCAGGTTCAAATAGTCCAAAATCGCCGGGCCTGACACCGCCTCAATCCGTCGGATGCCGGAAGCCACGCCCGCTTCGGAAATAATCTTGAATGCGCCAATTTCCGCCGTATTGCTAACGTGAGTGCCGCCGCACAGCTCCATGGACACGCCGGGGAAGTCCACCACCCGCACCACGTCGCCGTATTTCTCGCCAAACATGGCCGTTGCGCCCTTGGCCTTGGCATCGGCGATCGGCATTTCCGCCACCACCGCGCCGTGGGCTTCCGCAATCCAGGCGTTCACTTGGCTTTCCACTTGGGCCACCTCGTCGGCGGTCAGGGGGCGGGGGCAGTTGAAGTCAAACCGCAGCCGATCGAAGTCCACCAGCGAACCGGCTTGGGAAATGCTGGGATCGATCAGCGTTTTCAGGGCCGCTTGCAACAGGTGGGTGGCGCTGTGGTTGGCTTGGGCGCGGCGGCGGCAGGCTTGGTCGATCGTGGCCGAGAGGGTTTGGCCCGCTTTCAGGGTGCCGCGCTCGACGCGACCAAAGTGTACAAAAAAGTCCGATTCTTTTTTGACATCGGTGATGCGCACCAGCAAATCATCGCCGCTGAAATAGCCCCGATCGCCAATTTGGCCGCCCGATTCTGCATAGAAGGGAGTGCGATCGAGCAAGATTTGCACCTCATCCCCGGCGCTGGCGGTTTCCACCACTTTGCCTGCTACTAATAGCGCTTCCACTTGGGCCGTGCTGGCGCTATTTTGGTAACCCAAAAATTCGGTTTTTTGAACTTTTTCTGCCAGAGAATCGATCGACCCTTGGACGGTCAAATCGATCGTTTCGTGGGCGGCGCGGGCCCGTTCCCGCTGCTTTTCCATCTCCACTTCAAACCCATCCGCATCCACGGAGATGCCCTGTTCTTCGGCGATTTCCTGGGTCAATTCCAGCGGGAAGCCAAAGGTGTCATAAAGAACAAAGGCATCAGCTCCCGAAATTTGTTGAGGATTTTTCGCGAGGATTTCTGCAAGCAGTTTCTCGCCCCGTTCCAGGGTTTTCAGGAATTGGGCTTCTTCCCGTTGCAATTCCGATTTGATGTAGTCAGCTCGATCGCGCACATTTGAATAAATCGCTTCCGACAGGACGATCGCCGCTTCTGCCACTCGGGTAGTAAATTCCCCGGCAATTCCAATCAGGCGGCCGTGGCGCACCACCCGCCGAATTAACCGCCGCAAAATGTAGCCCCGACCCAGGTTAGAAGCGGTCACTCCGTCAGCAATCAAATGCACGACCGCTCGCACATGGTCGCCAATCACCTTGAGGGAAATCTTGGTTTTTTCGTCGGCTTTGGCGTAGTCAATCTGGGCAATATCAGCCGCCGTTTTGATGATCGGAAAAATCAGATCCGTTTCATAGTTATTCGGCACCTTTTGCAGGATTTGGGCCATCCGCTCCAAGCCCATCCCCGTGTCAATGTTTTGGTTTTGCAGGGGTGTGAGGTTGCCATTGGCATCACGGTTATATTGCATGAACACCAAGTTATAAAACTCGATGAACCGTTCATCGTCTTCTAGATCAACTTCGCCTGCTTGATCGGGAAAAAAGTCGTAATAGAGTTCCGAACAAGGGCCGCAAGGGCCAGTGGGGCCAGACACCCAAAAGTTATCCGCCTCGCCCATCCGCTTAATCCGATGTTCGGGCACACCAACTTGATCGCGCCAGATGGCAAAGGCTTCGTCGTCGCTTTCAAACACACTAACGGCGATGTTTTTGGGATCTAAGCCAAAGCCCACTTCGGGGTCGGTGGAAAGTTTCCAGGCCCAAGCGATCGCCTCTTTTTTGAAATAGTCCCCGAAGCTAAAGTTACCCAACATTTCAAAGAAGGTGTGGTGGCGCTTGGTGCGGCCCACGTTTTCAATGTCGTTGGTGCGAATGCATTTTTGGGAGGTGGTGGCGCGGGGCGTGGCGGGCGCTTGCTGACCCAAAAAGATTGGCTTGAAGGGCAACATCCCGGCGATCGTCAGCAACACCGTCGGATCTTCTGGAACCAGGGAGGCGCTGGGCAGGCGCTTGTGGGCCTGGGCCTCGAAGAAAGCCAGGAATTTTTCGCGAATTTGGGAACCGCTGAGGGGGGCTGGCGACGGCATAGGGCGGGGGTAAGCAGGGCGATCGGGGACGGGAAATCGTTGCGAAAACCAGTCTATGAGTTTAACTCAAGTCGGGGCGGCGCTGGTTAACTCCCGGACTTGTTGATAGAACCAGTGGTTACGATCGCGTGTTTCCTGCAAACTTTCGGGATAGGTGCGGCATTGTTTCAAAAAGCGCTGCCAGCCCGTCACGTCGCAGGTGAATCGATCGTACCGACGGCGATCAATCCAGGTTTTTCCCAGTAATTTCAGTTGCCAACCGGCAGGCCGCCACCGCTCGATCGGGAAAATGCCCGGCTGATGTTTCAGGGTGTGGGTTTTGCTGGTGAACGGAAAGGCCAAAACCCTCCGCCCCAACAATGTTCCCCAATAGGCTCCATGGTAGGAACTGGTGAGAATGGTTTCGCCGGATCCGAGGAAATTGAGAACCGTTTCAAAATCCGTTTCCTCATTGGTCATGCGAGGAAAATCGGGGAAATCAATCTGGAATTTTTTGTGGGAAAACACCACAAATTCATGGCGAATTAGCCTGGGTTGGTCAAAGGCGGGATGTAGGCAACTGGCACAGGGCAGCCAATGGTAACCCAATCCCAAATTCTCCACATGGGCATCCCGCAGCCCCACCAAATCAAACCCATCCAAATAGGGTCGATAGTCGAAGTTTTGAATTTGTTGGGGTGTAAATTTGCCGTAAATCTGTTGACCGGGGCCCCAGGCAATTAGCTTAGTGTGATCGGGCGATTGTTGTTGTTGCTGAACCAAGGCTTGGATCGCCGGTTTAAAGCGATCGAACAAGAGACCGCCGCCACCCACCACATGGGCGATCGGGCGATCGCCGAATAATAATTCCGCTTGGGTTTGGTCGCGGGTTTCCGGATCTAAGCGGCGCAGGTCGATCGCTTTTTGATCGGCGGCCAATGTCAAATAACGACTAGGAGCCGCAAGCAAATCACCAATATTTTTGGGGTCAATGACATGCCAATTGAGTAACTGCCAAGCATCAGCAACAGAGGTATCCATAGGCTCCGGGCGGCTGCCGTAACTCCGTGAAGGGATGATTCCCATTTTCCAAAGCGGCCCCCACCTAGCGGGACTGAATTCGGAAATTACTGAGCACCCCTTCCAAAACCGCATCCCGATGCCACAGGGAATCGCTGTCGATCGCCACCACGTAGGTTTTGCCCCGACGTGTGTACAGGGCCACGATCGAGGCCAGGGATGGATTATCAATCGTATACAGTTGCCAGCGCCGGTTCCGATAGCGCCGTTCTCCGAGCGATCGGGTGGGGTAAGGGAGCGATCGCAGCACTTCCGCCGTGGACTGTTGAGCCACCGACACCGCCAACACCCGCCCCGTGGCAAACCCGCTGCCATCCACCTCACTCCAGACCGGAGCCAATCCCTGCATACTCAAGCGCCAGCCCGCTGGAATCACCATGCTGATCCCGAGATTGTTGGCCGTGGCAGGCGTAAACCGCAGGGGCTTGGGCACTTCAAACTGCGTCCGCATTTGCGACACACAGGCCGCGTTGGGGGCGCGATCGGGCGCTTGCAAAAACCCTCCCATCATTTGGCTCACGCAATCGGAACTGCCAAACACCGCGTGGCTCAGACCCGGCAGCACATAGCGATAGTGGCGATCCAAGCCCCGAGCCACCCGTTCCGCAAACTCCGGCGGCGTAACTTGATCCAATTCCCCAGACAACAGCAACGAGGGCACAGCGCTGCGCACCGGTTGATTCGCCTTAGGAGCCAGGGGCGGCACTTGCCAGGTTTGGCAGGTGCGCAACAGTTCCTCAGGCGCTTGGAGCAGAGCCGGGGCAATTTCCGGATACACACCGCTGGCATCCACTTCCGCCAAGGTGAATCCGCCATCTTCCGAACACATCACGGAGTTATAGACCCCATCGGCCTGGCTTTTGCTAAACAGCAGCAGCGGCAACACGCGCAAAATCCCCGCATAGCTGTTTTGGCGAGTTTCCCGCAAAGCCTGGGGCAACTTGGGAATGCTGGCGGAGGAATAAAACGCCGTGCTGACGGCGGAAATGAACCCATCCCCATCCAACAACACGGGAACCGCCAACCGATTCGGATCCAAATTCTCGATCGAGAGGCGGCCTTCCAACAAATCCTGAAGTTCCCCATAGTTGGGCAACTGAATCACCTGGGGCCGAGCACGCAGCTTGGCCACGGCTCCCAAAAAGTCCTGCTCAAGGGTGGTGTAGGTGGAACCACAGAGGCGATCGCGCCGACAAGCTTCAAAAAACCGCCGCAGGGCCCGATCGGTGTTGCGCGGCAAATGCACAATGAAGCTGGTATCCAGGGGCGCAACGGAATCCAAAATCACCGATCGCAGGCGATCGGGAAAATCGCGCATCAGGTGCTGGGCCAACATTGTCCCGTAGGACACCCCATAGAAATTGAACGGGCCACCATACCCCGCCGCCTGCACCACCAGGGGCACATCCGCCGCACTTTCTAGGCTGTTATAGGCCGCCAAATCCACACCGGAATTTTTGAGCCGATCGCGACAGCCCGCCACCGCCGCTTGATAGCGATCGCGCAGGGCCGGTGAGTCGGGAAACCGCGCATTTTGCACCTTGAAATCATAGACTTCTTGGCAAAACAAAAAGGGTTCTGAATAGCGCGTGCCCCGTTGATCAAACAAAATAATGTCCCGATCGCGCATTCCCGCCAACGAGGGCAAAAAGGCCGGCAACAGCTCCAACATCGATCCGCCCGGCCCCCCTTGGGCCATCACCAGCGGATCCGGTTGCGGATTGGCGCTCTTGCTTTTTAAGATTGCCACCCCCAGGCGAATGGTTTTTCCGGTGGGATTGCTGTGGCGCTCGGGCACGGTCACCATGCCGCAGCGCACCGTTTCCCGGGCAAATTCCGGCGGCAGGGTGAAAGGGCAATTATTCGGCTCAAAAGTTGGCGCGAAGCTGGAATTGGCGCTGGAGCTTGGAGCAAAATTTGGGGCGGAATTTAGGCTTGGACTGACGGGATCGGAGGTAATCGGGGGTGCAGCCGGAGCATTGGGTTGTGGCAGCGGCTCGATCGGCTGAATCGTTTGGCCCGTCTCCTGGGCCAAGGCCCGAGAAGCCATGGGCAAGGTTGTGAGGGCTGTGGCACAGGCGGCCAACACCATTCCCAACCGCCGATGCCAATTGCGCGATCGCCGCGTTCTCACCCCTGAAGTCGTCATGTTTTTGTATTGACTCCGCAACGTTGACCCCATGAATTCAGGCAACCGCGCTACTACTGTAGAAATTTGGGTGTAGGGATTCTTCTGTTTGGGGGCGCGAATCCTGTAGGGGTGTACGGCCGTACACCCCGATCCAGAATTGCACTAACCCGTTGGAATTAGCCGATCAAATGCTTGGCCGCCGCCGCCACCCCAGCACCGGAGGTCACCTCAGCCCCCAACTCAATCAAAGTGGCTTCCAGGGCAGCGATCGCCGTCAGCACGTCCCGATCGCTCACAAAACCCAAGTGACCAATGCGGAAGATCTTGCCCTTCAGCGCATCCTGACCACCGGCCAAGGCGATGTCGTACTTCTTGCGCATCACCGATCGAACCTGTTCCGCATCCACGGACTGGGGCATCACCGCCGTGATCGCCGGGCTGGCGCAATCATCGGGTGCATAGAGCGGCAAATTCAAGGCCGCCACCGCCGCCCGGGTCGCGGCCCGCAACCGAGCGTGCCGCGCAAAGATGTTGTCTAGCCCTTCCTTCTTCATCAACCGCAAGGCCTCTTGCAGCGCGTAGAACAGATTCACGGGCGGCGTGAAGGGCGTGCTGTTTTTGGCCGCATCCTTGCGATATTTGCCCAAATCCAAGTAGTACTTAGGCAAAGTTGCAGTCTTGTAAGCTTCCCAAGCCTTGGGACTAACGGCCACAAAGCCCAAACCGGGCGGAATCATATAGCCCTTTTGGGAACCGGAAGCCACCACGTCCAAGCCCCACTCATCGATCGGGACGCTGGTTGCGCCCAAGCTGGTGACCGCATCCACCATCATCAGCGCACCGTGCGCCTTCACATGACCGTTGATCGTTTGCAGGTCGTTGATCACCCCGGTGGAGGTTTCGCTGTGGGTGACAATTACCGCTTTGATGCTCTTGTCGGTGTCGGCACTCAGGCGATCAGCAAAGGCTTGCGGATCCAGGGGTTTGCCCCAATCCGCCGTCAGGGTTTCCACCGTCAGACCGTAGGCTTCGGCCACTTCAGCCCAGCGTTCGCCAAACTTACCGTTCGTGCCCACCAACACGCGATCGCCCGCGCTCAGGAAGTTGATGATGCCGGCTTCCATGGCCCCCGTGCCGCTCGAAGCCAAGATCAGCACATCATTTTGGGTTTGGTGCAGCCATTTCAGGTTTTCGGTCACTTCGGCCATAATCTTGCCAAAGTCGCCGCTCCGGTGACCGATCGGGTGTTTGGCCTGGGCCAGCAGCACGGGTTCCGGAACCGGGGTGGGCCCCGGAATCATCAGCATCAATTTGTTATCCATCAGCCGGATTGATTCGCTACAAAAAAGGGGTGGTTACTCAGTTGGCCGGGTTGCCAATGGCCGGGTTGCCGACCGGTCGCGGCTCATCAGTCACGGTTTATAGCCGGGCGATCGGCTGGGGGACGCGATCGCCCGGTTGCCATTGCCTTGTCGCCTGTGTCATCGCTACGTCGTGAATAAACTGGATCCACGCGAGAGACCATCCGAGAGACCATTAGTGTAGAGCCGGAGTGGGAACTTGCGATCAAACAGCGCCAATAAGTCAGCTTTTGCTTACGGATTTGATCGATTTTGTTCGATCGGGATTGAGCGAGCATGGCATCATCCCATCCTTCCCACCCCGCGATCGAACACCAACAGTCATTGCCAATCGATCCGCAACGACGCGATCGACCCTCCAAAAGCAATCCCAGGCAATCCCGATCGACCACTCCACTCAACCAACCCCACAACCTCCATAAAGAAAGGGCCCGGCAACGCCAGACCCTCTCCCAAACGGATTTTAAAAAACTTTCCTTGCTCACCGCCTCAGCGCCACCCCCGATCGCAACAGATCAGAACTGGCGAGTTGAAAACGATTACAACTCAACTGTTGATTAGCCCTAAGCGAGCCTTGGCCAATTAGCCCTTGCTGTTTTCGCGGCTGGCGGTTTGGATGTAAAGAATCAGCAAAAAGGCAGCAGGAATTGCCACAAACAGAATGCTGGCAATGAAGCCGAGATCATTAACTTGCATGGAATGATGCCTCTAGGTGTCTTTTGGAGTGTTGGTTGCCCCCGCGCTCGGGCAGGGAGCTGAGACCCAAGCCGTCGAATTGATGGCTGGGGTTGATAGATGCTGTCCAGTCTACCAAAGGCTGCTCGCTCCATTGGCTGGAAGTCGGCCGGATTGGCCCAAGGCGATCGGGCAGCGGTTTCCCGGGCGCATTCCTGCACATTCTTTAGGATACACCGGGCTAATTTGCGGCAATTGATGGCGCTTGATAGCGATTGATGGCGCTTTGCGGTGCTCGACCCGATCGCGGGATGATCACGAATCGGGATCATTCCCGCAAGAACACGAAGCAAGTGCTGATTGGGTGACTGTGAATCGGCGGGCAATCAACAAGAAATCGCCGATCAATCGACGGCTGCGCGAGTACCGAATAATACCCCACTAACCCCGCCCAACACGGAACCACTCATTATTCAGCCCGATCGCCTTGCTTCAGGGGCGATCGCGTGCTAGGACTAGGCGGGGTGGTTGCGGACAATCCGCCATTAACCAAGACTTAACCCCCCCGGGTGCTCTCTTCATGCCGTGTTTGGGCATTTTAGCGGTAACATCCTGAAGGCTCTGACCCAAAGTCTCAACCCCCAGCCGATCGGTTTAAAGCTGTCAGCTTAGGGTTAGTTACTCCGTCAACGTCTTTTGATTTCACAGCGTTTGTTCAGGAAGATCATCCACTCCAATTCGAGTGCAATCGTCTGAATGAACACCACTGTTGCTGCTGATTATTATTAACCATGCCCAAACCCAAGATCTGAATTCTCTAAATCATTCTTCAAATTGGCCCCCAAAGTCTTCCTCGAAAATTTTCAAGAGATTTTCTCAGCGCCAAATGTCATCCTGATCAAGTCCTTCCGCAGGATTGATAACGCTTCCAAAAGCTTAAGGATCATAGACTTTCGCTTGCTGTGATTGCGTTGCAATTACGTCGATGCCAAAGAGCCAAGAATCTCAACGGGATCCCACAGTCCTCTAGAGAGATTTGGAGACATTGATGCAAAAACGCTGCTGAAAATGTCGCTTTCAACCGATCAATCACCTGTTGCCCAGGATTTCAAAATAGATTTGCATAAATTTCAAGATGGGTTGGCTTGCGGTAGGCTGGCTTACTTCCAAGGCAAACCATGCGCCATTCAAGGGTGATGCAATTCAAGGGCAATTAATGAATTGACTAATAAATTGATTAATAGTCTGGCTAACGAGCTGGTCTAACTAGTCTGTTTGATTACTCAATTCATTGATTTATGAGTCGTTATGAATTCATCCGGATCTCATACCCCGTTCTGGATGAACTAACTATGGGCAGTTGCCAGACTCGACGATCGATTGCTGCTGATTTCCTCTGATTTTTAGGGTCACGAATTTCAGTTCTGTCATCGTTAAAAAAGTCACCCCCATTGCACCAGTTTTACGGAGAGGGGTAATCCTCCCTACTGCCCCTAGCACATTGCCGAATCACAAGCAAATTGCTAGAACCTTGGGGGATTTGGGTTTCCTGAAACCCAGACCATGCTGGGGGATCACATCGTGTATCAGGGTGCAGCCCACTAGCTCAACTATCCATTTCTGCTTAACTGCGCTCACTCACTGATTTTGATGAACGCTTTCCAGCCCCAGCACCGTCCTGATCCACCGGTACAACGCCGACCCAGGTTGCGTCCCAAGCAACTGCCGAAGTCCGCGTCCTATCGGTCGATCGCCCTGGAAAGCCTGTTCAAGCTGTCCGTTAACAGCCTGTTGGCGCTCATTGCGGTCGCGGCGCTGGTGCAGTGGATCCCGCTCTATGCCACCCGTCGGGCAGAATTACGGCAACTGCAAGCGGAAGTGCGCCTGGTGGAAACCCGCGTGCAGACCTTGCGATCGGAAATGACCCAAAATTTTGACCCCGCGCACAATCGAGCCACCGTTGAAGCAGAAACGGGCCGCGTGCCCCTCAACCAGCGGCCGGTGCGATGGCAGCCCGATCGCCCCAGTCAGCCCGACTTTGAAGAAGGAGACGGCCTACCTTAGGCAATCCTGAAAATCGCCCCGCCGCCTGCTACTTCCTTGGGCCGATTGGCCAGCCGCCATGGGCCCTGCGGTAGCATTAGCCATGGTTCACAAATCGCAATGATTTCCTTAGGTTCCTATGGCTATTCAAGTGGGCGATCGCGCGCCGGATTTTTCCCTGCCAACTCAAACGGGCGAAACCGTTACCCTGAGCCAGTTTGTGGGTAAGCAACCCGTCGTGCTCTACTTTTACCCCAAGGACGACACGCCCGGTTGCACGATCGAAGCCTGCGCTTTCCGCGATAGCTACGAAGCCTTTCAAGGGGCCGGTGCAGCAGTAATTGGCGTGAGCAGCGACTCCGTGGATTCCCACAAAACGTTCGCGGAAAAATATAGTCTGCCCTTCGCCCTCGTGAGCGATCGCGATGGGGCCCTGCGCAAGGCCTATGGTGTCCCGAACACGCTGTTTGTGGTTCCGGGCCGGGTTACCTACGTCATCGACAAAGCGGGCATTGTGCGCCACCAGTTCAACGATCTGTTGAATGCCAAGGGCCACGTGACCGAAGCGCTCAAAATTGTGCAAGGGTTGGGCTAGCCCCCCCGCCGGGTCACACCCGGGATCATTTCCATCTCAAACCGCTATCCTAGACAACCATCACTGGCGACACGACAAGCACACTCATCATGGCAACCATCACCGATCTCTCAGTCAAAACCATTGACGGCGAAGACCGTGCCCTCAGCAGCTATCAAGGGCAGGTACTTTTGATTGTGAACGTGGCTTCCTATTGTGGCTACACGCCGCAATACCAAGGACTTCAGGCCTTGCATGAAAAATATAGTGCCCAAGGTCTGCGGATTTTGGCCTTTCCCTGCAACGATTTTGGTTCCCAAGAACCCGGAACCAATGACCAAATTAAGACCTTCTGCTCAACGCGCTACAGCGTGACCTTTGAGCTATTTGACAAGGTACATGCCAAGGGAGCCGAGCAACACCCGCTCTATGCCCGCCTGACCTCGGGATCCGAACCGACTGGGGATGTGGCCTGGAACTTTGAAAAGTTTCTGATTGGTAAAAATGGCGAAATTTTGGGTCGTTTCCCCAGCCGCATCGCCCCGGATTCGGCTGAATTGATCGGCGCGATCGAGCAGGCCCTTGCTGCCTAAATTCGGTATGAATTGAGCACGGCATTCAAGCCTAGTGATCGCTTGGTTCCTAGGGTCTATCGTCACTTCCTGGGATCCAGTGAAAACGGTTGATCTTCCATACCCTAACCACCCTAGATAAGGGGCTTCAGCCCCTTGCCCCCACGATCCGCCAACGCTGGAACCAGGGCTTCAAGCGTTTTGACGACATCCTCTCATGACTCATCCCTGATCTGGCTTCTGGATTGCTACGGTTTGATTTTTGGAGAGCTTCAAGTAGATAATGTTATGGCAGAATGGGGTGAGTCGCTGTTCAGCTTGGCCATGACAATGCACTGTCCCCATTGTGATTCTCAAAACATCATTAAGAGTGGTTTAGTCAAAGGTCGTCA
>MKGP02000042.1 GCA_001913845.2 Limnothrix sp. CACIAM 69d | reverse complement strand
AGAAGGGGGACAAGAAACTCCGGCTCCCCTCTCCCGTCCTGGGAGAGGGGCTGGGGGTGAGGGCCAACCGGCGCGGGTGTTGTTTTTGGTGCCGTCGATCGCCCTGTTGTCGCAAACGTTGCGGGAGTGGTCGGCGGAAACCACGGTGAAGCTCCAGAGCATCGCGGTTTGTTCCGATGCCAAGGCCAGCAAGGGCAAAACCGACAGCGAGGACATGAGCGCCCAGGATTTGGCCCTACCGGCGACGACCGATCCGGCGGTGATTGCCCAGCAGGCCCAGGCGATCGCCGCGTCGGGCCAGTGCGATCTGTTGGTGGTGTTTTCGACGTATCAATCGTTGCAGGCGATCGCCGATGCCCAGCAGTTGCCCGAGGGGTTGGGCGAGTTTGATTTGATTTTGTGTGACGAGGCCCACCGGACGACGGGGGCGACGATCGCGGGTAAGGAAGAATCCTATTTTGTGCGGGTACACGACAACCAGTTCATCCAGGCGCGTAAACGGTTGTATATGACCGCTACGCCGCGTTTGTATGGCGACAATGCCAAAACGACAGCGAAAGAGAACAATATTGTCGTTTGTTCGATGGATGATGAGGATCTCTACGGCCCGGAGTTCTATCGGCTGGGGTTTGGCGACGCGGTGGCCCAGGGGTTGTTGGCGGACTATCGCGTGATGGTGTTGGCGGTGGACGAGAAGGCGGTGAGCCAAGCCTTTCAGCACCAGTTGGCTGACGAGAACAATGAACTGAAGCTAGAGGATGCGGTCAAGATCGCGGGTTGTTGGAACGGTTTGGCCAAGCGGATCGCAGGGGACGGGGAAGCCGCCGAAGAGGATCGCGAGCCAATGCGGCGGGCGGTGGCTTTTGCGCCGTCGATCAAAAAGTCCGAAGCGATCGTGCGGATGTTTTCGGACATGGTGGCCGAGTACAAGCGCACGCACCCGGACGATGAAGCGCTGTTGGATTGCGAGCTAGACCATGTGGACGGCAAGCAAAACATGCTGGAGCGCCACGCCAAATTGGACTGGCTGAAGGCGGACACCAGCGGCGAGGGGAATGTTTGCCGCATTTTGTCGAATGTGCGCTGTTTGTCGGAGGGGGTGGACGTGCCCGCGTTGGATGCGGTGATGTTTTTGTCGCCGCGCGGGTCGGTGGTGGATGTGGTGCAGTCGGTGGGGCGGGTGATGCGGCTGGCGGCGGGCAAAAAGTATGGCTACATCATTTTGCCGATCGGGATTCCAGCGGGGATCACGCCGGAGGAGGCGCTGAAGGACAACAAGCGCTATGCGGTGGTGTGGGAGGTGTTGCAGGCGTTGCGGGCCCACGACGATCGCTTCAATGCGACGGTGAATAAGTTGGAGCTGAACCAATCGAAACCGGCGCAAATTGGTGTGATTGGGGTGGGGATGGGGGAATCGGGTGAGTTGGAGGTGATTGGCGATCGCCCGGCCGGGGGTGGCGGCAAGACGGCGCAACTATCGCTGAATTTCCCGGATTTGGAGGAGTGGCGAAATGCGATCTACGCCAAGATCGTCCAGAAGTGTGGCGATCGCCGCTATTGGGAGCAGTGGGCGGCGGATGTGGCGCAAATTGCGGAGGGGCACATTGCGCGGATTTCGGGACTTTTGGCGGGGGCAAATTCGGCGCACCGGGCGGCATTTGCGAGTTTTTTGGCGGGGCTACACGAAAACATTAATCCGAATGTGACGGAGGCGGAGGCGATCGAGATGTTGGCGCAACATCTGATTACGAAGCCGGTGTTTGATGCGTTGTTTGAGGGCTATGCCTTTACGGAACAAAATCCGGTTTCTCAGGCGATGCAGTCGATGTTGGATTTGTTAGCGGGCGAGTCGCTGCAAAAGGATACGAAGAAGCTGGAAAAGTTTTATGACAGTGTGCGCGCTCGGGCACGGGGTATTGATAATGCGGCGGGTAAGCAAAAAATCATTGTGGAGCTATACGAGAAATTTTTTAAAGTTGCATTTCCTCGCACTGCCGAGCGATTAGGAATCGTTTATACACCGATTGAGGTTGTTGACTTTATTGTCAAGAGTGCTGATTATGCTTTACAGCAAGAGTTTGGACTGCGTTTGACAAATAAAAATGTTGATATCATTGAGCCTTTTGTAGGTACAGGAACATTTATTGTTCGATTATTGCAAAATGGATTGATTGATACTAAAGATTTAGAACGTAAATTCAAGCATGAATTACATGCTAATGAAATTATCCTTTTAGCCTATTACATTGCCGCAATTAATATTGAAGCGACCTATCATAGTATTACCGGGAAAGATTATCAGCCGTTTAACGGGATTGTTTTAACAGATACGTTCCAAATGATGGAAAAAGATGGAACGCTTGAGGATTTGATGTTTCCTGAAAATAATGCACGGGTGAGGGCACAAAAAGCGCGAGATATTCGGGTGATTATTGGCAATCCGCCCTATTCAGCGGGTCAGGGCAGTGAGAATGACAATAACAAGAATTTAAAGTATGAGAGTTTGGATGCAAGGATTACGGAAACCTATGTAAAAAAATCAAAGGCAGGGAATAGCCAGAATCTTTATGACTCCTATATTCGAGCAGTTCGTTGGGCAAGCGATCGCCTTCAAGATCAGGGAATTGTTTGCTTTGTCTCGAATGGTTCGTTTATTGATAACAACGCAATGGATGGGTTACGGAAATGTTTAGTTGATGAGTTTAGTAAGATTTATGTCTTTAACCTGCGGGGTAATCAACGAACATCGGGTGAAACATCACGGCAGGAAGGTGGAAAAATTTTTGGCTCAGGCAGTCGAGCAAGTATTGCAATTAGTTTGTTGATTAAAAATCCCGAGCATTCGGAATCTTGTGAGATGCTCTATCACGACATTGGTGATTATCTTAGCCGTGAAGAAAAGCTAAAAATTATTCAAGATTTTGGCAGCATTTCTGGGATTGATTGGCAAAGCATCGCACCTAATGACAGCCATGATTGGATTAATCAACGCAGTCTAGTATTTGATTCATTCATTTCATTGGGCGACAGAAAAGATATGTCGGCCAAGACAATCTTTGATGTTTATTCGCTAGGAATTGGTACAAATCGCGATACCTGGTGTTATAACTTCTCAAGTAAGTCTGTATCCCAGAATATCTATAGAATGATAGAAACCTATAGGCAGCAGCTTAAGATATATCAAGAACTGTCAAATGATCAAAAGCAGAATATAGACAATTTCATTGAACTTGATCCGTCAAAAATCAAGTGGTCAAGTAGCTTAAAGCAAAACTTGGAACGTCAACGAGAAATTGTTTTTGATGAAAATTCAGTAGTTAAAAGTGTTTATAGACCCTTTTGCAAGCAATATCTTTACTTTGATCGACATCTCAACCATCGTGTTTTTCAAATGCCGAAGATTTTCCCGATCGCCCCTCTGGAAAACCTGGCAATTTATATGACATCAGCCGGAACCCAAAAAGAATTTTCCGTTTTAATGACTAATTGTGTTCCTGATTTACATTTTCTGCAAACAGGAAACGGCTTCCCGCTCTACACCTACACAAAACAAGAAATCGACGAAAATAATCCAGAAATTCCAGGCATGGAATCCAATATCAAGTACACTCGCAACGACAACATCCCCGACACGATTTTGCACGACTTCCAAACCACCTATCGCGACCCCAAAATCACCAAAGAAGACATTTTCTATTACGTCTACGGCATCCTCCACAGCCCCGAATATAAAACCCGGTTCGCCGCCGACCTCAAGAAAATGTTGCCCCGGATTCCCTTCGCCGCCGACTTCTGGGCCTTCAGCCGCGCCGGCCGCCAACTCGCCCATTGGCACCTGAATTATGAAACGATCGAACCCTACCCGATCGACGAACTCAAAGAAACCCTCTTTGTCGAAGCCGACGATTATCAAGTCACCAAAATGACCTTCGGCCGCCACAACAAACAAATCGACAAAACCACGATTATCTATAACCACAAAATCAAACTGATCGGCATTCCCCTCGCCGCCTATGACTACAAAGTGTGCGATCGATCCGCGATCGAATGGATCATGGAACGCTACCAAATCACCAAAGACAAAGACAGCGGCATCACCAACAACCCCAACCACTGGAGCGACGACCCCCACTACATCATCGACCTCCTAAAACGCATCCTCCGCGTCAGTTTGGAAACCGTCGCGATCGTCAACAGCCTCCCCCCGCTCAACGAACAGTAAACATCGCTCTATCCCCCCACCCATGCAACTCCCAATCCTGCCCCAACTCGATCGCCTCCCCGATCGCTTCACCCTTGACGCAGTAATTGGCCTTGAACTGATCGAAGGCATTCCCCTCTTTCGCGCCTCCAACACCATTCGCGATCGTATTCAAACCCTCCTCGATCAACCAGAACTGCAAGCCAGTGAAGAAGCCGAGCTAGACGATTACGAAATTCTGGATGATTACCTCAGTTGGGTCAATCGCATCATGCGCAACCTTTACCTAGGGCAACACCATGAGTCGTAAACCCTTGCCAGTTGCATTGCGCAATCAAGTACAAGAACGAGCCAGAAATCAATGCGAATATTGCCATACTTCTGAACTTTGGCAGTATGTCCCTTTCACGATCGATCATATTATTCCCCTCAGTTTAGGAGGCACTGATGATCTTGAAAATCTCGCCCTTGCCTGCTTTCACTGCAATCGCCGTAAATCAAATCAATGTAGCGGAATCGATTCCGAAACTCAAAGGGAAGTCCCCTTATTTCATCCTCGATTACAAGCATGGTCAGAACACTTTATCTGGTCACAGGATGGATTACAAATTATCGGATTAAGTGAAACTGGACGCGCAACAATTGCTACTTTGAATATGAATCGAGAACGTACTTTACGAATCCGGGCAGCAGATATCGAAGTTGGCAGACACCCTCCTAATGATGATCCAATCCTTTCATAGACCCCTGTGGTGATCGTCAACAGCCTCCCACCCCTCAACGAGCGATAATCCAGGCTCCCAAACCCACCTGGAATTAAACTTTGCTCAGGGTTCCAAAATATTGACCAAAATTCGGAGCAAGCTTCCCAGATCATCAGGCACACGATAAAGAATCAGACTTTGCTCTATTTGCTTCTGCGATCGACTTAAGCGGCCAAACTGCCAAATATCGCCCGTAGACACCGCACCCAACAAATAATCTTGATCACTATCCGTCCATTGATCCAGCGCAATCAACTCCACCGCTAATTGCGTAAACCCACGTGCCAAATCTGCGTTCTTTGCCTCAATGACTAACAGCTTTTGAGCCGCATAAAGATAATAATCAAGAGAGCCTTTGAGCTGCTCATTAACCATCAAGGGATATTCAATCCGCAGTTGCGCCCGCGTGTAATGCACCACATCTAACAACAACGGTGCAATCAAGAGTTCCCGCCGCGCCGCTTCACTGCTGAGGCTAATGTAGGGCAGGCTTTCTTGAATACGTGTTTTCAGATCTTCTAGGCGATCGAGCGGCGCAGCACTTTGGGGTAAAACTAGGCGCGATCGCTGCAACGTATAACCAAACTCCGCCAAAATATCGTCCGGCTCAGAGCTGATTTATAAAGCAACTATTAATCATCTAGAGCAGCCAATCTTCTCACCATCAAATGCATTAAGCAGCCATAGATCATTCCTTCGCTCGTCTCCGAATACAACTCATAGTCCTTGCTCAATC
>MKGP02000025.1 GCA_001913845.2 Limnothrix sp. CACIAM 69d | reverse complement strand
AACGATGGCGCTTGCGCCGATCAGCGGGGAATACGTGGGTTTTGTAGGCGGCTCATCACTGTCTTGGAATGGCCTGGTGCCACTTGGCCGACATTTCCGTATGCCAGTCGAGCGCAACGCTTTCAAAGGTTCTGCCTTTGATTACGGCTTCCGCCTTGGCTTGGTGCTTGGTCTCTATAGGATCAACGCCATCCGCCAGCATTCGCTTAACTTCCAAGCGCTTGCGGCGCGCATCGGCGAGGCCGATGACGGGGTAGTTGCCGAACGAGGTCAGTCCTTCCCGTCCGTCAGGTTTGACGTAACGGAGCCGCCAGCCTTTGCGGCCATTGGGTTGGACTAGGAGGTAGAGGCCATCGCCGTCGAAAAGCTTGTAGGCGCGGTCTGTAGGTTTTGCCAAGCGGCAAGCTGCGTCGGAGAGCGGAGCTGTGGTGCGCGACATAAGGGTACTCCCTTTTATCGAAGTGACCTGTATCCCAAACTCTACCCTTAAAACGGTTGGAATCCACCAGTTTCTGACGGAAACCGATGGAACGCCAAGACGAAAAAAACCCGCCATAAGGCGGGTTTTTCGGGGGTTACAGAGATTTTGAAAGCCTTCTCTGGAACCTTGTATGGTGCCGGCACCAGGAGTCGAACCCGGGACCTACTGATTACAAGTCAGTTGCTCTACCAGCTGAGCTATACCGGCAAGGGGCGGCCATTATAGCGATTGGCTGGGCTGAGTAAACCACCTGATGGTGCTGCTCAGAATCAGAAGGCGTGGGCTTATGCACAACTGCTAGGTTTTTGGCACGAGAGTACTCGCGATCTGTGATCTGGGTCGCGGAATGGCGTAACTGGCTGTTTTTCTGATGATTTATTTTTTGCTCAAAAAGCGATCAATTCTCAGCAGGCCTTGCC
>MKGP02000022.1 GCA_001913845.2 Limnothrix sp. CACIAM 69d | reverse complement strand
GAGCGACTGAAGCCACAGGCACGGCGAAACTGTGATGGGGGCAGCGAGGCGAGGCTTTCGTAGAGCATCTCCCGATCATGGTGACGACGACTTTCTACACTACTGCTTTATTCGTGCAAGAGGTCTAGTCAGTCACAATCGGTTTGTTGCAGGCGGATTGAGGCGGCCGTTAGCTCGCCAAATATTCCCGCACATCGGTGCGACGGCGCAGTTGCTTCAGGGCTTGGTGTTCCAACTGACGCACCCGCTCACGGCTGATTTTGAGTCGATCGCCCACCTTGGCCAAAGACAGTTCCCGACCATCTTCGAGACCAAAACGCAGGGTAATCACATCCCGTTGTTGAGGAGTCAACTCCGCCAACAGGGCTTGCAAATCCAAGCGCAGGGCCTCGCGGCTGGCGTAATCTTCCGGCAAATCGCCTTCATCTTCCAGCAAGTCCTGAAGTTCCGTGTCTTGGTTGTCGCCCACTCGCAATTCCAGGGAAACCGGTTGCCGCGAAATCAGCATGAATTCCCGCACTTGGGCCGGTTCCAACTCCAGCTCGGCCGCCACTTCCGAGAGCTTGGGCGATCGACCCAGTTTTTGGGTTAACTCCCGTTGCACCCGCTTCACCTTATTCAGCTTTTCGGTGATGTGAATCGGCAGGCGGATGGCGCGTGATTGCTGGGCGATCGCCCGCGTAATCGCTTGACGAATCCACCAGTAGGCATAGGTTGAAAATTTGTAGCCCATCATGGGGTCAAACTTTTCCACCCCGCGCTCCAAACCCAAGCTGCCTTCTTGGATCAGGTCTAAGAGTTCTAGGTTGCGTTTTTGGTACTTCTTGGCGATCGAAACCACAAGACGCAAGTTGGCTTCAATCATTTTTTTCTTTGCCCGATCGCCCACCCGCAACTGCTGGCGCAGATCTTCCACCGAAACCTGGGCGGCGGCGGCCCATTCCTGCTCCGTGGGCGATCGATCCAACTCGCCCATCAGCTTCTCTTGGATGTCCAAGAGCCGCATCATTTGCTGCACTTGTTTGCCCAGAATAATTTCCTGTTCATCAGTCAGCAGCGGAACTCGGCCAATTTCGTGCAAATAGGCGCGAACCAAATCGGCACTGTCACCTTCTCGCGACTTGGATCGCTGCGTTTTGGGGCGAATCATAGCGGTCGGCATGGTCAGCATCCTATTTTCAATCACAAAGACGCGAGCACAAGAGCTTGCGGGTCGGCGTTATTCGTCAGCGTTATCGGCGTTCATTGATGAGCAAGTCTGTTTCAAAAAACGCCCTGGGGAACGAGTCCCACAAATTCCAAATTCGGATCTACACTGAAGATCCAAAGGTCAAGAGTCCACAAACCAAGAGCGGCCAAAACCCACCTGGCAACACTCAAAGGGACAAAGAATTAGACGGTCTTGGATTGCAAAAAGTTCATTAAATTAACCTTGGGCAACAGTTCCCAGCAGAGTTACGGCAAGCCATTGGGCGACAATTTCGCAAAATCACGAAAAACGCAACCAAGGTCAGCCAAAACTCAGTTAGCCAAAGTCGGTCACAACCGGAAATTCAGCAACCAACCAAAAATCAACCAGAAACCAATCGAGAATTAGCCGGAATCCATCAAAACCAGTTCAGAATCAGCCAAGAATGCACTAAAAATCAGCCATTCGAGAAGGATTAGAGCGTGATCACGAGGGGAGTTATGGGCATTCAGTTTCCTTGAATTTCATTGATGAATCTCCCGGAAGCAAGATCTCAGCTCGATCGGTAACGTTAAGGGTCAAAACAAATACCGAAGCACTGGAATTTTGCTGTTATTCACTCCACAAACTTGAATGAAGAATCAGGCTTTTTCAGGTTTCTGAGCGCGGCTCTTTTTCCATAGTGATCGCAAAAGTTGGAATTGGGTACGACAGATTGGGGAGCAATAACCGAACCTGAAAGATTGGTATCCCGCCCTGCACTGGGTTGAGGTTTTGGAAACCCCTTCAGCCGCTTCCTAGGATCAGCATCATGGTCTAGGTATAGCCAGCGGGTGCGACATTGCCATGGCAGTCATACGAAGTTTTTGTCACACCACTGTTAAGCCTTGCGGGCCCACGCGATCGCCCCTGATAGCGGTGGCCGCAGCCATGGACGCGGCCATAACTGGTCGCTTGGGGGTTGAGAAAAAATCATGGCTGTTGTAGAGAGTTCGGACGCTCAAGTTTCAGGTGCTCAAGATCCTGCGGGCGATCGCCCCATCAAGCGCCCGTCCCATAACCTCAATCATTCATATCCCAATTAACGTCCCACTAGCATGTTTTAAAATCCCAAATCAGCCTTGGCTTTGTCCCCTTCCGCGATCGCGATTTCATCGGGCAGTTCCTCCCAAAAAGTATCGCCAATTTCCGCATAGAACTTCTCATCATAGGGACGAGTTCTAACCACCACAGGCATGGGCACAGCATGGCCCAAAACTAGAGCCTGTTGTTTAGAATCCAGTTTGGCCAAAACCGATCGCAGGCTTTGCCCTCCTGCCACACCGGTAAAAATCGCTTCAATATCTTTTTCGTCATTCAACAGGGCCGTAATTCTGGTTCCAATTTGCGACATCACCTCGTTATCAATCCCCGAGGGACGCTGATCAACCACCAGCAAGGTGACAAAATATTTCCGCATTTCACGGGCGATCGTACCGAAAATAGTTTGCTTGGCGGTGGCAGGGTCAAGAAATCGGTGTGCTTCCTCAATCGTGATCATCAATTGGCGGGGCTTGTCGTTGGGATCTTTGGTTTGCAGAAACCGCTCAGCTTTGCGCACATAGATGCCATGAATTCGGCGAGAAATAATATTGGTGGCTAGCATATAAGCCAACATATTTGATTGGGAACCAAATTCGATAATGACATGCTTTCCGGTTTCCAGAGAATCTAAAATTTGCTTGATATAATCCGAGCCAGCATTTCTCATATATTTGATTTGATCAAGGCGGTTCAACTTCCGTTGCAGCGCCATAATCGAAGACTTGCTGCCCATTTTGGTTTCGCAAAAATCCTGAATTTCCTCGTTAGTCATGCTGAGGAGTCGTGAAATCCAAGATTTACCAAATTCATTTTGCAGAATAATTGCATTTTCAACGCTGGCTTCGGAAAGATTCAGTTCCGCACTCACCAGCATCAAATCTTCCACATCAATTTGGTCATAACTGATGTAAAGTTCTCGGGCATCGCGCACGCCTCGGCGCTTGGTGGATTCCGGATCAAGGGTGTAAATTTCCACTTGCCCCGGAAAAAGTTGCCGCAAGCCTTTGACAGTATTGATGCCTTTGCCTTCGCGCATGGCTTCCCAGCCATATTCCGAATGCATATCAAAGATGAGGTTCACCGCCACTTGCTTGCGAATTGTGCCCGCCAACAGCAGACGGGTGAGGAATGATTTCCCGGTTCCTGATTTCCCAAAAACGCCGTTACTACGCTCCACAAATCGATCGAGGTCGATGCAAACGGGCACATCAGTATCGATCGGCATACCAATCGCAAAATTTCGGCGCTGGGCATCATCTTCCCAACCAAACACGATCCGAAAGTCCCGATCGCTCGCTTCATAGACCTGTGAAAAGTGACTAGGAATGGTTTTCACGGGTAACAATTCTAAATTGGCATCGGGGTTAGCAGCAAAGGAGGCTAAATTACTGGATGCTTGGTTGCCGTTTTTGTCCTTGGCTTTGCCGTTTTTACGGGCCGATCGGGCAGGTTCTGGAGCTAAGCGATCGGGTAAGGGCAGGTTTTCCCAGTCCATCTCTGCCTGGGGCACAAACATCAGCATGGGCGCGAGTTCGATCGTCCCAAACGTGCCGCTACCGGCCAGCACATCGCGCAAAAAATCATCATCGGGATGGGGCGGATCGATCGTAATTCGTTGGCTGGAGGTTCCCAACGCCACATCGGTTAACATGCAAAAAAAGTGCGATCGTCGCCCCCGCACCACCAAAAATTTGCCCACTCGCATCTCTTCCACGGAAACATCGGCATGGAGCCGCACCTCCAGCCCTTCGCTAAGGGAACCTTGAATGACTGAGCCGAGTGGAACGTCTTGGGGCATAGGATGAGACAATTTAGGAAACGATTTAGCCAGTATGAAAGCGGGAGGTTGGGACTGAGAATTGCGCACAAACCACAATTTAAGGACTGATTAAGATCTGGTTCAAGCTGAAGTCGATCAATATCAGATCCGCATCAGATCCACATCAGATCAGTGATCAGATTGGCGAAGATCAAACGATCATCTCGTTATTTTAACGGCATTATCTACCCTTCAGATTTACACGCGGTGTTTCGGCCATGAGTATCTGTTTATCGCTCATTGTTAAAAATGAAGCCCATCAGATCGATCGCTGCCTCAACAGTGTGCGCGACTGTGTGGATGAAATTTTAGTGTTAGATACGGGTTCCACCGATGACACCGTTGAGCGGGCCCGATCGCATGGGGCGCGGGTGGCTTTTTTCGATTGGTGCAATGATTTTGCGGCCGCTCGAAACGCAGCTTTGGCACAAATCGAGAGCGATTGGGTGTTGGTGTTGGACGCGGATGAGTGGTTGCTGCCGGAAGCGATCGAACCAATTCGTGAAGCGGTTAGCTATCCCGAGCATTTGGTGGTGAATTTGGTGCGTCGAGAATTGGGCGCAGTGCAATCTCCCTATTCTTTGGTGTCCCGTTTGTTTCGGCGGCATTCTGAAATTCAGTTTGATCGCCCCTACCACGCCATTATTGATGACAGTGTGGTGCGGCTTTTGCAACAGGAACCCCACTGGAAAATTGTGTCCCTTTCGATGCCGGCCATCGATCATGATGGTTATCGGCTCGATCGAATTGCCAGTGCTTCCAAAGCCGATCGGGCCAAGGCTGCCATGGAAGTTTTCTGGAAAGCAAATCCAGAGGATCCCTACGTCTGTAGCAAGTTGGGGGCCCTTCTCATCGACTTAGGGGAACCCGAGCAGGGAATTGCACTCTTAAAAACCGGCCTCAAGCGGGCAGAACAAGAGAAAATGTCCGAAGTTTTATATGAGCTGCACTATCACCTGGCAATTTTTTATAATCAACAACAAAATCTCGATCTAGCCCAAGCCCATTACCGTGCGGCTTTGCGCCAACCAGTATTACCGATTTTGAAATTAGGCTCCTTGATCAATTTAGGCAATCTTTACCGCCAAAAAGGAAACCTGCAGGCGGCCTATGAGAGCTATCGCAAAGCAGTTATTATTGACCCAAACTTTGCGATCGCCCATTACAATTTAGGTTCAAACCTGCGAGCAATGAACCGTACTTTGGAGGCGATCGAGCATTATCAAAAAGCCATTGAACTTGATCCGGCAAAGCCCGAATTTCACCAAAATTTAGGCGCAGCTTTCTTGAAAGGTGGCAATGTGCCCGAAAGCCTGAAAGCCTTCAAGACAGCCGTTGAATTATATGATCAACAACAATCACCGGAAGCGGAGCGAATTCGCCAAACTTTGCGAGAACTGAAATTCGAGATTTAGTTTGAAGTTTAGTTTGAGGTTTAGACTCAGAAATTAGACCTCTTGCACGAATTAACCCCCTCTGATCAAGATGGGCTAATTAACGATCATTTCATAGGTTGGGTTGAGGTACGAAACCCAACAGCAGCAAGGCTTGCAGTGATCGAGTTGGGTTTCGCAAAGCTCAACCCAACCTACGGAACTGAAATTCGAGATTTAGTTTGAAATTTAGTTTGAGGTTTAGACTCAGAAATTCAAAAAGCGCTCAGTAAGCTCCTTGAGTTCATCGCCAGTCTATAGACCTCTTGCACGAATCAAATTGGATGTGCCGCTTGGTAGTTGAGCAACCCAGCTAACAGATGGAGCCTCAAGCCAAAACGGCGACGACGATTGCGATAGCGTTCTGAGAAGATCCGAAATCGC
>MKGP02000090.1 GCA_001913845.2 Limnothrix sp. CACIAM 69d | reverse complement strand
CAAAAATCTGACGGAGCTTAACCCTTAGCAACAACCAACTGAGGAGCTACCGGCGGCGATCGTTCAACTGCAAAAATCTGACGGAGCTTAACCCTTAGCAACAACCAACTGAGGGAGCTACCGGCGGCGATCGTTCAACTGCAAAATCTGACGGAGCTTAACCTTAGCAACAACCAACTGAGAGAGTTACCGGACTTCATTCAAGAATTACCAAAACTCAAAAAGCTAAATTTGTCTGGAAATCCTCTCCCAATTCCTCCAGAGATCTTACATAGGCGAGAATGGCATACTGAAACAATGTGGCGTGATCATTACGAGTCACAAAAGATTCTGGATTTTTATTTCAACAGCCAACGCGACCCCAAACCGCTCTACGAAGCCAAGCTATTGATCATTGGTGAAGGAGAAGCAGGCAAAACTAGCCTCGCCAAAAAGCTAAAAGATGAAGCTTATGAACTTGAACTCAAGGAAAAATCTACTGAAGGGATTGATGTACTGCCTTGGGAAGTCCCTCACCTAGACGGTACACCAATGCGGGTCAATATTTGGGACTTTGGTGGTCAAGAAATTTACCACGCCACTCACCAATTTTTCTTGACTAAACGATCCTTGTATTTGCTAGTTGCTGAAGATCGTAAAGAGCATACGGATTTTTATTACTGGCTAAAAGTTGCAGAAACCTTTGGCGAAAATAGCCCCTTACTGATCATCAAAAATGAAAAACGCGGCGATCCATTCAACATTGATGAGCGTGCCCTACGCGGTGAATTTGCCAACCTCAAAGATTCTTTCAGCACCAACCTGAGTACCAATCGCGGCCTAGACACCCTTCGCAGTGAAATTCAGAAGTATCTCAGCAGTCTCGATCACGTTCGAGAAAATGTCCCTTCCCATTGGGCTGATATCCGCGCTGTCCTTGAAAACTATTCTCAGAGTCGCAACATTCTAGAACTTAGGGACTATTTTGATCTCTGTCGGCAAAATGGTTTCAGCGATGAAAAAGAAATGCTGGCTGCTAGCCAATTTCTTCACGATCTAGGTATTTGCCTGCATTTCCAAAAAGTCCGCTTCCTCAAGAAAATCCTGATCCTCAAACCTGAATGGGCCACCGGCACACTCTACAAAGTTCTGGACAACCCAGACGTAAAAGCCGACTTCGGTCGCTTCAATGACGACACCCTCGAACAACTTTGGGACGAGGACGATGAATCGCAAATGCGCGATGAACTCTTGCAACTGATGAAAGAGTTCGCCCTTTGCTACGAAATTCCCGGTTGCAAAGGTCGCTACATTGCCCCCCAACTGCTCGAAAAAGAACGCCTCGACTATCCTTGGGACGACTCCGAAAACCTGATTCTCAGCTATCACTACACCTTCAAACCCAAAGCAATCTTCCCGCAATTGATCGTGGCGCTCCATGAACAAATCGAGCAGAATTGCCGCGTCTGGAAACATGGCATGGTAATCACCAACGGTTCCGCCCGTGCCGAAATCATTGAAGACGATCTCTACCGCAACGCCGAAATCAAAATTCGCGTTTCCGGCTCCAACAAACGCCAACTCCTGACCATCGTGGGTCACGAACTCGACAAAATCAACCGCAGCTACGATCGCCTCACCACCGAAGTCCTCATCCCCTGTAATTGCAGCCAATGCAAAGGTAGCCAAAATCCCCATACCTACACTTGGGCAAACCTCAACCGCCGCCAAGCAAACGGCATTGCCACCGTTCAATGCGATATCAGCTATGAAGATGTCAACGTCCGCCGCCTAATCGACGACATCGCCGAACCCCAACCCCGCGACGACCTCGACAAAATGGAGAAAGTCGATCCCAGACAGTCGGGCGCTACCGCCTCCCCCTTCAGCCCCACAATCAACATCTACAACCGAAACGACAATCAACCCATGACCACCAACATCACCCAAAACCACCACGGCAGCGGCGACAACGTAGCAGGCGACAAAACCGTTAACAACTACCAAGCCCCCCAAACCCCCGAAGCCGCTCAACAGATAATTCAGGAGCTGCTGAAACAACTGAAAATCGACGAACAAACCACCGCCGCCAAACTGCAAACCCAAGTCACGTTCAAAGATTTGGAATGGCAACAAACCCTCTGGGCCGCCTTCAAAAACGCCGGCCCCGAGCTCGCCAAAAGCGCCGTTGGCATCGCCCTGGCCAGCGCCGGTTTACCCGGAGCGATCGCCGCCGCCGCCTTTAACGTGGTAGTCGAAGGGGTGCGTGGGGGCCTGGAAAACCGTGGCGCACTGCCCCCCGGCGATGACGAAAACCCCTTTGGCGAACCCAGCTTTTGAGCCACAACGCTTCCTAAAAAACACAAAAAAGGGGCAGGAAAATCCCACCCCTTGCGAGTTGATGAGGGCGATCGAACCACCCATCAGTCCAGTGATTGACCCTTACGGAGCCGCCACCAGGTCTTTCTTCGCGGCTTCGCTGGCCAGGAACTTCTCCAGCTCCGTCAACTGATCCGCATCCACCTTGGTTTGCATCGGGCAGAACTTCGGCCCACACATCGAACAGAACTCAGCGGTTTTGTAGATATCGGCCGGCAAGGTTTCATCGTGATATTCCCGGGCCCGCTCGGGGTCGAGGGACAGCTCAAACTGCTTGTTCCAATCGAAGTTGTAGCGAGCAGCCGACAGCTCATCGTCCCGATCGCGCGCGCCGGGCCGGTGGCGAGCAATGTCCGCCGCGTGGGCCGCGATCTTGTAGGCGATCAAGCCGTTGCGCACATCTTCCGCGTTGGGCAAGCCCAGGTGCTCCTTCGGCGTGACGTAGCAGAGCATCGCCGTGCCATGCCAGCCGGCCATGGCCGCCCCGATCGCACTGGTGATGTGGTCGTAGCCCGGTGCGATGTCCGTCACCAGCGGCCCCAACACGTAGAAGGGCGCTTCCGAGCACTCTTCCATCTGCTTCTTCACGTTGAACTCGATCTGATCCATCGGCACATGGCCAGGGCCTTCCACCATCACTTGCACATCGTGTTCCCAAGCGCGGCGAGTCAGTTGGCCCAGGGTTTTCAGCTCGGCCAATTGTGCCTCATCCGATGCGTCGTGAGTGCAACCGGGGCGCAGCGAGTCACCCAAGCTGAAGGACACATCGTACTTCTTGAAGATTTGGATGATGTCGTCAAAGTGGGTGTAAAGCGGGTTTTGCTTGTGGTGGTGCAACATCCAGCGGGCGATGATGCCGCCACCGCGCGACACGATCCCGGTGATCCGGTTTTTGACCAAGGGCAAGTGCTCGATCAAGATCCCGGCGTGGATCGTCATGTAGTCCACACCCTGTTGGGCGTGCTTTTCGATGATGTGCAAAAAGTCATCGGCGGTCAGGTTTTCAATCCGACCATGGACGCTTTCCAGGGCTTGGTAGATGGGCACCGTCCCGATCGGGACAGGGGAGGCGTTGATAATCGCCGTGCGGATTTCGTCGAGGTTGCCGCCACCAGTAGACAAGTCCATCACGGTGTCTGCGCCATATTTCACCGCCAGCTCCAGCTTGGCCACTTCTTCGGCCAGGTTGGAGGAGTTGGGCGATGCGCCGATGTTGGCGTTCACCTTGCACTTGGAGGCAATCCCGATCGCCATCGGTTCCAAGTTGGGGTGGTTGATGTTTGCCGGAATGATCATCCGGCCGCGGGCCACCTCGTCGCGAATCAGTTCGGGGGTGAGGTTTTCGCGTTGGGCAACGTAGAGCATCTCTTCGGTGATGATGCCCTGACGTGCGTAGTGCATTTGCGACACGTTTTCTTGACCGCGACGCTTGGCAACCCATTCGCTACGCAACATATTTGGTTCCTCAAAAAAGTAGCTTTCCTACGCCGGTTTGAACCGGATCAGGTTCTAAGGGTGTGTTCTCAGCCTGGGCAAGGATCCCAGACACCCCTAGCTTGGCCAGTGGTGGAACTGGCGCTGAGGTTTCATCCTACCATTTTGCCTTGGCTGCCATTGGCTGGAAAACCGGGCGGGGATCGTCTGAGAAAAGGATCAATTGGGGAAGGCCGCAGAAGCGCGATCGGGGTTTGATTGGCGGGCGATCGCGTCTAAATTGGGTGGGAAATTATGTTGGAAACGTTGTACGGAGTCGCCAGACCATGCCACAGGGGCCAGGATTTTTGTTCACATTTGTCTACTACACCGTGATGGCGACGGTGGTGGCCACTTTCTCGAGTGCGCCGTTGCTGTTTGGTGGGCGGTTGGGCCTGGAGGCGATCGAGACGGCCTTGCCGATCGGGCTGGTGTTGGGGCTGTTGGGGGCTTATTTCAACCGCACGGCTTCGCTGGAGCTGACGGTGCGATCGGGCAATGATCTGCAAGCGCAACTGGAGCAACTGCTCACGCGCTGGGAATTTGCGACGGTGGATCCAACAACGGTGTTGGGCGATCGCACTGATATCCAGGTGTATGAACGCGCTTCCTGGCGCAGGTGGTTTTCGGGACGGGTGTTTGTGCGGGTCGATCGGCAAAGGGCCACTGTGGTCAGTCGCGCGGGCCTGATTCGGAAACTGGAGCGACAACTCGGCACGGCTCTGTAAGGGCATTAGGGCCGATCGCCATTTCCTCAGATCACCCTGAAACAGCTATTTTCATACCCCAACCGCCCCAGACAAGGGGCTTAAGCCCCTTGCTCCCCGCGCGTCGCCAACGGTGGAACCGGGGCATGGCGGGCGATCGAGCGGTTTTGCACTGCCTCTGCACCCACACCCAGATCGCCGCTGTCGATCGCCCCAGTGCCTGACTCTAACTCCTTAAACAAACCGAGAGCTGATCGTAATTACGATCAGCTCTCGGTTTTACAGATCTTCTAACTTCCGGGATTAATCAGATCGTTAGCAGACTTTACTTTTTGATACCCCCAGGGGAATTCGAATCCCCGTCGCCTCCGTGAAAGGGAGGTGTCCTAGGCCTCTAGACGATGGGGGCGTATCATTGAGCTTTCGCTCGGAGCGCTCAGACTCGGTAAACTTACTTTACCATCGCTTGAGTTCTTTTGCTGTGGGCGTTTCGCTCGCGTTTCGCTCGTCGTCCGCGCCTTTCGCGATATCTAAATTAGCGAACTCCTCTAGAAGTGTCAAGCACTCAATTAATTCTTAACAATCGTTAATAATTGATCTCAGCGTCCCGATCGCCCAGATCAACCAACGGTCAATTCATCAACCCGCACGATGCGCCGGTTCAGGTCGCGGCGGCAATTGCTTTGATGGATGACTCCGGCTCGGGGGTGCTCGTGATCTTCGGAAACCCTGGGACGATCGAGCGCAGTCTATTGACCACCATGACGGAATACTGACGGGTGGTTATGAATAAGTAGGGCATTGGGGTGATCGGGAACTGGTAAATTGCACGAGGCACAAGGGAGGACTGGGGGAATGCAACAAATTCATCGATCGCGTGGTCGATCGGGCAAGCGATCGACCTCCCAATCTCCCTTGGGCTGGGCTGTGGTGCTGGGTTGCGTGGCCCTGTTGGCAATTGATCAAGGGCGATCAACGGTGGCCCAGGCGCTCCCGGGGGCGATCGACAGGGTTGGGCAGCATCAGCCCACGCCCCGGGTGACTGCGCCCGGCCCGGATCGTGAGCTGAAGTTTGACTATTTGGTCTCCGGTTGCGAAGATGCCTCAATATCGCCTGCAGTTGCGCCTCTTTGGGCGGCGGCTCGGGCCCTAACCTGCAAAAGCGGAGCATCCGAGGGGTTAACCCGTTCCCCCTTGGCCTTGGGACGAGAATTGGTCAGCAACATCGCCATCAGCACCGAAGGCAGAACGCTGGTCTTTGGCCATGCTTTGACCTACACCTGCTGTGCGGCTTTTGTGCTCGATCGCTCCATCGATCGCGAAGGTGGCCAATCGATCATCACCGTCGTGGAACGCAATGAGGGGGAATCTTGTCGCTGTCTGTGCGATTACCAAATTACCGGCACGATCGGCCCCTTGCCGCCCGGTTCCTACACCTTGCGGGTTTACGGGGAATTGGGAGCCGCCCGCGCTCGACAATTGCTCTTTGAGCGATCGACCGTCATCAGCGGAGAACTGCCGCCCGCTGGGGCCTCCACGAAGCGCTGAATCCTCGGCGGCAGTGCCAACCTAAGGCCCTGTCGCCGCCGCTCGATTTCCAGAAAGGGCGATCGAATTCCCATGTATTCTTGAAGAAAGATTTTAAAAAAGATGCTTAGGGGATGTCTGAACAGCCCAACTGGCTACCTTGCGGGCCTGATCAATCAACGTCAACAAGGGACTTGGGGCCTGTCGTCATTTCCTGAGATCAGACAACAACGGTCGATTTTCCATGCCCCAATCGTCGTAACAAGGGGCTTGAGCATCTTGTCCCCCACGATCTGCCAACGGTGGAATCAGGGTTTCAGGCAATTTGGCGACAGGCCCTCAGCCCCTTGCCCCGCGACGGTTGATGCTTGGCCCCTGTCGAAAGACACTTTCCAGACATCCTCTTGAGGCAATATTTCTTAGGCAATATTTCTTAGGCGATATTCAAAAGCCAACTTTTAGGGGAAATTCCCCATCCCTCGGCCACAGTTTCCTGTCCCGATCGCATTGCTCACGGTTGCAGCCGGTGACCAATGCCTCGATCGCCCCTTTCGATCGCCCATGTTGACCCTATCCCCTGAACTCAAAGCCCGTTTGGCCGAACCACTCCAAATTGGTTCCGTCACCCTTCAGAGCCGTGTGTTGCAAGCGCCCCTGTCCGGTGTCACGGATTTGGTCTTTCGGCGTTTGGTGCGGCGCTATGCACCCACCTCGATGATGTACACCGAAATGGTGAACGCCACCGGGTTGCACTACGCGCGGCAGCTTCCGCAAATCATGGAAGTTTCCGCCGAAGAGCGCCCCATCAGCATTCAACTGTTTGACTGTCGCCCGCAATTTTTGGCTGAGGCGGCCCAAATGGCCGTTGAAGAAGGGGCTGACACCGTGGACATCAACATGGGCTGCCCGGTGAACAAAATCACCAAGAATGGTGGCGGTTCCTCCCTGTTGCGCGATCCCGAAACGGCCGAGGCGATCGTGCGGGCCGTGGTGGCGGCGGTGAACGTGCCGGTAACTGTGAAATCACGGATCGGCTGGAACGAAAGCGAAATTAACATCGTGGATTTTGCCCGGCGGATGGAAGCGGCCGGCGCAGCCATGCTGACCGTTCACGGTCGCACCAGGGCCCAGGGCTATAACGGCCCCGCCAAATGGATTTGGATCCAACGGGTGAAGGAAGCGGTTTCCGTGCCGGTCATTGCCAACGGGGATATTTTCTCCGTGGAGGCTGCGGTGCGGTGCTTGGCGGAAACCGGCGCGGATGGGGTGATGTGCTCGCGGGGCACCATGGGCTATCCGTTTTTGGTGGGCGAAATCGACCATTTCTTGAAAACTGGCGAGTTGCGCCCCCAGCCCAGCCCGATCGAGCGGTTGCGTTGTGCCCAAGAACACCTGACCATGTTGGCGGCTTACAAGGGCGATCGGGGTGTGCGCCAAGCCCGGAAGCACATGACCTGGTATGCCAAGGGGTTTTATGGGGCGGCGGAGTTGCGCGGCCAACTCTGCCGGATTGAAACGGCCGCTGAAGGGGTGGCCCTGATCGATCGCACCATTGCCCAAATTGAACGCCACGAAGCCGAATTCGGCGCGATCGGCCCAGAATCAGAACAACCAAACGAGCCAATCAACGAACCCGTTTTGGTCTAGCCCCGATCGACTCCTCAGAACCTGTTACCTAAAAGGCCATGAAACAGGAAAAACTCTGAAATAATCATCGGCAATCCTTCTCTTATCGCTTCTTTGATGAAGACCTTTGTTTCCGGGAAAATTCACGGTATCCGCGTCACCGACAAAAGTGTGGATTACAACGGCAGCGTCGGCATTGATGCGGCGTTGATGGAGCGTGCTGGCATTGAAGCCTATGAGCAAGTGCATTTGGTTAACCTGCGCAATGGTGAACGTTGGGTCACCTACGCCATTCCCGCCGGGCCGGGCGAATTTACGCTCAATGGTGGTTCTGCGCGGTTGGGAGAAGTGGGCGACAAATGTTTAGCGATCGCCTATCGCTTGAGCGATCGACCCTTCACGGCTCCCGTTGTTTTTTGTGATGAAAACAACGCCATTGCTGACACCATGCAATACCAGATCCAAGGGGGCAACCTAACAAGCCACAGCGATTGGGTTGTCCCGGTTCACTAAGCGGGTTGCTGCCGCTAGTTGGCATCAACAATCGACCCAAAAACAGCGAACCCAAAAACAACAAACTCAGCAGCAGAAAAACTAAACGCAAAAAATAGCGGTGAAGCCAAGCGCCTCACCGCTACTGTCATTTTGGGGTCAAAAATTCAGTGATTAATCAATGATCACTCAGTGATCAATCGGGGACAGAGTTGGGCGATCGCCCGATTCATTAGGTATGTGCCGATTGAATCATCCATCACCCAACTTCCCGATCGAACCTTTTAGACCTTGGCAGCAGCCTTAGCCACCAATTCGCCCTTGGCATACTTGCGAGCAAACTCGTCCACCGAGACTTGCTTGATCTTGCTAGCGTTGCCAGCAGTCCAGAACTCGCTATAGCGATCGGCACACACCTTTTGCATGTACTTGATCGAGGGCTTCAGGAAGTGACGGGGGTCAAATTCCTTGGTGTTGCCGGCCAGGGCTTCGCGCACCGCAGCGGTGATCGCCAAGCGGTTGTCAGTGTCGATGTTCACCTTGCGCACACCGCACTTGATGCCCTTTTGGATTTCTTCCACGGGCACGCCGTAGGTTTCGGGGATCGTGCCGCCGTATTGGTTGATCAGCGCCAGCAGATCTTCGGGAACCGAAGACGAACCATGCATCACCAAGTGGGTGTTGGGGAGACGGTTGTGGATTTCTTCAATGCGGCTGATGGCCAGGATTTCGCCGGTCGGCTTGCGGGTGAACTTGTAAGCACCGTGGCTGGTGCCGATCGCCACTGCCAGAGCATCCACTTGGGTTTTTTCCACGAAGTCGGCTGCTTCATCGGGGTCGGTCAGCAGTTGGGAGTGATCCAGCTTGCCTTCAAAGCCGTGACCATCTTCTGCTTCGCCCATGCCGGTTTCCAGCGAACCCAAGCAACCCAGTTCGCCTTCCACGCTCACACCCAGCGAGTGGGCAACTTTCACCACTTCGCGGGTCACGTTCACGTTGTACTCGTAGCTCGCGGGGGTCTTCGCATCAGCTTCCAGCGAGCCATCCATCATCACGCTAGTGAAGCCGTTTTTGATGGCCGAGTAGCAGGTGGCCGGCTCGTTACCGTGGTCTTGGTGCATGCTGATGGGGATGTGGGGATAGGTTTCCACAGCTGCCAAGATCAGGTGACGCAGGAAGTTTTCGCCAGCGTAGTTACGAGCACCACGCGACGCTTGCAGGATCACGGGGCTATCGGTTTCATCGGCTGCCCGCATGATCGCTTGGATCTGCTCCATGTTGTTGACGTTGAAGGCAGGAATGCCGTAGCCATTTTCTGCCGCGTGGTCGAGCAGAAGCCGCATGGGTACGAGCGCCATAGGAATCCTCCTAAGATAGATTTATATCGATGCCTCGATAACTCTCGGCCGGTCGAGTGCTTGGCACTAATCTTAAAACAATTGTTGCCAGCCCCCCTGTTTTTCTGGAGCCAAGAATTAAAATTTCGACGATTTGGCAGTTTTGGAGATCTTGAATTGACCAAGCGCCCGATCGACCAAACCTAGAGACCCGATCTCGAGAGGATTTGGGCGATCCTGACCCATGAAAAATCCTGAGTGGCAGGGAGTTTTGGAAAGTGACTTGATCTCCCGATCGACTCGATCGCCCAAAACCAGCCCTTGGGGTGTTGTGCAGGCATGGCGGAGCATGGAGAGATCCAGTCAGTTCAATCCAGAGCAGGATCCTACATACAGAATCTGAAGACTATTTCTGAAAACTGTGGGTTCTAAAAAAATGGGTCGCCTGGGATTCGAACCCAGAACTAATCGGTTAAAAGCCGAGTACTCTACCGTTGAGTTAGCGACCCCCATCGCCTTGTTGGAGGCTATGAGGTGGTGTTGGGGACTGCAAGAACAACCGGGCTGGTTGGGTGTCGCAGTGAAATTCCGAACACGGGTGATTAATCTAGCAGGCTTTTTGAAGCTCGTCAACTGATCGTTGCAAACCATTGCGAAAAATTGATCCGCTAGTTGATCAAACTTTGGCGTGATGCGACGTGATGCAAGGTCAATTTAGCGACTGGAACGGTTGTCATGCATGGGATATAGCGAAGCCAGGGGGCCGCTGACCGGGGGATCGCTTCCTTGGCGGGCGGCTTCAATTTCTGCCCGGCGGGCCCGCAGTTGGATGTCTTCGAGCATTTTGCGGTTCACGGCCAGCAAATCCGCCACCAATCCCAAAATCCAGAGCTGCACCCCCACCAAGATCCCGATCGCGGCCAGGATCAAGCTAGGCACGTGGGCCCGGGGTGAGCCGCCGAAGTAAAGCAGCAGCCAGCGAATTCCCAACAAGACCCCGATCGAGAAAGGAACTGTCCCCAAAATCAGAAACGATCGCAGGGGTTTGTAGGTCATGAAAATCCGCAGAATCGTGAAGATCGATCGCTGGATATAGCTGCGGATGCTCTTGACCAGGCGCGAGGGGCGCAGGTAGCCATTGGTGCGAATTGGCACGGAAACAATTGCGATTCCCTGTTGACCCGCTTGGATAATCGTCTCCAGGGTGTAGGTATAGCCATTGAATACATTGACCCGCAGGGCTGCCTCCCGACTTAGGGCCCGAAACCCACTGGGCGCATCGGGAATGTCCGTGTCGCTGGCCAAGCGCACCACCCAACTGCCAAACTGTTGCAGGGCCTTCTTGACGGGCGAGAAATGCTCAATTTCCGCGATCGGGCGGGCCCCAATCACCATCTCTGCTTGATGGGCCAGGATTGGAAACACCAGCGCCGGAATGTCATCGGCACAATATTGATTGTCCGCATCGGTATTAACGATGATGTCTGCCCCGGCCTTTAAGCAAGCATCCAAACCGGCCATGAACGCCTTTGCCAGTCCCTGATTGGTGGACAGTCGCACAACGTGGTCTACCCCATGGGCCAAGGCCACCTCAGCGGTGCGATCGATGCTGCCATCATCAATCACCAACCACTCCACCACATCGCAGCCGGGCACCTCACGGGGCAAGGCTTGGAGCGTAATGCCCAGGGTTTCTTCTTCGTTGAAGCAGGGAATCTGAATAATCAGCTTAGTCACGGTTCAGTCGCCAGGAAGACGCTAGGGGCGATCGCCCGCATTTAGCCTACCGCCCTTGGGGCAGACCGCAACAGAACCATGGGCCAAGGCAGCGGGCTATTGTTGCGCAACTGTCAAGAATCTTCATCGAAACTTGATGTTTTTTCAATGCAGACTCTAGCCAATATTCCAATTGCCCCTCAAGCATTGCCCCTCAAGCGATACTTTGGCCCAGACCCAATCGCTGGGATGTGAATATCGGGTGGATATTGGGTCGATCGCTAAGTCGGCACTTGATCCGCGATCGTCATCAATACTCCAATCGATACTTAAAGCGATACTCAGATCAATAGTTGAAAGCCAGCAGCAACGTTTAACTCAATCGATCATAGTTGCGTGAAAACAATAATCGATTCTTTACATTCTGTAAATCTGAATTTGAAATGCAGGATAAATCAATAGGGTTCTTACTGGAGAGGAATCATTTTTCCCAGCAGATCCTAACAAAATCGATCCCCGCAAGCGTTGAGTTGCTTCGATCGAGCGAGGCGGTGATGATCGGCGCGATCGACTGCTGAATCAATTTTCGGTTGTGGGGACGGATTTCCGAACTAAGACCTGGAACCGTTGATTTATCTGGTTCAGAAACTGTCACATCGCGATTTTTTGTCGCACAATTTCGCGAGTCAATGGAAACCAAGGGTATTTGATGGGATGTGCGATCGAGATCACCATTGCTCTGTAATGGCGGCCGGCGTATTAAAGCGTAACGATCGCATTCCGCAACAGCAAGCGGTCACCGCCCCCACCCAATTTATCCTAGATATTAGAGGCAGGTTGAACGAGGGGAAGGCGCAATGAATTCAGTTCAAGTGTTGACGAAAGTGGTGGCGGGCGTTGCATTCTTCGCCAGCACATTGGCAGTGACGGCGCTCCCGAGCGTTGCGGAAAACCCTGCCCATGTGCGCCAACTGCTGGAAACCAAAAGTTGCGCGAATTGTGACCTGAGTGGTGCTGACCTGTCTGATCTTGATTTGGCCGGGGCGAACCTGCAAGGGGCGAATTTGAACGGAGCCAAACTGTGGCGCACGGATCTGACGGCCGCTAATTTGAGCCGAGCCAGCGCGATCGAGGCGCGGATGCACGCAGTCAAGCTCGCCCAAGCCAACCTGCAACAGGCGGATTTGACCCTGGTGGGATTGGTGTTGGCAGATTTGCGCTCGGCTAATCTCCAGGATGCCAACCTGTTGGGAGCCAACATGGAAGGGGCCCAGTTAGCTGGGGCCAACCTGAACAATGCTCGCCAGACCATGGCCGGGTTGCTGCGGTGGCAACAGGCCAGCCACGGCAATATGGATGTGCCGATGGATGTGGCGGGGATTAATTTGCGAGATGCGAATTTACACAACGCTTCCCTCAGCCGCGCCAGCTTGGAAGGGGCTGACTTGGCCGGGGCCAACCTGACCAATGCCGATTTGCGGTTTGCCAAGTTGCATGGGGCGAATGTGGCGAATGCCCGCCTGGAAAACGCTCGCTTGCAGGGCACTATTTTGGCAACTCAAAAGGAAAGCACCGCCCTGTTGATTCGCAGCGCACCGTAAGTTTGGCTGGGTTGGGTGGCCAGCCAGGCCACCCGTCGGCTCGCAGGAGAAGCCGTCAAATGGCTGAATCCAAGTCTCAATTCGGGCCGCAATTCAAGCCACCGTTCAAGCCGTAATTCGAGTCTCAATTCGAGTCCCAGTCCTACGCGCGTTGATACAATGGCGAGGCACGTTACCGAAACCGAAATAACACCATGAGCGGCGAAATTTTCAGCACGGCTTTTTTGGCATTCACCTTGATTTTGATTGGCTTGGGCGGTGGTTTCCTGTTGCTGCGGTTGCAAGGGGCCGACAAGTAGGCAACTTGGAACAGCGTTTGCCGATCGCATCGGTGGCTGGCCCAACGTCGATCGGCTCAATCCTCGATTCCTAATTCACTGCCCGTTCATTGCCGGTTCGCGCGATCGGGTCAAGATTTCAAAGCTCAAACGCAAAACCCAGCCCCGGTGCATCACTGAGGCTGGGTTTCGTGGTTTTGAACCGTGCTCTTTCGGTTGGATTAGCCCAGGAGCGCGAGAGTCGTTAGATCACGGAAGATCACGGAAGATCACGGAAATGGTTTAACGACTAGCGCGGTTGCCCGGTGCTGACCACACGCCGCATGGGAATTGAGTAGCGATCGCCGTAGCTGAGCACGTGCAGGCGGAGGTGATGCAGACTAACGGGATCGTTGGCTCCCACTAAGGATTGATTGGTGTAGGTGATGTCGCCCGGGTCAATGATGGTGACCGTGCCTTTACCGAGCACCTCGATCGAGCCGTCATCCTCAAAACAGGCGCAGGTGTCTTCATCAATGCCAATGCCCAGGCGATCGGGATGCAGGGACACAGCGCTCAAAAGCCGCGCCATTCGATTTCGGTTGTGGAAGTGCTGATCCACAATCACATGGGGCAACACACCAAACCCTGTCGCCATATCCACCAGCGATCGATTGGGGGACTCACCCGAGCCACCGCCCGCGATCATGTGGTGACCCATCACCGCTGCCCCGGCACTGGTTCCGGCCAGGGAAATTTCCCGTCGCCGCACCCGCTCCAGAATGCTTTCCATCAGCCGCGTTTCCGCCAGCAAGCCACACAGTCGCAATTGATCGCCGCCGGTCATGAACACGCCCGTACAACTGTAGACATATTCCAAATAACTTTCGTTGGAACCTTGGTCGCGATCGCGCACATCAAGAATTTCGATCGACTCGGCTCCCATGCTCTCGAAAATCATGCGGTACTTGCTGCCAATCACCGATGGCTCCCGCGAAGCACTCGGAATGATGGCGATTCTGGCACCGGTTCCGCCCGATCGCTGAAAGAAGGCGTGCAGAATTTCACGACCGTGAATCTTGTCTTCTGCGCCGCCAATGACCATGACTGCGGCTTTTACGGCTTGGGGAACTGAACGATCCAACATTCGCGTGTGAGCTTGCACCATGGGCTTAAACGTGCGAGGGGGAGAGCAAAATTGAGGAGCCATGATCTCTTGCGTTGAGTGGTTGCAGATGGCATTGGCACTCAACCCTGCGCTTCACTCTGCGCTCAATTTTGACTAGATTGTCATTCTGCCGAATGACCGAAACAGGTAGACATTCGGGCAAGGATCGCGCGTAAGACCCAACTTAGGAGTAATTAGCGATCGCACAGATATTTAATCATCTTTCTATCCTGCAATTGGCAAAGATTTTGACCGACAGAATCGACCATGATGGCGATCGCGGGCCCTTCAATCGTTCGAGTGTTGTTCAGCGGCTAATGAATTTCTATGAATTGGTTATCGATCGGGTAGGCATTCAGCCAGTTACTGAGTCGAGCATTCAGTTAGACCTTGACTCACTGGCAGGGTGGGCATTACCCACCCCGATCTGGCCCAGACGGCATTCATCCTACATTTGGCGGACTTGCGGTTCCCCGTCCACAATTTCCCCAATCAGCACGCAGTCTGTGGTTCCCACAAACAGGCCGTTTTCCAGGACTCCGGGAATGTTATTCAGGGCTTTTTCCAAGGTGGCGGGGTCGTCAATGCCGTTGGGGAACTTCACATCCAGAACCAAGTTGCCCTGATCCGTCACCACGGGGCCGGCTTTTTTGACGGCCATCCGCAATTGCGGCTCACCACCCAGGGCGACGATCGCCCGCTTCACCGGTTCCAAAGCCATGGGCAACACTTCCACGGGCAACAGGAAGGTGGTTCCCAGGCGATCGACCAATTTGCTGGCATCCACCACCACAATAAATTCCGCTGCCAAGCAGTCCACAATTTTTTCCCGGGTATGGGCCGCGCCGCCGCCCTTGATCAGGTTTTTTTGCGGATCCACTTCGTCGGCCCCGTCGATCGCCACATCAATCCGATCCACATCGTTGGGCGTGGCCAAGGGAATACCAAACTGTTTGGCCAGCACTTCCGACTGGAACGACGTGGGCACGCCGATGATGTTGGTGAGTTCACCGGACTTGAGCCGATCGCCCAAATATTCGATCGCAAAGGCCGCCGTTGAGCCGCTGCCCAACCCCACGACGGTTCCCGACTTGACGCGGGCCACGGCGGCGCGGGCCACTTGTTGTTTCATGATGGTTGCGGGATCGAGCTGGCTCATGGGTCAAACTCCTAGGAAGTTTTGAAAGATTGATCTCAGGGGGATCGGATTATCTAAACCGGGTTCAATTAAACACCGGATAGCTGACCCGATCGCGAGTTCCGGCGGCCAAGATTGCAGCGGGATCCGGAAACCCAGGCCCTAAACCGTGACCTGGAGCAATTGTCATCAGCCAAATTCCATTGATTCAGATTCCATTAATCAAATCCAGGCGATCAAGTTCGGTCAGCCAGATTTAACCCACTAGATTTAAGCAGCCAGATTGTCAGCAGCCAGACGCGGGCAGATGCGAGGAGATCCATGCAAACAGGCGAAACCACAGCCCTCGAACAGGAAGAAACGATCGCAGCAATCACCCCCAAACCTGCACCCCCGATCGCCTTGGAAATGCTGGCGACGGCGTTTGACCAGGCTTTGGCGGCAGCCGAGGCGGCTTGGCGACAGGGCCAGGCCCAAGGGGCGATCGAGCAAGCCCGACGGGCCATTCGGCTGGCTCCCGATCGGCCAGAACCTTACCGCTGGTTGGGCAATGGTTTACAGGGGCAAGGTCAGTGGGCCGCGGCCGATCGGGCCTATGGTTGGGCCTTGCACTATCGGCCCGATTGGGCAGAAGTTTGGGCCAATCGGGGCGCGATTGCCCTGCAACAACAGAATTGGGCAACGGCCACCACACACTATCAGCAAGCGATTCAGGCCAATCCTGAGCTACCGGACTTGCATCTTTACCTAGCCCAAAGTCTTTGCCAGCAATGTCGGTGGCCGGAAGCGGCGGCGGCGATCAAACAGGCCTTGCAACGCAACCCCGATCGCGCCCTGGTCCACCTGCTGCAAAGTTGGATTGCGCTCGATCGCGAAGCTGGGGACGATCCCGAGCTGGCCTATGCGGCGGTTCAGCGATCGTTGGCCTTGGATCCCCACTATCCCGGTGCTTGGTTCCAGTTGGGACGGGTTTGTTTTTATCGCCAAGAATTTCGGGAGGCGATCGCCGCCCACCAACGGGGGCTGACCCTAGCTCCGCCCGATCCCGGTGTGCAGGCGCGGGCCCTGGGGGCGATCGGGAATTGCCATTTTGAGCTAGCGGAATTGGCCGCCGCCGCTGACTGCTACGAAGCCGCCCTCCGCCATCAACCCGATGAAGCGGATGTGCATTGGGGGCGGGCCAACCTTTGGTTACACCAAGGCGACTATGAGCGCGGCTTTGCGGAATTTGAATGGCGCTGGCCCAATGTTCTGCCCCGGCGGCCCTTCCAGCAACCGGCCTGGAATGGGGAGCCGATCGCGGGGCAAACGATCTTGGTCTATGCCCAGTGTGGGTTGGGCGATATTTTGCACTTTGCGCGATATTTGCCCCTGTTGGCGGCTCAGGGCGCGAGGGTGGTGGTGGAGTCACCGCAGCCCACGGCCCGAATTTTGGCGGCCCTGCCAGGGGTGGAGCAAGTGGTGGTTCAAGGGGCGGCCCTGCCGGCCTTCGATTGGCAAATTTCCTTTCTGAGCCTGCCCAAGGTGTTCACGCCCAGCTTGGCGGCCATTCCCCGATCGATTCCTTACCTGTCAGCCCAGGCCACGGACTGGCGACCGGAGCAGGAATTTACCTTTCGGCGCGATCGACTCCATGTGGGCATTGCCTGGGCCAGCGGCTACCAAGCCAATCGCGACGGCCGCCGGGACTATCACAATCGATCGATTCCCCTAGCCCAATTTGTGGAGCATCTGAATTGCCCTGAGGTGCAACTGCATGGTTTGCAGGTGGGGCCTGATGCCGGGGCGATCGCCCAATTTCCGCAAGTCCAGGCCTGGCACGATCGACTCCGGGATTTTGCCGACACCGCTGCCCTCGCAGCCCAACTGGATCTGGTGATTTGTGTTGACACCTCTGTCACCCACCTGGCGGGCGGCCTGGGCTTGCCCACTTGGATCCTGTTGCCCCGAATGCCCAATTGGCGCTGGATGCTCGATCGCGCCGATTGCCCTTGGTATCCCACGGCTCGGTTGTTTCGTCAGCCCCAGCCCCGAGATTGGGCGGGTGTTTGGCAGCAGGTACGGCCCGCCTTGGCTCAGGCGATCGACCAATGGCGATCGGGACTAGACCCCTTTGGGCCCCGTTCCTGATTGGATTTTCAGTTGATTCACCTCACGTTTTTCAGCTTCCAACCGCTAATCTAGCTAGCCGCTAAGACCTGAACCAAGACAGGATTTGTCTGCGATCGCATCGGTATCTCCCGATCGGTCTGCTAAGTTCAAGAAAAGTACAATGCCAACGCCAGCGCACCCACCAGCGGGGCCCGGCGCTGGCGGTTTTGTTGTGACCAGTTTTGTTGTGACCATATTGTGACCATCGTTGCAGAAGGGTTTGGGGCCATGAGTATCAATCCGCGATCGCAGCCTATGCCGCCATACCGGCTTCCCCATTCCCTATGGGGCCTGGGAGGAACAATCCTCCTCTCGATCGGCTCCATTGGTTGGGCGGCCAGTCCCGTCGCAGCGCGGCAAATGCCCCCCAATCCAGGACGGCTGGGCCCGGCGAACGAGTCGATCGAGCAAGTGCGCCCAACTGTTCCCGGTCACCGGGCCCAAGGCAACAGCGATGAAGAGGTGAACGTGCGGGTTTATCGGACTGCCAGCCCCGCCGTTGTCTCGATCGAAACCAGCAGTAGCACCGGCAGCGGCAGCATCGTCAGCGCCGATGGCCTGATTCTGACCAACGCCCATGTGGTAGACGATGCCACCAGCCCTGTTACCGTCGTCTTGGCCGATGGCCAAAAATTTGAGGCGGATATTTTGGGCTTTGCGGAAGGCAGCCTAGACCTCGCCATGCTGAAGCTGCGGGGGGCAAGTGGGTTGCCGGTGGTGCCCATTGCGCCGCCCGGTTCCGTGGAAGTGGGGCAGCGAGCCTTCGCGATCGGGAATCCCTTCGGTAAGTTCCAAAACACCTTCACCGTGGGCATTGTCAGCCGCCTGGACAACATTGAAGGGCTAATTCAAACCGACGCGGCCATCAACCCCGGCAACTCCGGCGGCCCACTCCTCAACAGCAAAGGGCAACTGATTGGGGTCAACACTTCGATCTATGTCGATCGCGACGGCGGTGGCAACATTGGCATTGGCTTCGCCATCTCCACCGATCGCGTGTTGGACTTCCTGGCCAAGGCGCGATCGGGAGATTTGCGCCCCTCCATCCCCGTCACCACCCTGGCTCTGAATAATCAGCCCCTGGCCGGCGAATTGGCCGAGGGCGATCGGGTTTTGAGCCAAGACCAAACCCTCTACGACATCTACACCTTCACGGGCGAAGCCGGTAACCAAGTTACGATCGACCTGGCCAGCGGCGACTTCGATGCTTACCTGATCGTCCTCAATCCCGAAGGAGAAGAACTCGCCCAGGACGACGACAGCGGCGGCCAAACCAACGCTCGCATCACCGCCACCCTGCCCAGCAGCGGTCTGTACACTGTGTTTGTGAACACCGCCGCCACCAACCAACAAGGACGCTATACCCTGCGGGCGCGATCGGGTGGCCCCGCCGCCACCAACCCCGGTACGCAGCCCGGCACACAACCTGGTACACAGGCCGGCTCCCTCATCCTGCAAGATGCCGGCAGCCTGACCGCCAGTTCGCCCCGTCTGCAATCCGACAACAGCCCCTACCAGGAATATCGATTCAATGGGCGGGCCGGCCAACGAATTGAAATCCTGCTGGAGAGCAATGACTTTGATCCCTACCTGATGGTGGCGGATCCCCAAGATGAAAAACTGGCCGATGCCGACGACATCAGCGACACCAACACCAACGCTGCCCTCGTGGTGCAGTTGCCCAGCACCGGAACCTACCGGATCATCGTCAATGCCTACGATCCCCAAGGGCGAGGACGCTATCAACTCACAGTGCGCGAGGTTAGCAACTAGGGAATCTTCCGTGAATTAACCAGCAACCAGCCCTTCTGAACAGCGAAATGCCCAGCGATCAAGCACAACCGTTGATCGCTGGGCATTTTTGACTTTCAAGTTTTGGCTCTCGCGTTTTGCCGTTTGCTCTTGAATCTTGAGTCTTTAACCTTAAGTCTTGAACTTTGCTGGCAATGACGATCGCCCTGCTTACCGCAACAAGCAACTGGTGAGCCAAAGGGTAATCAGCGTCACCACTGCCACCAACTGTTCCGTGCGCAGGCCAACCACAGGCGGAATCAGACCCGTGATCAACGAACCCACAATCAGACCGCCAATCAGCCCCAGCAGCGTCAACAACACCGCTCGGCCAAAACGTCGTTCCTTGCGATTAAGGAAAAACAAGCTGGCCCCTGCCCCGATCGCCAGTACCAATTGCAGCAACGCTCCATCACCGCCAGGATTTAACAACCCCAGCACCAACAGCACCGAAAACGTGCCGCCGGCCTGGATCCAATCGGTACGGGTGGGCTGATCGATCGACCCCGCTAACCAATTGGGCAGTTGCGGCGGTTGACTGGGTTGGGGAGCGGCCGGCGCGGGGCGATCGTCCTGTTCCGCAAACCGGATTCGATCAGGGACTTTAATTCGTCCCTCCTGCCGCAGCCGCAGCCGATCCATCAACACTGCGTCATAGGCCATCTCAACCGCTTCCATCCGTTGGCGGTCTGTTTCATGTTCCTTGAGGAGCCGATTGCGCGCCGATTGAATTTCATCAAAAGACGCATCCTCGGTCACGCCAAGCTGTTCGTAGGGGTTCGGGTTGCTCATGCGTTGGGTGGGGCTAGTCTCTTGGCGGCGATCGAGTGAAACAGCGCCTTCGACGCTATCTGTTCAGTACTGTTTGGTGATCACTGCATGATCGCGGCACTTGGCGATCGCCCTAATACCGTGAAAACACTATTTAAATCTAGTCTAAATTCTAAGCAACCGACACCTGAGCAGTTCGGATTGGCAACAAGTCCTCATCATTGAGCCAGTCCCTGCCCCCCAAGCCTTGCGCCAGATCAGCCGAATCTTCAGTCGGATCGACTGGATCTATCCGGCTCCATGGGACTCTGCCCGCTGCGCCAGACAAGTCGGATCCTGAGACCAAAACCTTGCACCAGTCAGCCCCCAAGGGTTTGGGATAATGGACTATCAACTGCCAATCATCAGTTTGCCAGAAGCGAATCGCCACAACCGTTAGTGAAATAGTGCCGGTTTGATAGAATACGCGCAATAACATGCAGCCCACTGTCCAAAACTTTCCTAAACACTCTCCCGCAAGCAATCAAGCGCCCAAATGCGCTAGAAATGCGTTTGGTCACATCCGGTTGATCCCCGATCCCCGTAGAAAGGGTCAATAAACTGGCGTGCAACCCCAATTAGCCCCGCAAATGATTTGGACAATCATCCTACTTGGACAAATTTGGACAAATTTTAGTTCGATCGTTGGACAACGATTTGCACCTGATTGAGTGAAAGGGGCACAATTGAGCAGCCCCTATTTATTTGGGTTCATCACAGCTACCCAAATCTCCACCCCGCGATGACCGTCGCACCCCCAATGGCCCCATAATATTTCTCTGCCGATTATCTTGGCTTCAAAGCGATGACTGACACGCCTCCAAAGCTGCTGGTTGTGGATGACGATCCAGCGATCCGAAAGTTGATCCATCGCTTCTTAAGCAAGCAGCAATATCAAATGGAGTCGGCTCCTGACGGGAAGACGGCCTTAGCGCTCTTTGAAAAGTTTCAACCCGATCTGGTGATTTTGGATGTCAATCTACCGGATGCAACGGGGTACGAACTGTGTCGGGAAATGCAAGCCAAAACGGGTGTCTACGTTTTGATGCTCACCAGTCGTTCCGATGAAGCCGATAAAATTAAAGGGTTTCGCCAAGGGGCAGATGATTACCTGACAAAACCCTTTAGCTTGATGGAATTAGGGGTGCGCGTTAGTGCCATCCTGAAGCGGGGCCGGGGCAATTCTCCACGTGATTTACCGCAACCTTCCCTTAATTTTGGCAGCTTAATCATCGATCCGGAACGCCACGAAGTCACCCTTGATGATCAATTAATTACCCTAACGGCCTTAGAGTTCAATATTTTGCATTTTTTGGCTAATCATCCAGGGCGGGTCTGGAATCGCCAAGAACTTTTGCAAAGAGTTTGGGATTACGACTATGTGGGCGACCAGCGGGTTGTTGATGTCCACATTGGTCAAATTCGCAAAAAGATGGAAAGTGCAGGCGCGAAAACCCAAATTATCCAAACGGTGCGCGGGGTTGGTTATCGATTTAATCCTCCCGATGCTGCACCATCGGCTCAATAGGGTGCTCTAAGAGGATGCCTGCGCAGTAACTTGGGGGATTTGCCAAGGGACTAGTAGCCATCGGGGCAAGGGGCTTAAGCCCCTTGTCTACATCGATCCCTGGGGCGTACAGAGTAGCAATTTTGGCTTTTCAGACACCCTCTAAGAGGATGCCTGCGCAGTAACTTGGGGGATTTGCCAAAGGGCTAGTAGCCGTCGGGGCAAGGGGCTTAAGCCCCTTGTCTACATCGATCCCTGGGGCGTACAGAGTAGCAATTTTGGCTTTTCAGACACCCTCTCAGAATGACCAAGGGCGCTCAGAGGAAAATGCTGGGGCGGTCGATCGGGCGGTCGATCGGGACTGCAAAACCAAATCGTCAATAGACCTCTTGCGCGAATCAGCTCACAGCTCTCATCCCCCAACCCCTTCTCCCCAGGAGGGCGCAGGGGAGCCAGAAATCGGGAATAGCGACGATTTTGTTGTTGGTTGTCAAGTCCCTCTCCCGACTTGGGAGAGGGATTTAGGGTGAGGGTTTTGATTGATGCAAGAGGTCTAATGTTAAATCAGCGAAGTTGAATCGGCGAAGGTAGCCCGTTTTCTCACCGTCAACTCTGGCTTTGCAGACATCCTTCGCGCAAGACCTTGTGAAACCTGGGGGGCCAATCCCGAGCATCATCATTGGGATACGGTAGTCTTGAATACAAGATCAGGCCAAGTGATCTCCTAAGCTAAGGGGAATTTTGGATAAATCAAATTAGCCTTTCTACTCCCCATGGGTGCATTCCAGACCGTTTAACTAATGCCCTAACTCGGTAGTTTTCAGGCAACAGTCAACTGCACCAATCTTCAAGATCAATTTTTCAATCTTGAGGAAGTCTGATGAGGAGTAAATTTAGGAGTAAATTCAGAGTGAACCAATAATTTCAAAAATGACTAATTTCAAAGACGATTAATTTAAGAAATGATTCACAAATACGATCATTTCTCATAAATTCTTTTTGTTTTTAGTCGATTTTCAGAAAGGCCTAGCGAATTAGCATCAGGTAATTTCTGTTCTGACCATTATTACGTCACCCTTCACAATGGCAATCGAGAAGAAACCTAAATCATTGGGTTTATCATTCAGTTGCCCATGACCCATTTTGTCGCTAATTGTCGCCAAAGATGCATTTTTCAGGGCAGATTTAGCCGAAATTTCATCAAAAGTCCGTCATCAGGATGAGGTCATTAGGATGAAATGGATTAGAAAGTTCTGAAGTTTCCCGAATCTGCAAAGTTCGATTGAGATATAGGAAATATGTAGTTGTCGAGAGAGCCGAGGCATTGTAATGCCATCGCACCCCGAGATTACCTAGTTTTGCAGTGATGGTCATGCCATTGACCAATCAGCATCGCGTCTTCACCCCCTCTTGACCACATGAGACATCGCGTCTTTGAACTGCTACTGATTCTGAAGGCCACGAGGCTTTCTTCCATTGGTGCTCAGATGCTCTTGTGGACGATGCTGGGCATTTTGTCAACGCTGGGCATCATGACTGGGATTACTTACAACCTACTGAAGGATCAGACGGTTGATGAAATTCAAAAAACCCTGAGGATTGAGGTGCAAGGCCTCGAAAGCGATCTGAAGCAGGTGGAAGAATTTGCGGATGGGTTCGGGGTTGCTGTCTATGAGGTCAGCCGACTGGGCCAGGATGAGGCGGCGATCGCCCAAAGTTGTGAACAGATTATTTTGGAATTTCTGAAAAACCGGCCGCCTCTGGTGGCGGGTTTGGGGTTGCAACAGGAACCGTTTGCCCTGCTGAAGAGCCGGGAGCAGTTCGATCCGTATTATTCGATCGTGCCGCAGCGGTTGGTAAACCGGGTTTCGGAACTGGGGCGATCGCAGCCCACGCCCACTAGCCCCCGATCCACGGTGTCGGAACCAAAAACCGCTTTTTCGGAGCCAAGCATGATTCATAAGCGGTTGGCTCCGCCCTATGTGTTGATCCGCGATGGTATTCCCCCTTCAACGCCATCGCCCACGGCCACACCTTCAACCCCCGATCGCTTGGCCCAGCTCGATCGCGCCGAATCCCTGACGGAGCGGCTTACCCCTTCGGAAGCCCGCCTGGTGTCCCCCAAGGAAGCAAGTGCGGCGGAGCCACGGTGGCTCAAGCCCTACCGCTGGAATCAACAGGTGCTGGTGACGCTGCTGAGTCCGGTGCGCAGTCGCGATCGCCATAAGGTGGGATCCACGGTGGTGGATATTGACATCACCAATCTCAGTGAACGTTTGGCGCGGCCGGTGCTGGGACAGGATGGCTATTTCGTGCTGCTGAGTTATGAGGGGGAACTGCTGGCCTATCCACCGGATCCGCAGCGGGCCACGGGCCTATCGAGCTACCAGAAAATTCCCTCCTTGGAACGGATTTGGCCCAAAATTCGCCAATCTCGGTTGGGCTTTCGGACCACTCCCGCTGAGTTTTTGGCCTATCGCCCGATCGCGGGGACGGACTGGATGATGGTGGCGGTGGTGCCGCGCCGCCGACTGTTTGCCCCCATTTTCCAAACGGCCTTGGGAACCAGCTTGGTGGCCAGTTTGGTGCTGTTGGGCAGCATTTGGTTTTTCGTACACCGGTTGAATCAGCGCTTGAAGCCCATGATTAATGGCTGTCGGGAACTGGTTCACAGCAGCCAAATGGCGCTGCTTTCCAGTGGAATTACCAATGAAGAGCAAACATCGCCCCCGGCGGGTGGCATCCCCAGCAACCCCAAGGGGCCGGAGTCGGCGCGATCACCCGAGCCGATCGCCTCTATGGCTACCTTAGCCAGCGCAGCCCCGCCCTTTCCCGGCGCGGGATCGGACGAGGTGGGGGCGATCGACCCTTCCGCAGCCTTAGCAACCAAGTCTGCCACTGCGATTGATCCCACCCTGGGACTCGATGAGATTGATATTTTGCAAGATGCTTTCCAAGCCATGTATCGGCAATTGGAAACCTCACTTAGCTCTTTGCAAAATACCCTGAATCAACTGAAAGATACCCAACTTCAGGTGATTCAAAGCGAAAAAATGGCGGCGGTTGGGCAAATGTTGGCAGGGGTAGCCCACGAAATTAATAATCCCATTAGCTTTATTTCCGGCAACGTGGAACACCTGGGCCACTATGTTCAGGATTTGGGCCGCATCATTCGCAGCTATCAACATTACTTTCCCGAAGTGCCAGAAGAGTTGCAAGAGGTGTTAGAGGAAGTTGATCCTGATTTTCTGTTAGATGATTTGACCCAAATGGTGCGATCGATGCGGTTGGGATCCGAGCGTGTGCGAGATATCGTGCGATCGCTCCGATCCTTCTCGCGAGCCAATGACAACGATTTTCAGGTCACCAATATCCATGAGGGCCTCGACAGCACCTTAATTATCTTGAACCATCGCATTAAGGCTTCCAGCGAGCGGCCGGAAATTCAGGTGTTGCGAGAATATGCGGACTTGCCCTTGGTGGAATGTTGTTTAGGGCCCCTGAATCAGGTATTCATGAACCTGTTGAGCAACGCGATCGACGCGATCGAGGAATCCCAATTGGGTTGGACTTTTGATGAAATTCGGGAAAATCCTGGCATTATTCGGATTCAAACGCGCCTCTGTGAAGGACGACTGATTCGGATCACGATCGCCGATAACGGCAGTGGTATTCCTGAACATTTGCAGGGGCAGGTTTTCAATTCTTTTGTGACTTCAAAACCCGTGGGCAAAGGTACGGGTTTGGGGCTTTCAATCAGTCACCAAGTCATTCATCAAACCCATCGAGGTCGGCTCTGGTTTGATTCGCAGGTGGGACGTGGCACGGCATTTCACATCGAAATCCCGATTCATCAAGACATTCCCAGCCCGGCCCTCTCCCAGGCTGTGGCTGCCGTGAGTTAGAGCTAACTGCCCGTAGGAAATACTGCCTCACGATTTACTGCCTTGCAGCACGGCCTATCATTACTTTGGTATGCCGGGCAAAAGTTTGCAGATGCCGTGAAGCTTGTGTGTGGTGAGACTGTGCGCGCGTGGAGATCATCAGCCGAATCGGTAAAACGTTTGAGACGCTGCCCAAACGGTGGATTATCGAGCAGACCTTGGGCTGGCTGAACCAATTTCGGCGATTGGGCAAGGACTATGCATTGTATTCGGAGACGAGCGAAGGAATGATCTATGGCTGCTTAATACATTTGATGGTGAGAAGATTGGTTGCTTTAGAGGCCGTCTGAAAAGCCAAAATTGCTACTCAGTAAGTCCTAGCGATCGACGTAGGCAAGGGGCTTAAGCCCTTTGCCCCCACAACTATTGGTGCTTGACCCGTGCCAAAAGATACTTTTTAGATATCCTCTTAGATGATTAGTAGTTGCTCCATAGAACAGCTCTAAAGTGTATAGGTTAATACAAGGTTAAATCTATACCTGGCAATATATTAAGCACTTTAGGGTTGCTACATCACCGAGAGAGAGCTTTATAATAGCCATGTGCCTGCAATGGAAGACAAAAAGAGATTGTCTCTCAATCAATATCTCCAGAAACAAGCACTAAGCTAGACAGAGGAACTGAGAATTACTCTGAAATTAGTCATAGTTCTGCACGATCTCCACCAGTAACAAATTGATCGTAAAGATACTGGGAAGTCTTAGGGTAGCCCTGTTAAGTACTAATTATTTAGCAGATCAATTGTGTAGTTTGCCATAAGCTCAGAAAACAGGGCTATGTTCAAATCAACCATGCAATCTTTATTTTGCTCAACAAACACAGTAGCCTGTGGGGTGAACAATGTTCATACTTGAATCGCTCTATAGTGCTTGTAATATGAAGCATCAATTACCTTAAGTAAAGGCTGCATACACTGATTTCAAAATAATTACTACTCTTCGATCAGTAGTGTCTATGAGGTGATGATTATCAGTAATTGATCGCTCACATTGCAAGACTTTCATTAGTTCACCATTACTGAATGAAGGCACTACTCTTCGATAGAATTGCGCAAACTAATGGTGATTGACCAAGTTATTGCTTTCAGTGGTGGCGGTCTTCTTCTGAAAGAATCGTTGAGCACTAGCTTAAAGCATTTACAAAAAACTGGTTGTCGTGGGAGTAAGAAATTGAAGTGCCTTATTTTTACCGCTTGGCAAAACTCACAAGGTGATAGTTTTAGCTTTTCATGGGTTTACCCCCATTCTTTAAAAAAGTTTATATACTGATAGTTATAATTCTTACGCCGAAATTGTTAATAGCCTTTGACAGAAGCACTCTTGATAACGCTCTGAGCACCAAATTAAAGATGGTGAACTATTATAAATAAAACTGCATTTAGTAGAATTCATTTCGTTTTTGCACAACATCATTTGCTTGAAATTGACGAAGTATTTTCTTATGTTAACCAACCAATTTTCAAAAGTGGAAGTCTCTGAAACAGCTAAAGTTCAACGTCGTCGATCGATCCCTTTGAGGTTGATCCTTGTTGCTCCCTTCGTCATCCAAATCTTTACTGCTGTAGGTTTGACTAGTTATCTCTCAATCCAGAATGGTCAAAAAGCTGTTAATGATGTTGCAAGCAAGCTACGAAATGAAGTAACAAATCGAATCCAAGATCATCTTCGATCTTTTATTGCTACTCCTATTTTGATCAATCAAATTAATGTTGATAGTGCTCGACTTGAACAAATTAATTTCCAAGATCTGTCATCTTTAGAGCGTCATTTTTGGCAACAAGCTCAACGCTTTGATAGTGCAACAATCATTGCCTACGGAAATCAAGAAGGTAAGTATGTATGGGCGGGCAAGCAATTCTCCTTAAATGGAACTTCCAATGTTTTAGTGGGTAGCGTAGATAATGTAGCAAGAGGAAATTCCACCTATGAAATTGATGCTCAAGGAAATCGTCAAAAACTAGTTTCTGTCACTCCCAATTTTGATGCTCGAACTCGCCCTTGGTATAAAACGGCACTAAAGGAAAATAAACTGGCTTGGGCAGATATTTTCGTGTGGCAGTTGCCTCCCCATGACATTGCCCTTCCTGCGGTGCAACCAATCTATGATGATCAAGATAAGTTTATTGGCGCGCTGCGGGTTGATGTTAGCCTTTTGCGCCTCAGCCAGTTTCTTCAGGAGTTAAAAATCAGTCCTTCGGGGCAGGTTTTTATTATGGAACGTAGTGGCTTAATAGTTGCTAGTTCTACCAAAGAAAGACCTTTCTTATTTGACAAAAACAAAAAACCAAAAAGATTAAGAGCAACGAACAGTCAAATACCTCTAATTCAAGCTACAGCTAAGTATCTAAATAATTCTTTCTCTTCATTTCAGGAAATTTCTACGATCCAAGAGTCCAATTTTTCTTTTAATAGAGAGCAACAATTTATTCAAGTCACCCCTTTTCAAGATGGACGAGGGCTAGATTGGTTAATCGTCGTTATTGTCCCCGAAGCAGATTTTATGGGACAGATTAATGAAAATACCCGTATCACCATCTTCCTGTGTCTTCTAGCTCTGACAGTCGCTGTCACCTCTGGTATTTACACATCCCGTTGGATTCTTCGTCCCATTGATCGCTTAAACCAAGCTTCTCAAGAAATTAGCAAAGGCAATCTTCATCAACGAATTCAGTTGGAAAATATTCAAGAACTTAACAAACTGGGGCAAACTTTCAATGCCATGAGTCATCAACTTCAATCGGCTTTTAGCTCTCTGGAAAATGCGAACGCAGAACTCGAAGAGCGAGTGGCAGAACGAACTAAAGAATTACAAGTAGCCAAACAATTAGCTGATAACGCCAATCAGGCTAAAAGTGAATTTCTTGCTAACATGAGTCATGAGCTGCGGACTCCCCTTAACGGTATTCTTGGCTATGCTCAAATTTTAGGTCGCTCAAAGGCTATTCCTGAAAAAGAACGCCACGGGGTTAATATTATTCATCAGTGCGGATCCCATTTACTCACCCTAATTAATGACATTCTGGATATCTCCAAAATTGAAGCTCGCAAATTGGAACTTGCTCCCAAAGCTGCACATTTACCTGCTCTTCTTCAAGGAGTGGTAGAAATTTCTCAAATTCGAGCACAACAGAAAAACATTAGCTTTCACTACGAACCTGATGCCCACTTACCCAACGGGGTAATTGTTGATGAAAAGCGTCTTCGTCAAGTATTAATTAATTTGTTGAGTAATGCCATTAAATTTACCGATCAAGGTGGGATCACTTTTCGAGTTAATTATCAACTGACGACTAGAGAACTTGCTCATTTGCGCTTTGGTGTCATTGATACAGGGGTAGGTATTGCGACAGCAGATGTGCAAAAACTCTTCCGAGCTTTTGAGCAGGTGGGAGATAAAAGCCGACAATCGGAAGGTACGGGGCTAGGGCTTGCTATTAGTCAGCAAATTGTTCAACTTATGGGAGGAGAAATTCAGGTAAATAGTCAGTTAGGAGTTGGCAGTGAATTTTTCTTTGAAGTAGCCCTACCCTTACATGATGATTGGATACGATTTCAGAGCAGAGGAGAAAATATTACTGGCTATGAAGGAGATAGGAAGCGCATTTTGATCGTAGATGACTGTTGGGAAAATCGGTCAGTAATTGTTAATCTTTTGGAGCCGCTGGGATTTATTGTTGCTGAAGCAGAGCATGGTCAAGATGGCTTAGAAAAGATGCGACAGTTATATCCAGACCTTGTAATTACTGATCTAGCGATGCCTGTGATGGATGGCTTTGCCATGTTGAAGCAAGTACGACAAGCGGAAGACTTGAAACACTTGAAACTTATCGTATCCTCAGCTTCCGTCTCCCAAGCAGATCAGCAGATGAGTATTGATGCAGGCGGGAATGATTTTTTAGCTAAACCTGTGCATAGTCAAGAATTATTCGATATTCTCACCAAATATCTAGAATTAACTTGGAGTAATAGTCAAAAGGAAGAAACCGTCACTAAAGAAGTTAGCCCAACATCTTCTAAGCTCTCTTTCTTTGAAACTCCAGATATTGAGGATTTACAATTACTTTTAGAGTTGGTTCAGGAAGGACGTTTCAAAAAATTAACTCAATTAACAACCAAAATTGCTGAGCAAGAGCAGCGATATCAACCATTTGTTAATCACATCAATCATTTAGCTAAACAATTTCAATCAGAAAAGATAGAAGTATTTATTCAACAACTAATTCAGCAGTCTCTCAACTCCAAAAATAGTTCTTAAGAGTTTTAATAGGATTTTCATAAAAGCCTAGAAAAGTATTAGCAAAGCTAAAAAGGAGGAAACCGCCATGAATATGGCAGCAAATATGGTGACGGGCTTAATCTTAATTGTAGATGACATTCCCAGTAATTTAGATGTAATGTCTGACACTCTAAGTGATATGGGATTTGATGTAGCGATCGCTACTAGTGGCGAACGAGCCTTGCAGCAAGTAGAGCGAAAGCTACCGGACTTAATTTTACTAGATGTGATGATGCCGGGTATTGATGGTTTTGAAACCTGTCGCCGCCTGAAAGCCAATTCTCGAACGGCCGATGTTCCTGTAATTTTTATGACTGCTCTTTCTGATCTCAATAGCAAAGTTCGGGCCCTTGATCTAGGAGCCGTAGATTACATTACTAAACCCTTCCAGGAGCAGGAAGTTTTAGCTCGGGTAAAAACCCATCTCCAGCTTCGGTATTTGGCCCAAACTCTAGAGCAACAGGTAGCCCAGAAAACTACTGAACTCAAAGCCTCCCAGATGCAATTAATTCAAAGCGAAAAAATGTCTGCCCTAGGGCAGTTAGTAGCTGGGGTTGCTCATGAAATTAATAATCCGATCAGTTTTTTAAATGGTAGCATTAATAATGGTAGAGACTATGTGCAAGACTTGCTCAACCATTTAGCCCTTTATCAGCAGTATTATCCTAGTCCAGTTTCTCCGATTCAAGATCACGCGAATGATATCGATCTAGGATATATTTGCGAAGATTTGCCCCAATTACTCAATTCCATGCAAGGGGCAACCGATCGCATCAAATCAATTAGTACCAGCTTGCGTACTTTTTCCCGTGCGGATACGGAATATAAAGTCAGTGCAAACTTGCATGAAGGGATTGATAGCACTCTATTAATCTTAAAATATCGGCTCAAGGCGAATGCGAACCGACCGGCGATCGAGGTAATCACTGACTATGGCGAAATACCGCCGATCGATTGCTTTCCGGGGCAACTCAATCAAGTATTTATGAATATCTTGGCGAACGCGATCGATATGTTTGACGAGCTGGCCCAGGGGCGATCGTTCAAGGAATTAGAAGTTAATCCTCAACGGATCACGATCAGCACGACTTTGGTGAACGATCGGGTACAAATTGCTATTCAAGATAATGGCAAAGGGATGAGTGCAGAGGTAAAGTCGAGAATTTTTGATCACTTATTCACTACAAAATCTGTGGGCAAAGGGACTGGATTAGGTCTCGCGATCGCCCAACAAATTGTAGTTGATAAACATGGTGGCAGTTTGACCGTTGAATCGGAGCCAGGACAAGGCGCTGAATTTCGGATTCAACTGCCGATTAAGTCATAGACTTTTTTTGAAAGCAGAGAAACTATTACCGACACTAGCCATAAGAGCTAATTGCTATTGATAAAGAGAAGCTAAAATCGACTGGGTAGATCTAAATCCGGTTTTAGGCTAGCCCTACCTGAAGCATCACCCAGCTCATGAGTCGTCTCCCGGTCATGGCCAATCCCACCCGCAAAGCTGATCCCAGTGACTTGAGCGACGATGAGCGGGCACTTCTCTAGCCATTACTACTACTGCCCGCTCCTAAAGGCTTTGGACATTCGATAGAAGTTGATTTTCGAGAAGTTCTCAATGGCATTTTTACTGCCGCAGTCCTGGAACCATTGGCTACCACCCTAACCGCTACCACCCCCCTCAAGTCCATCGCGACCAATCCGTTCAATAGCCCCCTTTCTGAAAGAGTTTAAGTTTGTGCAAACTACCGGGCTGAGTTCTGGGCGATCGGCCTACAGTCATGGATAAGGGCCAGCCCAGGAAGCGGAGAGAACGGTCATGGTAGAAACAAACGGTGTCATCATGCAGTACTTCGAGTGGTACTGCCCCGCCGATGGCTCCCTTTGGGGTCAGGTGCAGGATCAAGCTCGGGAGTTGGCCGCAAAAGGGATCACAGCCCTTTGGTTACCGCCGGTTTATAAGGGCACCAGCAGTTCTGATGTGGGCTACAGCACCTATGACCTGTTTGATTTAGGCGAGTTTGACCAAAAAGACACCATTCGCACCAAATACGGCACAAAAGAAGAGCTAATCGCGGCTGTGAAAGCCTCACGGGCAGCGGGTTTGCAGGTTTATTTGGACACGGTGTTTCATCATAAAAACGGGGGCGATGCCACGGAAACGGTGTGGGCCACGCCCGTCGCCAGTGATAACCGCAATTGGGAGTTGGGAGCGGCCCGGGAAATTAGCATTTGGTCGCAGTTCACCTTTCCCGGTCGGGGCGATCGCTACTCGGCCATGAAGTGGGATGCTCGCTGTTTTGATTCGGTGAACCACAATGCCAATGATCCGGACGATCGCGCTATTTATCGCCTCAGTCCCAAAACTTTTGAGTCGGAAGTGAGCCATCGCGATGGCAACTATGACTTTTTGATGGCTTGCGATTTGGATACGAATCACCCGGAGGTACGCCAGGAGTTGGTGCATTGGGGCCAATGGATCCAAGACACCCTGGGCACGGATGGCTTTCGGTTGGATGCGGTGAAACACATTCGATCGAGCTTTTTCAATGAGTGGCTCGATGCGGTGCGCCGTCACTGTCCCCATCGAAAGCTGTTTGCGGTGGGAGAATATTGGGAAAACGACGTGGAGGCCCTGCATCGGTATTTGGCGGCCACGGAGGGGCGGATGTCGCTGTTTGATGTGCCGTTGCACTACCACTTCCACCAGGCCAGTCGATCGGGCAGTGCCTATGACCTGCGCACCATTCTCGATCGTACCCTGATGCAACAGCAGCCCACCTTGGCCGTCACCTTTGTGGACAACCACGACAGCCAACCGCTGCAAGCCCTGGAATCGCCTGTGGAAGCCTGGTTTAAACCCCTTGCCTACGCGATCATTTTGCTGCGGCGGGAGGGCTATCCCTGTGTGTTCTACGGGGACTATTACGGCGCGGAATATACCGATCGGGGACGGGATGGCCATCAGCACACCGTTTCGCTGTCCAAGCACAATTGGCTGTTGGATAAGTTTCTGTATGCCCGTCGGCGCTTTGGTTGGGGGCCGCAATATGACTACTTCTCCGGCAGCAACACGATCGGCTGGACTCGGTTAGGCGATGCCACCCATCCCCTGAGCATGGCGGTGGTGTTGAGCAACGGCGGCCCCAGCAGCCTTTGGATGGAAACGGGGCAATCGAACGCCACGTTCTATGACCTAACGGATCATGTGAAGGAACTGGTTTACACCAACGAGTGGGGCTGGGGTGAGTTCCGCTGTGCCGGGGGATCGGTGTCGGTGTGGATTCAGCAAGCTTGATCCCGATCGGGGCGAATCAGAGACTCATCAAGGGCTAATCAACCAATGGCTGAATCCAGCAGCTAACTTAGCCAGCAGCCAAATCACGGGGCCGATCGCAACGGTTGAATTGCGGTGGCATGGTGGTGCGATTCGAGCATTCCGCATTGGCCAGAAGCGCTACAAAAAGAAATGGTGCAAGAGAGACATGGTGCAAGGGCCAAGTTCTCGTCTTGTTCTGCGTTCCCTTGGCCGATCGCCCTGACCTGCACCGAATCACTCCCCCTTTGCCATGAATCTGAAACAAGTCATCATCATCTATAAAGCCGGAGACTCTCGCAGCCAAGGCTGGGCCGAGCGTTGCTCACGGGAACTGGATGCCCTAGGCGCGCGATCGCTCGTGGGCCCCAGCGGCCCCAAGGACAATCCCTACCCGGTATTCTTGGCTTCGGTCACCCAGCCGATCGACCTGGCGATCGTCTTGGGGGGGGATGGCACGGTGTTGGCCGCGGCTCGCCACCTGGCCCCGGAAAAAGTGCCCATTTTGGCCGTGAACGTGGGAGGGCACTTGGGGTTTTTAACGGAACCCTTTGAGCTATTTGAAAACTCCCCAGCGGTGTGGGAGCGGCTCCAGAGCGATCGCTTCGCCGTTCAACAACGGATGATGTTGCAAGGGCAGGTCTTTGAAGGGAAAACCCTCGCTGCGATCGAAGATGGCAGCTATAAGGGTACGGAACCGGTGGGGGAAACCTTCCTGGCCCTGAACGAAATTTGCGTGAAGCCCATTTCCAACGATCGCCTGATGACCACCATGCTGGAAGTGGAAATCGATGGCGAAATTGTCGATCGCTACCACGGCGACGGGCTAATTGTAGCCACTCCCACCGGTTCCACCTGCTATACCGTTTCCGCCAACGGGCCGATTCTCCATTCTGGCCTGGATGCCATCACCGTTACCCCCATTTGCCCCCTCAGTTTGTCTAGCCGCCCGATCGTGTTGCCCCCCCGCTGTGTGGTCAGCATTTGGCCCTTGGGGGATTACGAGCTGGCCACCAAAGTTTGGACGGATGGTGTGTTTGGGGCTTCCCTTTGGCCCGGCCAGCGGATTGATGTGCGGATGGCGGATTGCGTGGCCAAGTTTGTGATCTTGCGGGAAAACTATTCCTACTACCGCACCCTGCGCGAGAAATTGCTTTGGGCCGGGGCCCGCATTGACTATGGCCATGCCAGCCGCAATTAGGCCCAGCACCCAGCCTAAACCTGAAAGAGGAACGGCTTTAGAGCGATCGCCCTAGTTGGCTACGGCACACAACACCGAGGCGCACTGCCTTATCCTTAATTAAGGCCAACTTAACCTCGGTTCCCCGTTTCCTTAACCCTGTGTCGCAGTTCTTGGTCGCTGCGCTCGCCCTTGCTGTCCTCGTGCTGGTTGCGTCCCATGTCTTTGAGTGAATCAAGTTCCGCTGCAATCAAGTCTGCTTTGCCAAAAGCGGCCCAGGGCAATGCCGGCCGCAGTTGGGGCGATCGATTAGCAGGGTGGCCCTGGCGGCGGATTTTCAGTGCCGTGGTGGGAATCTCGATCGCCCTGACCATGCTGGTGTTGGGTGGCTGGTATTTCACGGCGGGGTTTGGCCTGTTGGTCTACCTGGGTTTGGGCGAATATTTCGCCCTAGTGAAGGCCAAAGGGGCAGTTCCCGCCGTGAAAACCGTCACCATTGCTTGTTTGGCCATTGTGGCCGCCTCGGCTTGGATGCCGTCCGTGGCCGATGCGATCGTCCCGATCGCTAGCACCCTGGTTTGTTTCTATTTGCTGTTTATGCCCAAAATGGCCTCGATCGCCGATCTGTCCAGCTCGGTGATGGGCCTGTTTTACTGTGGCTATTTGCCCAGTTATTGGGTGCGGCTGCGGGTCGGGGCGGGGTTGGCTTTGGACGATGGAGCCGTGGCCCGGTTGCCGCTGAATGGGTTCTGGCCCGAATCTTGGAACCCGGCCGCCTGGCCCGAAGCCCTGATGGTGACGATTTTGGCCTTTTGCTGCATTTGGGCGGCGGACATTGGGGCCTACATCATGGGCAAATGGGTGGGCAAAACCCGCCTCTCGGATATCAGCCCCAAGAAAACCGTGGAAGGCTCTTTGGCCGGCACGTTGGGCAGCGCACTGGTGGGAACTCTGGGCGCGGCCTATTGCCATTGGCCCCTGTGGTTCATCACGGGGCCCTTGCTGGGGCTGCTGGTGGGTGTTTCCAGTTTGCTGGGGGATTTGATTGAGTCCCTGATGAAGCGAGATGCGGGGGTCAAAGATTCCGGAAATTTAATTCCGGGCCATGGTGGCATTCTCGATCGCGCCGACAGCTACATTTTCACGGCTCCCCTGGTGTATTACTTCACGACCCTATTGCTCCCGTTCGTTTCCCAGTGGAATTAGTTGTGTTAGTGAATCTGCCGCTGAACCGTTCAAAGTGCATGATTTTCTAAAAGCTCCTGTTCTTTAAACTCCTATTCCCTAAGGAGTTGTCCCATGGCCGTGGTGCTGATAGCAGCAATGCCCCGATCTGCGCCTGCTAGCTGGATTTTCGGGAGCCAATGCAACGAGACGATCGCCTCGCTTCTACAATGGGGGCGACTAGTTTGATTTGGATGAGTTCACAGCCTTGAACGCGCCCCAGTCGGAACAATTTGAGCGCGTCCGATCGAGCCTGCGACGGGCGATCGAGCAGTTGGGCAATCGCGATTCACAACGGTGGAATGCCCTGATTCAGCCGGATTTGGATCGGTTGGCGGGGGCCCTCGACAAGCTCGATCGATTCGTGGTGCGGATTGCGGCCTTTGGCTTGGTTAGCCGGGGCAAATCCGCCGTTTTGAATGCCCTGTTGGGGGAACGCCTGCTGGAAACGGGGCCCCTGAATGGCCTGACGCGCTTGCCCCGATCGGTGCGGTGGCATCCTCCCGGGCGCGATCGGCCGATCGAGGTGGAATTCATTGACACACCGGGACTGGATGAAATTGACGGAGAAGGCCGCGCCGAACTCTCGCGGGAAGTGGCCGAGCGATCGGACTTGATCCTATTCATTACCGCTGGCGACCTAACCCAGGTGGAATATGCGGCCTTGCGAACCTTGCGCCAGGCCCATAAGCCCCTAATTTTGGTCTTTAACAAAATCGATTTATTTCCCGAAACGGAGCGGCCGGCAATTGTGGAGCGGCTGCGATCGCTCATGCAGTTGGAAGCGGCCGACCAGCGCCCACCGACCCACCCGACCCACAATCCCACTGAACGTCGCTGGGATCCGTTCTTGCCCGTGGATGAAATTGTGCTGGCGGCGGCGGAACCGGCCCCAATTCAAGTGCGAGAAGAATGGCCCGATGGCCGGGTGACCTACGGTTGGGAGTCGCCCCCGCCGGAAATTGAGGCCTTGCGATCGGCCATTTTGGCCACCATCGATCGGGAAGGAGAAGCCCTGCTGGCCCTGAATGCCCTGATGCAGGCCCGCACTGCCCAGCAAACCATCGCCCAAAAAACCCTCACCCACCTGCGCGACGACGCAGAGGCCCAAACCTGGCGATTCATTCAAGTGAAGGCCGTGATCGTGGCCCTCAGTCCCTTTGTGCTGTTGGATGCGATCGCGGCGGTGTTGGTGGATTGGTTTTTGGTGCGATCGTTGTCGCGGCTCTATGGTTTGCCCCTGGTGCGATCGGCTTGGCAATCGTTTTGGAAGACGGGCTTGATCAGCTTGGGAGCCATGCTGCTTGGAGAAGTGGGGGGCGGTTTCTTGGGTGGAAATGACGGGCGATCGCTCCAAGCGGGCAGCGACGGTTTCAGCGGCTATCTGGGGGCGGCCCTAGTGCAGGCGGCGGCGGCGGCCTTTGGCAGCTTAGCGATCGCCAAAACCACCCGCAGTTCCCTGGAAGCGGGCTGCACTTGGGGAGATGACGGCCCCGACACCCTCGCCAAAGACTTGCTGGATTTTGTGGAGCCGGGAACCGTTCTGCATCAACTGCGAGACGAGTGGCGATCGCGCATTGGCCTGGGCGGCCTGGATCCCAAGCCCACCGACCCCGCTAAAACAGTCGCGATCGTGCCCGCGCCGAAAATCCCCCCGGCAGATAAATCGGACAAGTGACCCCCGCCCGCATTTGCGACCAGTCACAGAACTGGGCCGCCAACGCATCGCCCGAGCCATTGCAAACTCGCACATTAAAGCCATATTCCCTGGCCACTCGCCCAAATTCATTCAGGTAGGCATATTGGCGCGGGTATTCCAAATTATTCCAAGGTTGCAAATTAAACGTCACTTCCACCCAAGGCGGCAACTGCTCATCACCCCGGTGGATCGTCCAGCGATCGACAATTTTTCCCCCCAGCAAATCCCGCGTGAGCCAGAGGCTAGGCGGAGTCAGGCCCTGTTGACGAATTTCCTTGTCAGTCGCCATGGGCTGATCGCCAAAGCAGCCCGTTCGCCGAAAAATTCGGGTTGGCTCCAGTTCCACAGCCACCGGATCCCCCAAGGGTTGATCGGACAGCGCATCGCTGCCGCTGGTGACGGCCGCCGCCGCCGCCTCCGAAGCCGAAGTTTCCACTTCCGGTGACACGGCCATCTGCACCGACTCGGTCTTGGGCGGCCCTTCCCGGGCGATCGCCCGGGGCACAATTGCCAGCGGCAAGCCAAGCCCCAACCCTAAACCAACGGCCCAACCAATAGCAGCACGGTTAGCAACACGAGTAAGACTGGGCATGACGTTTATGCCATCCTGGCGGCAGCTTGCAACGGGCAATTTTAAAGATTTTAGAGGGCGCGATCGGCTTCAAGGTTCAGTGCCAGGGTTTGGCGATCGATTCGCACAGCAACCAGCAGCAGACGGCGGCGGGATTGACTGGGCGATTGATGACTGGGCGATTGATGACTGAGCGATCATTGAACCTTGAGTAGCCGCAGTTTCCGCCTCCAAAGCAGCACCCTCCATCGCCTGATGAAGCTGGCTCGCTCGCTCCACAATCGGACAAATATTGCCCGGGGATTGTTCCAAGTCATCCGCCACCGCCAACAGGGACTGCAACTCATCCCGCAACCGCTGAAGTGATTGAATACGGCGATCCAGATCTGCTAACTTATCCCGCAGCTTATGCTTCACCGTTGAACAGGGAGCATTGCCACTGTCATAAACCGTCAGCAGCTCACTGATGTCTTGCAAACTCATGCCTAAGGATTGGGCCTGCTTTACAAAAGCCAAGCGATCGAGCGTGGACGGTGCAAACAACCGAAACCCACCAGCCGTTCGATCGACCGCTTGGATCAGTCCCAAACTTTCGTAGTAGCGAATTGTTTGAATGGAGCAACCACTGCGCGATCGCACCTCTCCAATTTTCAACAAATTTTGGGCTGGTACTTGAGCACGTTCCGCAAATTCCCAAGACACTGGAACCTCAGAAATTTTTTATTCATCTGATTTGATTCACCTAAGCTTATCAATGTTTATCAATCATGCATTCAACTTTTGAGGATATTCACACACTCAATTTCGATTGAAATCTTGAGCTAGTTCTCAGGTTTTAGTAATATCAACGATTTCTCACTAAATTTTATTCAACTGAGCTTAAATTATCGCTAAACCCAAGTAGTTCTGCGTCCCAGTAGTCCCATAATTGTGCCCGCCCCCTGAGCTGTTCGGATACAAGCTCGATATAAATGATGCTTTTCTCGCAACAATCCAGGAATTAGCGCCAAAATTCCCAAAATCATTAACGCAAGCCCTTTGCAGAGCCGAACTAGAAATATCTTGGGCTGTGGGTAGAGTTCTTTTTCGACCAAGCTGTAAATGCTCCAACCCCAATAGTTACGCCGTAACAACCATTGGAACGTGGTTCGACTAGCCGGAATCGATTCATAGGCGATCGCCTCTGCTGACCAAACAATTTTTAAGCCCGCTTGATGGAGCCGCATAAATAGGTGCGTATCTTCTCCACCTCCCACCGCAAATCGCTCATCAAAAACATAGGGCATTTGTTTCAGATAAGGTGCAGGGAGCAACACATTATTCGTGAAAGCCACATGTAAGCTCTGACCCGTTTTATAGGCAGGAGGCGCAAAGAATTGTCCCTGATGAATCCAGTTGGGTACTTGATTGGATTGAAAAACTGGCAAGATTGGCCCGCCCACAATATCGGCTTGAAATTGTGCTTGTGCAGTCAAAAGTGCTTCTAGCCAAGAGGGGCAAGCTTGTTCATCATCATCAATGATGGCGATGAAGTTACTATCTTCAGCCGCATTTTGAATGGTGCGATTTCTGGCATAGGTCACACCCGATCGCATTTCAACATCGTAGTGAATTGGCCAGCGGGAGCTTTCTTGCCAAGTGGACGCGGTTTCACGCGCCGACCCATTTGCATCATTGTCAACCACAATGATTTCAATTTCAGGAGTTGGAATTTGCTCAAACTTGAGTGCCTGCAAGCTCAAGATCAGTTGATGCAGTAAATCTTGTCGTTTATAGGTGGCAACGCAGATGGAAACTTTCATGAAAATTTAACTGATCACCTTCAATTAGCCACACTCAATCAGTCGCACTCACCAATCGCACCTAAACCGCCCGTGATCCCTCATTTTGCGATGATGACTAGTTGCATTGGAGCCTCACGATCAAAGTGCCCAAGGCAACGGCTCCACCACTGGGCAATCGGTTTGCATTTGATAGGTACATCCTTGAGCCGTCGCGTAGTGAATGGCCAAGACCATTTCATTCACATGCAATGAATAGCGTCCCGACAATCTGGGCGATCGCTTATTTTCAATTGCCTCTGCCAAGTCAGCAATTCCCCGCGCAAAATCCATTTGTTGAGCGCCTCGATACTTTTGGCGCTTGGTGACTGGCCCCACCAATGGGTAACGTTGCGCGAGCGGCCCCTCGATCGTTTTGCGACGAATTCGTAGACGACGTTTAATATAAACGGGCGATCGATAAAACCAACAATCTTCCGTATACATCACCCCCTGATCTCCAAAAATTCGTAACTCGTGATCGTGGGAAGCCACGATGCTACAGGTCAAGCGAGCCACAACTCCCGAGGCAAACTTAATACAGGCAACTGAAAAATCCGGCGTATGGGGTGGATCTAGATGATCAACACCCTTATTGGGAATCGTGCAATCCGCAAAGGCAGTGACGCTAACAGCCGACCCAAAGAAAGCAGGTAACCAAGTTAAGTAATAGCCCGCATGTTCCAACGTGCAACCCACTTCAAATTCATCTTTGTAGGGCCAAGGTATTCCTGACTCACTCAACCAGGTTTGGTAAGCCATCGCAGGCACAAACCCATCGTCCATTTCTGCATAAACCACGCTGACTCGGCCAACCGCTTGCTCGCGCAAAGCTTTCCAAATCGTTTGTGCCGTTTCACCCAAAAGGCTGCAGGGCGCACCGGAAATTTCCAGTTGCTTAGACTCTGCTAGTTCAACCAGTTCTTTGGCCTCTTCAAAAGTCATACCCAGCGGTTTTTCTGAGTAAACATGTTTGCCCGCCAACAAAGCTGCTTTGGAAACTTCGTAGTGACTGCGAGGGTTGGTTAGATTAATGACAATTTGCACGCGCTCATCTGCCAGTACCGCTTCCAAACTGGGGTACTTAGGAAGTTTGTGAAATTGAGAAAAATGCTCTGTGCGTGCTGAATCTCGATCCATTACGCCCAGAATTTTTAATGAAGGATGATTTTCTAGGGTTCGCACATAATAATCAGCAACAAATCCACAGCCGATCAATGCAACATTCATGGAACTATTGCTCGTCTATATTGATCAAAAACAGAATAAGGGGGATGCCCCAAATAGTCAGCTAGTTTTGGCGGTCTCAGGGTCAAGAACATCACTACTGACCAACTCCTTGGGCAGCGGGTCTCCACAAACCTGGCCAAATTTTCATCCTTTACCGAGACTTGTGGGCAGTCACCGGATCGTTGAAGGTAGTCCGAGGGTTTTTGATCGGATGCTGGCTGCTTCGACTCGCTCAACATTTACCCTCCACCCATCATGAAGAGCGATCGATTACACACCATTAGCAACCAGCCTATTCAAGCTCTAACAAGCTCGCGTATCGGTCAACTGCTATTTTAGCCTTAGCAGAAATCATGATGGCAACATGCTCAGGTCGAGTTGAGTTAACAAAGTTGCGCAACTCTTCTTCGGTCATCACATTGGGATCGTAATAGGAATTGAGAATTTTGGTTGGATCCCAGTAATGGCCGCTCCGGTCTTGAAGCACCCGGTCAATATAGGTTCCATAGAGTGTGTATTCAGAGAAATGCCAGGTTTTTGAAACCGCCTCAAACCATGATTGATGATAAATTCGCTCAATGTGACGACACATCGCTGCTACGTTTTCTCGTTTCCACGTAATCACATCAGCAATATAGTCGGGGGCTGGCATGGGTGTTGCCGTTAAACCCAATAACCGGCTAGCTGATTGATGCCAATGTTGGTGCGGCGTATCCATTCCGATCGGATTGCCTTCTGGCTCAGCATAGAATCGCACTTGGTTATTTTTGACCAGATTCAAAATTCCAAAATCTCGGATAAACATTTCATCCGAATCCAGAAAAACTGAAATTTCTTCATCAATTACTCTAGAAAGTGCAATTTTAGAAATTTGCTGCATAATCCAGCTACGCACTGGAACTCCTTTTAAGCTGAACCAGGTTTTTCGGATTTTGGGTAGCCTAAAGAGCCAAAAGGGGAGCAAATCTTGAACAATAATAATTTCTGTGTGTTGGTTCTTGAGTTGTGAAAATAGCTTGAGATCACGTTTTTCTACAACAATATAATGCTTGAAAGGTGGCTGAACAAAGCGCGAGATACTTTTACAGAGAAGTTGGCATCGCTGAAAATCTTGATCATAACTTGGCGTAATGATTGCAAAGGAAGATAGATTTTGAGAGTTATCGATTTGCATGGGACGATTGGTGTTGAAAGCAGAGTAGGTTATCGATTTTTGAGTTTCTTCAAGCAAAATGCTTACTCAAAGGGTTCTTGTAAAAACAAGACAGTTAAAAACAAGGCACTGGACAATTATTCTGATTTATTTTATTTGAATCAGGAAAGAATTTTTCAATCATGAATTTTTCAATCATGAAATGAACTGCTCTATTTGTAAGCTTGAAGCTTGATAAGCTTGAAGCAATGTTTAAGCAAAATCTCAGATTATATTTTAGGCATTTATTATAAACCGAAGATTTCCGTTGCCATTATACTGCATTGTCGAAATTGATTTGTATTTAGCTTTATGGAATTTTTTTGAGGATTTTTGAGGAATTTTTATTTTTGATCAAGAAAGAATTATAAATTTCAAAAAGTGAATTTTTCTTAAAGAATTTGATAACGAGTAGACATTTTGCATTTTTAAAGTGCTTGCAATTTTTTCCGTGATCAAGAATTGGATTTATATTCAATTTCAACTCTAGATTCATCCGATAATAACTCAGCGGTTTCGGGCGAGGGTTGCTCCAGAATTTGAGTGGAAAAATTGGAAGGGTTGACTTTAAATTGTTGGTAATAGTTTGCTGCGACTGTGAAGGAGACAGCAGCAAAAATGACACTTGGCAAGGAGTTACGAAACAGCAAGGAGCTTTCTGAAAGGTTAGCAACCGTACTATAGGTAAAGAACATTAGAACCCAGATGTATTCATTACTTCTGGTGGCGCGAATGAGCGCTATGGCTTTGATAATTGTTTGAAAAACAACCCAAACGTAAACTGCTAAGCCCACAAGACCTAAATCAATACATATTTCCAGAAATCCATTGTGTGCATCAGGAACAGGCCACCGAACTGCGCGAACAACATAGGCTGACTTCCCATCTAAGCCATTCCAAAATGTGCCAAAGCCATAACCTAAGATTGGTCGATCTTTGATCCGATCGATCACAAATTCCCAAACATCTGTTCTACCTGTTAGGCTAGCATCTTTACCTAACGCGCCTAGGATATTGATTACGATGTCATTCCAATAGAAAAATAAATTAATTCCAATAACGGCTGACCAAATCAGGGCGCGAACCATCCATTTATGTGGTAGGCGAAAAATCTGGCCAAATGCACTCATGGCAATCAGCAATCCAATATTGATAAAAGGACTTTTGGAGCCAGAGAGTTGAATGAGAACAAAGGCAGTAATGAGGCCAAACCAAGCTAAATAGCGATATCGTCGATAGGTTTCGGAAATACCAAGCAGCACAAAGACCCCGGAAGCGAGGGCCATCATTTTACCCAGTTGATTTTTGTGGGAATAGATGCCGCGCCATTTGCCAGCATGAACTGCGCCCATCACGCCATATTTCCGCAGGGCAACACCAAAGACAAAACAGAGCACTTGGGAAATGCCGAACATAACTCCCAAGATGCGCACTTGATCCCTAAGGGAATAGCGAGTGGCGAGGTAAAGACCAAATTGAAAGGTGCCAATCATGGCGATCGAGGCATTGAGGGTCTTGGACGGCTCGATCGACCAAAGAAACGAAACGGGAAACATAGCAATGAGAATGACAACTGTGGGAGCTGCCATTAGCATCACAATGACTTTTTTCCATCGCATAATTAATAAAATACTAGTGACAATATAGTTCAAAAAATAGAGCGCCACGCTCGGTTTATAATTAAAAGACAAGATATCTTGCCCATCACCCTCACTGGCTCCGTTGGTTAAAATAACCTCTAGAATGCCGAGGGAGTAGCGAATGAGAAAGAAAACAACAAGAATGTGTTCTAAGAGAAAAATAGGATTGCGGTTATAAACCTCTTTGAGTTTCGCTGCCGCTTCTTTTGTAATCAAAAAAATGCTCATTTCCTTTTGATCAAATATTAGTCAAGGGTGTTAGCAGCGAATTCGGAGCAATATTCGTAAACAAATGAACTACCCCGCCGCAAGCGGACGGGGTATCAGAATCAAAAAAGAGTAAGCTGCTCATCTCTGTGCAATTTCAGATACTCATTACCCTGGTTCTTAACGTATCTCGCTATCATCCCTTCATCT
>MKGP02000009.1 GCA_001913845.2 Limnothrix sp. CACIAM 69d | reverse complement strand
TCTCCCAAGGAGGGCGAAGGGGAGAAAGAATTGCCCCTCTCCCAGGTCGGGAGAGGGGTTGGGGTGAGGGCAATCCAAAGTCCCGTAGGTTGGGTTGAGCTTGCGAAACCCAACACCAGCCAATCTTCTAGCCTTAACCACCACCCGGAGATCCATTTCGATGAAAACCCCCTTGACCCATCCCGCACCGGATCGATCGCCCGATCACCGCCTCACGCCTTGGGTGCGCTGGAGCCTGCGCTGGGGCCTGGCTTGGCTCGCCGCCCTCACCGCGATCGCCCCGGCCACCGCCGCCACAAGCCCCGCCCCCCTGAATAGCGGCCAACTGGGGGCGATCGCCCTGTTGGGATTGGCGACCATTGCCCTGTCGATTTATTTGTTCGTGGCGATTTTTCAACCGGAGCGGTTTTAGATCATGGACTTCCTACGCGAAATGGGGCGATCGCTGCGACTGTCGGCGGCCCTGTGGTTGTTGACGGCGGTGATTTACCCGGTGATTTTGTTACTGGCGGGGGCGGCCCTGCCGTTCCAGGCCAATGGCAGTTTGCTGACGACTGATCAAGGCCAGGTACTTGGGTCAGCCCTGATTGGTCAGCCCTTTACGAGCGATCGCTACTTTTGGCCCCGCCCCAGCGCGATCGCCTACAGCACCGATCCTCAGGTGGCCAAAACCGGCATTTCCGGCGCAAGCAACCTGGCCCCCAGCAACCCAGCCCTTGCGGAGCGGATCGCCACCGAAAAACAGCGCCTCCAACAGACCGGCACCCAACCCACGGGCGATTTGCTCTATAGCTCTGGCTCCGGTCTCGATCCGCACATCAGCCCCGCCAGCGCGATCGCCCAGCTCGATCGCGTGACCCGCGCCCGCCAACTGGCCCCAGACCAACTGCGGAGCCTGATTGACCAAGCCACCGATCGCCCCTTCCTGAACCTATTTGGTGAACCAGGCGTGAATGTGCTGAAGCTGAATCTCGCCCTCGATCGGCTCAATCGTTAGGAGACCTGTAGAGAAGCGGCGGCGGCCCAATGAGCCATAGCGATTTTTTAAGATTGAGGTGCGGTGTGATCCCCGCACCTCGTCCTGTGCGTTGATAGCAGGATTAATCAGACTGATTTCGTTCTGATTTCGTTTTCGTTGCTCCTCTATTTCGCTCAAAAAACTCATGTTCGCTCGCTTCTCTGAACGCACCTTTCATCGGGTTCGCTGGGTGCTGACGATCGGGTGGCTAGGCACGATCGCTTCCCTGTTTTACGACCCCTTTTCCTCGGTTTTGACCCGCTGGGAACAAACCTGGAGTCCGTTTCGGGTTGACCCGACCCAATGCATCACCGTCCAGGGAAACTGCTTGCCCGAGCAGCCCTACCCGATCGGCACGTCCCTGTTTTGGGGAATTGTCGTCCCGGCGGGGATTTTGATTTTGTTGGTGTTTGGCCACGAGCTGTGGCGGCGGATTTGCCCCCTGTCGTTTTTGTCGCAAATTCCCCGGGCCTTGGGTTGGCAGCGGCAGCGCACCAAAACCGACCCGAAAACCGGCAAGGTGAAATCGGAACTGGCCAAGGTGAAACCCAATTCCTGGTTGGGTCGCAACTATCCCTATTTGCAATTTGGCTGGCTATTTTTGGGCCTGTGTTTGCGGATTTTGGTGATTAATTCCGATCGCCTGGCCCTGGGCCTGTGGCTGTTGGGAACGATCGCGATCGCGATTGCGGTGGGCTATTTCTACGGCGGCAAGTCCTGGTGTCAGTATTTCTGCCCGATGGCTCCGGTGCAGCGGATCTATGGGGAACCGGGCGGCCTGTTTGCCAGCAAGGCCCACACCAGCGAAACGCCGATTACCCAGTCCATGTGCCGGACGATCGACCCGGAAGGCAAGGAACGCAGCGCCTGCGTCGCCTGCCAAAATCCCTGCATTGATATTGACTCCGAGCGATCGTATTGGGATGACATCACCGATCGCACCACCCGCTGGCTCTACTACGGCTATGTGGGCTTGGTGGTCGGCTACTTTGGCTACTACTACCTCTATGCGGGCAACTGGACGTATTACATGTCCGGCTATTGGGCGCGCCAAGCCGATGCGATCGGTCAATGGCTGAAACCCGGTTTTTATCTGGCGGGCCAGGCGATCGGTGTGCCCAAGCTGCTGGCTGTGCCCCTGACCTTGGGGCTGTTTACCCTGTTGGGTGTGGCGATCGGACTGGCGACAGAACGGGCGATCCGGCAACTGTGGGCCGGCAGCGCCAAGCTCCCCCGCGAGGTGCTGCAACACCGGATTTTCACGATTTGTACCTTTGCGGTGTTCAACTTCTTCTTTCTCTTTGGCGGCCGACCGATCATCACCCAACTGCCCTACAAGGTGCAGTGGTTGTGGGATGTGTCCCTTGTGTTGCTCAGTGCCTTTTGGTTGCAACGGGCCTGGTCTCGTAGCCCTCGGCTCTACTCCCTGGAGAACTTGGCCAACCGCTTCCGCAAGCAGTTGGTGAAGATGCGGTTGGATGTGGCGCAATACTTTGAGGGCCGGTCGATCGATGACCTCAACCCCCACGAGCTGTACGTCCTAGCCAAGGTGCTGCCCGGTTTCACCCAAAACCAACGGCAGGAAGCCTACAAAGGCGTGTTGCGCGAATCCTTGGAAGAAGGCTTCACGGACACGGCCAGCAGCTTGGAAGTGTTGCGGCAACTGCGCCAAGAGTTGGATATTTCCGATGATGATCACCGGGAAATCCTGGCCCAGTTGGGCGTAGAAGATCCGGCCCTGCTGGATCCGAACCGTCAACGCAGTTTGGAAAATCTGGTGCGCCTGACGGGCTATCGGCGGGCCCTGGAAAGGACGATCGCCCTGCAAGGCAACCGAGGTGGCCCGCGCCAAAGTGCCTTGGAATCCTTGGCGGTTAACCCCGAGGAGTTGGCGGCCCTGCGGTTGGAATATGGGATTAGCGACAGTGACGAAGAACGGGCGATCGCCCAGCTCGATCGCATCCAAGCGGCGGAACAGCGAGGCGATCGATTGATCGCGCGGCTGACCGTGGAGGTCGATCGGTTCCGCCGCTTGCACCAACCGCAACTGCTGGCCCAACCGGCCCTGTCATCGCTCTTGGCCGTGTTGCGATCGACCGTGCGCCACCAGCAAGAGTTGGTGATTCGCGGTTTGTTGGAAATTCTGGAGCGGTTGGGCAGCGATCCGGTGGCCGAGCGGTTTGCCCAAACCCTCAGCAACTTGGCGGCCGTTACCCTGCCGGATGTGTTGGCCGATCCGGACGACCACTGGCGCGATCGACTGGCTCCCGAGATTTGGCAGCAGCTCAACGCCCCGGGTGGCGGCGCTTGCGCGATCGACCTGCCCGCTTCAGATATTGCCGATGACCTGGCCCATTTGGTGGGTGAAGTGGAAATGCCGCCCACGGCCCAAGCGGTGGCCCTGTTTGGCTTGGCACGAATCGATCGCCCCCGGGCCGTGAGTTTGGCGCGGGATTGGCTGGCGGCTCCTGACCCGATCGTGGCGGACACGGCTCAGCGGGTGGTGAACGCCGACCCCGATCGGCCCCTGCTGTTGGTGGATTGTCCGACCCTGGAAAAACTGGCGGCCTTGGCCAATACCGATTTCTTCGCGGATTTGAACGGGCAACTGTTGCTGGAGGTGGCAGCGCGATCGGAAGTGCGCAGTTACCGGGCCGGCGCGGAAATCGTCGAGGCGGGCGACACCTGCCGCGAACTGCTGGTGTTGATCGAAGGGGACGCACAAATTACCCGCCCGGGCGAACCGGAGCCGACCGCCTTCCATCCGGGGCAAGTGCTCGATGAGCTGGAAGTGTTGGCCCATTCAGAACAAACGGGCACGGTGGTGGCCCTGTCGGAGCCGACGCGGATTTTGGCGATGCCGGTCGATCGCTTCGATGACCTGTTGGATCACGATCGCGAGCTGTCCCGCCGGGTGCTGGAGCTGGAAAGCCGCCGTTTGCAACAGGTCTTGAGCCTGCGACCGACCCTGACGACCGCCGGGGCTGTGGGCTAATTGTTCCGATCGCTGGGGCTACATAGCCAAACGGCATCAGCTCAATAAGCTGAATGGTCGAAAGTGGGGGCGCATTTCGGTGCGCCCTTGCTGTTGGGGCGATTTCCTCTGGGTTTCATGGGCGATCGGTTATACCAATTTCCTAAAGTCCTGCTACTGATAGGGCATCCATCAACCAATCCCACTGCGTCAACTTCTGCAATGCTGACCTTGATAACTTCCTCACCCACTTGCTGATCTGATTTTGCAAGTCCTCCAAGCCACTAAACCTCATCCACCCCCAGTCATCTTTCAGTTCCTCCCACACCCGCTCTGCTCCGTTGACCTCCGGACAATAAGGCGGCTGAAACAGCAACACCACATTCTCTGGCACTTCTAACTGCTGGCTCCGATGTCCAGGGGCGTTATCCACCTGCACCACATGCAACTCATTTGGATATCTCTGACTCAATCTCCTCAAAAAGTCCCCAAAGCACTCCCCATCTAAATGCGAGTACTCCATCAGCAATGACTGACCACTCTTCGGCTCAAATGCTCCATACAACCACCGGTAACAGAACTCCCACTCTCGTTTCCCAATCGGTTTCACGCCAAATCCCGTTAACTTCCGACGCGCCACCGTCAATAAACCCACCCGCGTCTCGTCACTGACCCAATAACGACACCGTCCCTCGGATCTCTCCAGGGACTTTTCCCTCATGGCTGCTTCGAGCAGTCCCGAAAGGTTTGCTTAAAAGCCTCAACGGCCCCGGCCTTTTGATGGCTACTCACCGGACGCGCCACTTTCAATTTGCTCTTCAGTCGATAACGCACCCACTGATGCACCGTTCGATAGGCTATTTTCTGACCATGCACCGCTGCTAGCCATTGCTGCACTTCTCCATAGCTCGCAAATCCTTCGGGGTCTGCTAGTTCTCGTTTCAAATCCGCTAGCACTTCATCACTCATCAGCCGGGGACGACCGGAACGCGGTGGGATGTTCATCAAGGCTTCGAGTCCACCATTTCGATAGAGACTCAGCCACCGAGAGACCGTTGTTCGATGCTGACCTCCCATCGCTGCTAGTTGATTCACGGTTTGGCTTTGACCGCTTTTCAACCACCACAACACCTGCACTTTACGGCGCTGGCTTGCTTTCTGCTGTTGCTCCATCAGGGCTTTCAGTTCGGCTGCCGATTCTTGAATTTCGATTTTGAGCAGACCAGACATACTCGGGGTGGGGGAATCAGATTACTACTCTCTATTCTGTATCAAAACTTTGGGAAATTGGTATTACGCTGGATGCCAGCAGCTATGTATATTAATGGTCGATTTATTGATGGGTTGTCTACTTCAATGAATTGTCTAATTCATGGTGAATGAAAACGATGGAGTTACCTTTAAAATCATCCCAAATTTTGATTATTGATGATCATGTGTTGCTGCTAAAAGGCACAGTGGAAATCGTGCGCGATCGCTTTCCCGAAGCCACTATTTACACTGCCCAAACCGCCCAATCTGCCCTGGAGCAAATGGCACGATCGGTTCCCGATTTGGCGATCGCTGATTTGTCCATTCCGGCTCAACCTGGCGATGACCCTTTGATTGAAACGGGATTAAACTTGCTACGGCAATTGATGCAGTCTTATCCTGATCTCAACCTCACCATTCAAAGTAGCAATCTCAAAGCGCTGGTTCGCTTGCTGCCCGATCTGGATCAGCACCATGGCGGCTTAACACTGGTTGATAAAGGTTCCAGCATTGACCTGTTACTGACTCGCATAGAGTGGGCATTACAGGGCTTGACCCACACTAAAGACTTGCAAACGGATTTAGAGGTTAAACCCGAATGGCTAGAGGTTTTGCAATTAGCCTTTCAAGAGGGATTACAGGACAAGGCGATCGCTGAAACGATGTGCAAATCGGAACGGATGATTCGCCACTATTGGTCAAAAATTCAAGATGCCTTAGCGGTTTATCCAGAACCGGGTAAAAATATGCGATCGGTCACGCAAATTCGCGCCCGAGAAGCCGGCCTCATTGACTAGGTGGCTGGATTTATGAATCGCAATCGACTACAACTAAGAGCTGATTTATAAAGCAACTATTAATCATCTAGGGCAGCCAATCTTCTCACCATCAAATGCATTAAGCAGCCATAGATCATTCCTTCGCTCGTCTCCGAATACAACTCATAGTCCTTGCTCA
>MKGP02000050.1 GCA_001913845.2 Limnothrix sp. CACIAM 69d | reverse complement strand
CTAGATTTACGCTCAGCTCTAGAGACCTAGCGTATGCTCCAATGAGTTATCAAAAATGAATGGAGAGTGGGTAATCGCTATGGCTTGATCGCAACTTTCCGCGCTCAAAACATCAACTAGTATATCTCTTTGCCAGTCTATTGATAGAGACAATTCCGGCTCATCAATGAGAACTATCTTTTTTCCATCGTACAGAAATAGTTTTGCAAAAAGAGATATCATCTGCTTTTCGCCTGATGACAACGCCTCTAGAGGGATCGGCCGTCCACCCGGAACGCTCTCGACTAGAACGCTAAAATTCTGACGATCCAGTCGAAGAGCTTTGGCGTCAGTCCGAACTTCAGATCTCATGCCTTCTTTTTCGAGGCGCGTAGAAAGCTCCTCTGAGCCAAGGTACTTGTTGCAGCTTTGGATGAACGCTTCGATTGATCGCTCAATCGTGCGAGTTGTCGAGATCACCCCCTCAATTTTTCCTAGAAAATACTGTAGAAATTTTGAAGATTCTTCACTGGAGCCGCGCATGGCGATGACCTTAGAAAGGTCTGGTACTGCCGAAAGCTCGGGGAGAGCTGGTCCAAAATACGGACCTCTTCTAGACATTTGTCCAAGCCTACGAAAAAACAGCTCTAAGTCGTCCTCAGGAGGCTTCGGCGCTGCTGCTTGATCGCTACGATCAAACGTTCCATCAATCAGTTCTCGCATAATATCAGCGCTTATTCGAACATATCCTTCATTAGATATTCCCAACACCTGATTATTTAACTGCTCTAACCTGTCAGATATGTCGCCCAGCCCAAACTGTATATCGCTTGTATACAGGCTGTGGGGAGTAAGCTCAATCTTAGGGCGACGACGACGGAAGCTATAGTTGGATTCACCTTCATTGGGACGAAGCGCTAGCTCGACTCGCCTGTAGGTTGGAAGGTATACAATTTCATGCTCGCGC
>MKGP02000019.1 GCA_001913845.2 Limnothrix sp. CACIAM 69d | reverse complement strand
CGAAAGCGGCCTGCTGTCACCGCGCATCGACCGCTACCGCGCCCGTACGAGGGCACCGGACAACCCGCGCGAGGCCATGCAGGCGTATCTGGATTGGGAGTTTGGGTTGGTGGAGCAGTTGGGGCGGGATGGGACGAGTGGGTTCTTTGTGGTTTGAATGACAGTTACGTTTTGCGCTACTGAAACGGGGTGGCTAGTGGTTGCTCCTTGAGAGCATTTGCTAGGCCACCCAAACTTGAGCGATCTCGGCGCTTATTCGCTGCAATTATTACCTAGGCTGACCTAGAACGTGTCGTAAGCCCCCTAAGCAAACTAATCTCCCTCATAAAATTCCGCCTATCCTCTTCAGGCAACTCAAGTATGAAAGCACATTTATTACCTAATCCATTAAAGGATGCACCAACAACAAAAGCACGTGACGAGTCAACAATCCACACTCGATCATGGAGCTCATCTGTTTTTCGGCAGTCAAGACGTATGCCGCGATCTCGGCATATTTTACTTATTCCATCAGCCACTACAGCGTCACGCTTTCTTAACTTCACATACAGCTCTATGTTCTTGACTGTGCTAGGTATAACACTACCAATTTCAGCCACATAGTCTTCTTTCGAAATTTTATTATTTGATTGAAGGAAATATGGGTCGCAAATGGTGAGATGCTTTGCCCCTGAGAGCATACCTCGCAAATCCAGAATAGCCTCCTCTCTGGCACCACTACCAGCTCTAGTCATTAGCTGAAGAGTATTTCCGCCATCTTCGCTTTCCATGCGACACGTAGAGGTGGGCGATCCAGCAGGGTATCGATCTTACGACTCAAGTCACAGAGGTGACGCTCAAGCTCATAACAAATAACTGGATAGAAAAATTACGGTTTCGTAAATTTTTCGTCAAGCCCTCTCTGTGATCTTCGCTATTCTCGATGAGGGATATTAATCCTTTAAGAT
>MKGP02000092.1 GCA_001913845.2 Limnothrix sp. CACIAM 69d | reverse complement strand
ATTCCGCCCCAATGCGAACAATTCAGATCGTGATTACTTTGTTTATCATCAAACACACGATGATCGCCATGTGAGAGTGGGCAGCGCGATAATTAGCCGCTCAACCGGAGATTTGGTAATTCCTGTCTCTCGCCGGATAAACAACCCGGATGGCACATTTGCTGGCGTCGCTTTAATCACTCTGAAAGTCGATTATTTCACGAAATATTTTCAGCGATTCAGCATCGGTGACGATGGAAACATCACCCTAGCCTATAACGACGGCACTATCATGGCTCGACGCCCCGAAGTGGCCGGCGCAATCGGTTCAAGCATTTATAACGGGGTGATCTTTTCCCAGCTGTTACCGAAAAGCCCTATGGGTACTGCGCTGTTTAAATCGACCGTGGACGGGGTAGAGCGCGTTTACAGCTATAACGCCTTTCCCGAGTTGCCTATCGTGGCCATCGCGGGCGTGGACCTCAAGACGATCCTTCGCCCTTGGTGGGCGCAAGTCATCGCGAGCTCCATCGTAAGTATTGCCATATTCATGGGGCTCTTGGTTTTCTTCGCGGCTCTCAGGCGGGAAATCAATCGGAGCCTCGCTGTGGAGTTGGAGCTGGAACGTGTATCGCTCCAAGACCCTTTGACTGGGCTCTCCAATCGTCGGAACTTTAATCAGACCCTCCGACAGGAAATGAATAGAGTTGCTCGCAGCAATCAGCCGCTGGCGTTGTTGATGCTTGATATCGACTATTTCAAACGGTTCAACGATGAATATGGTCATGTCGAGGGCGACCGTTGCATTCAGGCCATTGCGAGGGCGTTAGCAGAGTCGGCACGGCGTCAGGAGGACTTGGCAGCTCGGTACGGTGGAGAAGAGCTGGTGATGCTGTTACCCGGGTGCGGGCCTGCTGAGGCTGAGCAGGTGGCGGAGAGAGTTAGGGAGCGCATCTGGAACCTGGAAATAGC